>DAOTXO010000039.1:0-16430 GCA_034435495.1 Anaerolineae bacterium
GTGGATAAGCCGGCAGCGTGGGTGTCGCGCCGGGGGGGTAAGCCTGGGAAGAGGCAACAGGCATCGTTAACTAAACTACACGAAGCTACCGATCACAAAGACCGCGCCGGCCGCTGCCAGCCAGCGCCCCAACCTGTGAGAGACCATCGCACCCTCCTGACGGAGCAACAGGCTCAAGAGAAAAATTTGTTGATGCTATTCTATAGCCATTGAGGGGGCCTTGTCAATCAGGTTAAAGGGGAATGGGTGTCATCTGGCAGACCGGCGTGCCGCCAACACCAGCCTCTTCTATCTCGTCTTTCACCAACACGGCTCCCATACCCCCGGCTTCAGCTGTTGTCAGGCGCGCGAACGTGATGCGGTTGTGCAAATCAGGTGGGCCATAGGCTGTCACCCGAATGTAGTTGTCGCTGTACCCCTGCCAGCGCAAGCCGGCGTCATCCGCTCCTGAGGGGGTTTCCCACAGCACAGATGTCATGCGCCCTACCTGCTGGCGATGGAAAGCCAGACTCAAGCGTTGGCCCAGGGCCAACATGCGCTGCACCCGTGCTTTGCATTCGGCCGGGGCTGTCTGGTTGGACATACGGGCGGCGGCTGTGCCCGGCCGTGGGCTGTAGGCGAAGACGTGCAGTCGTCCGAAACCAATCTCCTCCACATAGTCGAGACTGGTTTGAAAATCCGCTTCCGTCTCGCCGGGGAAGCCACAGATGATGTCGGTGGAGAGCTGCAGTTGGGGAATGTGCAGCCGCGCCGCCGTCGCGAGACGATGAAAACTCGCCCGAGTCGTTTTGCGCGCCATGCGTCGCAAAGTGCGGTCGCAGCCGGCCTGCAATGGCAAATGCAGGTGGGGCAACAGGCGGGGATTCTCCCACAGGCGGAAAAAGCCGGGGGTCAGATCCCAGGGTTCCAGGGATGAGAGGCGCAAACGAGGTAGATCGGTCTCTGTCAGGATCGTCGTCACCAACTGGCGCAGGCCGGCCGATTGTCCCTGGTCGTGCCCGTAGCTGCCCAAATGCACCCCGGTCAGGACGACTTCCTGGTAGCCAATGCGCATCAGGCTATAAATCTCCTCCACGATGGCGCGCAGTGGTCGGCTGACCCCGGCCCCCCGCGCCACTGTGGTGATGCAGAAGGTGCAGCGGTTGTTGCAACCGTCCTGCACCTTGACGAAGGCGCGGGTGTGACCGGCGGCTGTCGCCAGTTGGTCGCGTAACGCCGGTTCGTAGTCAAACCCCGGTCTTTCTTGGGAAGCGGTCGGGTCTAAAATTTGAATTAAACGCGCTTTGTCTTGATTGGGCGTCACCTGGATGACGCCTGGTAAGTGGGCCAGGGCGGCCGGCTCCAGGGTGGCATGACAGCCTGTTAACACGATGGGCGCGGCGGGATTGACGCGCTGGTAGCGTCGCGCCTGCCGATGTGTATCGCGTGTTGCTTGTGTTGTGACCGCGCAGGTATTGAGAACAATCTGTTCCGCTGCCTCTGGCGCGTGCGCCAGCTCATGGCCGGCCGCCAGCAGCTGTCGTCCCAACGCCTCCATTTCGCCCTGGTTCAAGCGGCAGCCAATGCTATGCAGATAATATTTCATGTTGCTTATTGTACCAGACAGCCGGACATCGGGATAACGCGACCGGTAGTGCAACCAATGGAAGGGGTGGGCTTCACCGTGACGGCTTCGGCTATTTTAGCGCTCATGTGGTTAGGCTAAACTGATCGGCCGCGGTGTTAGATGGTGAGCAGTTCGGCCGGCAGATGCGCCGTGCGATTCATATACGCCAGGATAACGCGTCCTTCTCGTAAGATGCAACGGGTGATGCCGGTGTTGTTGAGATAGAAGCGAAAGGGATAGGGTAGCTCAGGGTCATCTGGCAGATTCAGCTGCAACAAGGCGTATAAGAATGTCTGGTAAAAGCCCCCATGACTCACCAGCGCTACCCGATCATCGCTGTTTCCATGGTGCGCCTGTAACCAGGCCACCACCCGCCGGGCGCGCTGCAACATATCGCGGTGTGTTTCATGACGGGCCTGCCACCAGCCATTGGCCGACACATCCGGCGGTACAACCAACTCTGGAAAACGGGCGCGCAACTCCGCCGGGGTACGGCCCGGCAATCCCCGACGCGCCCACTCCGCTCCATATTCAAAGATGCCGCCAAACTCATGCGCTTCTACCACCCCCAGGATGGGCAGGCGCCAGGTGTGCGCCAAGGCCCGCGCCGTCTCCAGCGCCCGCACCATCAGGCTACTATACAGATGGGTGATGCCATAGCCGGTGACATTTTGATAGTCCACCTGGGCCGGGGCGGGGATACCACCGATACCCAGGGCACGGGCCAGATGCTCATTCTGCTGCCGCCCCAGGTCAGTTAATTCAGGATCGGGATCGCGCCCCTCCACGCCCCCCTGGGTTGTCCAGAGACGATTGTTAAACGATTCCGCATGACGAATAAAGTAGCATTCCATATTTGCAGGCTTGGGGTCATACAGTCGCGCTAGTGACAAAGGATAAACCAATGGCTGATGCGGGCGTTTTGCCTATTTGTCGATATAGCGTCGTCGCCATTCGTATAGTTTGGTGATGGCTTCCAGGGGAGTGATGGATAGGACGTCTAACTGTCGCAACTCATCGAGAAGGGGACTGGTTTCGGGGAAAAGCGCGGCCTGGGCGGCCGGCTGCAAATGGCTGGGCTGCACGGCTGCCGTCGGTGCACGCCGCTCCAGATCGTGGAGGAGTTCATTGGCGCGGGTGATCACATCGCGGGGCAGGCCAGCCAGTTGGGCCACATGAATCCCATAGCTGCGATCTGCCCCCCCGGGCACGATCTGATGCAGAAAAACCACCCTGTCCCCCTCCTCTGCCACCGCTACATTGTAATTGACTACCAGCGGCAACAACTCCGCCAGCCCGGTTAGTTCATGATAATGGGTGGCGAAAAGGGTGCGTGGTTTTAACTGTGGGTGGTTGTGAAGGTATTCCACGATGGCCCAGGCGATGCTCAGGCCGTCGTAGGTACTGGTGCCCCGGCCAATTTCATCCAAAATGAGCAGTGAGCGCGGGGTGGCGTGGTGCAAAATCTCGGCAGCTTCCACCATCTCCACCATGAAGGTACTACGGCCGGCGTGCAGTTCATCGTGCGCCCCAATGCGCGTGAAAATACGATCCACCAGCCCAATCCTGGCTGATTGCGCCGGCGTAAAAGAACCGATTTGCGCCATAAGGGTGATCAAGGCCACCTGGCGCAAGAGGGTACTTTTGCCGCTCATATTCGGCCCGGTGATGACGTGGATGCGCTCAGTGGGGCCCAAATGGGTGTCATTGGGCACAAAGCGCTCCAGCCGCAAGCTCTGTTCCACCACCGGATGCCGCCCTTGCACAATGTCCAGCTCCAGACCATCCGTCAGCTGCGGACGCACATAGTTGTGGGCGGCTGCCACCTCCGCCAGGGTGGCCGTGACATCTAGCTCGGCCAGTGCGCCGGCCGTTTCCAACAACACTTCAGCGAAGCTACCTACCTGCCCCAGGACCTCGTTGAAGATGCGGCGCTCCAGCTCCATGATGCGATCTTCGGCATTGAGCACCAATGTCTCGTACTCTTTGAGTTCCGGCGTGATGTAACGCTCAGCGTTGACCAATGTTTGTTTGCGGATGTAATCGGCCGGGGCCAGGTGGGTTTTAGCACGGCTCAGCTCAATGTAATAACCAAACACTTTGTTAAACCCCACCTTCAAACTCTCAACGCCGGTGCGCGTGCGCTCGCGAGGTTCCAATTCAGCGATCCAGGCGCGGGCATTGGCCGAGGAGTTGACAATTCCATCCAATTCGGCCGAAAAGCCACGTTGGATGATACCGCTATTGTTGAAGTTGGCAGGTGCGTCGGGTGTCAAAGCGCGCCGAATGAGTTCCCCCACTTCGTGGCAGGGGTTCAACGCGGCGGCCAGGGATTGCAACGCCGGCCGGCCGGCAACACAAGCCTGTATTTCTGGAATGCGTTCTAGCGCCAGGGCAATGTGTTCCACTTCACGCGGGGTGGCCTTTTGGCTCAATACTCGATTGATCAGGCGCTCCACATCGGGCAGCCCCCGCAGCAACTGGCGCAGGCTGGCGCGCTGCAAGCCATCCTCCCACAACGCCTGCACCTGATCCAGTCGTTTGTTCAACGCCTCTTTATCTAACAAAGGGCGTGTGATGCGTTCGCGCAATAGCCGTGCTCCCATCGGGCTGACTGTTTTGTTCAACACATCCAGGAGCGAACCTTTGCGCTCCCCGGCCACCGACTCGGTCAATTCCAGGTTGCGGCGCGTAGCGCGATCCAGAGCCATGTAACCGCCCAGATGGTAAGTTGCCAGACGTTGAATCTGCCCCACCAACCCTTTCTGGGTCTCATAGACATAGGCCAGGATAGCGCCGGCGGCCCGAATAGCCAGCGGCTTGTTTTCACAGCCAAAAGCCTCCAACGTCCTCACCTGGAAATGATCCAGCAGGCGCTGGCGGGTGCGGCCCATTTCAAATTGCCAGTCGGGATAGGGCGTGAGGGCGCGCGCCTGACCGTTCAAACTGGTTTCAGATTCTGGCAGAAGCAACTCGGCCGCGTCCAGCCGCGCCAGCTCCTCGATCAACTCGCGGCGGGTTTCCACAACGGTGGCCGCAAACGCCCCAGTAGTAATGTCAGCATAGGCCAGACCGGCCCGTTCTCCATCACGCACCACCGCTGCCAGATAGTTGTTGCGATTGGCTTCCAACATACCCGGCTCAATGATCGTGCCGGCCGTGAAAACCCGCACCACCTCACGTGGCATCAAGCCATTGACTAGCTGCGAGCCAATCTGTTCACACACCGCCACCTTGTATCCCTTAGCCAGGAGACGAGCAATATACCCCTCGGCGGCATGATGGGGCACGCCGGCCATCGGGATGGCGGCTCCTCGTTGATGGCGTGCCGTCAACACCAGATCCAACTCCGCCGCTGCCACCCGAGCGTCTTCATCAAACATCTCGTAGAAGTCGCCCAGGCGGAAGAACAGAATGGCATCTGGATATTGCGCCTTCATATCCAGATATTGCTGGCGCGAGCGGGTGGGCGTTTCGACTGACATACGGGTTGGTGCGCCTTGCTACAGACGCGCTACTAACGGCCGGCGGATTTTTGCAGCCGGTCGATCAACTGGACATAGCGTTGCATGGCAGTCTCGCGGGCGAGTCCTTTCATTTTGGCCCAGGCGTCAAATTTGGCCCGCCCGACCGGATCGAAAAGGCCCGGCCGGCTGCCGGCGGCATCTCCCTGAGTGGCTTGCTTGTACAGGGCGTAAATCTGAAGCAACGTATCATTATCGGGGCGGGCGGCCAGCGTGCGACTGGCGCTGACCGCCTGTTCAAATTGGGCATGTAAGTCAGACATGGGATATCCTTAAGGCGAAAGTCGCCGGGGCATCATAACCCGGCCGCGCCCCTTTGTAATCAATTTTACCTCGATGTGCAAGCCCTGGGCCAATTTGCCAGCCATTCCCCAAAGGACCAGTCTCAAGGGCCACTGCCTCATCTAGCAGCGCAAGCCAGCGGGATGAAGTTGAAAAAAGGTCTGAGCAGTGCTTGACAGGCAGGGGTGAATTATGTTACTGTACGCCCTGAATTGATAGATCGAGACATGATACCTTTCCGACTCGTTTTCCAACCACCTTGCCGCCGACGCCTGTTGATGGAGCAACTGGCTGGCGTTCGGCACCGCTTGGGGCTCGCTTAACCCCCATGGTTTTCGCAGGTGGTTGTTGCAACGACGCGGGTTTGGCGACCCGCGTTTTTCTTTGCTTCGGCTGATGGAGATAGAGGTAGGTAAGGAAAAGGATGACAGCTGTTTTGCTTTTGAACGCCAGCTATGAACCGCTATCGGTCATTCCCAACCAGCGGGCGATTGCGCTATGGTTGCGAGGGCGCGTTGAAGCAGCGACGGATGAGGCGGTTCCCATTCGCGGAGGGTCACAAACCTTACACTTGCCAACAGTGTTGCGCTTGCGCCGTTATGTGAATGTGCCACAACGTGGGGCGCGCTGGAGTCGCATCAGCGTCCTGCGGCGCGACCATTACACCTGCATCTACTGTGGGGCGCAGCCGGGGGTTTGGAAATCAGGGCGTGTTTTGATACGCACGGACTTCACGTTGGATCATATCATCCCTCGCAGTCGTGGTGGCCTCAACAGCTGGGGCAATACCGCCTGCGCCTGCCCTACCTGTAACCAGCGTAAGGGAGATCGCACGCCGCATGAAGCCGGCATGAAGATGTTGTGGGAACCCAAAACGCCGCGGGTGAATTATTGGGTGTTTGCGGGTGATATACCCGAAGCGTGGAAGGTTTATCTGGAGTTGTAAGCCTGGGATGCCGGCCGGCATACACCGTTGCGCCGGCCGGTGAGGGGCCCGGCGCTGTTCAGTTATCCTGCACCGTGGGCAAGTAATGGCCTTCCACCCACAGGTCGCCATCCTGCCCGGTCTCTTTTTTCCACACTGGTACAATTTCTTTCAGGCGGTCGATGCCGTAGCGACAGGCTTCAAAAGCGCCCTGGTCGCGATGGCCAGCAGCGCAGGCCACCAGGGTTGTTGTTTCGCCCACTCCCAGCCGGCCGATACGCTGCACCACAGCCACTCCTTTCACGGCCGGCCAGCGTTCCCAAATCTCGCGCGCAATTTGGGCCATTTTAGCCAGCGCCATGGCCTCATACGCTTCGTATTCCAACAAGCTAGTTTGGGCCGGCAACCCTTCTCGTTGCGTGAAGCCACGTACTGAACCGGTGAAGGTGACAATCGCTCCAACATCGGGTTGACGAAGGTGCGCCTGGATCGGATTGAGGTCGATCTCCGCTTCGGTGACAGCCAGGTAAGTGGGGGGGGTGTTCATGAGGCGCTCCGGGCCTGGGTTGATGGGGCAACAAGGAAGAGGGGTGCTTCACCCGCCGCTGACGGGAGGGAAGAGCGCCACCTCATCGCCGGGGTGCAGCGGTGCGCTCCGCTCCACATACGCCAGATTGACCGCTGTCAAGGTGATAGGCAAGGCCTGGGCCAGGTCGGGATGGAGGCGGGTGAGCACCACCAGCAGGTCTTGTACGGTAGCCGGTTCAGGCAGGGTGACGGTCGTCTGGCTGCGGCCGGCGCGGTCTTTGAGCGAGGCGAACAGGCGCACGTTGATCTCCATATCTAGTTCGACTCCTCGATCTGATAATCGCCATGCAGCCCGCCGCTTTTGGCGACCAGCCGCACATCGCTGATGCGCATAGCACGGTCGACAGCTTTGGCCATATCATAGATGGTCAGGGCGGCCACCGCGACAGCTGTCAGCGCCTCCATCTCGACGCCCGTTTTGCCATCCACCCGCACCCGCGCTTCCACTTCGATGGTGTGCGCCGCCAGGTTGGGGGTGCAGCTGACATCAATGTGGGTCAGGGGGAGGGGATGGCAGAGGGGAATCAAGTCGCTGGTGCGTTTGGCGGCCATCACACCGGCCAACCGCGCCACAGTCAGCACATCCCCTTTTGGCAGGTTGCCATCCAGGATCAGGCGCAAAGTTTCAGGTTGCATCTGCACCACGCCGCGTGCCACCGCCTGGCGGTTGGTGATCGGTTTGTGGCTGACGTCTACCATGCGCGCCTGGCCGTCAGCATCCAGGTGGGTAAGGTGGGTATGGGTCATGGGAGATAATGTCCAGACAATAGTGTATGATTGTGATAAGATGAACGCCTGGTCGGTATGGCCATTTTTATGATATTATCTATAAATATAGATGAAATGCCACTTGCGACGACTTGCGCCTCATGACTCAAAGGTAATTTTAAGCCGCCAGTGGGTGTGTGATAGAAACTATGGCTCTAGATCGTTTTGGACGCACCATTAACTATTTGCGTATTTCTCTGACCGACAAGTGTAACTTGCGTTGTGTTTACTGTATGCCGGAGGACATGACATTTCGTCCTACCGCCGAGTTGATGCAAGATGACGAGTTGTTGCGTCTGGTACGCCTGGCGGCCCGGCTGGGCTTTCGCAAATTCCGCCTGACAGGAGGTGAGCCGACGATTCGCTGGCGGGTGGTGGAGCTGGTAGGCCAGATGGCGCGCACCCCCGGCGTTGAGACGTTGGCCATGACCACGAATGGGCTTTTGTTGGCTCAACTGGCTGGCCCGCTGGCAGCCGCCGGTCTGTCGCGGGTTAACATCAGTCTCGACACGCTGGACCCGGTCAAATTCCGCCGTCTGACGCGCTGGGGTCGGTTGGAAGATGTGTGGCGCGGCATCGAAGCGGCCGAGGCGTCCGGCTTGCAAGTGAAACTCAACGCCGTGGTAGTGCGAGGCTACAACGACGTTGAGGATGTGGTTGAACTGGCCCGCCTGACTTTGGACAGGCCGTGGCAGGTACGCTTTATTGAGATGATGCCCTTTGGCGAGGTGGCAGATTTTCAGCTGGCCGGGGTGGTCAGCGAAGAGGAGCTGCGCCGGCGCATTGCAGCCGAACTGGGGACGTTGACCCTGGTGGACGACGGCCGGCTGGATGGTGAGGCGCGTCTCTATCGGTTGCCCCAGGCCCAGGGTGTGCTGGGTTTCATCAGCTCGGTGACGCAACCTTTCTGCGCCAGCTGCAACCGCGCTCGTCTGACAGCCGATGGACGTTTGCGCCTGTGCCTTTTGCGCGACAAAGAAGTGGATGTGCTCACCCCCTTGCGCCAGGGCGCGACAGACGAGGCTTTGCTCAGCCTGGTGCAGGATGCCATTTGGCACAAGCCGTGGGGGCATGGTCTGGCCCATCAGGTCATTCCTCTTAACCGGGTGATGTCGGAGATTGGGGGATGAGCGGCCCGATTGGCTGTTCCTCTTGCAACCACTGCTCCAAAACCTTTTGATGCCGGCCTTCCAGCGTCACCAGAGGGCGCTTTGTCAACAAGCGGTCACGCGCTGCCTCAAAACTCAGCCCTTCATATTTCATCAAATAAGCGGCCAATAGGGTGGCGGAGCGCCCACGTCCTTTGGCGCAATGGACCAGAATGGTGCGGCCGGCCAGCGCTTCCTGGCGCATCCAGGCCACGCCGGCGCTCAAAATGGGCGGTGGTGGGACGAGTAAATCCAACACTTTGAGTTGTAAGTGGTGAATGTCGTGCTGTTGGTAGAAAGCGACATCATCTTCGCGCTCGGCGCGGATGTTGACAACGGCGTTGATGCTGTGGGCCAGTAGAAAGGCGTAATCCCGTTCATAGGTGGGTGCGCCCCCCAACCACAGGCCGGAGGTGATTTCGCTGAACCAGGCCTGGCCGCGCACCCGTTCATGAACAAAGCGGATCGCTGGATATAGTTTGTCGTACAGGTAGTGAAAGGGGTTCATAAGTGACACTATCTGGCGGTGTGCGCCTGGCGTTTGCGGCCGGCCCGAATTTCCTTTTCCAATAAGCGTTTGTAGGGGTAAAAGTCAACCTGAATGGTGTGGCGTGGCGAGTGGACGTAACGTCGGCGCAAATAGGCGCGTGTTTTGACGATCTCGCGACGCATGACGGCCGGTGTGGGTAATTGGGAGCGGCCGGCCAGAAGTTCCGCCACCCAGCGCGCCTGAATCTCTGCCAGTGGCATGATCGCTCCCAGAGGTTGGATCAGGCCAATGAAATATAGCCCAGGGTGGTTGGGATCCACCACGTAGCGATAGAGGGCCACTTCGTTGTCCTGCATCTGGAATAGCGTGGGGGCGAGAAAGGGAAAGGCGATCTGGTAGCCGGTGGCGTAGATAATGGCGTCGATGGGCGCAGTCGAGTCATCCTCGAAACGCACAACATCGCCGCATAGTTCGGCGACATTGGGTTTGATCGCAATCTCCCCCAGACTGACCAGATTGAGTAGATCGGCCGACATGGTGGGGTGTTCCGATAGCAAGGGATGGTCTGGATAGGGCACGCCATAGTGTGCCTGGTTCCCCACCCCTAGCCGCAACAAGCGCCAGTAGAAAAAGCGCTGCACCACCCAGGGTAGATAGGTGAAAGCCGGGTAAAGCCATTTGTCTGTCGGCCGGCCGAGCAGGTAGCGCGGAATGATATAGGCGCTGCGTCGGGTGGCGAGATACGTTCGGGCTGCCAGACGCGACACTTCGCAGGCAATATCGGTGGCGGAATTGCCGATGCCCACCACCAGGACGCGCCGATTGAGATAGGATTGAGGGTCGCGGTAGGTGTGGGAGTGGGAAATGTCACCATTAAATGTGCCAGGGAAGGTGGGCCAGCGTGGCTGCCAGTGGTGGCCGTTGCACACCACCACAGCGTGATAAAGGGCGGTATGCGTTGCCCCAGTGGGAAGATGGCGGGTGGTTACCTGATAGCCCCCGGCCGTCGGCGCGACATGTGTCACCTCCGTGTGAAAAGTGATGTGCGGGCGCAGACCAAAATAGTCAGCATACTGCTCAAAGTAAGCCAGCACCTGGGTGTGATGGGGATAGTTGGGATACTCGACCGGCATGGGAAAATCGGAAAACTGCATCCGCTCTTTAGAGGTGTCAATATGCAGGGAGCGATAAGCCGCGGCGCGTCCGTTGTCGTTGTTTAAGCGCCAATTGCCCCCAATGTCAGACCCTATCTCAAAGCAGTCGAAGGGAATTTGTCTGGCCAGCAAGGCTTTGATCGTCGTCAGGCCAGACGATCCCGCACCGATGACACACACTTGAGTCGCTGTCATGCTTATCCTTTTCCCCGGTGGGACGCGCCGCTGGCTGCGCCTCAATGCTTTTTAAGCGGTACCACCTGCGCCTGGCTGACCTGGGCCAGCTGCGTTGGGGAGATGGCGAAAACCGCCTGGGGTGTGCCGGCTGCCGCCCACACCACGTCATATTGCAGCAGGTCAGCGTCTAACAGCGTTGGCAAAGGGGTCAAATGTCCCAGGGGCGGCACGCCGCCGATGACAAAGCCGGTGATGGCGCGCACACCGGCCGCATCTGGCCGCTGAATCTCTGTCCGGCTCACCCCCAGCACTTGCGCCAGGGCCTCTTCATCCAGGCGGTTGCCCCCGGAGACAAGGGCCATGACGGGTGCTCCACGCGCTGTGAAGAGGAGGCTCTTGACGATCTGCCCGACAGTGCAACCGATAGCGGCCGCGGCGTCGGCCGCTGTACGGGTGGAGACGGGAAACTCGACAATCTGAATCTCCAGGCCCAAAGCCTGGGCAGCGTTCGCAACTTTGGCAGCTGATGGGTGCATACACATAGCCTGGCGGCCGGCTTCAGCCCAATTGACGTAGGCGAAGGGGGCGCACTTCGTTACAATTATGGACAGGTGTGTATTATGGAGCAAAAGCGCGAAACTTCAAGTCATGCGGGTGCGCGCTGGCTGGTCGCCATGCGTCTGCGAACCCTCCCCCTCACGCTGGCGTGTATTGCTCTCGGCGCTTTTCTGGCAGCGGCCGACGGCGGCTGGCGCTGGCCGGTGGCCGGCCTGGCGTTGTTGACCGCCTTGCTGTTGCAGATTCTTTCTAATCTGGCTAACGATTATGGCGACTCCATTCACGGGGCTGATCAGGGTCAGCGGATTGGGCCGGCGCGCATGGTGTCCAGCGGACAGATCACCCCCCAGGCTATGCGCCGCGCCATCGCCTTGACGACGCTGCTGACGCTGGCGGCCGGTCTGGCACTTATTGGGACGGCAGTGGGAGTGGAGAGGTTACCTTTAGCTTTGTTGTTTGTGGTTTTAGGTGGGGTAGCCGTTTGGGCGGCGGTGCGCTACACAGTCGGGCATCGGCCTTACGGCTATGTGGGTCTGGGCGATCTCTTTGTCTTTCTCTTTTTTGGTTGGGTAGGGGTGGCTGGAACCTACTTTTTGCAGACGTTGGTGTGGCGGGGGGCGGTTTTGCTGCCGGCCGCCAGTTGTGGTCTGTTTGCCGTGGCGGTGCTGAACTTAAACAATATGCGCGATAGGCACTCCGATGCGGCGGCCGGCAAACGCTCCTTGCCGGTGCGGTTGGGGTTGCGCGGCGCACGCCTGTACCACACCGCCTTGTTGTTGGGGGGGATATGGACCGCCTTGCTATATGTGCTGTTGCAGGGCGCGCCCCCAGAGGGCTTTCTCTTTCTGGTGATTGCACCTCTGCTCTACCGTCAGGCGGCAGCAGTCTGGCTCCGGCCGCCGACCGAGCTTGATCCTCTTTTACGCCAGATGGCATTGACCAACCTGCTGTTTGTCCTCACCTTTGGCCTGGGACAGCTCTGGGCGGCCGGCTGAGGAGCAAGAAATAAAAAGCGGCGCAGGCGAAGTTAAACCACGCCTCCCAGGCGAACAGCCGCCGCGTCAACATCTGGTCGACCTCATCGGTTGTCAGCATTCGCACTCCTGAGTAGACACCCCCCACCAGAAAGTGGAGTAACACAGCGGCATGAATCCAGTTGGCCCAGTCGGGCTGACCTTGACGCCGTTGCCACACCCCAATGACCAGGCAAACGCCCAGCAAGAGGTAAAAAACGACTTTGGCTCCTTCTGCCGCCGGGGTGTAAAAGTCAGTGATGATCATGGCTCCAACTCACACAGTAAGATTTTACAACCATTTTACAGCTATCTAACACCGGCACAACACGCCTGGGGCAAGATAGATAGTATCAACAGACACATTCCCCGCCCCGGCCGACGCTGTGTGAGGCCGGCCTAGGTTGGGGGCATTGAGCACGGAGGTTACTATGTGGCACAAAATGAGATGGATGGTCTGGCTTGTAGCCGGAGTTGCGTTGGGTCTGAGTGGGTACAGTGTGGTCGCCGCCGCCGAGGCGGTTCCGGCCGGTCGGGCGCTCAAAGGTTACAGCGCCCTTTACGGTGAGGTGTTGGCCCAGGACGACGGCGCCTTGACCATTCGCTCTGAACATACTGGCCTGGAAGTGACTGTCCAGACAACAGAGGATGTGATGGTACGTCTGGTTGGGGAACCGGAGGCGACACTGGACGACCTGATGGTTGGCGACCAGGTGTTGGCGCGAGGGGAGTACACAGCTGACGGCGCGTTCCTGGCGGGTGCGATCACCCGCGTGCCGGAGGGCGACCATGCCTGGGGACGCATGACGGCCCTGGATGGGGACAGCGTAACCCTGACACGCGCTAACGGTGATGCTGTGCAGGTGGTGTTGCAGCCAGATACGATTGTGGTGCGTGGGCCTTTTGAAGAAACCTGGAGTGAAGTCAGTGTTGATCCCCCACTCGGCCTGCCGGTGCTGGCCTTTGGTGAGTTAGATGGAACGACCTTACAGGCGCATACCGTGGTGGTGGCGCGACCGGCTCACTTTTTGGCGGGGCGCGCCCTGACAGGGGTCATTGAAGCCATAGATGACGATGCCTTCACCCTGGCGGTAGGCGAAAATGGTCAGGTGCAGGTAGCCGTCAGCGAGCAGACGCGCTATTGGCAGGCGGGTGCTATGGTGGATGATTTGACCAGCTTTGCCGTGGGCGATGAGGTGGCGCTGTGGGGAGTGTGGAGCGATGTGGATACCTTCACAGCTCGCCTGGTGGCCTCAGATTTTACCGGCCGGCTGTTTGTAGGAACCCTGGAAACCATAGACGGCAACGAACTAACCCTCAGCACTCGTTGGCGTGGTAACCTGACTGTGGTGGTGAGCGACGCGACCACCTACCGCGTCGGGTGGCAGCGCAACGCCGACCTATCTGATTTTGCGCCGGGGGATGTTATGGTGGTTCATGGAGAGTTGGACGCTGACAGCGCAACTGTCACGGCAGAGCAGATTGCCAAACGCGCCCAACGTCTAAGGCCCTAACCTTTAGCCCCTCTTCTCCTCTTCCCTTCCCTTCTCTCTGTGTTACGCCCGGCCCTCGCACGATGTGCGGGGGCTGTGGCTTTGGCATCAGGCCAACAACTCGGCGCTGAAGATGCGATCCAGCCGAAAACTGCGCATGTCCTCGCGCAGGTGGCAATAACCGATCAGATAGGGGTAGCCCTGGTAGCGTGTGGTGTAGCGGGGGGTGATGATGCGTTCTGTTTCTCCCTCAAGCCCCAGATATAAAATGCGCAGCGGTTGCTTTTGGTGCAAGGCGCTGTGAATGGGTTCTGGCAACTCGACTTCGGCCGGGGCCGGCGTGTAGATGGCCCCTCCCTGGGCGTGGAGCAAATCCCCCACCGTGTGAAAGTTCATGCCGTGCAGCTCCCGCACCATGCGTTTCAGCACCTCGGCGGTGGTATATACATCATTCAACGCCCGATGACTACGCCCCAGGCGCACCCCCAGCCGGGCCGCGACATGCCCCAGATTGTTTTGTCCAAAGTAGAAGTGGCGACGGGCTAACTGCAAAGTGCAAAGCCAGGGGTTAGGCAAAATGGGCTGGCGGGGGGTATGGGGATGGCCGGCGATGGACAACTCCATGCCCACAAACTCGGCGTCGAACAAAGCGTTGTGGGCCACTAGCAGCGCCCCATCGATAAGCGACAAGAATTGGGGCACAATGGCGGCAAAGGGCGGAGCATGGGTCAGATCATGATCCTGGATGCCGCTCACCTCGGACGCTTTCGATTCCATGCGACGATCGGGGTAGATGAGGGTGTTGAGCTGCCCGACCTCGCGCCACTTTTCAAAGCGCACGGCCCCGATTTCGACCATCCGATTGCCCAGTCCGGCGTGCAATCCTGTGGTTTCTGTGTCGAGCACAACCACAGGAATCTCAGCAATATCTTGCTCATCAAAGTTCAACATGGAAAGATTGTAATGCAAAAAGAGCGCTTTGCCATCTTTTCCATCTCGATCCGGCCGGAGAAGCGATCTATCAAATCGCGCCTGCTGCCCTCTTATTCTTCTGTTATAATCAAGTCACGAGCGCCCCATCTGGGCTGGTGAGTAATTTGACAATGTTAGATTCACGGGCTACGAGCCTTTCTAAGCCGCGATTTGCGTGAGCGGGTACGATTGTCCAGATGTTTGACAACCAACTCAGCCGCCTCACGGGATGATAACTGAGGTAAAGGCAAGGCAGCTCTCAACAAAGTACGCACGTTAACAATCGATAAATTAGGTAACTGGTCTGTTTCATATTCATCTAACAACCCGCCGTTCGCTCAATTCGGAAAAATGTGCCATATATGGCTAAAATCGATGATTATCTCAAAATTACCCATATATGGCACTGCCACATGTGGCGAATTGGCTGTGTTTCTCCTCTTTTATGCCATATCTGGCACTTAAAAGGGGAAATGGGCGAACGTCCGGTAACAAGGCTGGATCACGAGGGTGTTGGTCTGCCCAGTCGAGTAAAGTTTCCGTGATAAAGGCACTGGCCATAATGGTCAAAGCCAAATGATGGACCCAGGCCGGATACTTCTGGGCTTGAAGTTCATCCCAACCTAACTCAGATTTGGCATCCTGATTGGCGCGTTCGATGAAATAACGATGTGATTTGTGTCGAGCCATCGTCCATAAGTCAGTCTCTGGAGAGGCATTGCTTAAAGAATAGGTGACTTTGTGCTTGTCTTGGCGAATCAATAACCATTCTTGACAACAGGTTCCATCCGGCCGGACTGTCCACACCAACCGCCGTGCGAATTGGGCCGTTAAGTATCCCCTTTCATTGGGACGAATGGTAATTTCTGTAAAGGGAAGCTCTTCCAAAAGCCCTTCGGCTGTGGCGCTGTCGCCAAGGATGGTGATTTCGTAATGCTTTCGTTTCTGTTCTTTGATAACCTGGGGTTTCTCCAGGTAAAGGGTCGTATTGCGAGGAATATCGGCGTAGTATTGAACCCCTAATTGATTCAATTCATCGCGCAACCAACCACTGCGACCATACAAGCTATCACAATCAAAGGCTTCAAAGGGTACCCCATTCTCTAGCACGCGTTCGACCATCACTAAAGCCAGTTCAAGTTTGGTCTGAAACTTGCGCTCTTCGGGAATCTTCAGCTTTTTGTGTTGTTGCTTGTATGCTGGAGTAAACCATTTCTCCGCCAGATACAGTTCGCCATCAATCCAGGTACGATGACCATCTTTAGCTAATGCCAAAAAGACCCCAACTTGGCTCATCTCCACTTTGCCTAATCGCCCGTTATGCTGTCGGCTGCTGCCAGCACTATTTTCGCCTGCTTTGGCTTCTGCACTTTCATCGGCAATAAGCACACTACCTTGCTGATAATGAGGCAAATATCCGATGTCTTGTTGCAGCACCGAGATTAAATCCTCACCTGACCAAGGCGAATCGGTGATGAATTGCTGTAAATTCTGTTCGGGTATTCCCGCAACACGAGCAATCCCGTTAATATGTCGTTTGCTTTCCATTCGTAACAGCCCACTCAGGTAATGATAGCCGTACTCGCTGGTATCTCTTGTCTTGGTTTTCATCAAATCACGATACCGTTGATGATATTGTCTAAGCCATTCACCTAATTTATCGATTGCTGTTTCATTTAGCCCCCATTGGGCTAATCGTGAAGTTTTTTCTTTTTCATTTTCAAATTTTACT
>DAOTXO010000040.1:0-26925 GCA_034435495.1 Anaerolineae bacterium
GGCCGGCGCCGACTTCTGGCCGAATATCTTCCACACATGCCGGCAGGCGATCTTCACAGGGGAAGTGGTCATCTTATATCCTTAAGCCGCCGGATCGTGACGGCCGATCATGCCGGCCAACCGGGGGAAAGCAGTGGGGTGGGGGTGCAGGTGCATCATCCACCCACCCCACGGCCGGGGTTGCGCCGACTCAGAACAGACGAGACCATCCACCTCTCCAGAGGGACAGAGGGCTATCTCGTTCGTCCAGTTTCATGCCGTTGTTCCCCTATCCTAGCGCCCCAGGGCATTCCAATCAATCTCATCGTTAGCCTCAAGTTGGGGTTGCAACACAAACAACCCCTGCTCAATGCCGCTGACTACGACAATGCCGCTGCGGAAGAAGGGGAAGACGCTCCAGGCCCCATTGAAGGAAGCGCTGTCGCTGGTGGGGTAAATGTCGAAGAAGCCCACTTCTTGCACCACCCCCCCACTGACGCCCAAAATGCGCAAGCCGCTGCGGTAATTGGCCTGATAGACCAAGCCCCCGGCGACATACAGATTGTGGTCAATCGCTGGCGTTACACCGTCGTAAGACACCTGAATAACGGGTGCATCCAGATTGGTGACATTCCAGAAGCGCGTGCGCGTGTTGTGGCCGCTGAACAGCTCATCCAGCTCATCGTCCATGGCGAAGAAGCGGTGGTTGGGTGTTAACCATCCCTGGTGGGTGTAGGCGGAACCCGAATAACCGGTGCGTGAAATTTGCACCGGGGCGGCCTTATTGGTCACATCGGTGATGGTCAGGGTGTCCTCGTTGGAGCTAAAGCAAATCTCCTTGCCCTGATGATCGGGATCAGGCCCATTATAATTGACACACTGGGTATCGTGGGTGTAGCCATCGCTGCTGAAACAGCCGGCAAAGGTGGGGCTGGTGGGGTTTTGAATGTTAACCATGTGGAGGCCGCCGCTGCAGGTGTTGGTTCCCACCGCATAGGCAAAGCCGCTTTGCATGTTGATGGCGATGTTATGGGTGTTGCTGAAGCCATTGTAGTGGGCCGTTTCGGCAAAGGTGACGGGTGGGTTGCTGACGTCGCACAGCTGGTTCAAATCGAAGACTTGCATCCCGTGGCTACTGGCTTCGCTGACGATGAAAGCGTAGTTGAGATAGGTCTTGATGTCGCGCCAGGTGGAGTTGCTGGAGTGGGTGGGTAGGTTACCCAGGTAGATCGGGTTTTCGGGGTCGGTGATTTCCACAAAGGCGGAGCCATTGGTGCGCCCCATCAAGGCAAATTCACGCCCACCGCAACCAGTCCAACCCCAAATATCGTTGCCCTGCCCCCCGCCGATAGAGGCCAGGGGCAAAAAGGCCATCAAATCAACTTTGCTACAGGGGTAGATGTCGGCAAAACCACCGACGCAGGGAGTGGCAGCCAGAGGCGCCAGATCGTGAGTTGGCTCGTAATCGGCCAGGATGGCGGCGTTGAGTTCGCGCCAGGTGATCGGTTCGCGCGCCAACATGGGGCGGGCCACAATGGCGGCCAGCGCCAGCGCTAACACAATACCCAGGCTGAGCCAGATACCAACGCGTTGCAACTGCTTGCGGGAAACTGGGATCATACGACTTTGCTCCTTCTATCACTCTGTCATGCTATAACAACGTCATCACTCATTGGTTACACGGCCGGCCGGACACCGACCCTGAGAATAAGTCTATCTATGATAGGGCATTTATTGTGGAAGGCAACAAAGCGGCGCAGACCGGAGCGCCGGCCTTGTTCATCGTAGCCGCGGTTTCCCAACCGCGCCTTTAGCCATCCTTTGGCTTTCGGCCGGTTTGGCGGCTAAAGCTGTTACGACGAACAGCATGAGTCCAGAGAGATAGCACAGTAAGGCTACCCCGGTTACGAAAAGGCACGACGGAACGCCGGCTTCCAGCCGGCCTATAAAATGTTGACGGAGATAACGCGCTGTGTTATAGTCAGGTTAACGCGCTGCGTTATACAATTTGCCCTATCTTTTCCCTCCTGGAATGAGACAAAGTGGCTAACAGGCCGGAGTGGCGTGAGACATGAAGCTATCTTCCTCAGTTTAGGAACCAATCTAGGCGACCGCCTGGCTAATTTGCAGCGCGCCGTGGCCGCTCTACCCCCGGCCGTCAGGGTGCAGGCCGTGTCGCCCATCTACAAAACCCAGCCCTGGGGCTATCGCGATCAACCCTATTTTCTAAATATGTGCCTGGCGGCCGAATCTGATTTAACCCCCGTAGCCCTGTTGCAGCAGCTTCAAAGCCTGGAACGGGAGCTTGGTCGGCGGCCGGGGCCGCGTTGGGGGCCGCGCCTGATCGATATCGACATCTTGTTCTACGGGCAACGCCAGGTACACACCCCCTATTTGACGATTCCTCATCCTGAGCTGGCGCAACGCGCCTTTGTCCTCATTCCGCTGGCTGCGTTGGCCCCCGACCTGGTGCATCCACAAACGGGCCAATCGGTGGCCCAGATGGCGCAGCAAGTGGACGCTACAGGTGTGATACTGGAACCTACCCCGTTCGTAGTCACGGCTTTAGCCGTTGCCTGGACGGCCGGTAAACCGCTATGCTGACCCACAACCCAACCTACCCCGCTCGTAGTCACGGCTTTAGCCGTTGCCTGGACGGCCGGTGAACCGCTATGCTAACCCACAGCCCAACCTACCCCGCTCGTAGTTACGGCTTTAGCCGTTGCCTGGACGGCCGATAAACCGTTATGCTAACCTACGGCCGTTCACCCCGCCTGGCTGATGAAACGCAATTCGTGTGGGGGCAACGCACCTATGTGATGGGTATTCTCAACCTGACCCCCGATAGCTTTTCCGGCGACGGCCTGGGCGTTGGCCCGCAGACCATCGAGCGTGCGGTCGCCCTGGCGCTGGCGATGGAAGCAGAGGGGGCGGACATTCTGGACATGGGTGGGGAGAGTACCCGGCCGGGAGGCGCCCCAGTGGACGAGGCCGAGGAACAGCAGCGCATTTTGCCCGCCATTCGGGCCGTGCGGTCAGTAACCCGCCGGCCGATCTCAGTCGATACGCGCCACGCCAGCACCGCTCGTCTGGCTTTGGCAGCGGGAGCGGATTGGATCAACGACATCGGCGGGTTGCAAGAAGACCCGGCCATGGCCCGCGTCGCGGCTGAGGCTGGCTGTTGGGTGGTGATCCTCCACAACGGCCGGGGGCGGGCGCGTCCCGCCCAGGACGACCAAACGGGCGGCTATTACGGTTATTTTCATTATGATGATGTGGTGGCTGAGGTGCGCCAGGAGCTGGCTGACATGGCTGAACATGCCCAACGCCAGGGGGTAGCCGCCAACCGCATTGTGCTGGATCCCGGCATCGGTTTTGGCAAAACAGGCCCCCAGAACCTGGCGCTTATTCGTCACCTGGAGGCTATCAAAGCGTTGGGGTTCCCGGTGCTGTTAGGAACCTCGCGCAAAGGTTTTATTGGTCACGCCCTGGGGGGGCTGCCGGCCGGGGAACGCCTGGAAGGCACGGCCGCCACAGTGGCGATTGGCATTGATCGCGGGGCAGATGTGATTCGCGTTCACGATGTCAAGGCGATGGTTCGCGTCGCCCGCATGACGGACGCCCTGGTGCGCCGGCCGTGAACACCGGCGCCGCGTTAGAAAACGCCGCTGCCCCCAGACCAGCATGATTCTAAACAGAGGAGTACGCGCCCATGTTTGATATACGTCTCGATGAAGAACAACAGATGCTGACCCAAACCATCAAGCGGTACGCGCAAGATAAATTGCGCAAGGTGTACCGTGAGGCGGAAGAGTCGGGGCAGCTGCCGGCCGACGTTTTGCGCGCCGGTTGGGAAATTGGCTTGCTGCCGACCCTCATCCCTGAGAAGTATGGGGGTTTTGGGGAACATTCGGCCGTCACCGGCGTCCTGGCGCTGGAAGAGATGGCCTGGGGCGACCTGGCGGCAACCCTGCACGTCATGACGCCCAATCTGGTCGCGATTCCCTTGTTGCTATGCGGCACCGAGGAGCAAAAACAGACCTATTTGCCTCTGTTCAGCGATGTCGAGCCGCCCCGGCTGACAGCTGCACTGACCGAACCGGTCTATCAATTCAATCCGCGTCGGTTGCAAACAACGGCCGTGCAGGATGGCAACGCCTACATCTTGAACGGGACCAAGCGTTTTGTCCCCCTGGCGCGTCAGGCAGAGATGATCCTGGTCTATGCCAACGAGCAGGACAGCACCCAGGCCTTTCTCATTCCCGCCGACACCCCTGGGCTGGAGCTGGGAGCGCGGGACAAGCTGATGGGCGTCAAGGCGCTGGAAACGTATCGGCTGACGCTGGACAATGTGCACCTATCGGCCGAGAACAAGTTGGGTGGCCTGGCCGGCATCGATTTTGGCCTCATTCTGAACCACAGTCGCGTGGCGCTGGGCGCGGCCGCTGTGGGCGTGGCGCGCGCCGGCTATGAGTACGCCACTGAATACGCCAAACAACGGGTGCAATTTGGCGAACCGATTGCCCACCGCCAGTCGATAGCCTTTATGATTGCCGACATGGGGACCGACATCGACGCCATGCGCTTGTTGGTGTGGGAAGCGGCCTGGCTGCTCGACCAGGGGCGAGACGCCACCCGCGCCTGCACTGTGATGAAACATTATGTGGACAAAACGGTGCTGGCAGTGGCGGATCGCGCCTTGCAAGTCTTAGGCGGCTACGGTTACATTCGGGAATATCCGGTGGAACTGTGGTTGCGCAATGCCCGCGCCTTTGCTGCTTTTGATGGCATGGCGCTGGTGTAGGCCGGGCGGACGCTTGATTGACTATCCCACGACCAGGATAACCCGGGGAGTAGATGAACCATGATTAGTTTTGAGATACCTGAATTCATTGTCAACCAGCAACAACTTGTGCGCATGATCACGCGGCAGGCGATGCGCCCCTATTCACGCGAGCTGGATGAAAACGAACACCAGCGCCCGAAAGCTTTTGTCGATATGATGTGGCCGTTCACCAGTCAGCTCATGAAACAAAATCTGGCGCGCGCCGCCAGAAAAGCGGCCAGCAACGGCAGCAATGGACAATCGCAAGAGCGCAAAGTGGATTACTCCTTTATGAGCACCATCTTGATGGTGGAAGAGCTGAGCTGGGGTGACGCCGGCCAATATTTGTGTATGCCCCATCCCATGCTGGGGGGCTTCGCTGTGGAATCAACCGCCACGCCAGAACAGAAGCAACGCTTTCTGGGTAAATTTGCCGAAGGAGAACCGAAGTGGGGGGCGATGGCTATCACCGAGCCGGGGGCCGGCTCGGACAACAGCGCCATGCGCACCACTGCCACCCTTGACCCGGAGACCAAAGAGTGGATTCTGAACGGCGAGAAGGTCTTCATCACCAACGGCGCGCTGGCGCTGCGCGAATCGGATGGCATCTGTGTGGTGTGGGCCACCGTCGACCCGCAGGCCGGCCGGGCCGGCATCAAACCCTTTGTGGTGGAAGGGGGAACGCCCGGTGTGGTCGTTGCCAAACAGGAGCATAAGCTGGGCATCCGCGCCAGCGATACGGTGGCGCTCTCGTTCCAAAACGCCCGCATCCCTTACGACAACTTGCTGGGCAACCCCGAAGTGCGCAAGGTGGAGGAGACAACCACCAAAGGGTTCCAGGGAGCGATGAAAACCTTCGACGCTTCCCGGCCGGCCGTGGCCGCCAGCGCTATGGGCATCTGCCGCGCCGCCCTGGAGTTTACCCAGGAAACCCTGGCCGGCGAAGGGGTGACAGTCGATTACACCCGGCCCCTGCACGAGATGTCAGCTGTAGAGCGCGACCTGATCGACATGGAAGCGCAACACAAAGCTGCCTGGTTGTTGACCCTGCGCGCCACAGCCCAGATGTGTCACGGCGAGAGCAACCGCCTGGAGGCCAGCATGTGCAAGCTGCGCGCTGGCGAGGCGGTGACGGCCGTCACCCAAAAGGCGGTGGAGCTGCTCGGCCCGCAAGGCTACAGTCGCGATACGCTGGTGGAAAAGTGGATGCGCGACGCCAAGATCAACGACATATACGAAGGCACCAAGCAAATCAATCAGTTGATTGTCGCCCGGTCTATTTTGGGCTACAGTCGGCGTGAGTTGAAATAACCGCCTGGTTTTTTAAGGAGAATGGAGCGCATGTCCTATCGCATTGACAAAGTGGCGGTGATTGGAGCCGGCACCATGGGGGGCGGCATTGCGGCCCACCTGGCTAACATTGGCATCCCGGTGCTGCTGCTCGATATTGTCACCCCTCATTTAAGCGAAGCAGAACAACACGACCGCACAGCGCGTAACCGCCTGGTGCAATCACTCTACGACCGCATGGCCAAAGCCCGGCCGGCCAATCTGGCCCGCGCCGACCGCGCCAACCTGATCACCCTGGGCAACATTGAGGATGATCTACCCGGCGTGGCGGAGTGTGACTGGATTGTTGAAGTGATCATCGAACGCCTGGATGCCAAGCAGGCCCTCATGGCGCGTTTGGAGAAACTGGTCAAACCCGGCGCGATCATCTCCTCCAACACCTCTGGCATTCCCATTCACCAGATCACGGAGGGGCGCTCGCCCGCGTTCAAGGCGCATTTCCTGGGAACCCACTTCTTCAATCCGCCGCGCTATCTGAAGCTGCTGGAAGTGATTCCCACCCCCGACACTGCGCCGGAAGTATTGGATTTCATGGTCGCCTTTGGCCGGGATGTCTTGGGCAAGGGCGTGGTGGTGTGCAAGGACACCCCCAACTTCATCGGCAATCGCTTTATGTCCATCACCAGCTCCCACGTGGCGGAGTATGCCATGCAAAATGGCTACAACGTGACGGAAGTGGATGCTCTGACCGGCCCACTGATCGGCCGGCCGAAAACAGGCACCTTCCGCCTGGCCGACCTGGTGGGGCTGGATGTCATGGCGCACGTCAACACCAACCTGCACCCCCTCATCCCCCACGACAAATACCGCGACGTGTTGCGCGGCGAAAAAAGCGTCGCCGTAGCTGAACAGCTGATCGCCAACCGCTGGCTCGGCAACAAATCGGGCCAGGGGTATTACAAACAGGAACGGGTCAACGGCGAAAGGGTTTTCCTGGCCCTTAACCCGGCGACCATGACCTATGAAAACCAGCCCTCCCCACGCTGGGAATCAGTGGGGGCGGTGCGCAAGATCGAGGCCATTGGGCCACGCCTGACGAAACTTCTGAGCTACGATGACCGCGCCGCCGCCTTTGTGCGCGACCTGCTCTACTTCAATCTGGCCTACGCCGCCTACGTTACCCCGGAAATCGCCTACAGCATTGTGGACGTGGACAACGCCAACAAGTGGGGCTTTGCCCACGAAGTTGGCCCGTTTGAAATCTGGGACGCCCTGGGGGTAGCCGAGACCGTCGAAAAGATGGAAGAATATGGTTACGAGGTGGCGGATTGGGTCAAAGAGATGCTGGCCCAGGGGCACACTCATTTCTACCGCAACGGCAGCTACTATGACTTTATCAGCCAGGTATACAAACGGCTGGACAAGGATAAGCGCGTGGTGTGGGTGGCCGACCTGTATGCCGATAACAAAGTGGTGGAACGGAACAGCAGCGCCTCCCTGCTCGACATGGGGGATGGCGTGTTGCTGTTGGAGTTCCACGCCAAGATGAATGCCATCGACGCCGATATGGTGGCTATGGCTCAGGCGGGCCTGGCCCGGCTCGACCGCGACTTCGACGCCATGGTCATCGGCAACAATGGGCAGGATTTCTGTATTGGGGCCAACATCGCTATGGTTGGCATTGCCGCCGCCCAGGGAATGTGGGACCAGATCGACCAGATGGTCAAAGAGTTGCAGCGCGTGACCTACCAGCTGCGCCACGCTCCCAAACCGATTGTCACCGCTCCCCACCAGCGCGTTTTGGGCGGTGGGGTGGAGTTCACCATGGCCGGCTGGCAGGCAGTGGCCGACCACGAAACCTACATGGGGTTGGTCGAAGTGGGCGTGGGGCTGATTCCCGGTTCTGGTGGGTGTAAGGAAGTGGTGCGCCGCAAGATCAACCCGGTTATGCGCACCGACAACGCCGACATCCTGCCCGTGATGCAAGAAGCCTTTCAGCAAATCGCCACCGCTCAGGTGGGAACCAGCGCCTGGGAAGATCGCGCCCTGGGGTATCTGCGGGATACGGATGTGATCGTTTTCAACAGCGACCAACGCCTGGCGCGGGCCAAACAACTTGCCCTTCAGCTTGTTGCGTCAGGGGCGCGCCCGCCTGAGCCGGAGAAGGTGTACGCCGCCGGCCGGGATGTCTACTATGCCCTCAAACTGGGCCTGAAAAGTTTCCTCTGGGCTGGCTACGCCACCGCCCACGATGTCAAAATTGGCGAAAAACTGGCGTATGTCATGTGCGGCGGCGACCTGAGCTCACCTCAGTGGGTTGATCAATGGCACTTCCTCGACCTGGAGCGCGAAGCTTTCCTCTCCCTGTGTGGCGAGCCGGCCACCCAGGCGCGCATCATGCACATGCTCCAGACCGGCAAACCATTGCGCAATTAAAGGCCACTGGCCGTATGGGAAAACATCAATAGGAGATCATGACCATGAGAGAAGCAGTCATTGTGGCCGGCAAGCGCACCGCTGTGGGCAAAGCCAAACGCGGCGTCACACGCAGCTATCGTTCTGACGATATGGCGGCGGCCGTGATCCGGGCCATCATGCAAGAAACCCAACTTGACCCTCAGCTGGTGGACGATGTGATCATCGGCTGCGCTATGCCCGAAGGAGCGCAGGGGCTGAACTTTGGCCGCACCATCGCTATGCTGGCCGGGTTGCCGGTGGATACCCCCGGCATGACCGTTAACCGCTTCTGTTCCAGCGGCCTGCAAACGATTGCTCTGGCCGCTGAGCGCATCATCGCCAATGGGGCGGATTGTATCATCGCCGGTGGGGCGGAAACGATGAGCATGGTTCCCATGACCGGCTTTCGCATCAACCCCAACCCGACCGTGGTGGAGACGATGCCTGAAGTCTACATGAGCATGGGGCTGACGGCGGAACGGGTGGCGGATGAGTTCGAGGTCTCGCGTCAGGCGCAGGATGAGTTTGCCCTGGCCAGCCACCACAAAGCGGCCCAGGCGCAGGCGGCCGGCCGTTTCCAGGCTGAAATCGTTCCCCTGGAGGTGGAAGAGGCGAGTGTGGATGAAGTCAACGGCGGCATCACACGGCGCACCCTGCGCTTCGACCAAGATGAGCATTTGCGCGCCGACTCGACCCTGGCCGGCCTGGCTAAACTCAAGCCGGTTTTCAAGTTGAATGGCACCGTCACGGCCGGCAACTCCTCCCCTCTCAGCGATGGGGCGGCAGCCGTGCTGATCATGGAGCGCCGCCTGGCCGAAAGCCTGGGTCTGACCCCCCTGGTGCGCTTTGTCGGCTTCAATGTAGGCGGCGTGCGCCCCGACATCATGGGCATTGGCCCGGTAGCAGCTGTGCCGCGTGTCTTGAAGCGCACCGGTCTGACCTTGTCAGATCTGGATGTGATCGAGCTCAATGAAGCCTTCGCTTCCCAGGCCGTGGCCGTCATTCGCGAAGTGGGCTTCGACCCCGACAGGGTGAACGTCAATGGCGGGGCTATCGCCCTGGGGCATCCCCTGGGCGCAACCGGGGCCAAGCTGACGGTGCAGATCATCAACGAAATGCGCCGGCGTGACGCACACTTTGGCATGGTGACCATGTGCATTGGCGGCGGAATGGGTGCGGCCGGCATCTTTGAGCGACTGAACTAACCACCCCGCGCCCAATACAATAGGTGTGACAGCATAAGAGGAGGAAGGTTGGCCCGACCAGCCTTCCTTTTTTCATACCTGTCTGCTCAGCTTAAAGCGGCCCATAGGGCAGCCATGTTATCGGCCACGGAGTGGGGACCGCCGAAAATGGCGCTGCCGGCCACCAGGACATTGGCCCCGGCCGCCACCACGTCGGCAGCGTTAGATGGCTTGATGCCTCCATCCACCTCCAGATCGGCCGGGGAACCCAGGGCATTCAACATCTGGCGCAGGCGGCGCAGCTTGTGGCTGCTGGCAGGAATGTACGCCTGTCCCCCAAAGCCGGGGTTGACAGACATGACCAGCGCCAGATCGATCTCCGGCAAAATCTCTTCCAAAGTGCTCAGCGGAGTGGCCGGGTTGAGGGCCACGCCGACCCGACACCCTTGCTCACGCACCAGCTGCACAGCGCGGTGCAAGTGGGGCGTGGCTTCCACATGCAGGGTGATGATGTCCGCCCCGGCCGCAGCAAACGCCGCCACATACCGCTCTGGCTGGGTGATCATCAGGTGAACATCTAACACTACCCCGGCCGCTTGTGTCAGGGGGCGTAGCGCTGCCACCACCAACGGGCCGAGAGTGATGTTGGGCACAAAGTGGCCGTCCATCACATCCACATGCAGATAGCGCGCGCCGGCCGCCATCGCTTCCACAGCCTGTTCTCCCAGGCGGGTGAAATCGGCCGACAAAATCGAGGGGGCGAGTATCACCTTAGGCATCACATCCTCCTCATACCAGCAACAAGGGGTCAGGCCCGGCTCAGCGGCTAACAACCGGCAGACGAGATAGACCGCGAAACAGAACCCCCGACCGCCATGCCAGCTGGGGTGCAGCCAGACGCAGGTCAGGGAAACGAGTCAGCAACGCCTCCACCGCCAGTTGTCCCTCCAGGCGTGCCAGCGCCGCCCCCAGGCAGTAATGAATACCATGCCCAAAGGCCAGATGCCGGTTGTCACGGCGGGTGATGTCGAAAGTGTCAGGGTTGGCAAAATAGGCAGCATCGCGGTTGGCAGAAGCCAACACCACCCGCACCACATCCCCGCGCCGGATGCACCCTCCGCTCACCGCCACATCTTCAGCTGCCCAGCGGGTGGTGGAGGTTTCCACCGGCCCATCGTAGCGCAACATCTCCTCCACCGCGCTTGCCAGCAGGTCGGGCTGCACCTGCAACTGCGCCCATTGCGCCGGGTGTTGCAGCAACGCCAGCACTCCATTGCCAATGAGATTAACGGTGGTCTCGTGGCCGGTGACCACCAGGAGGGCGACCATGCTGGTCAGCTCCTCATCGGTCAGTCGGTCGCCGGCCTCCTCTGCCTGTAACAGGTCGCTGATGAGATCATCCTGCGGGGCCCGGCGGCGGTCGGCAAACAGGGCGCGAAAATAGAGCAGCAGATCGCGCACCTTGCGTTTGCGCTGGCTGAAGTTCAACCCCCGCCGGCCGGGCGCAATGATGGCTTGTGACCAATCCTGCACCTGAGCGCGGTCGGCCGGCGGAATGCCCAGCAGGTCGCAAATCACCCACACCGGCAGCGGCAGGGCATAATCGGCGATCACATCCATACCCCCCTGATGGGCTGTCCGATCCAACAATTGCTCGGCGGCGGCGCGAATGGTGAACTCCATGCCCCGCACCCGGCGCGGCGTGAAGGCCTGGTTGACCAGGGCCCGCAGGCGCGTGTGCAGCGGCGGGTCAGAGAAGAGCATGTTGTGGTTGATGGCGGCCGTGGCGGTACGGGGCGTGTTTTGAGCGTGGCGAATGTCTTTGACAAAGCGGGTGTGATCTTTCAGAACGGCACCCACGTCTTCATAGCGGGTGATATACCAGATGGTAGAGCCATCCGGGGCGGCGTGGGGATAGAAAGGGCAGCTTTGCCGCAGCCGGGCGAAGGTAGGAAAAGGGTTGGCCTTGAAGGCCGGGCTGAACAGATCAAACACGCCCGGCCTCTCAACGACAGGCGACGCGCCAGGCGTCCAGGTCAAGGTGCTTTTTCAACCAGTCGTAATTGAGGGCGTTGGCCTGGGGGCAAAAAACGCCTGGACGTCCCCAATACTCGACCCCGAACACAGCCTTGCCGGCCGCAATAAAAGGCAGCAAGGTTTCGCACTCATCATATTGAAAGCATTGCTCATTCAGCGCCCAATCGAAGTGAGCCACCAGGTCGGGAATCTGGGCCAGGTCGTTCTTCAAGCCAATCGACAATTGACGGGCGTGCGCCTGCTCCGCCAGCCAGATATTGTACGTCAGCTGATCCTGATAGGTGAGCGGGAAGCCCGTGTTGTTGGTGTAGCCATCCACATTGTCTGGTTCTACCCCCTGACACCCCTTTGCCACAGCCAGGTCGAGGCGCGCCGTCATCAATGGCCCCAGGATGTCGAGCTGACGAATATCGAGCCAGCGCTCGTCAGGCCAGCCATTGGGTTCGCCCAACACTGATTCAGGAAAGTCGTCAGCGTCGGGGCGCCACGCTTCCCAACTGCCGGCGCTGAAGTAACAGATGACGATCCGCCCGGCGGCGTGCAGGTCGTCAATGGTTTCCTGCGGGGCATCGAAGAGATCAATGTCGTACATGGTGACATCGAATGAGGTGTCAATGTTGCCGGTCAGTTGCCATTGCCAGCTGACACCGGGCCCCGGCCGCCACCAATCGCCAGGCGATGGTGTCGGGGTGGGTTGGGGTGTGGGAGTGGGCGCGCCGGATTGGGTGACAATATCGAGCGCCAGATAGTCGAGGTCGCTGTTGTCCACCCCGCTATTGGTGCGGTAGCGCAATCGCAGGCGGCCGGTCGCATCCACAAAACGGCTCAGATCGCCGCCGGCCGGAAAGGAGAGCCAGGACCACACCCAATCAGTTGCCCCGTCATTTCCGCCCAACGTCACCCAGGTTCCACCGGGCACATCCCATAGCTCCCACTCCCACAGTTGGGTGGCGGCGGCCGGCCCCAGATAGTTGACATGCAGGGTGATGTCCGTTATCTGGGCGGGATCAACGTCGGGTGGCAGATCAAAGGCCAGAATCCCGCGATAGCCAGTTGCCGTTGGGTAAAACTCTTTGTAACGCTCCCAATCATTTTGATTGCCTGTCTGGTCATGCACGGCCAACACCGAGAGAGGTTGGCCGCTGTGGCTGCCCAACGTTGTCGTCAGGGCTGCTGGATGCACCAGCAGGGCGTCGGCGTGGGCCAGCCTGACCGCTGACGTGGGTTGCCAACCCACGCCTGATCCCAGGAACGCGCCAACCCAGCCTGCGACTATCAGAACCAAAACTTTCCACCGCATGGTACATGCTCCCGGCCGGCTGATCGGCCGACTCTTTACGCCGCTATTGTACCCCTTTTTACCTCATCAACCCCCAACCAGTGGCGCAAGCCGGCCGATTGACCTATCATTCAACCTATTCGCCCCCCTTCGGGGGCTTTTGGATCACAATGCCTTGATGACGACACTGGCCCCTACTCTGTGGCGCGACCGCTCCTATCTGGCGACCGCGCTGACTCATTTTTCTGTGGATGTTTTGAACAGCAGCCGCACCCTCTTGATGGCGCTGCTGGCGTTGACGCTGGGACTGACCAACGCCCAGGTCGGTCTGGCGTTGCTGCTCTACAATGTGGGCAGCGCCCTCTCCCAACCCCTCTTTGGCTGGGTGGCGGATCGGTATGGGCCGCGCTGGCTGGTGCTGGGGGGCATGACCTGGATGACCTTTTTCTACACCCTGACAGCGGTGGGCACGCCCTGGCTGGCGGTGCTGGCGGTCACCATTGCCGGTCTGGGGTCGGGGGCGTTCCATCCCAGCGGCGCGCTCATCGCCAGCGATGAACGGCGCACCCAACGTACCCAGGCCACCGCTATCTTTTTCATGGCCGGCCAATTGGGACTTTTCGCCGGCCCCATTCTGGCCGGGCAGGTGTTGGATAGCGCCGGCCGGCCGGGCTTCCTCATTTTGCCGCTGCTGACATTGGGAGCGATTTACAGCGGCTGGCGCTGGATTGGGCCGCCCCACCAGCCCTTACCCGCTGCGCCGCGGGTCGCCCGGCCGACAACCGAAGGCGTGCCGGCCGGCCGCCGCGCCATCCTTTCCCTGGGCTGGGTCATTCTGCTCATCAACACCGCCAGCATCGCCACCATTAACTTTGCCCCCAAGCTGTTCGCCGAGCAGGGGTACAGCGCGACTTACGTCGGATGGATGGGAGGCATCTGGATGTTGGGCTCAGCCATCGGCGGTGTGGTAGGGGGGCGGCTGGCGGATCGCTTCGGCCCGGCCTGGGCCATCCGTCTGGGTTTATTAGGGGCGGCTGCGCCGCTCTACTTCTATATTCCGGCCCCTGACCTGTGGCGGCTGCCTATTCTGGCCCTGGCCGGGTTCTTTGGCGGAATGCCCCATAGCGTCCTGGTTATTCAAGCCCAGGCATTGCTACCCGGCCGGCAAGCGCTGGCTTCAGGTCTGACGCTGGGCTTCATGTTCGCCAGCGGAGCGCTGGGCAGCTACGCCCTGGGCATCATCGCCGACCAGGTCGGCCTGGCGCTGGCCTTGCAAGCCCTGGCGATCCTGCCCTGGTTGGCGTTGCCGGCCGTGCGCCGGTGGGCGCAGGTATAAGTTAAGACAGAGAGCCGTCCAACCTGTGACCTCCCAACTCGATCAGGGCCAACCCCGCCTCTCGTTGATGTGGACGCTTTACCTGCCAGTGCTGATCGTTGCCATCAGCTTGCAGGTGCGCGCCCCCATTCTGCCCCTCTTCGCACGTGAATTAGGGGCCAGCTATGCTCTGGTAGGTATGGTGGTGGCAGCCGAGGCGGTGGGGATGTTGCTCAGCGATCTGCCGGCCGGCTGGGTGTTGGGGCGGTTGGGGCAGCGACGCACCATGATTGTGGGCCTTACCTTTGCTGTCCTAGCCGCCCTGGCGCTGGCGGTCTCCCAAAACATCGGCCAGGTGATTCTCTTTCAAAGCCTATCCGGTTTGGGACTATCCATCTTCAACCTGGCGCGCAGCGATTTTATTGCCATGTTCATCCCCTTGCAGCAGCGCGGGCGGGCTGTGGCCTTGCTGGGGGGCATGTTGCGCGTGGGGCGCTTTGTGGGGCCGGCCATTGGCGGCGTGACCGCCGCACAGTTGGGCCTGCGCGCCCCCTTCCTGGTCATGACGGCGCTCTTGGGGGCGGCGCTGGTGGTCGTTCTGGCGGTTATCCCGCCGGATGACCCGGCCGAACACAAGACGGGCCTGAGCCTGAGGGTGTATCTCCAGGGGTTGTGTGCCACCTACGTTGAGCATCGGCGACTGCTCAACATCACCGGGCTGGGGCAACTGCTGGCGCAGATGGTGCGCACCGGCCCCGGCGTCATCATTCCCCTGTACGCTGTCGACCACCTGGGACTGGATGTAAGTCTGATCGGAGCGATCATGAGCGCCAGCAGCGCCCTGGATATGTTGCTCTTTTATCCCACAGGCCAGATTATGGATCGCCTGGGACGTAAATTTGCGGTGGTTCCCAGCTTTTTTCTGCAAGGGGTGGGGTTGGCGCTCATTCCCCTGACGGGCAGCGCTGTGACATTGGGGCTGGCGGCCGGGTTGATTGGTCTGGGCAATGGTCTGGGCTCCGGCACTATGATCACCCTGGGGGCAGACCTGGCCCCGGCCGGCCGGCGCGGCGAGTTTTTAGGCCTGTGGCGCTTCTATGGCGATCTGGGCTTCACCCTGGGGCCATTGCTAGTGGGGGGTGTGGCGGGCCAGCTGGCCCTGACGGCCGCAGCGGTGATGTTGGGGGGCGCCGGGGTGTTGACGGCCGGCCTCTTCATCTGGCTAGTGCCAGAAACCCTCAAAAAGTGAAGCCACCCGTCGCCTCAGCCTGCGTCCAATAATCTGCCAGCAACGCCTCTGTGATGCTCCTTGTGGTTGATTTTTGTCCTCTTCAGGTTTACACTCCTGCTGTCGTTTCACGAGGCAAAAAGACCGATACATTCCCGGCCGGCAGCCACCTTGCCGGCCGGAAGGGACATGAAACAACATGCAAACAGATGTGGATGTCGTGGTCATTGGCTCCGGCGCGGGCGGGTTGACAGCGGCGGTGTGCCTGGCCCAGGCGGGCCTGAAGGTGTTGGTGTGTGAACAGCATTATGTCGCCGGTGGCTGGTGTCACTCCTTCACCTTACAAGGTTACCGCTTTAGCCCCGGCGTGCATTACATCGGCAACCTCGGCCCCGGCGGCATGATGCGCACCATCTACGAAGGGTTGGGGGTCTCGGCCGACCTCGCCTTTTGCGAAATCAATCCAGACGGATATGACCATATTCTGGTCGGGGAAGAGCGCTTCGACATCCCCAAAGGACGCGCCGCTTTGGCTGAACGGCTCAGCGCCCGCTTTCCCCAGGAACGGCGCAGCATCGAGGCGTATCTAAATGACATCGGCCGGTTGATGGCGGAGGTGGAGGGTTTAAGCCGCCTGCGCTCGCTGGGCGATATCGCCCTGGCCCCCTGGCGCGCCCGCCATGCCCTGCCCTGGGCCTTTCGCTCTGCCCAGGCGTTGGTGGATCATTACGTGCGCGATCCGTTGCTGAAAGCCATCTTGCTGGGTCAGACGGGCGACCACGGGGTGCCCCCCTCCCTGGCTTCCGCCCCGATTCACGCCGCCATCGTCAACCATTACATGGATGGGGCCTATTACCCCCTCGGCGGTGGCTTTGCCATTCCCCGCGCCTTCACGCGGGCGCTCAAACGGGCCGGCGGAACGTTACGCCTGGAAACGCGCGTCGCCAGCCTGCTGCTGGAAGGATCAAAGGTTTTGGGCGTGCGCCTGGCGGATGGGTCAGAAGTGCGCGCCCGCTATGTCGTCAGCAACGCCGACCCGGAAGTTACCTTTGGGCGCTTGATTGGTCGCGACCAGCTCAGCTGGCGCTGGCGGCGCAAACTGGATCGCGCTGTGTACTCCACCTCTGCTCTCAGCCTCTTCCTGGCGGTGGATATGGATTTGCGGGCGGCCGGGCTAGACTCTGGCAACTACTGGTACTATCGCCACGCCGATCTAGACGCCATTTACCGGCAGGGGTTGACGGCCAACATCCTGGGCCAGACACCGCCAGATGGGATGTTCCTGACGGTGACGACGCTGAAGGACCCATCCAAGATGCACAGCGGCCACCACACTCTGGAAGCTTTCGTCTTTGTCAACTATGCAGGATTCAAACAGTGGGCCTATGGGCACAAGAGTGAGGGGGGCGGGGAGAAAGCGACCGATTATCTGGCGCTCAAACAACGCCTGCAGACGCGTCTGATTGGCATGGTGGATGAGATCGCGCCGGGGGTGGCGGAACGGGTAGTCTTCGCTGATCTGGGTACGCCTCTATCCAACAAATATTACCTGGAGGCGACTTACGGCAATCTTTATGGTCTGGACAAGGGGCGTTTTCAGGTTGGCCCCCTGGCCTTTCCCATTGAGACCCCATTTGAGGGGTTGTATCTGGTCGGGGCCAGCACCATCAGCGGCCATGGGGTGGCCGGGGCGACGGCGTCTGGCTTGATGGCGGCACGGCGTATTTTGCGTTGCCGCACATCTGATTTGTTGCGCCAAGCCGGCCCGCCGCTGCCCATTTACCCTTCGGAGGACATCAGCCAATGGCCGACCCGATTGCGTCGCAAAGTGGAGCAGCAACGCCTGGCCCCGCCGCCGGCCGAGCCTGAAACCATGGCTGAAACGGAGTGGGACCTGGCCGATGCCGCGTTAATGTCTTTTTAACGCTGTCTGTGTTATAATGAATTGTGAATCCGGGGATGACTGGTCTCGACGGGGAAGGAACGCCCTGGACTGCAAGCCGAGAACGCCCGAATCTCGCTAAACCGGGCAACCAATAAGTGCCAACAATCGTATGGCCTATAATGCTCTGCCGCTCGCTGCTTAATGCGAGTCATGTAGAGCCCCGACTCCCCTAGAGGAGTCGCGTCCCATATCCACCGTTCGCTGGCCGGGGGTTATGGGGCGTAAGCAAAGTCAGCGTGCTCCCCCACGACGCCGATAGTGGGGGCTAGAGAGGCCCTTTCGGGGGCCATTGGCTGGCCGGGAGTGCGACCCGTGTTGTCCGGGGCCCGCCTGGCGAAATCAAATAGGATGACTAAGCTTGTAGACGTTCAGCTGGCTGACTTTTTCGGACGCGGGTTCGATTCCCGCCATCTCCACCATCAACAGCGCCCGACCTGACCGGTCGGGCGTCTGTCTTTTAAGCCCAACCGGCCGTCACCCCGCCAGCAACTCCATCTTCTTCGCCAGCGCCACATCCAGATTGCTGATCCGATTGCCCAGATCATGCGTCACCAGGTGTACTGTCACCCGGCTGTAAACATTGCCCCACTCCGGGTGGTGATCCATCTTGTCCGCCTGAATGGCGACGCTCATCATCCAGCCCATAGCGCGGGCGAAGGATTTGAACTTGAACACTTTGTGCAGCTTGCCGTTGTCAATGCTCCAACCTGGCAACTCGGCCAGGGCCGCCTCTAGTTGGGCATCGTCGAGCGGGTATCTTTCAGTCATGTTAGCTCCTCAGGTTGGGGTGAAGAGGGGCCAGACTTAGGGGGTGGTCAGTTTTTTTGTCCACACGCCAAAGCGTTGGCCCGTCGCTTGAAAGCCAAAGCGGGTGTACAATTTTTGCGAAGCCCAGTTGTCGCTTTGGGTGTTGAGCGTCATGCTGCGCGCTCCCTGGCGGTGGTGGGTTGTCAGGGCATGGGCTAACAGGGCTGCCCCTACCCCTTGTCCCTGGTGCGTCGGCGCAACGGTTAAACGCACCAGGTGTATCGCCTGGGCCTCCCCCCAGACGGAAAATTGAAAGCCCGCGATTTCCCCGGCCCGCTCCGCCACATCGAAACTGGCGGCTTCTTGTCGGCCCCGTTGCAGCCCTTCCAGACTATGCCGCCACAAGGGCATGAAGGCCTCCTCCTCCAGCTGAATCAGGCGCGGGAAGTCGGCCGGCCGAACAGGGCGAATCTGAATGCCGGCCGCCGGCCGGAACGCCGCTGGCAGCTGCATATCCGGTTTGGCATAGGCGTCGATGGCATGGGTGGCGGCAAAGCCCAGGGAAGGCACAAGCCGGAGTATCCAATCTTGTCCGGCCAGCCAGGCGACTTCGGTCACCCCTTGCGCGGCCAGGGTGGATTCGGCCACTATTAAGAGAACACGCACCACAGGTTCCGGCGCGCCGGCCTGTGAAGCCACGGCCGCCAGACGCACCCAGGCGGCCGGTGGGGGATCGGCCGTCAGCGCCAGACACCCCAACAGGCGATGGGCGGGATCCAGGTAGGTCAGAAAACCCGGCTCCCCAATCCACTCTCCTGGCAACCGCCAATCGCTGTGGATGTGGCTATAGTCGGCATATTGCAACAGTCGGGTGATGGCGCGGGCATCCGCCGATGCCGCCGGCCGCACCACGCCGGCCGGGCTGTTTGCTAATTCCATAGGCGTATTGTACACTAATCTGCATACGTTGATGGCCGTGACAGGGACTCACATGAGCAGGACTGAGCGCGATCGTGATCGCACCCTTGAAGTAACGATAGCCAACATCGAAAAACGATTTGGTCAGGGCGCGATTATGCGCCTGGGTGAGGCGCGCCATTTGCAGGTGGAAGTCATTCCAACCGGGGCGCTCTCGCTAGATATTGCTTTGGGTGTGGGTGGCGTACCGCGTGGTCGCATCATTGAGATTTATGGGCCAGAATCGTCGGGAAAAACGACGCTTTGCCAGCACATCATTGCTGAAGCGCAAAAGCGGGGCGGCTTGTGTTCATTCATCGATATGGAGCACGCACTCGACCCCGCCTACGCCGCTCGTTGCGGCGTCAACCTGGATAATCTGTACATTTCGCAGCCCGATACCGGTGAGCAGGCGTTGGAAATAGCCGAGGCGCTCATTCGCTCCGCGACTATGGATGTCGTGGTGGTGGATTCAGTCGCCGCTCTCGTTCCCCGCGCTGAAGTGGAAGGGGAGATGGGAGACTCCCACATGGGGTTGCAAGCCCGGTTGATGTCCCAGGCGTTGCGCAAACTGTCGGGGGTGATCAAGCAGACCAATACGGTTGTGCTCTTCACCAACCAGACGCGCTTGAAAATTGGTGTGGTATATGGCAATCCAGAAACGACAACAGGTGGTTTGGCGCTCAAGTTTTATGCTTCGGTGCGCCTGGAGATTCGACGGACTGAATCGATCAAGTTGCAGGGGAGTGTGGCCGGCAATCGCACCCGCGTTAAGGTGATCAAGAACAAAGTGGCCCCCCCCTTTACCGAAGCGGAGTTTGACATCATGTACAACGAGGGCATCTCCAGGGCTGGGGATGTGCTCGACCTGGCGACAGCGCGCAATGTAGTCGATAAGCGTGGCGCTTATTTTCGTTTTGGCGAGACGCTGCTGGGCCAGGGACGTGAGAATGCCAAACAATATCTGTTGGAAAACCCCGCCGTGCTGGCTGAAATAGAGACATTTATTCGCCAAGAGGCTGGCCTGCCCCTCACTGCGTAGCGCCGACCTGCCTATCCAATACTCCCTGCCCACGACGCTACACAACCGCGGTTATCATTGAGGATGACCTGCGCCCCCGGTTTGGGCGCAGGTTTGGCATGTGATCGGAGAAGGGTTAACCCGACTAACCCGTCGGTGTTGGAAATGGCGGCGACTCCGGGCGCAGTAGCGCCCGGCCTGATGGTTGCAACTGACTGTCAGGTGCTGACGCCATTTCTGGGCCTCCTGTTGTGAGGCGGCGTCAGGGCGTTGTCCTGGTGAACGGACAACCCACATTCGCCTGCCCGGCTGCTCCAGTGTGGGCAGCCGTTGCCCCATCCCTGAACCCCATTTCACGCCTGAAACCTCTCAATCAGCCGCGACGCTACGGCGACTGTGTGGTGGCCGGCCGGAGTGGCACAGAAATGGGCATTATTACCGCCTTAGAGACTCAAAAACATAACCAGGAACGCATCTCCGTTTTTCTGGATGGCGACTTTGCCCTGGGCGTTCCCCAGATTGTAGCGGCGCGCCTGCGCGTGGGGCAAAGCATCACCCCAGCCGAATTGGAAACCCTGCGCCAGACAGCCTGGCAGGAAGAAGCCAGGGAAAAAGTGTTGCAGCTCTTAGCCCGCCGCCCTCGCAGCGTTGCCGAAGTCCAGCGCGCCCTGGCGGATAAGGGCTACGCCGGGGATGTAATCGAACCGGTTATCACCCGTCTGGTCGAGGTGCAGCTACTTGACGACCACGCCTTCGCCCGTTATTGGATTGAGCAGCGCGACACCTTTCGCCCACGCGGCCGGGCCGTTTTGCGACAGGAATTGCGTCAAAAAGGCATCCCCAACGACATCATCGAAGCAGTTTTGGGGGATAGCGACGAAGAGTGGACGCGTATTCGCCAGGCGGCGGAGCAGCGCGCCGGCCGTTATGCTGCCTTACCCTGGGAAACGTTCCAGCTTAAGCTGGGGTCTTATTTGCAGCGGCGCGGCTTTCGTTACGATCTCATCCGCGAGATCGTGGCCGAGTTGTGGCAGACATATCATCAAGATGAATCGCCTGACCAAGAGGCTTTTTAAGGAGCAAGTCCATGGATGTGGTATTATTCATTGTGGGTGTTCTGGTAGGAGGGCTGATCGCCGGGGGAGTGGCCTACCAGCTGTGGCGCACCCGCGGCCGGCCCAACCTTCAGGCCACCTACGACCAGTTTAATCAAGAAATCGAGCAGCGCCGCCGCCAGGTGGAGCACGAGGCGGCCGAGTTGCTCAACTCAGCCCGCAAAGAGGCGCGCCAGACACGCGCCGAAGCAGAAAAGGTGGTAGAACGGCGCTACGAGGAGATAGCACGGGCGCAGGAACGCCTGGATGTTTTGCGTGACAACCAGGACAAAATGGCGCAAAAGTTGGAAAAGCGGGAACAGACGCTCAACCGCCGTCAGAGCAACCTCGACCGGCGCGAAAATCAGTTGCAAAATCTGGAAGCGGAACGACAAGCTGCCCTGGAAAGCATTGCCAGCATGAGCCGCGACGAGGCGCGTCAAGAGTTGCTGGCGGCGGTGGAACAAGAGGCGCGTCAGGATATGGCGCGCGTCATGCGCGAGGTGGAGGAACGCGCCCGCGAGACGGCCGAGGAGCAGGCGCGTAAGTTGATTGCCACGGCCATTCAGCGCGTTGCCAGCGACCACGTGGCCGAGATCGCTGTGTCCGTTGTGCCCATCCCTAATGAAGAGATGAAGGGGCGCATTATTGGCCGCAGCGGGCGTAATATCCGCGCTTTTGAACAGGCGGCCGGCGTCGATATTGTGGTGGACGATACGCCGGAGGCGGTCACTATTTCCAGCTTCGACCCGGTGCGGCGAGAGGTGGCGCGGCGCGCTCTGGAGAAGCTGATTGTAGATGGACGCATCCACCCAGGCCGCATCGAGAAGTTGATCAAAGACACCCGCGCCGACATCGACCGCGAGATTTTGGAGGCCGGCAAGGAAGCCGCCTACGAGGCCAACGTGGCCGGTCTGCACCGTGAAATCTGGAAGCTGTTGGGGCGTCTCAAGTTTCGCACCTCCTTCGGCCAGAACCAGATGCATCATGCTGTGGAGACCTCCAAAATTGCCGCCTTGCTGGCGGCCGAGTTGGGGGCGGATATTGAAATAGCCAAGGCGGGTGGGTTGTTGCACGATCTGGGCAAAGCGCTCGATCATGACCAGGAAGGAACCCACGCCATGTTAGGGGCGGAATACGCCAAACGCTTTAATGTCCACCCGGCCGTTGTCAACGCCATCGCCTCCCATCATCACGAAGTGGAACAGGAAACAGTCGAAGCTATTTTGGTTGAAGCCGCTGATGCCATCTCTGGCGCGCGCCCTGGCGCACGACGCGAAAGCCTGGAAAATTACATCAAACGGGTGCGCACTCTGGAGGAGATCGCCGTCTCTTTTGATGGCGTGGAGAGCGCCTATGCCCTACAAGCCGGCCGCGAGATTCGCGTTTTGGTCAAGCCGGAAGCAATTGATGACCTGGCGGCGGTGCGGCTTTCCAAAGACATCTCCAAAACGATTGAAGATAGCATGGAGTACCCCGGTCAAATTCAAGTGACTGTGATCCGCGAGACGCGGGCGGTGAACTTCGCCAAGTAAGCCAAGTAAAAGGAGGAACGATGCCTACACGTCAGCCCTTTATTGCCGGCAACTGGAAAATGCACAAAACGGTGACCGAAGCGCTCGCTTTTGTGCGCGAGATTCGTTACCCTCTCAACCAGATTGAGGGGATCGACATCGCCCTTTGCCCGCCCTTCGTGGCGTTGTCGGCTGTGGCCGAGGCTCTGACCGCCACCCATATTGGGGTAGGGGCGCAGAATATGCACGCTGCTGATCAGGGAGCCTTTACCGGCGAATGCAGCCCGTTGATGCTCAAGCCCTACTGTCGCTATGTGATCTTGGGCCACTCCGAGCGCCGGGCTTACTTTGGTGAAACGGATGAAGGGGTCAACCGCAAGGCGCACGCCGCCCTGGCGCACGGTCTGATCCCCATTATCTGTGTTGGGGAAAGCCTGGAACAGAACGAACGCGGCGAAACCCATTCCTTTGTCAGCGCCCAGGTGCGGGCCGCCCTGGCCGGCCTAACCGCCGCGCAGGCCGCCCAGGTGGTGATTGCCTACGAACCGATTTGGGCGATTGGCACGGGGCGCTCCGCCAACGCCGCTGACGCCGGCCGCATCATCGGCGTGACGGTGCGTGGGACGGTGGCGGAGCAGTTGGGCGAAGCCACGGCGCAACAGGTGCGTATTCAATATGGTGGCAGCGCCAACGAAAACAACATCGCGGAGTATATGGCCCATCCCGACATTGACGGGGCGTTGGTGGGCGGCGCCAGCTTAAAAGCTTCCTTTGTTCAGATGGTCGCCAACGCCGCCCAGGCCAAACGTTAACGGATGTCCACCTGGGGCATGGCGCTGGCGTGGGTGGTTGTGGCGCTGCTGGCGCTGGTGGCGGCCCAACGCTGGATTCACCGCCATCTGCGCGGTGTGACGTTGTTACTGGCCGGTCAGGAGCGCACCGCGCTGATTTTGTACGCCCTGGTGCTATTCCCCGGCGTGTTATTGCACGAGGTGAGCCATTATGTTGTGGCCTGGCTGATGGGATTGCGGCCGGCCGCTATCTCGCTCTGGCCCAAAGCCCACCCCGATGGCTCCATCCAATTGGGGTACGTGATCTACCACCGCCCACGCCACCTCGACCCGCTGCGCGAAAGCATCATCGGTGGCGCGCCCCTGATCGTCGGTATGACCGCCCTTACCCTCATCGGCCATAACATCTTCCAGTTGGAGCAACCGCTGGGGCTGTTGCAGCGCGGTGAACTGACCGCCGGTCGGCCGGTCCTGGTGCAGCTGCTCCAGACCCAGGACGTTTTTCTGTGGCTCTATCTCGTCTTTGCCATCAGCAACGCCATGTTACCCAGTCCGTCTGACCGCCGGGCGTGGCCGGGGTTGGCGCTGTGGCTGGCGGTCGTTGTGACCTTGCTTATTGTCACCGGCGTGGGCGGCTGGTTGTGGCCGCGCCTGGATGAGTGGCTCTTGGGGTTGGTGGGGTATTTGGGGCTGGCCTTGGGCATGACGCTGGCGATTGACCTCATCGGCATCGCGGGTCTGGCTTTGCTGGAGTGGGCGCTGGGGCGTTTGACCGGCGCACGTATTCACTATGGATAACGCGGCGCATTTGACGCTGACGCAGGTATGGGATAGCATTTAACCAATGTGATAGGCGGGCAAGATAGCGCATGGCCCCTGACGCGCGGCGTCTCCCTACTGGTTTGGGGTGCGTTGCTGTTCAGGGGTGACGAGGATGGAGGCCCCTACCGCGAGGTAGGGATACGGTGGATGAACACAACGGCGCAAGGCCGCTCAACCCTCTCCACCCAAGCATCGAGTGATCAGCGGGTGCCTCCCAGAGTTGCCACACTCTGCTTTGCCCCTTTGAGGCGTGGTTGACAAAACGGTCAGGTAACTGGCCGCACAAAACAACCCCGTCGTGGTGGTCGGTTTGGATCATCGGAGACAGTCTCGTACCTGTCTCTGGTTGACCGCCGGTGGTGTATCAGCGCCTGTCACACGCTTAACCCTAACCTGGAGCTCCGGCCGGCCGCGCCCAGCGGACGATGGCCGTCTGCTCCCCTGATACACCCCGGAGGTTAACAATGTGTGGTATTGTCGCTTATATCGGTCAGCAGAACGCCAGTCGCATCATTTTGGATGGTCTGAAAAAGTTGGAATATCGGGGCTACGATTCGGCCGGCCTGGCTGTTTTGCAACACAATGGGCATCTGGCGGTGCGGCGCGCGGCCGGCAAGCTCAGTCGACTGGAGACCCTTATGCTGACGGAACCGGTAGTGGGGCCGATTGGTATCGGACACACCCGCTGGGCGACGCATGGGGAACCCAGCCAGCGCAACGCCCACCCGCACACCAGCCAACACGGCAAGATTGTCCTGGTACACAACGGCATTGTGGAAAACTTCGCCGAGCTGCGTCAGACCTTGCTGGCGGAGGGCTTCACCTTCACCTCCGACACCGATAGCGAGGTGATCGCTCAATGGATGGAACGTTATCTGGAAGTCGGCTATTCCTTCGAGGAGGCGGCGCGCCACACCTTGCGCCAGCTTAAAGGCTCCAACGCTGTGGTCATGCTCAGCGCCATGGAACCAGATACCATCATCTGCGCTCGTTTGGGCAACGCCGGCGGCATCACCCTGGGAGTGGGCGAGGGGGAGATGTATATCGCTTCGGACATCCCCGCCATTTTGGAACACACCCGCCGCATGATCTTTTTGGAAAATCGCCAGATGGCTCTGGTAACGCGCACCGGCTATCGGGTGATGAGCCTGGACGGCGAACCGGCCGCGACTGCGATTCACACCATCAGCTGGGACCCGGTCAGCGCTGCCAGGGGGGAGTTCAAACATTTCATGCAAAAGGAAATTTTTGAACAGCCCCGCGCCTTGCTCGACACCTTGCGCGGCCGGGCGCACTTTGAGCAAGGGCGTCTGACATTGCCAGAGTTGAACCTGACGCCGGAACTGGCGCAGCGCCTTCACAAGTTGCATATTGTGGCTTGCGGTACAAGTTATTACGCCGGGTTGGTGGGCAAATTCCTCATCGAGCGCATCGCACGTCTGCCGGTGGAGGTGGCTTATGCCTCCGAGTTTCGTTACTATGATCCCCTGTTGGATGACCACACCGCCATACTCGCCATCACCCAATCGGGCGAGACGGCCGACACGCTGGCGGCTATGGAGCAGGGGCGTCAGGCCGGGGCGACCTTGTGGAGCATTGTCAACGTGATGGGCAGTCAGGCGATGCGGCTGGCGGATGGATATATCGCCATGCACGCCGGCCCGGAAATTGGCGTCGCCAGCACCAAAGCCTTCACAACTTCCATTGTTGATCAATACCTGCTGGCGTGCGCTCTGGGCGCGGCGCGCGGGGTGCTGTCCGAAGCTGACCTGGCGCGTTATCTGGACGATGTCGCCCATTTGCCCCATCTGGCCGGCCGCCTGCTAGATCGCGACGCTGATTACCAGGCGCTGGCGACTCATTTTGCCAAAGCCGCCAACTTTCTCTTCATTGGGCGGGGCATCAACTACCCGGTCGCCCTGGAAGGGGCGCTCAAGCTGAAGGAGATCAGTTACATCCACGCCGAAGGGTATCCGGCCGGGGAGATGAAACATGGCCCCATCGCCTTAATTGACGAAAACATGCCGGTGCTGGCGATTGTGACCCAGGGCCCCCTCTACGACAAGATGATCAGTCAGGTGCAACAGGCCAGGGCGCGGGGTGGGCAGGTTATCGCTCTGGCGACGGAGGGAGATGAGGCGATCCGCGCCGAAGTCGATCACGTCATCTATGTGCCGACCGTCCCCGATCTGTTGCAACCAGTGGTCAATGTGATGCCATTACAACTCCTGGCCTATCACATTGCTGAACGCCTGGGCTGCGACGTGGATCAACCGCGCAATCTGGCGAAATCGGTCACGGTCGAATAGGTCATAAGCGCCTGTTGATTGTGCACAGCGATTTGCTGCCATCCGGCCGACAGAACGTCTGCCAGGAACAAAATGACCCGAGGCGACGTTAGACAGCGTAGACGATGGTCAATCAGTTGGCGGGGGGGGGC
>DAOTXO010000041.1:0-4649 GCA_034435495.1 Anaerolineae bacterium
TTCCGCCTATCTGCCCCAAATGGGGCTTGATTGCGGAAATTTTTCCGTTTATAATGTGATAAAGTGATGGTATGTGGATGAATTTCTGTATATCACCCATTTTAGCTTAGAAATTGCCTTATATACAGAAAAACGCATCGCGCTAGAATCAATCAGCCGAACTGATAGATACATCATACAAGGCTTTTCCACGCCAGTCAAGGCGGCGAAAACCATGGCTCAACGCCCCAATAAGCTGCTCGAACGAGTCTCCGAATATAGTCACGGGACGAAGGTTATTGTGTCAGCCAGGCCCGCGCATATGCCAGAGCTTCGGCATGGGTGGTGATCTCCCCGGCCGCCTGCGCCTCCTCCAAAGCCCGCAACAAACGCCCCAGCGGCGGGCCGGCCGCCACTCCTAACACCTGCATCAATTCTCGCCCGCCCACCAGCGGCGCCGGCCGCACCACCTCGGCGGCGTGCTCAAAATAAAAGGTAAACAGACTCCGCACCACCGCCAACAAACGCGGCCACGCCTCCCCTTCCCCCTCGCCCGCATACGTCGCCAGATGATCCGCCAACGCCAGCAGTCCCACATCCAGGCCGGCGCTCCCCAAATCCTTAAAGAAACGATAGGCCGCCCGCCGACTCACGCCCCCCGCCTGGACCAGCAACAGGGGACGCATGTGGCCGGCTACCAGCTGCGTCACATGGGCCGTCGCCGCTTTGCTGAAGCGTAACGCCTGCAACCGCTCCTGCGCCAACACCGCGCCCACCTGCTCATGCCCCAGAAAACGGATGCGTCCCTCCGGTGTAAGGGTCTGGGTTGGGGCCTTGCCCACATCGTGCAGCAACGCCCCCAATCGCCACAACTGCCGGCCGGTCAGCCCCCCCACCACGGACCGCCGTCCCTGTTCCGCCAGCGCCGGCCGAAACGGGCGCAACGCCGCATCCACCAGTGCGCCGGTCGGGGTTGGGGTTTCTGCCTCCGCCAACACCCACTCCTCCAGCCCCTCCAGCCAACGCACCACCGACAAGGTGTGCGCCCAGACCGGCTCATAGTGGGGAGGGGATTGTTCCACCTCTATCAACGCCATCGCCTCCGGGATCACATGCTCCAACAATCCCCAAGCAGCCATCTGCTCCAGCGGGCGGGCCGGCGTTGGCCCGGCCAGCAAACGCATAAACTCATCTCGCCGGCGCTCTGGTGAGATTTGACCCAACCGGCCGGCAGCAGCTTGAATGGCAACCACCGTCTCCGGCGTCAGACGAAAGCCCAACTCAGCCGCCAGCCGTAACCCACGCAGTGTGCGCGCCGGGTCATCCAGCAACGTCTGGGGGCCAGGACAGCGAATCAGGCCAGCGCGCAAATCCTCCGCGCCGCCGCAGGGATCGATGAGCGCCGCGCGCGTCGGTGTCGCCGCCGGCAGCGCCAGGGCGTTGATGGTGAAATCGCGAGCTTGTAAATCTTCTTCCAGGCTGTTGCCGCGTAGCGCGGCAAAATCAAGCATCAGGTCAGCGGTCGGGGCCACCACCCGTCCTATATCCCGTTCCCCATCCAGGATAAAGGCGGGCCACCCCAAAACATCTCCCACCCGGAAAGCGAGCCGGATGGCCCCGGCCGGCGTCACAAAATCGAGATCATGCAGCGGCCGGCCCAACAGCACATCCCGCACCGCCCCGCCCACCAGGTAGACCGGGGCGTTATGTCTTTGCAAAATAGGCTGCACCCGTTCCCAGATCGGTAAGGGGATCATCTTAGCTCTCTCCCCCTTCCTCCCATACAGACCGTCCGGGGGCTGCTGTTCATACGGGCGTGATGAAAATTTCTGGCTTCAGCACCGCAATGTAGGGCAGGTTGCGATAGCGCTCGGCGTAATCTAACCCATATCCCACCACAAACTCATCAGGAATATCGAACCCAATGTAATCCACCGACACATCCACTTCGCGCCGCGACGGTTTGGTCAAGAGCGTGCAGATGCGCAGGGAAGCTGGCGAGCGCGCCATAAGACTGCGCCGCAAATAGGCCAGGGTGCGCCCGCTGTCGATGATGTCCTCAACGATCAACACATGCCGGTTGTTGATGTCCTCATGTAAATCAAGGATGATCTGCACCGCGCCGCTACTGGTTGTTCCCGCTCCATAACTGGAGATAGCCATGAAATCCAACTTGTGAGGGCGCTTCAACAGCAAACTTAACTGAGAGAGGAAGATGACCGCCCCTTTCAGAATGCACACCAACAGGAGGTCATCCACCCCTTCATAATCATCTTCGATCTGTTGCGCCAGCTCCTGAATGCGCTCATACAGGCGATCTTCGTCGATCAGAACATAATCCACATCGTCCACCAGATTGCGTCCCATCAGGTCACGCTCCTTGCTTGAGTGAGGCAGTCAGTTTAGCCGGCCGGCCCCACCGGCGGTCGCACTTCATGACAACGCCGGCAGCGGGCTTCATATACCTCGGCTGCGCCAATCAGGACTATCGGATCATCGTAGGCGGCCGGCTGGCCGTTGATCAGCCGTTGCGTCCGGCTGGCCGGTTCGCCACACACCACACAGATGGCCCGCAGCTTCTCCACATCCTCCGCCAGGGCCAGCAACAAGGGCATCGGTCCAAACGGCTCACCGCGAAAGTCGGTGTCCAGACCGGCGCAAATCACCCGCCGTCCCTCATCGGCCAGTCGCTGACACACCTCCACCAGACCGGCATCGAAGAATTGCGCTTCGTCAATGGCCACCACGGTGGTATCTGGCGCGACCGCTTCCAGCACCGCCGCCGCCGAAGCCACCGGCTGCGCCTGAAAGCCGGCCCCGTTGTGCGATTTAACCAGCGTCAAGCCATAGCGGTCATCCAACAGCGGCTTGAAAACCTGCACCTTTTGCCGCGCAATCATCGCCCGCCGCAAGCGTCGGAGCAGCTCCTCCGTCTTGCCGCTGAACATGCTGCCGCACACCACTTCTACCCGCCCTCGACGATAATGTTCCACGACAATCCTCACACAACCACACCCAGCGAAGGGGCGGGCCAATAAAAAAGGCAGATGCGACTTCGCACCTGCCTTTACATTACCTTACTTGTAGCGAACGATCAACTACTCGATCAATCCCTCGCTGCGCAGGAAACGGCGAATGTCAATCAACGCTTTTTGACCCACACCAGGAACCGCCAGCAGCGCATCTTCGCCCTGCTGCAACAGCCCCAGCACGTCGCCGACCGTGGTCGCGCCGGCGCTGACCAGGGCCTCCGTCGCTCGTTTGCCCAACCCCATGCTCTCCACTTCCAGCTTCTCCGGCTGCCGGTGCTCCAGCACTTCTTGCCGTTCCGCCTGGATGGTCTGGCCGCGCTGCAGACGACGCAAGAAGCGGTCAACCTGACCTTCGGTGTCCACCAGGCGCTGTTGGCCGGTGTAAAACGGATGCGTGCCCGACCAGATATCGACGCGAATCTCAGGCGTCGTCGCGCCCACCGTCATCACCACTTCCCCTTCGCAGATCACTTTGGCGTTGGGGTACCACTTTGGATGGATATCTTTTTTCATACGGCCGGCCTCAACTCTGGCTTAGGGCCGGGAGGATGCTGATGTACTTACGCCCGTGCCGATCATAAAACAGAACTTCGCCATCTATCAGGGCATAAATCGTGTGATCCTTGCCCAGGCCTACATGGTCGCCGGGGCGGTAATGGGTGCCGCGTTGCCGCACAATGATGCTGCCGGCCAAAACAAGCTCACCCCCATACCGCTTCACACCCAGGCGCTTGGAATTGCTATCGCGGCCATTCTTGGTTGAGCCGCCGCCTTTCTTATGAGCCATGGTCTTACTCCTTCGCTGTCATCACAATTGCATCTATCTGCAAGCGTGTATACGTTTGGCGATGCCCCCGGCGGCGACGGTAGCGCTCCTTGGGCTTATACTTCCAAACAAAAATCTTCTTGCCGCGATAATGATCCACCACGGTGGCCTGCACCCGCGCTCCGTCAACAGTTGGTTGGCCCACCGTAATGGTTTCTCCATTGGCGACGAGCAAAACAGCGAGATCAATCTGCTGACCGACTTCATAAGGGAGCTTTTCCACGGAGACGCGGTGTCCCTCTTCGGCGCGGTATTGCCGGCCGCCACATTCAAAAATAGCGTACACAGTTACCTCCAGGGTTTAAGAGGACAAAGTCCGCGTCGGCTGTGACGGTCTCCGACGCAGCGACTCAACATTATAGCCGTCGGCCCCTCGTTTGTCAAAATTTCTGCCATTACACGATTATACACATAATCTAATCGCACCCGGCAGCGAAGTAGGGCCGGCCAAAGCATCTGAACCTGGTGAAGTGGGCTAACCGCTCACGCCCGGTCAACGCCGCACCAGAGGCATGAAGGTGTGCTGCGTCAGCCGGCGCGCACCGCGCAGGATGATGTCATACTCAGGCGCGCCGGTAGCTTCCAGCCACACCACCAGATCGACGTAACTGACCGGCCCGCCGTCAATAGTGGGACACCAGAAGTTGCCGGGGGTACATTCATCGTAAACCAGAAAAGTCTCACCGGTAGCAAAGTCCAGGCCCCAAATCTGGTTGTGGTCCAGCGTTTCATCCCAAAGTTGCATCCAGGTGATGAGGCCGTGGTGGACATAGGGCTGGTCTTGCCAGGCTGGGCCATCAGCCACGGTGAAG
>DAOTXO010000042.1:0-48818 GCA_034435495.1 Anaerolineae bacterium
GCCGGGGAAGTTGCGCTCATCTTCCCACTCCTCCACATGTGGGTTGATCTCCTGATCCACAAAGCGGCGCACCGCCTGACGGAACATCTCGTGCTCTGCAGTAAAGTAGCTCCAGGCCATATCACACTCCTCACACCACGGCCCAGGGGTTATGGCCGTGGCGCACTGCCTCGCAGTGTATAACGCGACGCGTTAATCGTCAAGCCGGCCGGCCGCCCTAACGGTAAATCGGTTGCAGATGGACAGCATAGTTGACCTCATATTCAAAGTGGTCGCCGTTGTTGACGCCGGAAAAGACCCAACCATTGTGCAAAAAGCTGTTGCTCAACAAGGCATTATGCACCAGATTGGGATCCCCCACGTCGATATGATCCGCCAGGGTATCGTCGTCGTCGGCCCAATCCACTACGTCCAGAGCAACGCCAGCGTAATAAAGCGCCTGCCCGGCGATCTCAATGGCGGAGTGGCTATAGGGCTCTGGGTTCGCCATGTTGGCTAGTTCGACATACGTAGCGTACTCGTTGATGGTGTCCATAGTCCGTTGGGCATCAGAGTAATCTTCAACCTCCACCAGCGACAGCCCAATCACCAGGCCGTGCCCCAGAGGGATGTTGGGCAGTTGCAGGTTCGGGAAGTAGCGCTCGTCGTACCATTCGCCGGCCACAACAGCATACGGCCCCCAACCATGGTTGGCAACGCGCATCCCCCGCCCATAGGCGTCTGTTTGCAGCAGGGTGTAGATGAAAGCCAGTTCGTCGGAGCCGGTGGAAAAGATGGTATCGTCCTCTTCCCCATCGCGGCAACCCATGCCGGTGATGGCCAGGGTGGCGTGGTAGCCAACGAGTTGGGGTTGGGGCTGGTAGGTGTGGCTGTCGGAAGCCGGCCGGCGGGTGGGCGTTGGCTGGATGATTTCCAACACCTCGCACCCCGTGATCCCCAACAGCAGCAGGGCCGTCAGGCAGGTCGACCAGCAGCGGTGTGTCCAGGGGCGTCGGCCGGCTAGCTGGTTGGTGAATCCCATGTCAGAGCAGGTGGTATGGTGCATGGTGAAACCCCCCTCGGCGTGGATGGTTATAGTGGGAAGGGTGCAGATCACCCGAACCGGCGGCTCCCAGCCAGCCTATCGGCCATCCACCCCGACTATGCCGCCGTCTGAGCATCCGGCTGCCACACCCAGACAGACTCATCCCTCAGCGCGTAGGGCGCGCCGTTCATCGTAGCCGCGGTTTCCCAACCGCGCCACGCATCCCTCAGGCGCGTGGGGCGCGCCCGATCTAACTTTATTGTAACGGTGCAACGAGGGAGAAACCAGTAAGGAATGTCAGGTTGGTGTCATCGGCCGCTTACATCCGAAAGACGCCGTAATCCGGCCGGCCGGGCGTTACAAAATCCACATTGTGCGCGGCCGACAACCCGATGCTCAGCGCCTGGCGCGTGTCACGCGGGTCGAGGATGCCATCATCCCACAGGCGGGCAGTGGCGAAGTAGGGGTCCGACTCCGCCTCGAACTTCTGGCGCGTCATCATTTGCAACATGGCAATGCGGTTAGGATCGGGCGCTTCCCCCCGGCTGCGCGCCCGCTGTTCCTGCACAATCCCCAGCACGCCGGCCGCTTCCTCGCCTCCCATCACCGCAATACGGCTGTTAGGCCACGTCCACAGCAAGCGAGGATCATACCCCCGCCCACACATGCCATAGTTGCCCGCCCCGTAGCTGCCCCCCACAATGACGGTAAATTGAGGCACGCTGGAGGTAGCAACGGCGTTGATCATCTTGGCCCCATGCTTGATGATCCCCTCATGTTCATACTTTGTTCCTACCATGAAGCCGGTGATATTTTGCAGATAGAGAAGGGGGGTGCGGTTCTGGTTGCACAGTTGAATAAAGTGGGCCGCCTTGAGAGCGCACTCGGAGAACAACACCCCGTTGTTGCCCAAAACGCCCACCGGCCAGCCGTCCAGGTGCGCCCAGCCGGTGACCAGGGTGGGGCCATACTCCCGCTTGAACTCCAGAAAACGGGAGTCATCCACCAGCCGCGCGATCACCTCGCGCATGTCGAATGGATGGCGCGGATCGGCCGAAATGATGCCCAGCAGCTCCTCTGGATCATAGAAAGGGGGAGCGGGCGTTTGCCGCCGGCCGGCCAGCGCTTTCGTCTGGTTCAGGTGGGCCACAATCTGCCGCCCGATGCGCAGGGCGTCGGCGTCATCTTCGGCCGTGAAGTCACTGACGCCTGAGATGCTGCCGTGCATCGTCGCCCCGCCCAGTGTTTCATCATCCACTTCCTCCCCTGTCGCCATCTTGACCAGAGGCGGCCCGCCCAGAAAAACTTTGGCCTGGTTACGCACCATCACCACATAGTCACACATCCCCGGCACATACGCCCCGCCGGCCGTCGAGGAGCCAAAAACGAGTGAAATTTGGGGAATGCCCATGGCCGACATGCGCGCCTGGTTGGCGAAGCCCCGTCCGCCAATGTCGGCGAAAAACTCCGCCTGGTAGAGCAGATTGGCCCCGCCAGACTCCACCAGACTGATGCAGGGCAGCCGGTTCTCCTGGGCAATGCGTTGCGCCCGCAGCGATTTATGCACCGTGATGGGATAGGCCGTTCCCCCCTTGACCGTCGCTTCGTTGGCGAAGATGAGACACTCCACCCCCGACACCACCCCGATGCCGGTGATCTGGGAAGCGCCGGGGGATTCGTTGTCATACATGCCCCAGGCCGCCAGCGGCGAAAGCTCCAGAAAAGGGGTATTGGGGTCGAGCAACAGCTCCACCCGCTCACGCGGCAGCAGCTTACCCTGGGCGCGGAATTTGCGCACGCTTCTTTCACTGCCGGCCGCCCGCACCGCCGCCAATCGCTCCTCCAGCTGGTTGGTCAGCTGGAGCATGGCAACCCGATTGGCCCGATACTCATCGCTACGCAGGTTAAGGTTCGATTCTAAACGGTCAGTCATGGCAACCAGGCCCGGCCGGCGCGGCTCAGGGCGCCAGGGTGTAGGCTTCGGCGAGCAGTTGCTCGCTGCGGGGATAGGCGTAGCTGAAGAAGTCGGCCGGCGATTGCGTCTGGCGGGCTACAAAGTCGGCATCCACCGCTCCGGCCAGGGCCGGGCATTGTTGCCGCACTCCATTGGTCACGTAGGAGGCATCTTCCAGCAGCTGGCGATATTCAACATAGAGATCAACCCATTCGGCCGGCGGATCCTCGAAGGCCGGCGCCTCCACGCGCCACAGCGTGAACATGCCCAGGTAAGAGCCACAATCCCCCTTGTTGCGGTCGCGCTCATCTTCCAAAACAGGAACCCAATCATTGAGGAAACTGCGAAAAGAGTCACGCACCTGCTCCAGAGTGTGGATAAAACTCCAGGCATCCCAGTTTTGGGTAAGCGTCTCTGGGAAGCGGGGGGCATCATCGGCCGTGACTGAGGGCGTAACCGGGGCGGGAATGGGTGTGGCGGCTGGGACTCCGGCCGCCGGTTCCGGTGTAGGCGTCAGGGCGGCCACCGGCTCCGTCAGACTGGTCAGCAGGGTGCGTCCCTGGTCGCGTAACGGGCGCGGCGCATCCAGGGCGTCGAGTTTATTCAGATCGACGATGGCTTCATCGGTGCGTCCCAGGGCGATCAAAACCTGTGCCCGCAGCAGATACGCTTTGGGAACGGTCTGAGGGTCAGCCGTCAGCAGGCGGTTGAGTTCTTGCAGCGCGCCTTCATTCTCCCCCAGGCTGAAGAGCGCCAGGGCGCGGTTGTAACGCAAATCGAGTTGGCGCGGTTGGGTGGGGTCCAGTTCAAGCGCCTGAGCGTAATCGGTCGCCGCCGTGGTGAAGTAGGTCGTCAACAAGGCCTGATGATCGGCGACCTCCGCCTCGGTCAGCCCGCCGCCGCTCAGGCGCGCCTGCTCCGCCTGGGCCAGATTCAAGTAGAGATCGCCGCGCTGGATATAGGCGGCCGGTTGACTGGGTTTCAGGGTGATGACCTGGTGAAGGTCGGCCGCTGCCAGATCGATCTCCCCGGCCAGCTCGTAGAGCGAAGCGCGCCGCAGCAACAGGCTCACATTTTCCGGTTGCAGCGTCAACGCCTGGCTATAATCCTCCAGAGCGGCCTGCATCTCCCCTTGTCGCAGGTAAAAACTGGCGCGCGCCTCCAGCGCCTCGATGCCGGTGTTGTGCCAGGCCACCGCCTGGTCGAAGTCCGCCTGCGCCGAATCGAGATCGTCCAGCTGTTCGTGGCAACGTCCACGTGTCACCAATGCCAGCCAATGCTCAGGCTCGCCCGCCAACACCTGGTTCAGGTCCTTCAGCGCCAGCTCGCAGTTTTGGTCTGGTACAGACCCGGCCGTCAATAGCGTCGCCCGTTGCAGGCGATAGATGAGATCGGCCGGGTCTAGCTCAATAGCCCGGGTGTAATCAGCCAGGGCGCCCACAAACTCCCGTTCCTGTTCCCGCAACAAACCGCGCAGATGGTAGGCCGGGGCGTAGGTAGCATCTTGCGCCAGGATCAGGTTCAGAAACTCCCGCGCTTGCTCTCCGTTGCGGTCGTAATAAGCCGCGTAAGCTCCACCGTACAGGTAGTTGGAGTTCTCCGGTTCGCGCTTGATGGCTTCACGAAAGTCGCTTAAGGCGTCGCTATAGCTCTCCAGACCCAGGTAGGCCTGCCCACGGGCATAATAGATCTCCGCCCCCGGCTCAGCGTTGCGGTCGCGGATGATGGCCTCGTAATCGGCAACGGCGCCGGTGTAATCCCCCAGAGCGGTCAAAACGGCCCCACGCGACGCGTACAGCGTCGGCGTGACATACCCCAGTTCCAGCGCCCGGGTGTACTGCGCCAACGCCGCTTCGTTCTCGCCCTGGGCAGCGTAAATATCTCCCAGAGAGGCAAAAGCGCGGGGATACGCTTCGCTGACAGCCGTCAAATGCTCATAAGCGGCCTGGGCCTCAACCGTAGCTCCTTGTTCCATATACAGCATGGCCTGTAAGTTAAACGCTTCCGCCAGTTGTGGGTCGAGGGTGGTGGCTTCGGTGAGGTCGGCCAGGGCGCTGTCCAGGTCCTCCTGCGCTTCGTAAACGGTGGCTCGCAGGTAATAGGCCTGAGCGTTGGGGGCCAGCGCCAGCGCGGCGCTGTAATCGGCAACCGCCTGGTCTAAGTCGCCCAATGCCTGGTAGGTTTCGCCACGCGCTATGTAAGCCTCAGCAAAATCGGGGTTGAGCGCCAGCGCCTGGTCATACTCCACCAGAGCCTCATTCAGGCGGCCAATCGTTTTGAGCTGGTTGCCACGGGTAAAATGTGTTTCCGGCGCTTCGGAGGTGCGCGCCGGGGCGACGCCACCGTCGACTGCCTCATTTTGACAGGCCGCGGTCGCCAACAGCAACCCCAGACTGAGCAGGCAGCAGAAGAGCAAAGAACGATAAGAACGTACCAGCATAGCTAGGCCTTGTAGAAGGTGGAAAAGATAGAGGGATTATAACCAGGGGGTCAGGGAGTGAGAATAGAGGGCCGGGCTGATTAGGATGCCTTAATCAGACGAGCAGCGGCGGGTAGGCGCAACGCTGCTGAGCGCTCGTGGCCCCTGATGATTCCTGCTCTATCTTGTCCCAAACACATGCTCCAGGGCGGCCGATAGGCGCTGCACTGTGCCACGCATCCGGTAATCATCGGTCTGGTCGATCCAACGCACGATCCCGTTTTCATCGATCAAGATCGTCGTGGGCAGCGCCATTGTGGCGAACCCGGTGGGCCAGCCGATGGGAACGCCCAACAGGTAGAAGGTGAAGAATTCAAACCCTTTGTGGTGCACCAGACCATAGCGCTCGATGACCTTCAGGTCGGGGTCACACCACAGCGCCAAGGTGAGCTTATCGCGCTGGCGCATCTGGCGCGCTTCGGTCGGAGTGTCTTTGCTCAGGGCTGTCACCTGCACCCCGTACTGCTCAAAGAGCGGGCGCATCCGCTCGAACCGCCGTAACTCGGCGGCGCAGTAAGGTCACCAATGCCCCCGGTAGAACTTGAGCAGCACGCGCTGACCATGCCAGCTTTCAGTGCGCACCCGTTGCCCCTCGTCGTTGAGGGCGGCAAAGGGAATGAAGCGATCTCCCACCTGCACTCGCAACGCCCCCCGCGGCAGGGCGGCGATGCGCAACAGGTAAAAGAAAAGGCCGGCCAGAGGCAGGGTGATCACCAGGCTGAGCAGAGGTAAGATGAGGCTCTGCCCTTGCTGCCAGGCCACCGCCAGGCTGGCCCCACTGCTGAACAGCCCCAGGATCATGCCCACCACATGGGCCACCGGCCGGCGGGGCACACGCTCCGACGGAATGGCCGCCAGATAGACTAACCAGATCAAACTGATGCTCAGGATGCCCACCAGGGCCAGGATGAATGACATGCGCCTCCTGCTTCAGGCTGGGGTGTGCTGGGGCAACTGCAGGCGCGCTCGCGTCTCGGCTATCGAAGCCACTTCGCCGCCGATCATGCGCGTCAAGCGCGCCGCGTGCGCCACCAGGTCGCCGTTGGAACGCACCATCTCGTCGTTGGGCAGGTACAGGTTGTCCTCCAACCCCACACGGATGTTGCCCCCCAACGTCAGGGCAGCCGCTACCATGCGCCATTGGTGGTCGCCGATGCCGATCACCTGCCAGAAAGCGCCGGCCGGCAACCCATCTATCTGGTTGACGAGGTGGCGCGTCGTGGCCGGAATGCCCCCCAGGACGCCCATGATGAGGCTAAACTGATAGGGAGGACGCAGCAACCCCATGTCGATCAGGGGTTGGGCGTTGTGGATGTGGCCGGCGTCGAAGCACTCCATCTCCGGCCGCACCCCGGCCGCGTTCATGGCTTCCAGAAAGTAGCGAATATCTTGAAAAGGATTGGCAAAAACGTGGTCATGGTAAAAAGTTTTGGCCTTGCGCGAATAAATGGCGTAGTTCATCGACCCCATGTTGAGCGCGGCCAGATCAGGGCGCAAAGCAGGAATGTGATGCACCCGCTCCTCACGCGAAATGCCCACCGCGCCGGTGGAGTAGTTGATGATCACCGTCGGGCAGAGGGCGCGCACCGCCTCATCAATCCGCCGGTAACTTTCCACATCGAAAGCGGGCAGGCCGTTGTCTTGCCGGGCGTGGATGTGCAAAATGCTGGCCCCGGCCTCGACCGCGCGCCGTCCCTCCTCGGCGATCTCGGTGGCCGTGTAGGGAATGGCCGGGCATTGCCGGCGTGTTGCCAAGACGCCGGTCAGGGCGGCGGTGATGATAACCTTGTCGCTCATAGGAGTTGCTTCACCAGGAGAGGGCTTGTCACAGGCTCACACCTCGTCAAAGCCCAGATAAGGGGGCGGCCAGCGAGTTTCCTCTGGGATGTCCCACGATTTGCGCCACAGGGAGCTGGCCCCATCCACACGCACCGTTTCACCGCTGATGTAGGCCGCGGCCGGCGAGAGCAAAAAGGTGACAGCGGCGGCTGTTTCCGCCTCTGTGCCCATGCGTCGGGCGGGCAAATCGCGCACAATGGCCTCGATGACGGGTTGCATGGCGTCGCCGTAATGCGCCAGCCCGCTGGAGCGAATCAACCCCGGCGCGACCGCATTGACACGCACCCCGGCCCGGGCCCACTCCACTGCCAGCGTTTTGGTCAGGTTTTCCACCCCGGCCCGCGCCGCGCCGGAGTGCGCCATGCCGGGGAAACCGCGCCACATTTCCGAGATGATGTTGACAATGGCCCCGCCATGTTGCCCCAGGTAGCGGTTGAAGGCTTCGCGGCACATCAGAAACGTGCCCGTCAGATTGGTCTCAATGACAGCGTTCCAGCCGCGCTGGGAGATGAACTCGGCCGGACTGAGAAACTGACCGCCGGCATTGTTGACCAGCCCATGCAGCGCTCCCCGCGTCGCCAGAATGAAGTCGAACAGAGCCTGCACCTGGGCTTCGTCGCGGATGTTGCACACCTGCCAGCTGGCAGCGCCGCCGGCGGCCTCGATTTCTGCCTGCACCTGTTGCAACTGATCTTCGCGCCGCGCCGCCAGCACGACGTGCGCCCCCAGACTGGCTAACTCGTGGGCAATGGCGCGGCCAATCCCCGTGCCGCCGCCGGTGACAAGCATGGTTTGGCCCTGCAAGAGATCGGGCCGGAAGACCGAACAATACATCCTTGACCTCGCGTGTGACGCTCAGCGTCATGTTGAGGCGTATTGTACCGGCCCGGCCCGTTATCGGCTACCGTCAGGCATTACCAGCCCCGAACGATGTAATTGGGCTCGGCGTATTCGATATCCGGCCGGCCGCGTAGCTGTTCGATGATGGCCCACTCCGTCCCGGCCGGCGGGCGCAGACGATAGAGATTCAGCCCAGCCCCCAGACTCTCCACCTGCCACTCTGCCCGCAAGCCGGCGGTCGTCACAATGGCATCGATCTCAGCCCCCGGCGCTGTCTTGATGAGCACTTCGCCGGGGACATAAGCAGCCGGGGGAGGTGGCGCGTCGCCAGCCTGCCCGTCTGGCAGCGTCGCCAGCGTGGGGATGGGAACCTCTGGAGGATCGACCAGCTGCACGGCCTCTGGAACCTGAATCAAGCCATAGCCATACTCAGGATCGTGCCCCGTGGCCCCCAGATCGAGCGCCGTGCCGCTCATGGCCCAGCGCACCTGGTCGGCGGAAAGCTGGGGATGGTGCGCCCAGATCAAGGCGGCCAGGCCGGCAACATGGGGGGCGGCCTGGGAGGTGCCGCTGATGAAGGCATATTCGCCAAAGGCAAACGTGCTCAAAATCGTTTGCCCCGGCGCGGCCACTTCCACGTATTCCCCGGCAGTGGAAAAGGAGGCCTGATCCATGCTGGCGTTGGTAGCCGCCACGGCAATCACCTCCGGCCATAGGGCGGGATAGGCGGGCTGATCCTGGAAATCGCACCCGTTGAAGCCATAATCGCCATCGCCGCAATTGCCGGCCGCCCCCACCAACACCGCTCCCTGATCGGCGGCGTACTCGATAGCATCTTCCAATGTTGCCGAGTAATCGACCGTCCCTAAACTGAGGTTGATGATGTGCGCGCCGTTGTCCACTGCCCAGCGGATGCCATCAGCCACATCGGCCGTCGTGCCGCTGCCCAGCATATTCAACACCTTGACAGGCATCAAACTGGCGCGCGGCGCTACCCCCACCACACCCCCAAAGCCATTGTTGGCGATGGCGGCCACAATGCCGGCCACATGGCTGCCGTGGCCGTTGTCGTCGTCGGGTGTGGCGACGCCGTCCACAAAACTCGCCCCGTCCACCAGGTTGGGGGTGAGCTCTGGATGATCCAGGTCGACGCCGGTATCCACCACCGCCACCACTACCGGCGCGAACTGGCAGATGTGCTCCCAGCCTTCGGGAGCGTCGATGTGATCGAGGTTGAAACGGATCAGCTCGTTGTACTCAATGGCGTCGCACGCCGGCCGGGCGATGAGTGGAAGGTAGGCGTGGGTGCTCAGACGCACCGAGCCGGCCGGGCGCGTCAGCCCCAGCCAGCCGGCCACAAGCGGCAACATCAGCCCCAGCCCGGCCAGGTAGCGAAAAGTGCGTTGCGTCATCATAGAAGGTTGACCTCTTCAGAGATAAGACCGGTCGCCACCGCTGGCACACCCGGCCGAGACGGATATATGGATTCTCAACGTTATTGTAACGTAACCCCTTCCGGCCGGTCGAAACTCTCACCCACGTCCCAACTGGGCCAGCTGCACCACCAGGGCCGGGCCTGATGAACTTTCAAAAATTAGATCGGCTCATGGTTGAACCCCCGTTTTCACGGGAGCATTTTGTTCTCACCTCCCTTGAAAACGGGGACATTTTGTTCTCACCGCCAAGACGCAAAGGGCGCGAAGGCTCTTTCTTAGCGTTCTTTGCGCCTTTGCGGTTCGTCATAAAGCTTAAAAGGCGTGACGCCTCACCCCCAAAACCTCCCCCTTGCGCCCAAAGGTTTCCACCACCACCCCGGTCTCATCCACCGTGACGCGGGTGAAATTGTCAGCGGCGTAGACCGGCCCGGTCTGGCTGAGCTGATAGCGCACCGGCGCCACAGCCGGCAGATCGCCGCTAAGTTGCAAAGCGCGCCGACCGAAGTGTGGGTAGGGCCAGAAGAAAGGGGAGGCGGTGAGACCGATCACCTTGAAGGTGGGGTCCTGCGGGCAGATCAGTTTGGCGCTGGTGGAGACATGCACATCCCCGCCCAAAAAGAGCACGCGGCGCACTCCCTGCTGTCGAATCGTCTCCAAGACCGCTCCTCGCTGGGCGGGAAAGCCAGCCCACTTATCCTGACTATTGCGCTCGGGGTCGGGGAAAAAGGGCACAGATGAAACCACACACTTGACCCGGGGCGCGCCGTCCGTCAGCCACGCTTGCAGCGCCGCCAGCTGGATCGGGCTGATGAGAGCGCGCTGGGTCACGTCTTCGGCCAGAAGGCGCTCGGTGCGCGTGTCAGTCACGAAGAAATCGCACACCCCATCTTGAAAGGTGTACCACAGCTTCTCCGGCACGCCTGCCAGCTGGTTAGGAGCGGTCATGGGCAGCAGAGGGCTGTGGCTGAGCTGATAGGTCAACAGGGCATGGATAGCGGCCGGGTAGCGCACCACCTCATCCCGGCCGGAAGCCCCGGCCGGCCAGTCATTGGCGATCTCGTGGTCGTCCAATGTCATGTAGGTGGGCACCCGCCCCATGAGTTGGCGAATGTGGGGTTGTCCAAAGGCGATCTGGTACCGTTCGTTGTAAGCCTCCACGCTGGGGTCTGAGGGCAACCCCAGGTCATCGGCGTAAATCTGGTCGCCCAACATCAACAGGGCATCGGCCGGCCGGCCGGCGTCCAGTTGGGCCAGCATGGAGCGAAAAGTCTTGTCTCCTCGCTGATCGAACCATGTGCCCCCCAGCAGGCGCAGCAAATAGCGGCAGGAGCCAACGAAGAAGGAGCGCGCCCGTGTGGGGTCGGCGCTGGCAGTGCGAAAGGTCTGGCTGGGAATGGCATCCCAGACGAGGGGGTAAGCAGGGGTTAACGCTTCCAGTTCCACATCGGCGAAAAAGCACCCCACCTGATAGGTGTAGAGTCGTTCCGGCTCCAGGTTCTCAAAGCGGGCCACGCCGGTTAAATCGAAGTTGGGGTTGAGCTTGAAAAAGATAGGCTGGCGGTAGTGCGAAGAGGAGGCCGGTCGCAACCGCGCCGCGCCAAAACACCGCCGGGGGCCGGCCGGCGTCGGTTCCCAATGGCCGCGTCCCCAAATGCGGGCAGAGGTGGGGGTGGTCTCCCCCAGAATCGGACCTAACTGAAGCGGTGTCAGCACCATCCATCCTCCTGCTGAACTCACACCCTCACGGAGCGCCGCCATCCTGGCGGCAAGCAGCGCGGTTGGGAAACCGCGGCTACGAACGGCAGCGCTCGGTTGGCATCTGAGGCTGCCAACTTCTCTCGGCGCCGGCCGGTTGGACAAATCATCCCAGGTAGTGTAAAACCTTCTCTCAGGATTGGCAATGTCTAGCCCCCCTTTGTCACCAGCTACCATTTTCCTGGTGCGCCACGGCGCGGTGCACAACCCGGCCGGCATCTACTATGGCCGTTTGCCCCGCTTCCGTCTCAGCGCTGCCGGCCGACGCCAGGCAACTCTGGCCGGGGCGCAATTGCGCGCCTGGCCTGTCGCCCAGGTGATCAGCAGCTCCCTGCTGCGCGCCCGCCAGACCGCCTACCATCTGGCTGCAGCGGCCGGCGTAGCCGCTCCCATCCGCTGCTCCCGCCTTTGGAGTGAAGTATACACTCCTTACGACGGCCGGCTTCAGGTCGATCTGGCAGCCAGGCAATGGGATCTGTACAGCGACGCCCCGGCCGGCTACGAAACCCCGGCCGACGTATTGGCCCGCGCCCTGGTCGGTCTGGCCCGCTTGCGCCGCCGCTATGCGGGGCAGGTGGTGGTTGTCGTCACCCATGCCGACCTCATCGCTTTCACCATGGTGTGGGCTTTGGGCCAGCCGCTCGTTTTGTCCACCCGCCAACAGCTGCGCCGCTTTGGTCTGGCGGACGATTACCCCGACCACGCCTCCCTGACCCGACTCGACTTTACGGCTGGGGCCGCCCGTCCCACTCTGACCTACACCCCGCTACCTACAACCTAGCTATCTATTTCCACCCGGCATGAATCATTTACAACTCATGACATTCAGGTATACTTGACGTTATGGGTGCTCGCAACACAAGATACCCATTGTTCATCGTGACAGCCTGCCAGTCCACTGGCGGGCCTAAACCCCCGTATCTACATGGATGAAGGAGTGAGATATGAGAAAGTTAGCGTTGCTTGTTGCATTGATGGCTTTGCTGTTGCTGGGGCTGGTCGCCTGCGGCGGCGCCGATCTGGGTACAGCCGAAAACCCGATCATCATGTCGTTTGTGCCTTCGGGCGACACCCAGGAAATTCTTGCCAGCGGCGAGCAGTTGGCCCAGATGCTGTCTGAAAGAACCGGCCTGACCATTCAGGCCAATGTTGGCACCGACTTCGCCGCTGTGCGCGAAGCCATGGGAGCTGGTCAGGCGCACATCGGCTGGTTGAACACCTTTAACTACATCCTGGCCAATGAGAAATTTGGCGTTGATGTCGCTCTGGTGACGCAACGCTTCGGGGCGGTCAGCTACAACGGTCAGATCAATGTCAGCGCCGATGCTGGTATCGCCAGCGTCGCCGACCTGGCGGGCAAGACCTTCTGCTGGGTAGACCCCAACTCCACCTCCGGTTACATCATCCCCCGCGTTTTCCTGGCGGCCAATGGCCTCAACCCCGACACGGACTTTGCCAGAACGGTGGAAGCCGGTTCCCACAACGCTGTGATCACGGAAATCTACAATGGCAACTGTGACGCCGGGGCCACCTTCGTCGATGCCCGCAGTGGCGTGGAAGAAGAGTTGACGGATGTGCGTGAGAAGGTCGTGGTTCTGGCGACCACCAGCGACATCCCCAACGACGGCGTGGCCTTCATCAGCGACTTCCCGGCCGAGATGCGTGAGCAGATCGTCAACGCTCTGTTGGAGATTGCCAGCACCGAGGAAGGGCAAGAGGCTTTGGGGACGCTCTACTCCATCGAAGGCTTGCAGGCAGCCGACGACACCTTCTACGATGCTTTCCGCGCCGACTTGAGCCGCGCCGGCATTAACATCGAAGAACTGGCGCAGTAGACAGATGCTGGGATGGCCTTCTGCCCCGACTGCGCTCCTGGTCTCAAACCGGATGCGCCTTGCCTGGGAAGTTGGCCGCCCCTGTCCATAACCTGGTGTGGGGGTGAGAAGAGATTCTTCTCGCCCCTTTTTTGTCAACTCCATCGGCTGGTTCAGGCCTGAGTGTAAGTGACGGCCGGCGGCATAGAGACGAGGAGGTTCCTGGTGCTGCAGATTCAGAATGTGACCAAGGTGTTCCCCGATGGGACTATCGCCCTCAAGAACGTCAGCTTTGATGTTCGAGAAGGAGAGTTTCTGGCGATCATTGGCCTTTCCGGTTCCGGCAAATCCACCCTGCTGCGCTGCATCAATCGGTTGATCGATCCCACCGACGGGCGGATTGTGTGGGATGGCGTCGATATTACGGCCGCCACCGGCCGGGAGCTGCGTCAGATTCGGCGGCAGATCGGCATGGTGTTCCAGCAGTTTAATCTGGTCTCTCGCAGCAGTGTAATGACCAATGTCCTGTCCGGCCGGCTTGGTTACGCCCATCCGGTGTGGAGCCTGTTCCAGCGCTTCACCGCCGAAGATCATGCCCGCGCCCAACGCGCCCTGGAACGAGTGGGCATTCCCGACAAGGCCGACAACCGCGCCGATCAGTTATCGGGCGGGCAACAGCAGCGGGTGGGCATTGCACGGGCCTTGATGCAGGAACCCAAGCTCATGCTGGCCGACGAACCTGTCGCCAGTCTGGACCCGGTGCTGGCGCACTCCATTTTGCAATATCTGGAACTGCTCAACCGTCAGGATGGCATCACCGTTCTGTGCAGCCTGCACTTCCTCGATCTGGTGCACCGCTACGCCACGCGGGTGGTGGGGTTGAAGGCGGGCGAAATGGTCTTCGACGGCCTGCCCTCGGAATTGACGGCCGAACGCTTCCGCGAAGTGTATGGCGAAGAGGCAGAAATGGTCACGGTGGGGGGCAGTCGCACCGGGGTAGACCGCTTGTAGCGGCCGGCTGCCTGGTGTGACGTGGACAAATTCATGAACGCAGACCCTCACCCTACCCATCCCTCAGCGCCACCCTGGCAGGCGGCGCTGGCGTCGTTGCTCATTCCGGGCGCAGGTCAGGTGTGGCTTGGTCAACGCATCCGTGGCCTGGCCCTGCTGGCGTCCGTCATCATCCTGGCACTCTTGATCGTGTGGAGTGGGCTGACAGCCCTCCTGGCCCCTCTGGCCGTCTTCTGGGCGTGGGGAAGCTGGGACGCCTATCAGGTAGCGCAAGGAGGATCGGCCGGTCGGTCACTGCCCGTGTTGATGAGCCTGCTCATCGTCTATGGCATTTCCGTTGTCCAGACCGAAATACGCCCCAATCGGCTGCTGACGGGTTGGCCGGCCATGCAGCCCTACATTGGCGCTCTCTTCCGGCCGGAGCTCATGACCTACCCAACGGAGGATACCGTCGGCATTTTGCCTTTCCAGATTCCCTGCGTTGATCCCTTGCCCCCGCCTGACCGGCCGGGAACTGACAACCCCAGGGTCACCTCCGATGCCTTGTGCGCAAATGTGGGGGACCAAATCGTGGTGCGCGGGGAGGGCTTCCTGCCCGATTTTGAGACGGAACTGCTGTGGATCAACCCCATCGGAGATGTGCAACGTGTGCTGCGCGATGGGCAGCCCCAGGTGGTAACCACCGACAGCACTGGCCGCTTCGAGACCTCCATCACGGTTCCCCTGGCTGTTCCCATCACCGAACAACCCGGCCCCGGCGAGACGGAAACCCACCGTATTCGCGTTGAACAACACCGCCCCTATGGGACACTTCAGCCCACCGAAACACTCGACCTGGTGCTGGAAAAAATTGGCGAAACCATTGCCCTGGCCTTCATGGCGACTGTTCTGGGCATGTTGTTCGCTGTGCCCGTCAGCTTCCTGGCGGCGCGCAACCTGATGGGTGGCAGCCGCGTGACGCGCACCATCTACTACGTGGTGCGCACCATCCTGAACGTGGTGCGCTCCATCGAGACGCTGATGTGGGCCATTATTTTTGCTGTCTGGGTGGGGCTTGGCCCCTTTGGCGGCACGCTGGCCCTGTGGTTACACACCGTGGCCGCGCTGGGCAAACTCTACTCCGAGGCCATCGAGAGCATCGACCCCGGCCCACTGGAAGCCTTGCGCGCCACCGGCGCGCGCGCCCCCCAGGTGGTGACCTACGCTGTTTTGCCCCAGATTTTGCCCACCTTCACTTCGTTCACCCTCTACCGCTGGGACATCAATGTGCGCATGTCCACTGTCATCGGTCTGGTCAGCGACGCCGGCCTGGGCTTTCTGGTCATTCAGTGGATTCGTCTGGGGCGTTTTTCCTCCATGGCCACCGCCATCATCGCCATTGTTTTGGTGGTGGCGGCGCTGGATTATGCTTCCAGCTGGCTGCGCCATCGCATCATTGAAGGGCGGCCCGCCACGCGCCGCCGGCCGGCCTGGCAACGCACCCTCTTGCGGACGACCGGGGCGGCTGTTTTTATCTTCGTCTTTGTCTGGTCGTGGCGTGTGGCCCGCATTGATCTGGTCGATCTGGTGCGGGGTGCGCCGGACGGTCTCCGCCTCATTCGCGCCTTTGCTGTGCCGGCTCTCCTGGAAACCCCCACCGAATCCATCAGCGTCAGCGCTCGCCTGCCTGTTCCTTGCGGGTCGGGCGCCACCCAGAGCAGCGCAATCGATGGCCCCCGTGTGACGCTTTCTGTGTCCTGCGGCAACGTGGGCGACGCGGTGACTATCACCGGCCATGAGTTGCCCCCCAACCGCACCGTCTCCATTCGCTGGGCGCTGCCGGATGGCGCGTTTCTGCGCGTGCGTTCCAACTGTTGCGACACAGACGCGGTCGGGGTGGTGCGCCTGGAGACGACCATCAGCCCCCTGATGGAAGTTCAGCCGGGCGGCGAGGTGGCCCAGGTGGTTATCACCTGGGAAGAACCTATCGGCCGGCCGCGCTTCAGCGACGCTGCTCGCACCGTGGGCGACCTGGCCCTGGTGACGTTGTTGATGGCCCTGGTGGCGACCACCCTGGGCTCCTTGGTGGCTATTCCTGTCAGCTTCCTGGCGGCGCGCAACACCGTTGGGCGCAGTCGGCTGGGGCAGACAGTCTATAATGTTTTTCGGTTGGGGTTTAATCTCTTCCGCTCGGTGGAACCGATGATCCTGGTGCTCATCTGCGCCGCCTGGGTGGGGGCCGGCCCCTTTGCCGGCGTCATTGCGCTGGCGTTGAACAACATTCCCAATCTGGGCAAGCTCTTTGCCGACACCATTGAGGAGATTGACAATCGGCCAGTGGAAGCAGTGACAGCCACCGGTGCCAATCGGCTACAAGTTTTGCTCTTTGCCATTGTGCCGCAGCTGGTGCCTAAATTCCTGGCCTTCATCCTCTACCAATGGGACATCAACATCCGCATGTCCACCGTTATTGGCTTCGTCGGCGGCGGCGGCATCGGCCAGCAGTTTCGCATCTGGGTGGGGTTAAATCAATACGCTGAAGCCGGGGCGGCTACGTGGGCCATTGTCTTCATGGTCTGGACGATGGATTACCTCAGCGCCCGCGCCCGTGAGAAGCTGGTTTAACCCCCGCCTTCCCTACCATCCAAACGGTAAACGTCGCCCAGACGTTCACTGCTTCCGCATCCCACTCCACAGACGATAAACGCCTGGGCGGCGTTTATCGTCTGCGTTTTCCGCCCAGCCAGGCCAAACGGCTGCCGCCTTATCCGTCTGTAGGAGAGACAGGCAAAAAGAGACCCGGCGGCGCGGCCGCCCACACTGCGAAAGTGTGCAAACCGGTGTTGCCGCCGCTGCTGCTGACCACATCCAGGCGCAAAGCGCTGATCGGTTCGGTCACGTCGATCTCGAAACGATACGCCTGGTTGGCATCGGGCAGCGTGAACGGCCCCCAGGTAGCGCCTGTGTCGGCCGTCAGGCTAAACTCGAAAATTTGCGCCGTACCATCTCCCATGAGCCGCGTCCACACCTCCACAGTGTGAGGTTGCCCGGCCTGCGCCAGCCCCACCTCAAGGTAAGCGTCGTCCCCGTCGCCATCAGATGACCAGGCGGTGGCCGGGTTTTCGTCAATGGCGCTGTTGGCCCCCCACGGTTCATGGTTGGCCGCTCCGCCAAAATTGCTGCTCACGTCCAGAATAGTCGCCCCGGCCGCCAACGCCGCCAGGTTCACCTCTTCCAGCAGCGGGGCCGGCAGGGTGTCAAAGGTGAAGACTTCGTCCACATAGATAACCCCATCCTCGGCCACCGCCTGCACGCGGTAGTAAATGGTGCTCTCCGGCGGCAGCCCCCCCAGCAGCAGATCGTGCTCGACCACCGGCCCACCCGCCATATCCGGGTCGACCGCCAGCGAACCAAAGCTCTCGCTGACGCCGTAGACAACCGAGCAAGCGACGGGCAGGGTGGTGGTGAAGGTCAGGCGGGCGCTGGTGGCGGTGATGGCGCTTATTTGGGGCGGGGTCAGGCTGATCTCCGCCAGAGGGCGAATCTCTACCTCCACCTGCGCCGGCGCAGCCCGCAGCCGGCTGATGCCGGCCAGAGCGGCCAGCCCCAAACCGGCCGCCAACAAGATCAGGCCCCAACGTGGATAACGCATACCTTTTCACCCCTTATGGTTGCTCAAACCAGATGGGTGAGGACATGGCTTCATCCGGCCGGCCGTTGCCATCCTGATCATCTGTCTGGCGCACCATCACGTAGTAATAGGCGGGATAGCTGAAGGTATCACTGAAACTGGCATCGACACAGTTGCCATCCACCGCCTGGACGGCGATCTGGTCGCCGTTGCGATAGAGACGCACTTCCTGGAAGATGTCCCCGCTGCCGTCGCAGGCGGAAACCTCGAACACGCGCGGCAGGGCGCTATCCAGCCGCGCACCCATCGGGAAGCCGTGAGAGCGAAAATCCAGCTCCAGGTCTTTATCCTCGGTGCTGAAGAAGCGACGCTGACGGTAAGCGTCAATGATCGCCTCTCGCGTTAGCTCTGTTGCCAACACACCCACCCGCATATCGTTGCGTGTGCCCCAGTTCGGGCTGTGGTTGTCCTGCGCCCCTTCTGCCCCCAGATACCAGCCGCGCCGATTGCCCACATCCCAGTAGCTGTAGTCGTTGTTCCAGCTGCCGCTGTAGTAGTAATCGTCAAAAGGATTGTTGCCATTCCAGTTTTCAATCCCCACCATCTGTTCCCACACTTCTGGGAAGAGGCGGGTGAAATGGAAAAACTCAATCCACAACAGATCATATTCGCCGGGGTGGTTAAACTTACCAAATCCTTCCGGGCGCGCCGCCAGCCAGGCGAAGGCGTCCACCAGGCCAAAATCTGTCAGGAAGCTAGTGTAATCGTCGGTGTTGAGAAAGTTCATGTGCCCCAGCAGCGGGTTGCTCCACTCAAAACCCCACAGGGTGACATACTCCCCCGGCGCATAGTGCGCCTCGGCGGCGGCTTTGAGCTGCTCCCAGCGGTTTTCCCAGGGCCACAACTGCATCAACTCCCCATGGTCGGTCAGGGAGAAGAAGTCCAGCCCCCCTTCATCGCGGGCGTAGCTGTAGGCCTCATCGGGCGTCCCTTCGCCGTCGGAGAGTTCGCTATGGGCGTGCAGATAGCCATAGTAGACATTGTACTCCTCGTTGGCTGTCCAGACCGGCCGGCTGTGGGGCATCTGAGGAGTGACGGCAGGTTGAGTCGCCAGGCGGGCGTTTAACTCGGCGGCAATTTGCGCCGGCGTGCTCTGGCTCAATTCGATGGCGCGCTGGCGAACGGCCGGGGTGACGACCCAATCAGCCAGCCGGACGCGCTCCACAAAGGTTTGCAGCTGCGTCCAGGTGGGAGCCAGCTCCTCCCCACGCAGGGCGATGGAGAGAACGGCGCTGCGGCTGAGGGGCGTGTGGTCACCCAGCGCCCGGAGGGTGTAGAATTCCAGGCGCGTTGGGTAGCGCCCCTGCGCCAGCTGATAACTCAACACCAGATGTTCCGTCCAGGAGACCTGGGCAGCATAATCGGAGCCATCCAGCGCCTGCAGCATGGGCTGCATGGCTGCCTGAATGGCGCTGGGGTCAAGGGCCTGGGCGCCGGCCGGCCGGGACCATTGCCCGATCCACAAGGCGACCAACACCAGCCCCAGGCTAAGGAATGCTTTGGGCAATAGCTTGGCTTGGAACATTGTACCCTCCAGGGTGGGATGGACCGCGATGGGCGCGGCCGGAAATGGATTATCTGCGTGCGAGCCGACTATATACCTAAACCGGCCGGCGCGCAATTGTCTGACCAGAGAGTCTATGGTACATTCAGAGCGCCAAGCCGCTGCTGTTTTTCACGGAAGTGACGAACCGCAAAGGCGCAAAGAACGCTAAGAAAGGGTGAACACATAGGTTCACCCCTACACGCCCTGCCCCCGTGAAAATGGGGGCTTGCTCCCGTTTTCGCGGGAGTGACGAACCGCAAAGGCGCAAAGAACGCCAAGAAAGGGTGAACACATAGGTTCACCCCGACGCGCCGTTCCTCCCGTGAAAATGAGGGACTTGCCCCCGTTTTCACGGGAGGTGAGAACAAATGCTCCCGTGGGCTGGTTGGACAGGAGTAGGTATGGCTGAACTAACCCTGCGCGCTTGTCAGGGCCTGGTCGACGACTGGATCGCCACAGTTGGCGTGCGCTACTACAGTGAACTCACCAACACCGCCATTTTAATGGAAGAAGTGGGCGAGGTGGCGCGCATCATGGCGCGGGTGTATGGGGATCAAAGCTTCAAGGAGTCGGATCGCGCCTACGAGCTGGCGGACGAGATGGCGGATGTGCTGTTTGTGCTCATCTGTCTGGCCAACCAGACCGGGGTTGATCTCACAACAGCCATGCAGCGCAATCTGGACAAAAAAACGCGCCGCGATCAGGCGCGCCATCAAAACAACCCCAAACTACGCTAGGGATGGGTAGCCAAAATGGCTACCCTTTGTTGCGCCGGGCGGGTGGCGGCGCCGGCAGAGCGAAAAGGGCAAACAGGGATGGCTCAAGAGAAAAGTTTGCTTCAGGTGGTGGAACAAAAGACAGTCGTATTTTATGCCGATGAGCTGCTGGCGGTGCGCGCCGATGATGGCCATATCTATGTCTCGTTGCGCCACCTGTGCCAGGCGCTGGGCATCGACGCCCAGGCCCAAACGCGCCGCATTCAACGCCAGAAGGTGTTGCACAATGGTTTGCAATCGGCCTTGATCATGACCCCCACCCGCGGCGAGCAACAGGCCTATCTGTTGCGCGTCGACCTGACGCCCCTTTTTCTGGCCGGCGTCAGCACCCGCTCAGTGCAGGCAGAGGTGCGCCCCAAGCTGGAGCAGTTCCAGCAAGAGGCGGCCAAGGCGTTATGGGAAGCGTTCCAGGAGGGTCGGCTGACCTCTCCGCTGGGCCTGACGGAGGAGACGTTGCTGATGCGCGATACGCCGGCCGCTCAGGCGTATCAGATGGCGCTGGCGATTGTCAAAATCGCCCGCAACCAGGCCCTGTTAGAGGCGCAACTGGAGACGCAACGCCAGGAGTTGACCGTCCACGCCGCCGAGTTGGAGGCTCACGCGGTGCGTCTGGAGCAGCTGGAGAGCGCTTTCCGGCCGGCCACCACCCACCTCACCGACGCCCAGGCCAGCCAGATCAGCCAGGCGGTGCGCGCCGTAGGGCTGGAGCTATCCCGCCGCTCCGGCCGCAATGAGTATGGGGGCGTGTATGGCGAACTCTACCGCCGCTTTGGCATCACCAGTTACAAGCTGCTGCCGGCCGGCCGCTTCGCCGAGGCCATGAACTTTCTCACCCAATGGTATCAAAGCCTGACCGGCGGGGCTGATCTGCCCTTTTAACCTCAGCCGTGCCCCAAGACCGGGTGCGGCCGGTACGGCTCTTCCAGCAAACGTATCTCCTCTGGCGACAGGCGAAGAGTCAGTGCAGCCACCGCCTCTTCCAGGTGGCGCAACTGACTGGCCCCCAGAATGGGAGCGGTCACCCCTGGCTTGTGACATAACCAGGCCAGAGCAATTTGCGCCGGCTTGACCCCATGCTGCTCCGCCAGCGTGGCCACCCGGTCGGCCACTGCGTAATCTTCCGGCTGGTGGTACATCTGGTGGGCAAAGGTGTCCGTTCGAGCGCGCACGGTCGTCCCTTGTGTGGCCTGGGGCCGGTTGCCCGCCAGAAACCCACGCGCCAGCGGACTCCACGGAATCAACCCCACCCCTTCCGCCAGGCACAGCGGAACCATCTCCCGCTCCTCTTCGCGGTAGATCAGATTCCAATGGTTCTGCATTGAGACAAAGCGCGTCCAGTTGTGCTGGTCAGCCAGGTAGAGGGCGCGGGCAAATTGCCAGGCAAACATGCTCGACGCCCCGATGTAACGCACCTTGCCCTGCTGCACCAGATGGTGCAGCGCCTCCAGCGTCTCCTCAATCGGCGTCTCATAATCCCAACGGTGAATCTGGTAGAGGTCGATGTAATCCGTCCCCAGTCGGCGCAGCGAGGCATCCACCGCGTCCAGGATATGCTTACGCGACAAACCGCCATCGTTGGGGCCGGGGCCCATCCGAAAGTACACTTTGGTCGCCAGGACAATTTGGTCGCGCCGGGCAAAGTCGCGGATCGCCCGTCCGGTGATCTCCTCGCTCACACCCAGGGAGTACATATCGGCCGTGTCGAGAAAGTTGATGCCCAGCTCCAACGCACGTTGAATAATGGGGCGCCCCTGCTCTTCCCCAAGCACCCACTCGCGCCATGTGGGGCTACCATAGGTCATCATACCCAAACATAGGCGCGAAACCTTCAAACCTGAGCGCCCTAAGCGGACATATTCCATGTTCTCCTCCTTGCACGAAGCTTAAAAGGTGGGCAGCGCATCCAGGCTACGCCAGACTGTGCCCCCTTGGTTGAGGGTGGGCAGGGGGAGCTGTCCATGGCTGACAGTCGCCCGCCGGCCGGAAAAGCGCTCCACAAAAGTCACCCCATCTGGAATGCCGCCCCGCGCCACATCCAGAGGGCCGGCCGGTCGCGACGTGGAGCTGCGGTGCGCCGTCACAATCAACCAGCCGTCGGCATCTTCCCGCTGGTAGACCAGGGTGTCCGGCTCGGCCAACAAAAATTGCAGGCCGCCCCGCTGCAACAGGGAAGCGCGGCGGCGGGTGTCAATCCAGGCGCGGTAGAAGGCGTGCAGATCGTGATCCCACGCTGCTTCATCCCACACCATACACCCTCGTGACCGCACGGCCGGGTCATCCACCAGGCCAATCTCATCCCCGTAGTACAGCCCCGGCACGCCGGGAAAGGTCATCTGCACCGTCACCGCCAGCCGATGCAAGGCATCATGGCCCCCCAGGCGGGAGCGACAGCGTGGGGTATCGTGGCTGTCCAGAATGTTGTATTGCTGCAAGGCCACCGCCCACGGAATGGCTGCCAGGCGGCTGCGCCAGGTTGTCAGCAGCGCTGCTGTGGGCCAGGGGGTGCGGGCGTGCACCCGTTCCGGCCACCCCCAGGCGTGTAACTCATACCCTCCCAACCAGTTGAGCAGGGGTTGGCTGAAGCCGGCGTAGTTCATCACCCCATCCCACTGATCCCCTTGCAGCTGCGGTGAGGCGTCGAAAAAGTTCTCGCCTATCAGATAGGCGTCAGAGCGCGTCTCCTTGACCGCCTGACGGATGCCCCGCGCCACTTCCACCCCTAGCTGAATCTCGCCCTGTCGCCCCAGCATATTGGCAACATCCACTCGCCAGCCGTGGGCCTGGTAGGGGGGACGCAACCAGCGCCGAAAGACCGCTTCCCGGCCGGCGTAAATGGCAGCGCGCAGGGCCGGCGAGCGGTAGTTGAGCTTGGGCAGCGACGCCACCCCTAACCAGGATTCATAGGCGGTGGGGTGGCGGTGAAAAGTGAAAAAAGCAGCCTCCGGAGCCGCAGCATCAGCGCAGGCCGCCTCGAACCAGGGGTGGCGGTAACCGCAATGGTTGGGGGTGATGTCCAACACATAGCGCATCTCCCGCTCGGACAGCGCCGCTTGCAGGCGGGATAAAGCCACGTTGCCGCCAAAGTGGGGATCAACCCTATGGTAATCCACCACATCATATTTGTGGTTGGAATAAGCGGTGAAGATGGGAGTCAGGTAGAGAGCGTTGACCCCCAGGTCGGTCAGGTAGGCGAGGCGCTGCTGCAGACCGGGCAGGTCACCGCCATAAAAGATGAGGGCGTCGGGTTGGTCGGCCGGCGGCGGCGCGCCCCAGGCATACGTGTGGGGGCGTCCCCCCCGATAGCTGTAGGTCTGGGGCTGGGGGTCAAGGCTGGGATCGCCATTGGCAAAGCGGTCGGGGAAGATCTGGTAAAAGACGGAACCCTGCACCCAGGTGGGCGGGTCATAGTCGGCTATCAGGCGGAAGTCGCTGTGATCCAGCGGGTCGAAAGGGCTGGGGCCGGCCGCGTTGTACCACCACAACCCATCTGCGCTGTCCAACACAAAGCGGTAATGGGTCAGGGGTTCCCGCACCGGCAACATCCCTTCCCACCAGCGCGCCGGGCCCTGCATGACGACCGGCGTCAGCGGCATCAACGCCTGCTCCCCGTCGGGGAAAGTGCGCAACCAGATGCGCTGCACCGGCGCGTCGGCCGCCAAGCGTAGCCGCAAACGCAGCGTTTCCCCCAACCGGGGGTAGAGGTTGGCGACATAACGGGCAGAACCGTCGTGATGCACCGACGCCAACCACGCCGGCCGGGTTCCATCGGCCAGGGCGTCAATCGGCATACGCCGGTTCCTGAATCGGGGCCGGTTCTGGGGTGCGCTCGTAGCCCAAAATAGGAGCCAGCCACCGCTCCGCTTCAGCCAGCGTCCACCCCTTGCGGCGGGCATAGTCCTGCACCTGATCGCGATCAATCCGCCCAACCCCAAAGTAACGGCTGGCGGGGTGACTCAGGTAGTAGCCGCTGACGGAAGCGGCCGGCAACATGGCAAAGCTTTCGGTCAGGTGGATGCCCGCCCGGCGCGTAGCGTCCAACAGACGGAAAAGCTCCTCTTTCTCACTGTGGTCGGGGCAGGCGGGGTAGCCGGGCGCCGGCCGAATGCCTTGATACTTTTCCGCAATCAACGCCTCGTTGTCCAACGCCTCATCTGGGGCATATCCCCACAGGGAGCGGCGTACCCGGCCGTGCAACATCTCCGCCAGCGCTTCCGCCAGACGGTCGGCCAGGGCCTTGGCCAGGATGGCGTGGTAATCGTCGTGGGCCGCCTCGAAGCGCGTGACCACTTTCTCCAGTCCCAGGCCGGCCGTCACGGCAAACAGGCCGATGTAATCCTGGGCGGCGCTCGCGGCCGGGGCAATGAAATCTGCCAGACAGAGGTTCGGCCGGCCCGGCGGGCGCTCCATCTGTTGCCGCAGGCCATGAAGGCGTCCCCGCTCCGACCGTTGTGGGCGGGCGGGATCGTAGAGGATGATGTCGTCGCCATCGCTGGCGGCCGGGAAAAAGCCCACCACTGCCCGCGCTTCCAGCCACTCCCCGGCCACGATTTGAGCCAGCAGGGCGCAGGCGTCCTGATACAGCTGGCGCGCCGCCTCGCCCACCACCGGGTCTGTCAGAATGCGTGGGAACTTACCCGCCAACTCCCATGTTGCAAAGAAAGGCGTCCAATCGATGTAGGGGGTGATCTCCGCCAGGGGGATGTTGGCGAACAGCTCCACCCCCAACAGGCGCGGCGTGGGCGGGGTGTAGGCGGCCCAATCCCAGGTCAGGCGGTTGGCTCGCGCCTGAGCCAGTGAGGTCAGGCGTGGGGCAGCGCTGCGGCCGGCTCGCGCCGTGCGAATCGCCGCGTACTCTTGCTGCACCCCGGCCACAAACCCGGCGCGCAAAGCTGGATTGAGTAACTGGCTTGCCACCCCCACCGCCCGCGAGGCATCCAGCACATGCACCACCGGCCCCCGCTTGTAGTGGGGTTCAATCTTGATCGCCGTATGCACCTTCGACGTGGTCGCGCCGCCGATGAGCAAGGGCTGGCTAAAGCCCTGCCGCTCCATCTCCTGGGCCACATGGCTCATCTCTTCCAGCGACGGGGTGATCAGGCCGCTCAGACCAATCACATCCACCCCTTGCCGCCGCGCTGTATCCAAAATCGTCTGCGCCGCCACCATCACCCCCAAATCGATCACCTCGTAGTTGTTGCAGCGCAGCACAACGCCTACGATATTTTTGCCGATGTCGTGAACGTCTCCCTTAACCGTTGCCAGCAAAATCTTGCCCTGGCTGTAGTTTTGCCCCAGCGCCTCCTTTTCCGCCTCGATGTAGGGGGTCAGATAGGCCACCGCCTGCTTCATGACGCGCGCACTCTTCACCACCTGGGGCAGGAACATCTTGCCCGCCCCAAAGAGATCGCCCACGATGTTCATGCCGTTCATCAGCGGGCCTTCGATCACATCCAACGGACGGGAATATTGCTGGCGCGCCTCTTCTGTATCGGCCACGATGTAATCGGTGATGCCAGCTACCAGAGCATGGGCCAGCCGCTCTTGTACGCTCCCCTGTCGCCAGGCCAGTTCCACCGCCTGGGTCTGGGTGGCATCTTCCACCGTGGCGGCGTAGGCCACCAGGCGGTCGGTGGCATCCGGCCGGCGGTTGAACAGTACATCCTCCACCCGTTCCAGCAGGTTGGGTTCAATCTCGGCGTAAACGGTCAGTTGACCGGCGTTGACGATGCCCATATCCATACCGGCCTGGATGGCATGGTAGAGAAAGGCGGCGTGAATCGCCTGACGCACCGTCTCGTTGCCACGAAAGGCGAAGGAGATGTTGCTGACGCCGCCGCTGACCAGGGCATGGGGCAAACGCTGTTTGATGGCGCGGGTAGCCTCCATGAAAGCCAGGCCGTAGCTGTTGTGTTCCTCCATGCCGGTGGCGATGGCGAAAATGTTGGGATCGAAGATGATGTCCTGCGGCGGCAAGCCCACCTCGTTGATCAGCAGCCGGTAGGCGCGCTCGCAGATGGCGATCTTGCGGTCGGCCGTGTCCGCCTGCCCGGCTTCGTCGAAAGCCATAACCACGACGGCCGCGCCATATTGTCGCGCCAGCCGCGCCTGGCGCAAAAAGACCGCCTCCCCTTCTTTAAGGCTGATGGAGTTGATGATGCTTTTGCCCTGGACGCATTTGAGACCAGCTTCGATCACCTCCCATTTGGAGGAGTCGATCATGATCGGCACACGCGCAATATCTGGCTCGCTGGCAATCAGGTTGAGAAAACGTACCATGGCGGCGCGCGCGTCCAGCAACCCTTCGTCCATGTTGATGTCGATGATTTGCGCCCCGTTTTCCACTTGCTGGCGGGCAATGCTCAACGCTTCCTCGTAGGCCCCGTTTTTGACCAGGCGGGCAAAGCGGCGTGAACCGGTGACGTTGGTGCGCTCGCCGATGTTGACAAAGTTGGTATCGGGGCGGATAACCAGTGGCTCCAATCCGCTCAGGCGCAGGGTGGGGGTTATCTGGGGTATGGCGCGGGGCGGCCGGCCGCGCAATGTCTCGGCAAAGAGGCGAATGTGAGCCGGGGTAGTGCCGCAACAACCACCCGCCACGTTCAACAGACCTGCCCCGGCATATTCTTCCAGAAAACGCCCCATAAATTGCGGCGTGTGGTCAAACTCTCCCAATTCATTGGGCAGGCCGGCGTTGGGATAAAGGGAAACGTAGGTGTCGGCGATGTGCGCCAGGGTGTAGATGTGGTCACGAAACGCCTCCACCCCCAAAGCACAATTCAAGCCCACAATCAGGGGGCGGGCGTGCATCACCGAGTACCAAAACGCCTCGACCGTCTGCCCTGACAGGGTGCGCCCGCTCTGGTCCGTGATCGTGCCGGAGATCATCAACGGCGTCTCAGCCCCGCGTTCTTCAAACAGGCGCAGGATGCCAAAGATGGCGGCCTTGGCGTTGAGGGTGTCGAAAATCGTCTCCACCAAGAGCAAGTCCACCCCCCCATCTAGCAAGCCGTGCGCTGCTTCGTGATAGGCGGCCGCCAGTTCGTCGAAGGTGACGTTGCGATAGCCGGGGTCATGGACATCAGGCGAAAGGTTGGCGCTTTTGCTGGTGGGGCCGAGCGCCCCGGCCACAAATTTCACGCGGCCGGGGTGGGCTGCTTCAAAGGCATCCCGCGCCGCGCACGCCAGCCGGCCGGCCGCCAAGTTCATCTCATACGCCAGTTGCTCCAGGCCATACTCCGCCTGGGAGATGGCGTTGGCGTTAAAAGTGTTCGTTTCAATGATGTCTGCGCCCGCCTCCAGATAAGCGCGATGCACCGCCTGGATGATCTCCGGCTGGGTGAAGTTCAGCGTCTCATTGTTCCCTTGCAGGTCGCGCGGCCAGGCCGCGAAACGCTCGCCGCGAAACTCCGCCTCGCTCAAGCGGTATGTCTGGAGCATGGAGCCCATTGCACCATCCAAAATGAGGATGCGTTCACCGAGCGCTTGTTTCAGAAGTTGGGTGCGGTTCATACCTGGTTCCTATAACAAAAAACCTCTCGACATGAGAGGTTGGTTTTTCTCTCATCTCTCCGGAATTGGCACCTTCCCGTTTTCAGGGGTTGCCGAGGCTTCATCGGGCCGGTCCCTCTACCTCTCTGGATGAGTCTATGCGTTTGTTCCCGGCCGGCTCCCCAACCATCTTGGAGCGCCGACCACAGGTCAAGTTTATAACGTTCCGGGCCAGGTGTCAAATGTCGGTTCCGGCCGGGGGCCACTTCATCGCCGTCTGGCGCGTCGAGCTAAGAACCAGTAAACTCGCAACCAGGACGTGAATCATGGTAACCATTGACGACGTGCTGGTAAGTAATGGTCAGGTCATGTCGCCCAGGTTGAGCCACAAAGTACCGCTTACTTTCAACACGCGATAACATTCCAGAATATCAGGCGCAGGTTCTGGATGTACTCTTCTGGCAATTCTTCATTACCTATTTGGGTGTCTGTATTGTAGTCACGTTGCAGGTAGTATGGGGGACTGGTAACAATACAATCCATGGAAGCATTGGGCAACTGCCTCAAGATGACCTTTGTGTCTCCTTGTATAATCGAGTTAACCCATTGTTCACTGGGTAGGGGCGTCATAGTTAACTGACTACTTTTGTGTCCGACACGCCTATCGCCGGCCGGGCCACGGCGTGATAGCAAGGTTATGATCGGGCGGACGGGGGGGAAGTGGGGCCGGCTCGCTTGATGGCCAGGAGACGAGGCGGTGCGATCAGCTCCCAGGCCACTTGAATATGGAATTGCAATTCTTCATCATGGATATATTCGAGATCGATGCCCACCCACCCGCGCCCACCCACATAGGGCGGTTTGAAAAAGGTCTGGGGTTCGGCCATGATCAAGCCAGCCTGAGCCCCAGGCGGAACGGGCAACCACACAGCGATACGCCCATCGCTGTGGTGGTTGTTGGCGAACATGACAAACACCTTTTTGTGGACGAAGAAAGTAGGTTCGCCGTGCGAGAGGCGCTCACTTGTTTCAGGCAGTCGCAAGCACAATCGCCGGACACGTTCCAGATGGTGTTGGCTCGTCGGGTAGAGATCGGTCATGCTCAAATACCTATGCCCTTTGCGCGGCGGGTACGCATTCCAGATGTTATCAATCTGGTTTTGCCTGCAGGCGTCCTCCGCGAACGGTGGCCCCAATCACGATGCCGGCGCTGATTAGAACTAGATTTTTAATGATGTACTGCCCCTCCAGCGTTGGCGCGTAGGGCAGACGCAGGAACACCTCCTCTGGGAAGAAGAAAATGGGCGTGATCGTACCCAACATTTGCAACCAGAGGAGGAGGAGCGTGGCCCGCAGGAACACGCCGAAGAGGAGGCCCAGGCCAATTAGACACTCCCAAATGGCTAAAATCCAGAGTGCAACCTGGGGCGCGATCAACCCCAGGGTCAGGACACCAATCGTGCGTGTTGCCAGGTCTTCGGCCGGGCTGAGGCCGGGGAAGAACTTCAACACCCCAAACCAGAAAAAGATAACACCCAGGCTGATGCGCAACAAGGGGACGCCAAAATGCGCCATCCAGGCTGTGAGTCGTTCATCTAAAGCGCTCAAACGCAAGCGTACATTGTCCATGCAGCCCTCCATCATGTCGGGATAGGTCAGGTTGCCCCGGCCTGGGGCAATCAGATCGCACCTGCTAATAGCATAGCGTTGGCCCGGCGCTTTGGCAACCGGTTATGGCCTGAGGTAACGGTGACATTTGTCACTTGTGGAGGGCAGTCGGCCGGCGTTGCGTTTCTCTGGACGGGTTTGAGGGTTATAGGCACCAGGGAGAGTAGGGTCAATCCGAGAGTAACATATTGTCAGGGAGTGCGGATGCGACCAACCGATTACCCTTTTCAATTCGATCAGTTGTGTGGCTGGTGGGAGCAATTTATGGCAACGGGAACGCTCGACGCAGCCGATGCAACCCGGCTGGACCCGTTGGTGCTGGCTTCCTGGCGACGTTGCCGCTTGCGACTGGACCCCCTGACGCCGGTGCAGCCAGCCCAGGCCAGCCGTGAAGCGTGGCCCAAGATTCAGCAGCGCGGGGGGGAGTTGTTGAGTGTAGCCCTGCCCCACATGGAGGATATCTATCAATACAGTCGGGGGAGCGGGTGCGCCCTGGTTCTGACCAATGGGGCCGGTTGTACCCTGGCGCAGCAAGGAGATGCGGAGATGATGGTGCAGCTCCGCCGTTTCCGTCTAGGAGTGGGGACTTACTGGGCGGAAGGGCGGCAAGGCTCCAACGCCCTGGGGTTGTCTTTGATCACGGCCATGCCCACCCAGGTGGTCGGCCCGGAGCATTACAACCAACATTACCACAACCTGGCCACGACGGCCGCCCCCATCCATCACACCACCGGCCAGCTCATCGGTCTGATCGCTATGGTAACCCCGGTCGCGACTGCATCCCCCACCCTGTTGGCGCTGATGATGTCGGCCGCCAACGCCATCAGCAACCAGCTGCGCAGCGATGCCTTGTTAGAGGCGGCCAATCAACATTTGAGCCGGGTCAGCGCCATTTTGGAAGTGGTCACCGACGGGGTGTTGATGTGGGATGAGCTGGGACGCATTCATCATTGCAACGTCCAGGCGGCGCAGATGTTAGGGGCCTCGACCGCCGCCCTATTGGGTTGCCATGTGCATGAGGTTATCACCTGGCCGGCCGAAGCGGCCGAGCGATTGGAGGAGGGATTGGGGCTTAACGGCGTGGAAACCACCTTACAGGTGGAAAACCGTCTGGTCAACTGCCTGCTCACCTTGCGCCCTGTCGTCGGGGCGGTACATGAACCCAGCGACTCGGCCCCACTCCGACGACCGTATGTGGCTATCCTGCGCCCCATCACCCAGGTGCGTCGCCTGGTGAACCAGCAGAGCGGTGCGCCGGCCAGCGTCACTTTCAACGATGTGTTGGGCCACTCCGCCGCCATCCGTCAGGCGGTGCGACAGGCCAAAGTCGCCGCCCGTGGCGCAACACCGGTCATGATCAGCGGTGAGAGCGGCGTTGGAAAAACCTATCTGGCGCAAGCCATTCACACCGCCAGTCCACGCAGCCAGAAACCGCTGTTGACCATTAACTGCCGTGCCATTCCCCACGATCTGTTGCCAGGCGAGCTGCTGGGGGTGGAGAGCGACGGGGTTTCTCCCGGCCGGCCGAGCAAATTCGAGCTGGCGGACGGCGGCACACTGGTGTTGAACCAGGTGCATTACTTGCCATTAGAGATGCAGCACATCTTGCTCGATGTCATCGACCGCCGGCACGTCATGCGCCTCAACAGCACCCGGCCGATACCGGTGAATGTGCGCATCATTGCCACCATCCAACCCAACCCACACGAGTTGGTGTCAGAAGGGATGCTCATTCCCGAACTGTACTACCGCCTTTCCATTTACCACTTTATTTTGCCCCCTTTACGCCAGCGGCTGGAGGATGTTTCTGTGCTGGCGCACGCTTTTGTGCAGCGTGGGCTGCGCCGACAGGGACGCCAGGCCACCCTGGCCGATGACGCCCTGGCTGCTCTGTGCCGCTATCCGTGGCCCGGCAATGTACGAGAGCTGGAGGGAATTCTGGAGCGCGCCCTGATGCACAGCCAGGGCGATGTAATCCGTCTGCTCGACTTGCCAGAGCGCGTGCGCAAAGGGCGGGTGATGCGTCCCAGCTCACCCGATCCCCAGCCGTTGATGACGGTGGACGAAGCGGAACGAGAGGCCATCATTCGCGCCGGTTGGGCCTGTCAGGGGCGGGTGGCAGAAATGGCGGAAGCGTTAGGCGTGGGGCGTACCACTCTGTGGCGCAAACTCAAGCGTTTTAACCTCAGCCCGGCCGATTTCAAGTAAACGCGCATTGTTTCAAAACAGAACCATGCCCCTCCAACATTGTTCCATTATGAAACGAAAGTGACAACACCATCCAGGATAGGACAGGGTTCTTATACTATGGAGCACATGTGTGGTAGGCGCATAGCGCAAGGAGGTAGCATAAGGAGGTTACGTAACGCATCTGTCCCCTTACTCTGGAGTGGGCCTGGCCCCTCCCCCACCCGGCATGGATACCCCGGGTAGAGGTGCGGTCACACCGGACTGCATCGCTACCCCACCGACAGGCCTCGGCTCCATGCCATTGGCAACTGCTTGAAACCAATTACCAGCATCAGCACACAGACACAAGGAGTTCAAACATGGGAAGTCCATTTCTTGGGGAGTTGATGGGGACAATGTTCCTCATTATCTTGGGCGACGGTGTGGTCGCGAATGTGTTGCTCAATAAGTCAAAAGGACAAAACGCCGGCTGGATGGTCATCACCACAGGCTGGGCTTTCGCTGTCATGGTAGGTGTGTTTGTGGCCGGCGCTTTTGGTAGCGCGGCGGCCCACATCAACCCGGCCGTGACAGTTGCCTTTGCCGTTGCCGGCGCTTTCGATTGGGCCAATGTGCCCATGTTTATTTTGGCGCAGCTCATAGGCGCTTTTCTGGGCGGCGTGATTGTGTGGTTGACCTACATGAACCATTGGGCTTCCACCGAAGATAAGAACGCCAAATTGGGCATCTTCTGCACCGCGCCCGCCATTCGCGACACGATAGCCAACAACATCACAGAAATCATCGGCACTTTCGTCCTGGTGGTGGGTGTGGCGGCTATCTTCTTCGGCGGCGACACCGCCATGTCGCAGGCCGGTGTGCCGGCCTCTGGTTTAGGCCCCCTTCTGGTAGGTGCCCTGGTGTGGGGCATTGGTCTCTCCCTGGGCGGCCCGACGGGCTACGCCATCAACCCGGCCCGTGACCTTGGCCCCCGACTGGCGCACTTTGTGCTACCCATCCCCGGCAAGCGTGACCCTGACTGGGGCTACGCCTGGATTCCGGTAGTGGCCCCCATCGTGGGCGGCATTCTGGCCGGCTTGGTCATCGGGGCCTTGAGTTAATTCATCAGCGCCACGATGCTCGCTATCCTGGTGCGGGAGTCATACAGATGAAGAAATTAATCAACGCCATTGATGATGTCGTTAAAGAACAGCTGCAAGGTATGGCGGCGGCTCACTCCAATATCCTGAAGGTGCATTTTGAGCCCAACTTTGTCTACCGGGCGGATGCGCCGGTAGCCGGCAAGGTGGCAGTTGTCTCCGGCGGCGGCAGCGGCCACGAACCGATGCACGGCGGTTTTGTTGGGCAGGGTATGTTGACCGGCGCTTGCCCCGGCGAAGTCTTTACCTCTCCTACGCCGGATCAAATGTATGAATGTGCCCGCATGGTGGACAGCGGCGCCGGCGTGTTGTTTCTGGTTAAGAATTACACCGGTGACGTATTGAACTTCGAGACGGCGGCCGAGCTGGCGCATGGCGACGGCATCAAGGTACAAAATATCCTGGTGGATGATGATGTGGCCGTCAAGGATAGTCTGTATACGGCCGGCCGGCGCGGTGTGGGCACAACCGTCATCATTGAGAAGATTGTGGGGGCCGCGGCCGAGGCAGGTTATGACCTGGATCAATGCGCCGATCTGGCCCGTAAAGTCAACCAGTATGGCCGTTCCATGGGCATGGCTTTGACCTCGTGCACTGTGCCGGCGGCCGGCAAGTCCACCTTTGAACTCGGCGACGATGAGATGGAGATCGGCATCGGCATCCATGGCGAACCCGGCCAAAAGCGTATGGCTTTGCGGCCGGCCGATGAGATCACCACCATACTGACCGAGGAAATCCTCAACGACGGGCCTTACTCCCGCACCGTGCGGGAATGGGATCGCGAAGCGGGTGAGTGGGTGGAAAAAAGCCTGACCGACGATCCCTTCCAGGCCGGCGACCGTGTGATTGCCTTTGTCAATAGCATGGGCGGCACGCCGGTATCAGAACTGTATGCGATCTATCGCAAGTTGGCGGAGATCTGCGCGGCGCGTGGCATTCACATTGTCCGCAATTTGATTGGCCCTTACATCACCTCTCTGGAAATGCAGGGCTGTTCCATCACCCTGGTTAAGGCAGATGATGAAATCCTGCGCTTTTGGGATGCCCCCGTGCTGACCCCCGGTCTACGCTGGGGCGTGTAGGCAGGCGCTACCTGGGGAGGCCAACGGCATCCGTCTGGCCTCCCTTCCCGACCCAACAGGAGTGGCTATGCCTTCCCTCTATATGACCCGGTCGCATATCCTACGGTGGCTGGAGCAGACCGCCGCCGTGATGGAGGCCAACAAAGTGTACCTGACTGAGTTGGACTCCGCCATAGGAGATGCTGACCACGGCATCAACATGACGCGTGGTTTTAAGAAAGTGCTGGAACGTCTCCCCACGGTGGCAGACAAGGACATTGGCACCATTCTTAAGACGACGGGCATGGCCCTGATCTCCAGTGTGGGAGGGGCCAGCGGCCCTCTCTACGGCTCTTTCTTTATGCGGGCCGCAGCGCCGGTGGCGGCGCGTCAGGAGTTAACCCCCGAAGAACTGCTTGGCCTGCTGCAAAACGGTGTGGCCGGCATTGTAGAGCGAGGCCGCGCCCAGGTGGGCGACAAAACCATGATCGATGCCTGGACTCCCGCTCTGGCGGCGCTCAAAGAGAGCCTGGCCCAGGGCCACAGCCTGGAAACAGCTTTGAGCGCCTGTGTGGCCGGCGCGGAACAGGGTATGCAGGCCACCATTCCCTTACAGGCGCGTAAAGGACGCGCCAGCTATCTGGGTGAGCGTAGCATTGGGCATCAAGACCCCGGCGCAACCTCCACCTATCTGATGCTGAAAGTCCTGGCCGATGTTGTTGCAACTCCCTAATTCCCGGTTATGGCGCTCAGGGTGGGCGCCCCCACCTGAGCCACACAAGGAGCATATATGGCCCATTATGTAGCAGCCATCGATCAGGGTACCACCAGTACCCGGTGTATGATCTTCAACTATTCTGGCGCGCCTGTTGGCGTTCACCAGATGGAACATGCGCAAATCTACCCCAAACCTGGTTGGGTGGAGCATGATCCGCTTGAAATTTGGGCGCGGACCCAGGACGTGGTAGCCGGCGCATTGCGCGCGGCCGGCGCTACGGCGACCGATATTCTGGCCGTGGGCGTGACCAACCAGCGCGAAACGACGGTGGTGTGGGACCGGCACACCGGCAAACCCTATTACAACGCCATTGTCTGGCAGGACACCCGCACCGATAAGATTTGCGCCGAACTGGCGGCCGACGGCGGGCAAGATCGTTTCCGCGCCCAGGTGGGTTTGCCTCTGGCTACCTACTTTTCCGGTCCCAAAATCCGTTGGATCCTGGACAATGTGGAAGGAGTGCGCGCCGCAGCTGAGCGCGGCGATGCCCTCTTTGGCAACATTGACACCTGGGTCATCTGGAACCTGACCGGCGGCCCCAATGGCGGCGTGCATGTTACCGATGTTTCCAACGCCAGCCGTACCATGCTGATGAATCTAGAGACCCTCGACTGGGATGATGAGATTCTGGGTATCATGCGCGTCCCCCGCGCCATGTTGCCGCGGGTGCGTTCTTCCTCGGCCGTCTATGGCCGCACTGTGGCTGATGGCCCCTTTGGCGGCAGCATTCCCGTCAGCGGCGACCTGGGTGACCAGCAAGCGGCCACGGTGGGGCAGGCGTGCTTCAGCCCCGGCGAAGCCAAGAACACCTATGGCACCGGTTGCTTCATGTTGCTCAACACCGGCACGGACATGGTTCATTCTAAGAATGGCTTGCTAACCACCCTGCTCTACAAGTTCGGGGATGATCCGGCCGTCTACGCCCTGGAAGGCTCCATCGCCATCACAGGCGCGCTGGTACAATGGTTGCGCGACAACCTCAACTTCTTCGATTACTCCAAGCATATCGAAGATTACGCCGCTTCCGTGTCGGATAACGGCGGCGTCTACTTTGTGCCGGCCTTTTCCGGTTTGTTTGCTCCCTATTGGCGCTCCGATGCGCGCGGCGTCATTGTCGGCATGACACGCTATGTCACCAAAGGGCACATCTGCCGGGCAGCGCTGGAAGCCACCGCCTACCAGACGCGGGAAGTGCTGGACGCCATGAACGCCGATTCCGGCGTGGCCCTGACTGCCCTGAAGGTGGATGGGGGCATGGTGTACAACAACCTGCTGATGCAGTTCCAGGCGGATGTCCTGGGGGTTCCGGTCATTCGCCCCAAAGTGGCGGAGACGACCGCCCTGGGCGCGGCCTATGCCGCCGGTCTGGCGGTGGGCTTTTGGAAAAGTACCGACGATATGCGGGCCAACTGGGGCATGGATAAGACCTGGGAACCCGACGCCGCCAGCGTGGCTCCGACCGAGCTGTATGCGAACTGGAAGAGGGCTGTGACGCGCACCTTTGAATGGGTTGTCTAGGGCGGTTGGCCCAACGCCCGATGGGTGTATAGAACCTGACCGCTATATTATGGACGCGGGATTGGAGCGGCGTGTCTCGCGCTTCAATCCCGCGTTCTCTGTCAGAGGTCGTATGACCAGCTTTCATGCGCTTATCATTGGCGGCGGAGGCACAGGCGGCGCGTTGGCGCACGATTTAACGTTGCGCGGCCTGCGCGTGACCCTGGTGGAACGGGGGGAATTGACATCGGGCACAACTGGCCGGCATCATGGTCTGCTGCACAGCGGGGCGCGCTACGCCGTAAAAGATCAGGAATCAGCCATTGAGTGTATTGAAGAAAATCGTATTTTGCGCCACATCGCCCCCGGCAGCTTTGAAGAAAACGATGGTCTGTTCGTGGCGATTTCTGAGTCGGACGAAGCCTATAGCCATCTCTTTATGGAAGGCTGCGCCGATTGCGGCATTCCCACCCGGCGCTTGACGCGGGAAGAAACCCTGCGTCTGGAGCCCAATCTGAACCCCAACCTGAAAATGGCGGTGCAGGTTCCAGATGCCACCATGGACGCCATGCGAATGCCGCTGCGCTTTTTTGCCACCGCCCGCCACCATGGGGCGGTGATTAAGCCTTTTACCGAAGTGGTGGATATGGTGAAACGGGGGTCTGTCATCACCGGGGTGCGAGTGCGCGATAACACCAGCCGGCAGGAGTATGAAATTGGGGCCGATATTGTCATCAACGCCACCGGCCCCTGGAGCGGCCAGCTGGCAGATATGGCCGGCGTGGAAGTGCCCATTCGTCCCTCGCCGGGGGTGATGTTGGCGGTGCGCGGCCGGCTGTGCAACATGGTGGTTAACCGGCTGCACGCCTCCGGGGATGGGGACATTGTGGTGCCCCAGCGCGCCCTGTCGGTGGTGGGAACCAGCTCTTGGGTTGTGTCTGATCCCGATGACCTGGGGATTCCTGAAGAGCATGTGCAGATGATGGTGACGTTAGGGTCCGAGTTGATTCCCAGTGTGCGCACTGCTCCTTTTCGCGCTGTGTGGTCGGCGGCGCGCCCTTTGATTGGGCCGCGTGGAGCGGATACAGGGCGTGAACTGAGCCGCACCTTCAAATGTTTTGATCACATTGACGAGGGCGTCGAGGGCTTTGTGACCATCACAGGCGGTAAAGCCACCACCTTGCGGGGCATGGCGGAAGCAGCGGCCAATGTGGTGTGTCAAAAGTTGGGCCTGGATGCCCCTGGGCGCACGCGGGAGTTTGTGTTGCTGCCGCATACAGCTTACTATGCGTGAGGCGTGTCGTCTCCGCGTGGGCGCGGTTGGGAAACCGCGGCTACATGGGAGTGGGTAGGAGGAGTATGTCTGAACATACGGTGCATTTTCGCGTTTACCGTTATAAACAGGGCCAGTCGGCCGGGGGTTACCAGGATTTTTCCCTGAAGGTTGGGCCGCGCGCCACCGTTTTGACGGCCCTGCAGGAAATTCGACGCACCCAGGACCCCAGCCTGACCTTGCGCCACTCCTGCCACCACGCCTCATGCGGCACCTGCGGGATGCGCGTCAACGGGCAAGAGGTGCTGGCCTGTGTCACCCAGATGGAAGAGTTGGGCGATGCTCCGGTGGTGGTGGAGCCGCTGGACAATTTGCCGGTGGTGAGCGACCTGGTGGTGGACATGAACGCCTTTTATGCCCGCTACAATGAGGCTGGTCTGCCCTACGTGCGTGACAGCGAATTTCTGGAGTCGGCCGACCGGCCGGAAGGGGTGTTGCAGTTCACCCGCTATGAAAATTGCCTGGAGTGCGGGCTATGCGTCTCCGCCTGTCCGGTGGTGGGCAGCGATCCCGATTATCTGGGGCCGGCCGCCATGGCGGCTGCCTGGCGGGTTGTGGCGGAGCCGCGTGACGGAAACCCTCAAGCCGCCTTGGAGTGGGTCGATCAGGAACATGGCTGCTGGCGTTGTCATGTCGCCTATGAGTGCAGCGAGGTTTGCCCCTCCGATGTGGATCCGGGGGGTTCGATCATGGCCCTGCGCCGCGCCTTAACTGGGCGCAAGTTACGTCGCTGGCTGGGGTTGGGGCGCGCCTAAACCCGCGCCGCGCCTGATGGGATAGATTCCAGCTTCAGTCTGGAAGCTGCCCCGTAACCTGGGAGTTGCTGCAGATGATGGAAGAAGCTACCTCACGTCCGACACCCCGGCGGACACAATCTCCGCTCAAGGCGTGGTTTGATGTGCGTCGCGGCCGGCTGGGCAGTTGGGCCTTTGCTCTCAACCGCCTCACCGGCCTGGGGTTGACGCTTTACCTGTTTATCCACCTGGCGGTGTTGAGCCAGCTGGCGGGCGGCCCGGAACGCTGGGACGCCTTTATTCGGCTGGCGCGCAGTCCCTTTTTCCTGTCGTTAGACGTGCTGCTTATTGCCGGCCTGTTGTTTCACGGCTTGAACGGCATTCGCGTGGCGCTGGTGGGCATGGGCGTGGGAGCGCGTTATCATCGCACCCTTTTCTGGGGCCTGATGGCTATCGGGGCGATTTTGCTCATCGTCAGCGCCTGGCTGGTCTTCACGATATGAATGCGGTAAAGATACCACGGCTACACCCCTTGATGCCCCCCTGGTTGGGCCGCCCTGGCGGTCTGGCCCAAAGGAGATCGTATGCGCGACCGCACATCCAACCCACTCTCTTCGCCGCGCCCTGATCGCTCCGGCGCTCTGTGGTTGGTGCAGGCTTTCACCGGCTTACTGCTGGTGGCTTTGCTGCTTTTGCACATGGTGGCGCATCATTTCGTGGTCGAGGGAGGATTGCGCACCTTCGACGATGTGATCGCTTATGTCGCTAACCCCACCATTTTCTTTCTGGAGATACTTTTCCTGATTGTGGTTACGGTGCATGCCATGTTGGGGTTGCGCGCCATCGTCCTCGATCTGGCCCCCTCCCCCGGCCGTCTACGTCTGGCGCAATGGGGGCTGGCGCTGCTCGGTCTGGGGGCGGTGGTTTATGGCATCTGGCTGCAACTGGCTATCGGTGCCTTCTAGCACCTGGCGCTATGGTCGGTCTGGTCATCGTTTCCCACAGCGCCGCCCTGGCGGAGGGTGTGCGTGAACTGATTGAGCAAATGACGCACGGGGCAACGCCCCTAGCCCTGGCCGGAGGTCTGGAGCACCCCAACCACGGATTGGGTACAGACCCCTTGCGCGTCCTGGCGGCTATCGAGTCGGTTTACACGCCGGCCGGCGTCGTGGTGTTGATGGATCTGGGCAGCGCCCTGTTGAGCGCCGAGACAGCCCTGGAACTGCTCGACCCGGCCCAACGCCCCCAGGTACATTTATGCGAAGCGCCGCTGGTGGAGGGGGCTCTAGCGGCGGCGGTACGCGCCATGACCGGCGGCAACGTGGCGGAGGTGATGGCGGAGGCACGCGCTGCCCTGGTAGCGAAAGCGGCTCAGTTGGGGCTGGATGCGTCCCCGGCCGCGCCGCTGCCGGCTGTTCCAGCGTCCCACACCACCGGCCCATCCCAAACCCTGACCCTGACCATTTCAAATCCTTTGGGACTACACGCCCGGCCGGCCGCCCGCGTGGCCGCGCTGGCGCAACGCTACCAGGCCACCCTGATCCTATCCAAACCGGCCGCCGGCCGACAGGCCAACGCCGCCAGCCTGAACCAGATCGCCCTCCTGGGGGCGCGCCAGGGGGATGTGCTGGAAGCGCAGGCAACCGGCCCGGAAGCGGTCGCCCTGTTGGCGGCGCTGCAGGCGTTGGCGGCCGATCATTTCGGTGATGCGCCCGCGCCTCCCCCGTCCACGCCAGCGCCGGCCCCGCCGCCCCGCCCGACCGCGCCGGCCGATGCTGACCTGACCGGCATCCCGGCTTCGGCCGGCGTCGCCCTGGGGCCGTTGTTTTGGTATCGCCCCGAAGCGCCGGCTGTGGTCGAGACGCCGGGGGCCGATCCCCAAACAGAGTGGCAACGGTTGGAGCGCGCCCTTGATGCTGCCATTGCCGAAGTGCGTCAACTGGAGCAGCAAACCACGCGCCAGGTGGGTGCGACTGAAGCGGCTATTTTCACCGCTCACCGGTTGATGTTGGAGGACCCGGAGCAACGGGCCGCGGTACGCCAAACGCTGGAAACCACCCGCCTGAACGCCGCCGCCGCCTGGCAACGCGTGGTGGGCGAAGTGGTCGCCAGCTACCGCGCCCTGCCCGACCCCTATCTGAGCGCCCGCGCCGCCGATGTACGCGATGTGGGGCAGCGCGTGGTGCGCCAGCTGCTAGGGGTGCAACCGCCGGCTCTGCCGGCCGGCCAGACGGTTATTTTAGCAGCCGATGAGCTGACTCCGTCCGATATGGCCAGTCTGGCAACGGAGCAGGTGTTGGGCATCTTGACCATGCAGGGAGGCGCCACCAGCCATAGCGCCATTCTGGCGCGCGCGGCCGGCCTGCCCGCCATCGTGGGCATCGGGCCGGCGTTAGAACGGGCAACCACCGGGCAGTGGGTGGGAATGGATGGCGCGGCCGGCCATATCTGGCTGACACCCACGCCGGAAGTGGCAGCGCGCCTGCAACAGGCGCACGCCCGCTGGCGCGCGGAACAGGCACAGGCGCGTCAATCGGCTCATGCCCCGGCCTGCACACAGGATGGGGTGCGGGTGGAGACGGCCGCCAATATCGGCGCGCCCCGCGATGTGGCCCCGGCCGTAGCCTTGGGGGCCGAGGGGGTGGGTCTTTTCCGCACGGAGTTTCTCTTTTTCGACCGCTCGGCGCCCCCCGACGAGGCCAGTCAGTTCGAGGCTTATCGGCTGGCAGTCGAGGGGTTGGCCGGCCGGCCGCTCATCATTCGCACTCTGGACATCGGCGGGGACAAACCGATAGCCTACCTGGAGCAACCGCCTGAAGCCAACCCTTTCCTGGGCTGGCGGGGAGTGCGCTACTGTCTGGCTCATCCCGACCTCTTTCGCCCCCAGTTGCGGGCCATCTGCCGCGCCAGCGCCCTGGGGCCGGTGCTGCTCATGTTTCCTATGGTCAGTACACCGGCCGAAGTGCGGCAGGCGCGCACCCTGCTGGCCGAGGTACAGGCAGAGCTGGCGGCAGAGGGGCTGGCTTATGATCCCGATATGCCGGTGGGGGTGATGATCGAGACGCCGGCCGCGGCCGTGGCGGCCGATGCCTTAGCTCCCCTGGTGGACTTTTTCAGCCTGGGAACGAATGACCTGACCCAGTACGTCATGGCGGCCGACCGCGGCAATCCCCAGGTGGCAGCGCTGGCGGACCCGTTGCAGCCGGCCGTGGTGCGCGCCATTCAGCAGACGGTGCAGGCGGGTCATGCGGCCGGCATCTGGGTGGGGATGTGCGGTGAGCTGGCCGGCGACCCACTGGCGACGCCGCTGCTGGTGGGGTTGGGGCTGGATGAGCTGAGCATGAGCGCCCCGGCCATTCCCGCTGTCAAAGCGGCCATCCGCGCTCTGGATAGCGCCCAGGCGCAAGCTGTCACCCAGGCGGTGTTGGCGCTCGACTCCGCCCCCGCTATTCGTGCCTATCTGCAAAGCCTGGCCCCAGCCTGAGCCGCGTTGGTGCTGGCGGCGCTCTGTTGGCATCCTCAGATGCCAGCTCCTCTCGATATTGGCGTTGTGTTCTCTTTTAACTGTTATAAATGTCCGCCCACTTGCGACATATTAGATAGATTGAGTCAAGGCCGGCCGAGCCGCGTTGAGACTCGAATACAATGAACACAGACTCCCCTAGGGGAGTGATCGCAAGGAGCATGGACATGAAACGTTGGCTGTATTCACTTTTAGGTGTGGCTGTTCTGGCCGTCATCGTGCTGGCGGCCTGGAATCTGCTGCGCCCTGAAACGGAAACGCCCGGCGCAGCCCCCACCACCGGGGTGGAGGTTTCACCTGAGCCGGTCGCCCAGAACGAAACGGATGATCAGGGCGCACACGCAGGTGCGCCCCAACATGCAGGTACGCCCCAACCGGCCGGCGATGACGTCGCCCCGGCCGTCCCGGTAGGCCCCGTTCCCACCGCTGTGCCAGTTACGGTTAATCCGGCCGAACAGGCTGCGGATTTCTACGGTCGGGGGGGTGGCGGCGGCGGCGCGCCTTTGGCCGGGGCCACGGTGAAACTGGAGACCACCCTGCCCACCGATACCGTTGGGCCGGTTTACCGGGTGGCGGCCGGCAATCTGACACTGGATGACATGCGCGCCTTCGCCGAGAAATTGGGTCTGAGCGGCGAGATTTATCTGGAGTGGTATCCGGGCGCGCCCACGGATGCGCGGGAGATCAGCGTCAACCAATACTCCTTTCGGCTCTTCGATGGTCAGGAACGCCTGGCTATGTATGGCGGGTCAGATTTGTACTATGAAAACCTGGCCTACCTGAACAACTTGAACCTGCAAGCTCCTTTGCCCTTTGAACAGAGCCGGGAGGTTGCCGAGCGCTTTGTGCAAGAACATGGTTTGTTGACACTTCCCTATGAGGTTCGCGCCGGGTGGGGGTATGAGGTGCAGTTCATGGCCCTGCAAGAAGGCCGCCGTGTCAGCAACTCCCCCATCTTGACAGTGGTTATCACCGGCAACGGCGAGGTCTCCTCCCTCAGCTACCGGCCGCTAACAACGGATGAAAGGGTGGAAAACGCCAACCTCATCAGCGCCGAGCAGGCCTGGGCCTATATGCAAGAGCATCTGGTAGATGGCTGGTTCCAATATACCATCTACCCCTCTGACCCGAACTATTACACGCCGCAACCGACCGGGCAAAAAACCCATTGGGAGCGCCAGTTTGAGGCGGGTCAGCAGGTGGTGCTGTACTCTTGGTTGCAGGTCTACCGGCCGACCAGTGGTCAGGGCGCGCCGTTCATCCTCTCCGACCGCAACATAACGTTGGCGGGTGATGGGGCTGTACTGGAAGAACTGGCCCATGCGGCCGGGCAAAGCGTCCGTCTGGAGGGGCAGCTGGCCGGCGAACCGGGCCACCTGACCCTGAATGTGACGGCCTGGGCCCCGCAGGCTGGCCCCTACGATCTCTATCTAAACGGGACAACCCGCGGCCAGGATGGTCAGGTCTACCTGGAGCTGCCCGGCGGGTTCCGCTTCTTAATCGCCAATGCCCCGGCCGACCTGCCGCTCGATACCCATGTTGGCATCTACAGCTGGGGTGTGCGGGCCGAGAACGGAGACCAATGTCAGGCGGTGATGGATTGGGTCTCGATTGACCTGACCTCCACGCCCTACATAGAGCCGGCCGTCATGCCCCCGGCCGATCCCTACAGTGGCATCGAGAGCATCACCATCAACCAGGTGCAGCTGGCGTTGCACTACACCTACCCTGGCGAGATGCCCTATCCCGCCACCCAGGCCTACAGCAACGACAATACGCCCCACCTGTTGCCGACCTGGGTCTTCAGCGGCGTGACCAACAAAGGCGACCGGATTGAGATTTCCATCCCCGCCGTGGCCGCGCTCGGTTTGCTGCCGTAACATTCACCCTTAACGGGTTGCGTTAAACAGGCGTCTAACGCTCTCCAGCGTCAGATGCCTGTTTGCTTTTCCGGCCCAACGCTGCCATGGGCAGGGGAGCCGTCCGCGCTTACCACTTGTTCTCACCGCAAAGGGCGCGAAGGTTCTTTCTTGGCGCTCTTCGCGCCTTCGCGGTGCGTCACCCCTCTGAAAACGGGGGCGAACACACAGGTTCGCCCCTACGCGTGAAAACGGGAGTTCGTCCCTACTTGGCGTTCTTCGCGCCTTTGCGGTTCCATCATTGTTTTCACCGCCAAGGCGCAAAGGGCGCGAAGGTTCTTTCTTGGCGCTCTTCGCGCCTTCGCGGTGCGTCACCCCCCTGAAAACGAGAGCATTGAGCCGATCTAATTTTTGAAAGTTCATCAGTAACGGCAGCTGCCCCGTTGAACGCTAAGCGCTGCTATGTCAGGGCGCGTCCAAAAACATTTTAGAGGGTCAGGCGCTTGAACACAAGCGACCGTTCCCCCGGCCGATTAGCGAGTTGCTTTTTAGAGCCGGGCCTTTATACTCTGGCATCGCAGCGTGATGGGGTGGCGCGCCGCCGGGGCAATCAGGACGCGGACAACGCCAATTTCATCCCGGTTACCCCTCTGGAGAAGCCTATGCCGGACTGGACAATAAACGATATTCCCCCTCAGGGGGGCAAGCTGGTGGTCATTACAGGCGCCAATAGCGGGCTGGGGTATGAGACGGCGCTGGCCCTGGCGGGCAAGGGCGCGCATGTCATTCTGGCGGTGCGCAACCTGGTCAGCGGGGAGTCGGCGGCGGCCACCATTCGCCAGACCCACCCACAAGCGCAGCTGGAAGTGATGGGGCTGGACCTGGCGGATTTGAGCGCCGTGCACCGTTTTGCCGACGCTTTTCTGGCACGCTACCCGGCCTTGCCGCTGTTGGTGAACAATGCCGGCGTCATGGCCCTGCCCTATCGCCAGACAGCCGATGGCTTTGAGATGCAGCTGGGGGTGAACCACCTGGGGCATTTTGCTCTGACCGGCCGGTTGTTGCCGGCCGTTCTGGCAGCCCCGGCCGCCCGCATTGTCACCGTCAGCAGCGAGATGCACTGGTTGGGCCGGATTCATTTCGACAATCTGGATGGCAGCCGGGGGTACGAGCGTTGGCGCGCTTATGCCCAAAGCAAGCTGGCGAATCTGCTCTTCACCTACGAGCTGCAACGGCGTCTGGCGGAGGCCGGAGCCTCTGCCATCAGCGTGGGGTCTCATCCGGGCTGGTCGGCTACCAATTTACAGGCGGCCGGCCCGCGCATGAGCGGCTCTCGTCTGAGCGAGCAGGCTTTTCGGGTCATCAATCGGGTTGTGGCCCAAAGCGCCGCTATGGGCGCGCTCACCACCCTCTACGCCGCCGTTGCCCCGGCCGTGCAAGGGGGGGATTATATTGGGCCACAAAGTTTGAAAGGGTTGCGCGGCTACCCCGGCAAACAACGCTCCAGCGCCCGCTCATATCGGGTGGACCTGGCGCGGCGGTTGTGGGAGACATCCGAGGCGCTGACCCAGGTGCGCTACGATCTGACGCTGGCGGCCGGCTATAAGCCGGAAAGAGCGTAGCGCGCCGCCATCTTTTGCACCGCGCTCAGCCATTCGTAGCCGCGATATCCTTACCGCGCTCTTACCGGGTCGTAGCGCGCAGCCATCTTTTGCACTGTGCTCAGGCTGCGCAGGGTGGCCGGGGCCTGAATCAGCTTTTCCAGCACGGCGTTGGAAAAGGTGGAGGCGCTCTGTTTCTGGCGACACAGCCAGTACACTTCGCGCCCCTGAACGACCAGAGTATCCATCTCACCGGGCCAGGCCAGAAGCCGACCGGCCGCGGCATCGTCGAGAGGTGCGCTGAGAAAAGCGATGTTGATGGCCTGGGCGGCGGCTCGTTCGGCCGGGGGCAGCGGTTCACAGGCGGCCATGCGTGTCAACTCGGCCGGGGTGCGGATGAAGGTTGCCACTGCATACCCCAGCGCCGCCTGCAAGTTGGCAGCCAGCAGGGCCTCCAGCGCCGCGCCGGCCGGGCGCTCCGTTTCAAAGATCACATTGCCGCTGGCGATGAAGGTCTCCACCTGGGAGAACCCCCAGGCCTCAAACAGGCGGCGCAGTTGCTCCATTTTGACCGTGCGTCCGCCCACGTTGATAGCACGTAACAGCGCCACATAGCGCGTCATATCTCACCCTTTCGCCAGTTGATAGGGGGTGGCAGGAATGAGCCAGGCCGGGTCGGGCGTCAACCCTTGCTGGCCCAAAGCCGCCACATACTCCGGGTGAAAAACAAACTGACCATCACGCCACACTTCCCGATCCCAGGGGTTGAGCAACAAGGCGTCGCTGATCAGGCCAATCAGGTCCGGCGTCTCCACTCCCCAGGTGTGGGCGTAGAGCACCGCCGTCTGGATAGCGCTGGCCCCCAGCGCGGCCACACGTTCCCTGACCAGGCGCAATGTCTCACCGGTGCTGCAAATCTCGTCCACGATCAGGACGCGCCGGCCGTGAACAGCATCCGGCGGCGGTTGATGCCATTGGGGCGTGTCGTACTGCACCCCATCGTTGACGCGCCGGGATAGGCGCACCGCGTACACCTCCACCTGCAACAGGTGGGCGATCAACGTGCCGGGGTAATAGCCGCCCCGGCCGATGGGTACAATGATCTCCGGCCGGAAGCCAGCCGCCGCCGCTGCCAGCGCTTTGCACAGACCATGGTAATCTTCCCAGCTAATAGGGTGGATGCCCCGGCGAGTGGTGTCGTCATAAGGTGTGGAGGACACGGCCGGCCGCCTGGAGCGTAACAGGGTGGATGACACGGGTGTCTTGGATGGACATAGGTCACTTTATCCTGAGCAGAAGTATATCGCCTCAAAAGAAAAAGGCGATCAACATCTGGGAAAACGTTGATCGTCTGGTTGAGGGTCTTGAGGCGTGTGTTCCACAGGCGGCGAATCGGGTACAATAAGCCTTGAGGCGGCGCGCAGTGAGCTCGTTGCCAGGAGGTTATCTCATGTCTGACCCGGCCAGACCTTTGCGAATGTTGGCGTTGCTATCGGAGCCGTTGGTGGTGGGAGACGGCCGGCCGCTGCAACCGGTCGATCTCGCCAGCGCCGCGCTGCGGCTGGAACGTCAGCTGCGCGATTTGCGGCGCGCCATTGAAGTGCGCTTCGCCCCGGCCATTCCCGAACAGGTGTTGAATGTGATGCGCGATCACGCCCCATTCGACTTGCTGCTTTTCTACGGCCACGGCCTTCGAGCCAGAGAAAACAGGGCAGGCGAGTGGGATAGGGGCAGGCAGGTCACGCTGGCCTTTGAAGATGGGCGCGGGGGGCTGTTGGAGCTGGATGCCGGTCGGCTGAAAGCGCTATTGGCCCCCGACGGCCGGCCGCCAGCCCAGGTAGCTTTTCTCAGCGCCTGCCATTCTCAGGGAGTGGCCGAAGGGTTGCGCGCCTGCGGCGTGCCCCATATCGTGGCGGTGGATGAAGAACAACCGGTCCTGGTGGCCGCGGCCCAGGTTTTTGCCGCCCACTTTTACCCCGCCCTGCTGGCGGGGCGAAGTGTGCGTCAGGCGTTCCAGCTGGGGCAGGCAGCGGTGTACACCGACCCACCGGTACGTCAGGCGACGGAGTTTTGGACGCGGGCCTTCCAAAACCCCCAGGCGGGCGATTACGCCCAATATCTGGAATCCGTTAAATTTCGCCTGCTACCAGAGACGCCGGCCGGTGCGCCCGACCCCCACGCTGTGACCCCCTTCCCCAACGTCCCGGCCGGCCCGCTGCACGTCATACCTTTGGCGGAGCGGCCGGCCAGTTTACCGGCCCGCCCAGACTCCTTCACCGGCCGTGAAGAGGATGTGCACGCCGTCTTGCAGCGGGTGTTAGACCACTCACTCACCACCGTGCGCGGCCTGGGGGGCATCGGCAAATCGGAGCTGTGCCGCGAAGCCGGCCGCTGGCTGGCAGCGCGAGGCTATTTCCGCGACCGGTTGTGGTTCATCCCCCTGGGGGTGCAGCGTCGCGCCGGGGAGGCGCGCCTGGCCATCGCCCTGGCGGCCGGCGTCGACCCCCAGGCAGCCCAAGATGACGTCGGGCTGGCCGCCCGTCTGCCGGCCGACTGTCTGCTCATCCTGGACGAGCCCGACAACCTGGTGCAGGAAGATTACCCCGCCACCCGCGCCCTGCTGGAGGCCCTCCTCCAGACAGGCCGGGCGCGTCTGCTGTTGGCCTGTCGCTACCGCAGCGGCGTGGCCGGGGAAAAGGTGGTGGATTTGCGCCGGCTCCCCGACGATGTGGCCGCGCAGTTATTCTGGCGCGTCGCTCCCTACCGCGTGGAAGGGACAGAGGCGGAGTGGCAGGAGTTGCTGGAGTTTCTGGATGGCTACCCGCGCGCCATCATCCAGGCGGCGCGCCAGCTGGATCGCCCCCAACTGGGGACGCTGCTGGCGGATTTGCGCCGGGCGCGCGAAGAGCTGCTGCACGACCCCTACCTGCCGGCCGAAGAGCGCCGCGATCAGGACAGTGTGGTGGTGACGCTGCACGCCAGTCTGCGCCGCCTGACGGCGCGCGACCCGGCAGCGGCCGCCTTTTTCCCTTATCTGGCGCTCTTTCCGGCCGGACTGGACGAGGCGGGGTTGCAGGCCATCTTTGGGGCGGAGGGTGCGCGGGCGACGCGCCAGGTGCGGGAGATGGCGCTGGCGGAACGACTGCCCTGGCCCCCCGACGCTCTCTACCTGCCGACGCCGGTGCGGAGTTACGCCGCCCGCCGCCTGCCGGCCGACGCCCGGCACACAACCGGCCCGGCCGCCCTGGCCTATTACCACGCCCTGGTTGCTGCCCACGACAATTTGATTGTAGAGGGGAATGATGAAGCCGGGGTGGCGCGGCTGAGCCATGAGTGGCCTAACCTCAGGGAGTGGCTGGCGTGGGGGTGTGAGCACGAACCAGCCGGCGCGGCCGGCGTCAGCTACAGTGCGCGCCTGATCGGTCTGTTACCCAACTTCTTCCTTCTGTACGATCCGGAGGAAGCTCTCCAGACCGGCCGAGCGGAAGGATGGTCGCCGCGGGCCGGCCAGTTGCGCCTTTACCAGGCCGGGCTGGCCGCGGCGCGCCGAGTCGGCGACCGCCTGGGGGAGGCCAACGTCCTTAGGGCCCAGCGGGACGTGCTGGCCTTCCTCAACCACACCGCCGACGCCCTCCAACGCTACGACCAGGCCCTGGCCCTCTTCCGCGCCGTCGGCGACCGCCTGGGGGAGGCCAACGTCCTTAGGGCCCAGGGGGACGTGCTGGCCTTCCTCAACCACACCGCCGACGCCCTCCAACGCTACGACCAGGCCCTGGCCCTCTTCCGCGCCGTCGGCGACCGCC
>DAOTXO010000043.1:0-8162 GCA_034435495.1 Anaerolineae bacterium
GGCAACAGGCGTTGCCGGCCGCCGCCGCCCTGGAGATTTTGCACAACTTCTCGCTGGTGCACGACGACATCGAGGATGGCAGCCCCACGCGACGCGGCCGGCCGACCCTATGGCAACTGTGGGGCATGCCCCAGGCCATCAATGCCGGCGATGCCCTCTTCGCCCTGGCCCATCTGGCTCTGGGGGGTCTGAGCCAACGCGGCGCATCACCCCAGACCGTCATCCATGCCTACCGCCGCTTCGACGCCACCTGCCTGGAGCTGACACGCGGACAGTTCGCCGATATGCAGTTCGAGACGCGGGATGATGTGACCGTGGATGAGTATATTGCCATGATTCGAGGTAAAACCGCCATCCTCGTCGCCCTGGCAGCTGAACTGGGGGCGCTGGCGGCCGGGGCTGCGCCGGCCATCATCGCCCACTACGCCACCTTCGGCCTGGAGCTGGGCATGGCCTTTCAGGTGCGTGACGACATGTTGGGGATATGGGGGGATGAGAACCAGATCGGCAAATCGGCCGCCTCAGATATCTTAACCAGGAAGAAAACCCTGCCTGTCCTGTATGGATTGATGCATCATCCTCCCCTTCGTCATCACTATGCGCAAGATGGTGTCGAGGATGGATTCGTCGCCCAGACAGTGGCTCTCCTGGATGCCAGCGGGGCCTACGCCTACGCCGCTGACCAGGCCGCCCACCATTCTGCCCTGGCCATCGCCCACCTGCAAGAAGCGCAGCCGGCCGGCGAGGCCGGCGTAGCTCTTTGGGAGTTGACCGCCTGGCTGCTCAACCGGCAATCGTAAACATCCCCCTTCCACCCTTCCGAAAACAAAACCGCGATGGCCCTCTGGGAGCCATCGCGGCGCTATATTACCACACTCAGCAGCCGGGTTGGGCCTAGTCGCCGCCCCCTTCGCGCTCCTTCTCCGCTTTGGCAGCCGCAATAGCAGCCAACACTTCTTCAGAGGTGTTGTCGTCGATGAGCATAATACCCCCAGTCTGTTTGGGAGACAAATCCTCTTCTTCTTCCTCTTCCGGCTCCTCCGCAGGGCTGCGAAAACCGGTGCCGGCCGGAATCAGCTTGCCGATGATAACATTCTCCTTCAAACCCAACAGCCTATCTTCCTTGCCAGCAATGGCCGCACCGGCCAACACACGAATCGTGTGCTGGAAAGAGCTGGCCGACAGGAAGCTGTCGGTGCTGAGAGAAGCTTTGGTGATGCCCAACAAAACAGGCTCTGCCTGCGCCGGCTGACCACCTTCTCCCATCACCTGTTCGTTGATCTCCTGGAAGATGTACAGTTCGATCAACTGCCCCGGCAACAACTCTGTGTCGCCTGAGTTCGTGACCACAACCTTGCTCAACATCTTGCGAATAATGGTCTCGAAATGCTTGTCGTTAATGTTCTGTCCCTGGGGACGGTACACCTTCTGAATCTCTTGTAACAGGTATTGCGTGACCGCATCCCGACCTTGAATCTCCAGAATCTGGTGAGGGTTTTTCGCCCCTTCCGTCAACTGGTCACCCGCCTGAATCTCATCACCGTCCGAAACAAGTAGACGCATTCCGGCCGGAATTTCATAGTCCCGCTCATCCTTACTTTCCCAGGTCAGGCGCACCACATCCTGGGCCACCTGGACATGGCCCGAATGCCGGGCGGTGAGAACCAAATCCCCTTGCTCGGCAATGACCTGTCCGTTTTCCACCGACTGACCTTCGGTAACCTTCACTTCCCAGCCGGCCGGAATCTCATGCACATCATCCACCAGCTTGGTATCGGTCACCAACACATGGCGCACATTGTCCGTCATGAAAAGACGCACACGCCCACCAATTTCAGAGATAACAGCTTCACCTTTGGGGCGTTGGCGCGCTTCAAACAACTCTTCCACGCGGGGCAAACCCTGGGTGATGTCCCCACTACGAGCCGCTGTACCGCCGGTGTGGAAGGTACGCAGGGTCAACTGCGTGCCAGGTTCGCCAATGGATTGGGCGGCGATAATCCCCACCGCCGTTCCCAACGCCACCGACTCGCCCGTCGCCAAGTCCAGGCCATAGCACTTGGCGCAGATGCCCTGACGCAATTCACACGTCATGGGCGAAAAGACATATAGCTGCTCCACCCCCAGGCTATCGACCAAATCGGCCATCTCCTCAGTGTAGAGCTGGCCCGCTTCCAGCACCATGTCGCCCGTTTCCGGATTGACCACCCGCTCAGCGGCAAAACGCCCAAAGACACGCTCAGCCAGGCTTTGCTTGCCAAAGTTATCGGCGCGGCGCACATAAATGCCCTTGGTTGTCCCACAGTCGCGGGCGTGGATGATGACATCCTGGGCCACGTCTACCAGACGCCGCGTCAGATAACCGGCATCGGCTGTGCGCAAGGCGGTATCCGCCAGACCTTTGCGCGAGCCGTGGGTGGAGATGAAATACTCCTGGGTTGTCAACCCATCGCGGAAGTTCGACTTGATGGGCACAGGAATGATGCGCCCCTGGGGATCGGCCATCATGCCGCGCATCCCCGCCAACTGGGTGATGGGCCCAAAGCCGCCCTTGGTAGAACCGGAGTTCGCCATAATGGTGACCGCGCCCATCGGATCCATTGCATCCCGCACGGCCCGTTCCACATCTTCCTTAGCCTGGGTCCAGATGTCCACCGTGCGCTGATACTGCTCTTCAGGCGTCAACAGGCCACGCCGGTAGTTGCGGTCGATCTGGTCGACTTTCTTTTGCGCTTCTTCCAAAATGCTACGCCGCCGGTCGGGCACGTTGAGGTCGGTGACGGCAATCGTTACCCCTGAACGAGTGGCAAACTCGAAGCCAATATCCTTAATGGCGTCCGCCATCTGAATGGTTTGCTCCGCCCCCAACGTGCGGTAGGCGCGGTTGATCAAATCGTTGACGGCGCCCTTATCCAGCAAACGATTCTGGAAGCGCATCAGCTCCGGCAGACAGCGGTTGAACAACACCCGGCCGGGCGTGGTTTCCAGAATGCGCCGCCGGGGCTTGCCATCCCGATAGCGTTTAAGGCCAGCGTCGTCGCTGTAGTGCGTTTCCACCAGCACCTTAATGCGGGCGTTCAAATCCACAAACTTGAGTGCGTAGGCTGTTTCCACCTCATCCAGCGAGCTGAAAACCTTATCTTCGCCCTTCAACCCCTCGCCCATGAGCGTCATGTAATACACGCCCAGCACCATATCTTTGGACGGGCCAATGATGGGGTGTCCATCCGAAGGTTTGAGCAAGTTATGGGTGGCCAACATACGCTGACGCGCTTCATCTACAGCGGCATTGGAGAGCGGCACATGCACCGCCATCTGGTCGCCGTCAAAGTCAGCGTTGAAGGCGGCGCACACCAGTGGATGAAGTTGAATCGCTTTGCCCTCCACCAGCCGGGGCATGAAGGCCTGAATACCCAGCCGATGTAGGGTGGGAGCGCGGTTGAGCAAAATGGGGCGATCCTGAATCACCTCTTCCAACGCCGCCCACACTTCAGGGGGCTGCCGCTCGATGACCCGCTTGGCCCCTTTGACATTGCTGGCGTAATCGTACTCAATCAGTTTGCTGATGACGAAGGGACGGAAGAGCTCCAGGGCCATGGTTTTGGGCAACCCACACTCTCCCATTTTTAGATGGGGGCCAACCACAATTACGGAGCGCCCAGAGTAGTCAACGCGCTTACCCAACAGGTTGCGACGGAACCGCCCCTTCTTACCTTTGAGCATGTCGGAGAGGGATTTCAGTTCCCGCCGACCGCGCCGACTCAACGCTTTGCCGCGCTGGCTGTTGTCGATCAAGCTGTCAACCGCCTCTTGCAACATGCGTTTCTCGTTGCGAATGATCACATCGGGCGCACTCAAATCTAACAGGCGCTTGAGACGATTGTTGCGGTTAATCACCCGCCGGTAGAGATCATTCAGGTCCGACGTGGCAAACCGTCCACCGTCTAGCTGCACCATGGGGCGCAGATCGGGCGGGATGACCGGCAGCACCCTTAAAATCATCCACTCCGGCCGGTTGGCGCTCTGACGCAAGTCTTCAACCACTTGCAAACGCTTGGTAGCGCGCTTGGCAGCCTGTTTGGAGCGAGTGGTGCGTACTTCGCGCCACAGTTCGCGTGAGAGTCGCTCCAGGTTCATGTCTTGCAAAATCTCATAGAAGGCTTCCGCCCCCATGCCGGCCTGGAAGACATTGCCAAACTTGCTCTTATACTCGCGGTACTCCGTCTCGTTCAAGAACATCATCTGCGTCAGAGACTCCAGCTGGTCGCGGCTGGTTTGAGCCTGTTGACGCAGGCGTGTGATCTGAGAGCCATAGCGATCACGTGTTTCCTGAATCGCCTTGGCGATCTCCTGACTCAGCTCATCCATTTCACGTTGCAAGTGGGCCGCATGGCTCTGGCGCTCTTCCTCGTTCTCCATGCGCACCTGATCCAGACGATCTGGGCCGGCCGTTTGCAAGCGGGTGATGTGGCTGCGGCTGACTGTCTCCCCTCTGGCAACAATCACAACCCCATCCAGCGCGATATCTTCCGTCGCCGCGTTGCCGACGAGGTTCGTCAGCCGACGTTCAATCGACTGTGTACTGGTGGTGATTTGCTCAATGCGCGTGTTCAAGCGATCCTCGTACACACGGTCATTGTCCTCCAGAGCCAGGCGCAGGCGCTTTAGGCGCTCTTGGGCTGCTCCGGTTTGTTCCCACACCTTGGCCTGAATTTCTGCTTCAAGCTGTTGCTCCGCCTCCGCCAGCTCGTCCTCTAACCGTTTCAACGCTCGCTTCCGCGCCTCGTCATCCACACGGGTCACGACATATTGGGCAAAGTACAGGACGCGGTCTAAATTGCGCCGCGAAATATTGAGCAACAACCCCAGGTAACTGGGAACACGTCGCGTATACCAGATGTGCGCCACAGGGGCGGCCAGTTCAATATGCCCCAACCGTTCACGACGGACAGACGAACGAGTCACCTCCACGCCGCATTTATCGCAAATGATACCTTTGTAACGAATGTTCTTGTACTTGCCGCAATAACATTGCCAGTCACGGGTTGGGCCAAAGATCGCCTCACAGAACAGGCCATCCTTCTCCGGGCGCAAACGCCGATAGTTGATCGTCTCGGGCTTGGTCACTTCACCATACGACCAGGAGCGGATATGTTCGGGTGACGCTAGACTGATACGCAAAGAACGGAAATCTGTGGTTTCCACGTAAGCTGCCTCCACAAGAATCGGGGGACCCATCGGGTGGGTCAACAATCGGCGACCACAAATGACAGATAATAGCGGTTAAACGCGCAAAAGGAGCGACCAGTCTAACAGACTGACGCTCCTGACGTGAACATGTATTTGCACTTCAGCACTTATTCACAAACACCGACGTATGTTACAAGCTTGCTTATCTGCGAATTAAGAATTATACAAGCTTTGAAGCCGAAGGGCAACTTTTTTTAGCCCATCCTCACCATTCGAGCCATCTTCGCCAGAACCATCTGGTCGGGGGCGATGGCTTCAGCGCAGGTGGGCGTAGAGCACCGCCCACCCGCTCTAACGCTTCAGGCTGGCTAACGACGCGGGCCAGATGAGCGACGGTCGGAACGTCCGCCGCGACCATTACCGCCGCCGCTACGCCCGCCAACGCGATCATCTTCTTGCGCCTGCTCCAACGTCCAGCCTTCTAGCACCGCTTTGCGAGACAGACGGACTTTACCGGAGTCGCTATCCACATTGGTCACCATGACCATCAACTCGTCGCCCAGGCGCGCCACATCTTCCACCCGATTGATCCGGTTGGAGGCCAGCTGGGAGATATGCACCATACCCTCGATGCCGGGCGCGAGCTCCACAAAGCAACCAAAGTCAGTGACGCGCGTCACGCGGCCGGTGTAGATGTCCCCGGCCTTGATCTCGCGGGTCAGCTGCTCGATCAACGCCAGAGCATCTTCAGCATTGCCGCGCCGGCCGACCATGCCCTCAACACTGGCAATGAAGACCGTACCATCATCCTGAATGTCCACGCTGACGCCAAAGTCTTCCTGAATGGCGCGCACCATGCTGCCGCCCTTGCCAATCACAGCCCCAATCTTGTCGGGGTCGATCTTCAGGCTCACCATCCGGGGGGCGTATTGGCTCAACTGGGCGCGATGGGTCGGCATGACCCGATTCATTTCCGCCAGAATATGCAAGCGGCCGGTGCGCGCCTGATCCAGCGCGCGCGTCATCAAGTCGGCCGAGATGCCGGAGATTTTAATATCCATCTGCACAGCGGTGATCCCTACCTCTGTGCCGGCCACTTTGAAATCCATATCGCCCAGGTGATCTTCCATCCCCTGGATATCGGTCAAAATGGCGTACCGGTCAGGACTGTCATAGATCAGCCCCATCGCCACGCCGGCCACCGGTCGTTTCATCGGCACGCCGCAATCCATCAACGCCAGACTGGAAGCGCACACACTGGCCTGGCTGGTGCTGCCGTTGGAAGAAAGCACTTCCGAGACCACGCGAATGGTGTAGGGGAAGGTTTCTTCCACCGGGATCATAGGCAACAAGGCGTTTTCTACCAGCGCGCCGTGCCCAATTTCGCGCCGTTTGGGGCCGCGCAAAGGCCAGGTTTCACCAGTGCTGAAGGGAGGGAAGTTGTAATGATGAATGAAGCGTCGGCTATCCTCAGGATACAAACCATCCAGTTTTTGCGCTTCGCGGGGCATTCCCAGCGTGGCAATTGCCAGCACCTGGGTCTCGCCGCGCCGGAACAGGCCAGAGCCGTGAGCGCGGGGGCTGATTTCCACTTCACATGAAATGGGGCGGATGGTGACATAATCCCGGCCATCGGGACGAATACCCTCTTCCAGGATGCGCTGGCGCACCACTGTTTTCAGTTCGCTCTGGATGACCTGTCGGATAGCGGCCGGTTCTACTGGTTCGCGCTCCTCTTCGTCATCCATGTAGGTTTGCACCATCTCCTCCGAAAACTCCGCAATGGCTTCGTTGCGCGCATACCGTTCCTCGGTCGAGGCCACGATGGAGCGCAGGCGGTTACGCACCTGTTCGCCCATCGCTTCCGCCAGGGTGGTATCCCCTTTGACCAGCACAACCTCGGCCTTAGGTTTGCCCAGAGCGCCGCGCATCTCCCACTGTACATCAATCAGGGGTTGCAAGGCGCGATGGCCGAAGAGCAGCGCTTCTGCGAACAACGCTTCTGAAACCTCGTCAGCGCTCGCTTCGACCATGATGATGGCTTCGCGCGTGCCGGCCAGACGTAAATCGAGCAGGCTGTTCTCCATCTCTGGAATTGTGGGATCAACCACAAACTCCCCATCGATGTAGCCAATGCGCACAGCGCCAATTGGGCCATCCCAGGGAATATCGGAGAGCATGAGGGCAGCGCTGGCCGCATTCACCGACATGATGTCGAGGTGATGGACGCTGTCGGAGGAAAGGGCTGAAACGATGACCTGCACCTCGTTGCGCATACCATCGGGGAACAGGGGGCGCAATGGACGGTCTGTGAGCCGGCTGGTCAGGATGGCCGCTGTGGAGGGGCGTCCCTCGCGCCGGAAGAAACTGCCGGGGATACGGCCGGCGGCATACAACTTCTCTTCAAAATCCACGCTCAATGGAAAAAAGTCAATCGACTCTCGCGTCAGGCGCGACATGGTGGCGGTCGCCAAGACCATACAATCACCTACTCGGTGGGTGATGGCGCCGCCAGCTTGTTCAGCTAATTTGCCCGTTGAAAAAGAGAGTTCTTGTTTTCCAACGCGGGCTGTAAATGTGTGTTCAGGTAACATCTAAAGTAAATCCTTGTTATGCAAACGTAGGTCCAGTTAGCTTGAGCCAGGGCTTTCTGCCAACTGGAAAGCGTCCCCACATGGGGCCACGACACTTTCGGCTTGCGCCTGGGGCGGAAGTCGGTGCTCTTGAAAGCAACCCAGACAATCCAACGCGCCAGACGCTATTCAAGTAGGAACAGAGGCGGGAATTAGAACACTTAGGGACTGGGAGCTATCCCTGAGGGGAGACTCAGAAACATTTCCCAATTCCTAAAATCCAGCTAATCGCCCACGACCGGCCGTTCCTGTTGCCACTATGAGTTTAGTTTATTTTTCTGCTTCTGACCTCCTGTTATCTAACCGTTCTGGCGTTAGTCCCGGCGCGCAGGCTGGTGA
>DAOTXO010000044.1:0-16454 GCA_034435495.1 Anaerolineae bacterium
ACCAGGATGCTGACATCATCGGCTATGACCTGGACACCCGCCAGACCTTCACCGTGGCTGATGGCCCAGCCTGGCAAGACCAGCCCTATGTCCACCACGGCCTCATCACCTGGATGCAGCAGTGGGATGAAACGCTGGACCACAACCAGATTTGGGGCCTGGACTTTGCTACCGGCGAGACCTTTCTGGTTTACGATGAATGTACCCCCGGCAACTTCTGGTGTCCCCAACTTGACGGCGGGCCGGTCAGTTACGTCGATCTGGTGGTGTGGCTGGAAGCTACCGGCGCGCCTGAGTATGACATCATCCTGCTTGGCGCGCGCCGGCTGACGCAGCACACCTTCATGCCTCTGGTGCGGCGTTGACTGTATCAGGCGCCAGTTGAGAAACGCCCGCACCGTGTAGGAGGGTTACCGTTGCAGGCGTATCTGGTGTAGGTTGTGGGTCATGGCCAGGCGCAATGAATGTGCGTGCTGTGCCCGGCGTCGCCCGGCCCCAACACTTCTGTCGCCCCCAGGCTGAGGCATTGATCCATAAAGCCACTGACATAGGGATTGCTGGCGCTGACCCCCAGTCCATTGATAACGCCCACATCAAACGCCAACCCGATGTAATGCCGCGAGTTAACGCTGTGGGAACCACCGGCAATCGAGGTCACCAGATAGCTGTAGGTATCGGCCAGCTCGACCATGCCGGACAACATGGCAACTGCCAGATAGGTCTGGCCACAGGGAGCATTCTCATAACAACTGTTGAGCGCCATCAGGCCGTTGGCGGTGTCCACCATGTTGTCGTAGGCGGTAGCTCCATCTTCATTATAGATGGGATCAGGCGGGGCGGGATGGTAAGGGAGCAGCTCAACGTTGCTATCCGCCAGAATGGCGGCCCCCAACTGAGCACGCGCCGTATCCAGACATACCAGCGCCGACCACACGGCCGTGTCCACCACGCCGGTAGCTGGCAGGCCCTGCTGGGTTTGGAAATCCACCACGGCAGCGTGAGTAGCCGGCCCGAAATCACCGTCCAGGCTCAGGCTGTAACCCCATTGGAAAACGAGCAGATGTTGCACAGCGAAAACCGCGTCGTTGTCGTTGTTCCCCTGCTGAACTGTGACCACCAGCACCGGCCACGTTTGCGGCCCCATCACACCATCGACCGTCAGCCCATTGGCAACCTGGAAACTTTGGACAGCCCCGGCCGTGCCAGAACCATAGATGCCATCGACCGTCAGAACGTAACCGTGGTAGCGCAGCAGATATTGGATAGCGTACACGTTGGGGCCAACGGAGTTGACCGTCGTACTGTGAATAGGCCAGCAGGCGGCCGGCGGCGGCGTGGGTGTCGGAGTAGGCGTGGGGGCGGGGGTGGGAGTAGCAGTGGGGGCCGGCGTCGGCAAGGGGGGCGGATCGTTGTAACACACCAGCGTCGACCAGGTCTGCGGCCCGACCACCCCATCCACTTCCAACCCGTTGGCTTGTTGATAGGCGCGCACCGAGGCATCGGTGGCAGCATCGAAGTTGCCGTTGATGGGGGTGTTGGTGTAGCCGTGGATGTTGCGCAGCCAGCTTTGCAGGACGCGCACACTGTTCCCACTACTGCCCTGACTGACGGTGAGCAACAGGCTTTGCCAGGTAACGCTTTCCACCACGCCGGTGGCCGACAGGCCGTTGGCGGCCTGGAAATCCATCACCGCGCTACGCGTTGCCAGGTTGAAATATTGCCCCAGCGTTCCACTGTAATAGCCGCGATCCTTGAGAAAAGCTTTGATCAACGAGACGTTGGGATTAACGGCGCCGCGCTGGTAGGTGGGCCAGCAGCTCTCCGCCAGCGGTGCCATGGGGGCGGCCAGCGACCCCGGCGAAACCACCAGCCCCAACGCCAGACCCGATAGCAAAAGGATGATCCCCAGGGTAGTAAAACGTCGCATCTTTTCCCTCCAGCAACCAACTATTAACCGTCAGACGTGGTAAGTGAAGCCCGCTTCTTTGCGCGCCGCTCCCAGTTGGGACAACCAGGCCATGATGTCCCCGTGTAGCCGGCCGTTATCTGCCTCAATGCCATTGACTTTGGGGAAGGCTTTGTTGAAAGAGCAGGGGTTATCGTCCAGATCGACAACCGTTCCGCCGGCTTCCTGCACCAGCAAGACGCCGGCGCAAATGTCCCATTCATGCTTGGGGCCGCGACTCCAGGTGGCGTCACATTGCCCGGCCGCCACCCGCGCCAGTTTGTAGGCCACACTACCCATGGTGCGGATCTGAAGCCGCGCCTCAAAGGGAGCAAACTCCCCCTTTTTGCGCTCCGACCGGCTGGCGTCGATGCTTGCTCCATCAAGTTGGGTGCGGGCGCTAACGCGGGCCGGCGCGCCGTTGTAGAAACACCCCTGCCCCTCGGCCGCCTGATACAGCTCGTGCGTGGCGGGGTTGTACACCACCGCCAGGATGGGCTGACCGTGCGCCACCAGGGCGACAGAAATGGCAAACTCTGGAATCCCCAAAATGAATTCCTTGGTGCCATCCACCGGGTCGACACACCACAGATAGGGTTGGCCCAGACGGGCCGGGTGGTCGGCCGTCTCCTCACTCAGCCAGCCCGCCTGGGGAAGTAGCGCCCGCAGCCGCGCCTTGAGCAGGCTATCGGAGGCGAAGTCCGCTTCTGTCACGGGATTGTCAGGTGCCTTGTCCGTCACTTCGTAGGAGGAGCGGTAAAAACCCATGACGGTTCGGCCGGCTGCCTGGGTGATGTCAATTACATCATCTAAAAGATGGAGCATTGTTTGATCCTTTATATGGTGGTTGAGCCATGCCTCGGCCCGGCGCTTAATTGTCCCACACCCGTCACGCTGGTCAAGGCAAGATAGCTTAAAAATGCACCGGCCGGGTCAAGGCGGTCTGCAGGCGGTGCAGGTAATGGGTTCGCGGCAGGGTGATGACCCCGAAACGTTTGAGATGGGGCGTCTCGAACTGCACATCCAGCAGGTCAAAGCCCCGTTGCCGCAAGTGGCGCACCAGATAAACCAAAGCCACTGTGCTGGCATTGGGGCGACGGCTGAACATGCTTTCACCGGCGAAAAAGCCGCCCAACGAGACACCGTACAGGCCCCCCACCAGCTGGCCCGCCTGCCAGCTTTCCACGCTGTGGGCAAACCCCAGGTGGTGGAGGGCGGTGTAGGCAGCGATCATCTCTGGGGTGATCCAGGTGACGGGGCGGTCGGCGGCCGGCGCGGCGCAGGCCTCCATAACAGCGGTGAAGGCGGTGTCCAGGCGTATCTCAAACACCTCTTGTTGCACCACCCGCGCCAACCGACGCGGACAGTGGAAGTGATCGAGCGGCAAGATGGCGCGGGGATGGGGGTTGTACCAGCGCAGGCGACCATCTTCCCCGGCCATGGGGAAAAACCCCTGAGCGTAAGCGCTCAGGAGCAGGCCGGGCGTCAAAAGTGAATTCATGGGATCGGCCAGGCTAAATCACCCCATCCGCTCGCAGCTGCGCCAGCTGGGCGGCGGTCAGGCCCAGCCGGCCGCTCAAAATCTCGTCGGTGTGCTGGCCCACATGCGGCGGCGGGGTAGGCGCGTCAGCTGCCTGGGCCGACAGGCGAATGGGGTTGCCGGGCATCTGGAAGTTTGCCCCGGAGGGCAAAGGAACCGGCTGCGCCATGCCCCGCGCCTGCACATGCGGCTCCGACAGGGCCTGACCTATCGTGTTGACGGGGGCGCAGGGAATGCGCGCCGCCCGCAGCCGTTCCAGCCAGTAGGCGCGGGGGTGGGTGCTGAAAATCTCGTTCAGGCGCCGGTTGATGAAGGCCTGATGGTGTCGCCGACCGGCCGGGGTGCGGTATTCAGCCACATCCAGGTCGGGCGCATCCACCAGCTCCATCAAGCGTTGCCAGGCGGCATCCACAACCACCCCCACCACCATCCAGCCATCCTGAGCGTAAAAGGCGTCGTAGGGGACATGCACGCTGTGCCCATTACCCAGAGGCGCAGGCTCGACGCCCGACAGCAAGTACATTGTGGCGATGTAGTTCAACAAGCTGATCTGGGTGTCCAACATGGCGATGTCCACATGCTGCCCGCGTCCCGTCTGGTGCCGCGCCAGCAGCGCCGCCAGAATGCCGGTTGCTGCCATCAAGCCACTGCTCAGATCCGCTATCGGCAGACCGGCGCGCAGGGGTGGGCCGTCAGGCTGGCCAGTGATGGCCATGGCCCCGCTCAAAGCCTGGGCAACAATATCGAAAGCGGGTTGATCATAATCGGGGCCGGTGTGGCCGAAGCCGGTGATGGAACAGGTGATCAGGCGTGGGTTGAGGGCGGCCAGTTGGTCAGGGGCGATACCCAAACGCTGTGTCACGCCGGGGCTGAAGTTATCTAACACCACATCCGCTTGCTGTGCCAGGTCGTAGAAGAGAGCCCGGCCGGCCGGTTGTTTCAGATCGAGCGTGACACTCTTCTTGTTACGGTTGACGCTCAGGAAATACACCCCCAGCCCTTCGCGGCTGTAGTAGGGGTCGGTCGCCAGCAACTGGCGCGTGCTTTCTCCCTGGCCGGGCGGCTCGATTTTAATCGTCTCCGCCCCCAGGTCGGCCAGCAACAGAGCGGCATACGGCCCACTGATCATGTGGGTCAGGTCGAGAATACAAATACCTTCAAGTGCGCGCATGGGAATCAGGGCCGTCGCCGACCGCCCAGAGGTTGAGACGAGGAACGTTTGTGACTAACTGGAGAGGCCAGCAACCCCGAACCGGATACGCTCAAAATCTTCGCCCAGCCGCCGCCGCAAACGAAAGGCGGCAATGGCAAAGGCGGCCTGCCCCACAATATCCACCACCTGTTGCCATCCGTTGTCGGCCGGCGGAGCGGCGGGTAGACGAATGGCGTTGCTCAGGACAAAAACGGAGAGCAGGTTGATCAAAAAGAGGCCGGCCACGCCGGGCTGGTCTTGCCAATGCGCCTGACGAATGAGCAAGGCGCTGAGTAGCAGATTGCCGGCCGTTGCCAACGCTAACAGCAGGACAAACCAGGTCATAGGGCTCTGCGCCGCCTCTGAGGCGACCAGAGCGATCACATAGCTGAGGCCAATCACCAGACCGGGTAGGAGCCAGGGGCTGCTGGGCAGGCTGATGCGTTGGATCATGCGTTGCCCGCACCATACAGCCCACGCCAACAGGGTGAAACCGGCCGCCAGCCAAATGACCCGACTGCTATCCAGCACAGTCAGGTTGATCCGACCGCCACTGATCGCCGCTGTTACTTCCCACGTCACGCGCACCAGCAAACCCAGGGTGATGAGGCCCCAGCCCAAATAAGCGATGCGCCCCACCACGACGTTGAGTTGGCGTAACATGCGTGTTAATACCCACGCCCCCAACGAAGCCAACAGGGCGGCAACAAAATTTTCGAGCGCCAAGGTGAGGTTATACTCAAGCATCGGCATGGAAATCATATAAATTGAGGTTGCGCACCAGCCATTTCTCCGTTTGGAGCAGCGTAGCGCCCAACAGTAACTCAGCGGCCGGGGCCACCGCCGGCCCAACCAGACCGCTGGGCAATGTGACCCCCAGAGTGAAGAGCAAAGCGCCCACCACCAGCCAGGGGGAGCGACTGTGTTGCCACACACTCACACCCATCCCCAATAGAACCACACCGGTCAGGACGGCCGGCCATAACAGCTCCCCGCCGGGAACTACCGGGTCGCCGCCACACAGCTGATTGGCCGGCACGCCCCAGGCGTAGCGCAAGGTTCCCTGAAAACAGGCCGGATGGAGATCACGGCCGGCGTATTGGGTCACAAGGCCCAGGATGAACACACCCACAGCCACCACGCCAGCTGCCATCCGGCCGGCCGGCAGCTGAGCCCAGGCCACCCCGGCGCGGCGCGCCATTTCATACCCCACCACCATCAGCCCCGGCCACCCGGCCAGGGCGATCAACCAGCGCAATCGATTCAAGGTCTCCAGCCAGCTGCCCTCACCCCACAGACTACCCGTGGCCAGGATGAGATTGGCCAGGAAAAAGCCCGTCAGAATCACGATCAGGAGCACCATAGCCAGGCTACGGCCCCGGTTGTACAGGCGAATACTCCACAACACCAACCACACATGCGCCAGCGCGTACAGAGGAAAGAGAATAGCAGCCATCAGCTCCTCAACAACCATGTGATCATCTTCCCTCCACTATACCAAATTGACGCCAAAAGTCACCCATCTTTTACCCCCATTTTAACTGTTTCTGCCGAGCCAGGTCTCAACTTTGGGACGAACGGAGCGCCGGCTCCCAGCCGGCCGGAGGATTAGCCCCCCTCAACCCCCGGCAAGATGTGGAAGTCGCCCATGCTATCACAAACTTTTTGCAGTCGCGGGTCTTCACAAGCGGATAAAAAATGGCCGGTTGGCTTGATTTTTCGGATGGGGTTTTGTATACTGGGTGACAATTGCAGATTGAAAAACGTTGAGTGGGAGGAGTAAGCGCGGCCGGCGCTCCAGAGAGCAGGGCCACGAGCTGCAAGCCCCGCAGTTGCTGACGCGCTGAATGTCGCCCATGAGTTGTCCGGTTGAACCTGAAGTAGACCGGGCCGGGTCCGCCCGTTAACGCGATGAGAGCCGTTCCCGGCCCGGTCGGCGACGGAAAAAAGGTGGTACCGCGTGAGAGTGCATCAACTCTCTCGTCCTTTTGGGCGAGAGAGTTTTTTGTTGCCCGCCCCGGCCGGCAAAAATAAGTAGCCGCGGTTTCCCAACCGCGCTTATGGAGAGGGCTTATGTTGGACATGCCAAAAGCTTATGATTTTAAGAGCGCGGAAGAGCGCCTGTACACCTGGTGGGAAGAAAATGGCTGGTTTCGTCCTGAGTGCCGGCCGGCCGACGCCCGTCCGTATGTCATCTCCATCCCCCCGCCCAACGTGACGGGTGAACTGCACATGGGACACGCCATGTTCGTCGCCCTGGAAGATTTGCTGATCCGCCGCGCACGGATGCAGGGATACGCCGCCTTGTGGGTGCCCGGCACTGATCATGCCGGCATCGCCACCCAACTGCAGGTGGAAAAACATCTCCTGCGCACTCTGGAGATGACCCGCGATGAGATTGGCCGGGAGAAGTTTTTAGAACATGCCTGGCATTGGAAAGAAAAATATGGCGGCCGGATCATCGAGCAGTTGCGCAGTCTCGGCGCTTCAGCCGATTGGTCGCGCCTGCGCTTCACCCTGGACGACGGCCTCTCCAAAGCGGTGTTAGAAGCGTTTGTGCGCCTGCATCGCATGGGGTTGATCTATCGCGGCGAGTATCTGGTGAACTGGTCGCCGGGTCTGCAAACAGCGGTCAGCGATCTGGAAGTGGAATATAGCGAAGAGCAGGGGCTGCTCTACTATTTCAACTATCCGGTGGAAGGGGGCGGCTTCATTCCGGTGGCGACCACCCGCCCAGAGACTATTCTGGGGGATACAGCGCTGGCCGTACACCCGGAGGACGAGCGCTATCAGGCTTATATTGGCCGCACGGCGCTTGTGCCTATCCTCAACCGCCCCATCCCCATCATCGCAGACACCTATGTGCAGCGGGAGTTCGGCACGGGGGCGCTGAAGATCACACCCGGCCACGATCCCAACGACTTCGAGATTGGGCGGCGACATAATCTGCCCATTGTCAACGTGCTGCACAAGAACGCCGCCATGAACGCCAACGCCGGCCCCTACGCCGGGCTGGATCGCTTCGTCTGTCGTCAGAAATTGTGGCAGGATATGCAGGCGGCCGGCCTGACCATCAGAACGGAACCCTACCTGCTGACTGTGCCGCGCAGCCAGCGCGGCGGCGAAATTGTGGAGCCGCTCATCAGCAAGCAGTGGTTTGTCAATGCTCAGGCCCTGGCCCAACTGGCATTGGATGCCGTGCGCAGTGGACGCATTCGCATTGTGCCGGAGCGGTTCAACAAGGATTGGGAGCATTGGCTGACCAACATTCGCCCCTGGTGCATCAGCCGCCAGCTGTGGTGGGGCCACCGCATCCCGGTTTACTATGTGAATGGAGATGAAAGCCAGTTGATTGTGGCGCGCACCCCAGCGGAGGCACAGGCAGAGGCGCGGCGACGCTTTGGCCCTGAGGCGCGGCTGGAACAAGACCCGGATGTGCTCGACACCTGGTTCTCCAGCGCTTTGTGGCCGTTCAGCACCCTGGGTTGGCCTGACCAAACGGACGATCTGGCGCGCTTTTACCCGACAGATGTGCTGGAAACAGGGTATGATATTCTCTTCTTCTGGGTGGCGCGCATGGTGATGACCGGCCTGCTCTTCACCAACGATGTTCCTTTCCACACCATCTATCTACATGGTCTGGTGCGAGATGAACACGGACGCAAGATGAGTAAAACAAGCGGCAACGTGATCGATCCGCTGGAGGTCACCGCTCAGTATGGGACAGATGCCCTGCGCTTCACGCTGCTGACCGGCGGCACACCCGGCAACGATCTCAATTTGTCCATTGCCAAAGTGGAGAGCAACCGCAACTTTGCCAACAAACTGTGGAATGCAACCCGCTTTGTGGTGACGAATCTGGACAAGGCGACGTCGGCTGACCGGCCGGCCGAACCCGATTACACTGCCGCCGACAAGTGGATCATCGCCCGTTTAAGCGAGGTGGTCAGCAACGTCAACCGGTTGATGGATGGCTATCTGTTGGGCGAAGCCGGCCGGCAAGTGTACGATTTTCTGTGGTCAGATTTCGCCGATTGGTACATCGAGGCGGCCAAAGTGCAGCTGCGGGCCGGCGGTTCCCGCGCCTGGAGCACGCTGGCAGTCTTGCGCAACGTGTTGGATGATGGCCTGCGTCTGCTGCACCCCTACATTCCTTACGTGACGGAAGAGACCTGGCAACAACTGCGCCGCGCCTATCTGACGGCCGATCTTGGCCTGGCCCCGGATGGCGGCTGGCCCGAGGCGTTGATCATCGCTCCCTGGCCGACCGCAACAGCGCTGGAGATGCCCGAAGCGACAACCTTTGAGCGGCTACGCGAGCTGATTCGTCATATTCGGGCGGCGCGACAAAGTTACAACGTCGATCCCGGCCGGCCCATCCCGGCGACCCTTGTGGGAGATGGTGCGGTCAACCTGTTGCGCCAGGAAAGAGAGCTGCTGATCGCCCTGGCGCGACTGGACGAGACGCAGCTGATCATCACCCAAACGGCAGCCGCGCCGGCCGAGGCCGTGACCATTTCGCTGGGAGATTACACCTGCTATTTACCTCTGGCCGGTCTGGTGGATAGGGCCAAAGAACAGGCGCGCCTGGAAAAGGAAGCGACTGAACTGGAAGCTCAAATCGCTCGCCTGAACAGCCTGTTGGCCGGCCCTTTTGCGGAACGCGCTCCGGCCCATCTGGTGCAGCAGGAGCGGGATAAGCTGGCCCGGTTGCAGGCCAGTCTGGCAGAGATCCACAACCGTTTATAGCTTTTACAGGTGGAAATCATGCTGACACGTTGTGCCTGGTGCGGAGACGATCCCCTATATCAAGCTTATCACGACCAGGAGTGGGGCGTTCCGGTTTACGCCGACCGCCCTCTCTTCGCTATGCTGGTGTTGGAAGGGGCGCAGGCTGGCCTGAGCTGGATCACCATCCTACGCAAACGCCCCCATTACATGGCCGCCTTCGACCAGTTTGATCCGGCCGCAATAGCCGCTTATGACTCGACCACAGTTGAAGCCTTGCTGAACAACCCGGGCATCGTCCGCAACCGGCTTAAAATCGAGGCAGCGATCCGCAATGCGCGGGGCTATCTGGCGATTGAAGCGGCCGAAGGCTCCTTCAGTCGCTTTGTGTGGCAATTTGTCGGCGGCCGGCCGATCCACAACGCCTTTCGCCAGCTGACGGAAATCCCGGCCCAAACACCCCAATCACAAGCCATGAGCCGCGCCCTGAAAGGCTACGGCTTTAACTTTGTTGGCCCCACCATCTGCTATGCCTTCATGCAGGCTGTTGGCATGGTGAACGATCACACTGTGGATTGCTTTCGCTATGCCCAGCTAACCTCTGGGAACACCCCTCTATGACATCAGCCGTTCCTTTACCCTTGATGTACACCGAAGTCGCCGATTGGTTTCCTATTCTGACCGCCCCGGCCGACTACGCGGAAGAGGCAGACGTATACCGCCGCCTGATCCAACAGTACGCCAGCTCACCGGTGCGCCAGGTGTTGGAGTTGGGCAGTGGAGGCGGCCACAACGCCAGTTATCTCAAACACCATTTTCAGATGACGCTGGCGGATCTATCGCCCGACATGCTGGCTGTCAGTCACCGACTGAACCCGGAGTGCGAACATTTGGTCGGGGATATGCGCACCCTACGGCTGGGTCGGCTCTTCGACGCCGTCTTCATTCATGACGCCATCATGTACATGACTACGCTGGAGGACCTGGGTCAGGCGGTGGCGACAGCTTATGCCCACTGCCGGCCAGGCGGCGTGGCGCTCTTCATGCCCGACTGCACTCGTGAAACCTTTACACCCGATACCAAACATGGGGGGCACGACGCAGAAGATGGGCGGCGCAGTCTGCGCTATCTGGAATGGACGTGGGACCCCAATCCGCACGATTCCCACTTTACCACGGAGTATGTTTACCTGTTGCGGGAGGGAGAAAACGTGCGGCACGTGTACGACCGGCATATCTGCGGGCTGTTCAGCCAGGCGGAATGGCGCGATCAGTTGCTGGCGGCCGGCTTCCAACCTTTCGCCGAAACCTTCAGCCTGAGCGGTGAACCCGACCTATACACCGCTTTTATAGGGATGAAGCCGACCGGCGCGGCGGTCGCTTCATCGTAGTGAGGCACATAACGATATGGCAGCTTATCAACCTACTGGCGTGAAAGCGGATCGCACCCAACGCCTGATCACGATTCAGTGGAACGACGGGCACACCAGCCAGATCAGCTTCGATGGCCTGCGGCTGGCCTGTCCTTGTGTCGAATGCAAAGGAGGACATGCCCACATGGGACAACCCACCCCTCGCGAAACGGTGCGGCAAGCGCCCACCACTGACCTGCAGCTTGTCAACCTGCAACTGGTGGGGGCCTACGCCATCCAACCCACCTGGAGCGACGGCCACAGCACCGGCATCTACACCTGGGAGTTACTGCGAGCGATTGATTGACAACACGGCCTGGGTCGGGCGCTACAGTTGAGAGAGCCGCCGGTTCTCCATGTCGGTAATGGCGCGGGCCACATTTTCAATGGCGATGCGCTGCTTGCGATAGAGGTCTGACTCGCTCATGGCAAGACGGCGGGCAATATCGCGCACCTTTTTGCCCTGCACAAACTTGAGTTCCAGAATATTGTAAAGTAGCCACTCACTGCGCGACAGACTTTGCTCGCCATCCGGTTTCTGTTGGTCGATGGCATCCTTTAAGATAGCGCGCAAGGCCATGACAGGATTGCCATCGTAGGCGTCGGCTGTGCTTTGCACCACTTGCAAACTCAAGAGAGGGCTTTCTGTCAATTTAGGGCCGCCCCAATAATGGTTTAAGGCGTCCCACACCTGCTGGATGAACTCGGGATCATCGGGCGGCAACGCCTCCAACGGGGCCGTCAGCACCGGCGTGGCTTCATAAGTCGCCGCGCCGCGCCGCTGTTGCAAAGCGGTGATCTCTGGCAGCAACCCCTCCACAGCGGCAAAGACGCCTTGCTGTAACAGGCGATCTTCCAGAGCCGCCTCAGCCTGGCGCGCCAGGTGATCGAGCAACTGATGCTCCTGGGGAGTGAGCGGGGTCATCTCGCCCCAACCGGCAATCCCCAACAGGCCCAGCATCACCTCTTGCCGACGGTCGTAGAGGGGGCGCAGCCAGAAATGTTGCCAGCGAATCAGGCTATGGCCGGCGACATCTGGCTCCCAATCTGTTATGGCCGGCCAGGCTTCGCTCTCCTCCAGTTCAAAGCTGGGGCTGCGCGCCCCGATAATGGCCTCCAACTGGGGGCCATCCGATGTGTAGGCAGTGACGAACGCCGTCGGGGTGCGCAACGCATCGCACGTCGCTGCCAGAACGCTCTCCAAAAATTGACGTAAATCCTGGGGGGTCAGCAGGCGTTCGCTCAGCGTTTGAATGCGCCGCACATCCGGCTCGTTGTTCAGCTGCAAGACCCGCTCCAGCGGTCGCTTGTAGGCATGCACCGCCCACTCCACCAACATGACAGTGGCCACAACGCCGATAGCCCGCATGGTGTCGGGGTTCAGCCCCAGCAACGGGCTGGCGCGCCCCACCACTACATACACCAACAACACCAGCGTAGCCGTCATGGGCACACGCGCCATGAACTTGTAGAGGCGTACCCGCACCACGCGGTCGGGCGAGACGGCCCCAAAATAAACAAGATTGGCTGTCAGAAGAGAGTACATGCCGGCCACCAGCAAATTGCCGGCGATGAGCAATAACCACACCCCCACCGACACTTCCGCCTGACCGCCGCCACGCGCCGTCAGGTAGGGGAAAACGCTCAGGGGGGCAGCCAGAATGGCGACCAAAATGCGCCGCATCCGCCGGCGGGTGGTGGTGGTGATGCAACGCAGATAGGCGCGCCACGCATTGTAGATGCTGAAGAGGGTGTAGAGCCAGTAGTAAGCCGCAAAAAGGGGGAAGAGTGGGCCGGGTTCCAAATAAGCGGCGCGCTGGAGCTGAACGAAATCCTGCACGATCCAGCCGCTGAAAAGGATGGAGAGGTAAAACAGGGCGCTCAAAGCATAGCCGGCAATGGTCAACCAGCGCCGCCGACGGGATGAGCTGCCGGTAGTCACCAGGAGGGTCGAGGAAAGGTCAAACTGAGCGGCCGGGACGAAGCAAATGCCCAACCATTCCAGACGCAGCCAACCCAGGGCGGAAAGCGCCGCCTCGGTGCGACTGACCAGCAATTCGGTGAAATAGACCAGCACCACGAAGGCGAGCAAAAAGGTGAAAGCGCGAATGACCCGGTCGCGGCGCACATATTGGATATTATACAGCGCCACCGAAGCGCCAAAGATAACCACGGCGGCCTGTAGAATATCGTTGATAAGCGCCAGGCGATCTAGCAGGACAGAATTCATGCGACACGCTCAGCCACACGCATACCTGAACAGCAAGCGTCGCGCTATACGTCGCCTCCGGCTGGGGTTATGCCGGTGAGGGAGAGGGTGGGAGATCGAGTTTGCGCCGATGTCTCTTAGGCGGCGGTGTGGATTCGGGGGGGGCGGCCGGGGTGTGAAGGCGAGCCGGCCGGCTCGCCTCGCCGCCCTCCATCAGAGCAACGAACTCATGCGCCTCCAGCGTCTCCACCTCCAACAACCGGCGCGCCACCCCATCCAATTGCTCGCGATGCGTCTCCAGGATGTGGTGTGTCTGGGCGTAGGCAGCGTCAATGATCAGGCGTACCTCGCGGTCGATTTGCTCCGCCACCGCGTCCGAGTAATCGCGCTGTTCGCTAATTTCCTTGCCCAGAAAAACCATCTCATGCCGTTCACCATAGACACGCAACCCCAGGCTGTCACTCATACCGAACTGGGTCACCATGGCCCGCGCCAGGCGCGTCACCTGTTGCAAATCGTTGGCCGCGCCGGTGGTCACCTCGCCAAAGACGATCTCCTCCGCCACGCGCCCCCCCAGGGCGACCGCGATGGTCGCCCGAAACTTGGAAGCGGTGACCATGGTCTGGTCTTCATCCAGGAACCAGGTGACGCCGCCCGCCATGCCACGGGGGATAATGGTGATCTTGCGCACGGCGTTGGCGTGGGGCATGAGGTGACCAACAACACCGTGGCCGGCCTCGTGATAGGCGGTGATTTCTCGCTCCTCCTGGGTAATAACCCGGCTGCGCCGCTCTGGCCCTAACTGAACGCGCTCAATCGCCTCCTGGAACTCTGACATGCCGATGTTGATGCGGTTGCGCCGGGCGGCCAGCAGGGCGGCTTCGTTGACGGTGTTTTCAATGTCGGCGCCAGAAAACCCTGGGGTCGCGCGCGCTACAATAGTCACATCTACATCACGGGCGATGGGTTTGCCGCGCATGTGTACCCTGAAAATGGCCTCCCGGCCTTTGACATCGGGCCGGTCGATCACCACACGTCGGTCAAAACGGCCGGGGCGCAACAGCGCCGGGTCCAAAATATCGGGGCGATTGGTGGCAGCCAGGATGATGACATGGGTATCGGTGGTGAAACCGTCCATTTCTACCAAAATCTGATTCAAGGTTTGTTCGCGTTCATCATGGGAGCCGCCCAGGCCCGCGCCGCGATGTCGCCCCACCGCGTCGATCTCATCCACGAAGACAATGCAGGGGCTATGGCGTTTAGCCTGCTCAAAGAGATCACGCACACGACTGGCACCCACCCCGACAAACATTTCCACAAACTCGGAGCCAGCAATGGAGAAAAAGGGCACACCCGCCTCGCCAGAAACGGCTTTGGCCAGCAAGGTTTTGCCGGTGCCCGGCGCGCCCACCAGCAAGACGCCTTTGGGAATGCGCGCTCCAAAAGAGACAAATTTATCTGGCTCCTTGAGGAACTCGACCACCTCGCGCAACTCTTCCTTGGCCTCATCCACCCCGGCCACATCGTCGAAGGTCACAGTGGGATGGTCGCCGGTGAACAGACGCGCCCGGCTCTTGCCGAAAGCCATGGCCTGGTTGTTGCTCCCCTGCGCCTGGCGAAACATGAAGTAGAAGAAGCCCACAATCAGGATCACCGGCAGGAAGGCAAACAGGTAACTGAAGATGTTGCTGAAGGAGCTGGGTTCGTCGTAGACAACTGTGGTACGGTCAGGGCCGTAATCTGTCGCCTGGATGCCATAGTAACTGAGCTGCTCTTCGATAGCCGCGTCCTCTTTAATCTGAACGGTGGCCGGGGCGGCCTCGCTGTTCCAATAGGAGACCGTTAGATCGCGCCCATTGCTGCCAACGCGAATTTCCTTGACCAGACCAGCCTTGACATCCTGAGCCAGCTGGCCGATGGAGATCTCCTGGTCGGGCTGGGCCGAGGAGTTGAAACTCCACACAATAGCCGCCACAGCCACAGCCGCCAACAAATAAAGCGCCCAACGAGCGATACGATTTGGATCCACGCTGTTCATCCTTGGGTATTCCTACCCTTAACCTTACGCCCCAGCCAACAGACTCCCGTGGGTCTGTGTTGCGGGGCGCTGATTTAGTATAGCAGAAAAGCGCCCCCGGCCGCTACCTGACAACTCAAGATGTCCACGCCTGGTAAACGAGATACCAGAGGAGAATGAGTCCCAACAAAGCCAGAAAAGCGACCAGACCCAGGGCAATCGCCAGCCAATCGAGGGAGGTGGTCTGGACAGGAAGGGGTTCTTCGGTTGGCGGGCTGGAGTGGGGGTAGTACATGGTTTCGTCGCCTCCGGCCGGCGGTAGCCCCAGCGTATCCGCCTGGCTGCGGCGGCGGTAGGTGGAAAGAATGCGCCCAAACTGGCCGGCCGTGCGGTAGCGGGCGGCCGGGTCTTTGGCCAACACTTTTTGTACAATCTCTTCCAACGGCTGGGGCACGGCCGGGTTGAATTCTGACACCAGCGGCGGGGCGGCATGGATGTGCTTCCAGGCGTAACCAGTGGCTGACTCCGCCTCAAAGGGCAGGCGTCCCGTCAACATCTCAAATAACATGACGCCGATGGCGTAAACGTCAGAGGCCGGAGTGGGCGCTTGGCCGGTGGCCTGCTCGGGGGCAAAGTATTGCGGTGTACCCCACACCTGTCCCTGGCGCTGGGTTGTGACCTCGGTCATGGCCCGGGCGATGCCGAAGTCCGTCACCTTGACCCGATCATCGGAGGTGACGAGCATATTGTGAGGTTTGACATCGCAATGCACCAGCCCGGCGCGATGCGCGTAGCCGATGCCGGCGCAAATTTGAATAGTTAAATCCAGAGCGCGATTGATGGGCAGCGGCCGGCCGCTGCCCCCTCCACCCAAGACTATTTGCTTCAGGGTGCGCCCCTCCACAAACTCCATAACAATGTAAAAGCGGTTGCCATCCTGGCCGACATCATGTACCGTGACAATATTGGGGTGGGCGAGATTGGCAGCGGCGTGCGCCTCACGTTGAAAGGCAGTCAAAAACGCCTCATCTTCCGTCAGGCCTTCGTGCAAGATTTTAATCGCCACCAAACGACCGAGTAGCAAATCTTGCGCTTTGTAAACAGCAGCCATTCCACCGCTGCCCACTCGTTCCAATAATTTATAACGTCCGTTGAGAATATGATTGGCGGCCATATACTCTATTGTAGCCCGTTGCCGCCTACGCTTCAATTATCAGCTTCTGACTCTCACAGCTTTTCCAAATTCCAACGCAAACTCGTATCAGTCAGGTCAGCTAGACCTCGGCCAGAGTGGGCGACAGTTTGTCTCATCATCCTGCCCGTGGCATGATGTCGGTGAAACAAACCTCGGTTGAGGCAGCAAACGACTAACAGCAACGGCGGGGGGGGGGGGGGGGGGGGGGGGGGGGGG
>DAOTXO010000045.1:0-7897 GCA_034435495.1 Anaerolineae bacterium
CCCCCCCCCCCCCCCCCGCGCCCTTTTTTTAGCAAGGCGGCGCTTATGTTACCCTTTAACCTACGTCTCCCGGTCTGGCTGATCTACTTCGTTCTAGGGCTGGGCTTGCTGCTATCGGTCAGCGGCTGCCAATCCCGTCCGGCTCTACCCTCGCCACCGCCGCCGCCTCCGACCAACCCTCCTCCTGCTGCGGACCTGCCGCCTGACGCCTTCTTTGAGGCTTTTAGCGCGCTGCTGGTCAGTCGTGATCCAGAGTGGGTAGTCAGTCTGGGTTTACAAGCTGTGTATCCCGGCGTGCTGGGCCGACTGACTGACCGCTCGCCCGCTTTTCAGGCTGAAACTTATCAGCTTTTGAACGAGTATGCCCAACGTCTGGCAGCTTATGAGAGCGTCGAATGGGACGCCGGACAGCGTCTCTCAGCTGATGTTCTGGCATGGTATCTGACTGACGCCGGCCGATTGGAACCCTTTCAAGCGTATACCTATGCTGTCAACCCGGTCTTTGGCGCGCCATGGAGCACCTATCGCCATCTGCTCAGCGAACACCCTTTGCAAACCCCGGCCGATGTAGAAGGGTATATTCAGCGGTTGATCCACCTGGAGACCGTGTTAGAGCAGGTTATCCAAGCGCTTAACGCCGGCGAAGCACAAGGGGTGATCCCTCCACATCCTGTGCTACAGGCATCTATCGGGCAAATAGACAGTTTCAGCGCTGCCCCGGCCGGCCAACACCCCTTTGTGACCCACCTGCAGACAGCAGTTAACCAGATGCCGGGTCTGAGCCCGGCGTTACGGGGCGATCTGACTCGTCAGGCTGAAGAAGCCATACGTCACCACGTTTACCCAGGCTATGCCGCCCTGCGCGCCCATTTGACAGACTTGCTGACGCGCGCCCCCCAGGCTGTTGGGATGTGGCAATATCCCAACGGCGAGGCGTACTACGCCGCTGCTCTGCGTCATCACACCACCACCGATCTGACGGCGACTGAAATTCATGCTCTGGGGTTGGCGGAAGTGGCGCGTCTTCAGGCTGAATTGGGGGCTATTTTTAATGAGCTGGGCTACCCGGCGCAACCACTCACGGCTCATCTGGCGCAGGCGGCGCGTGAAGGAGGCTCGATGCCCACCACGACTCCGGCCGAACGGGATGCTGCGGCGGCCGAGTATGCACGCCTGATCCGCCAGGCAGAGGTGGCTCTGGCTCCATACTTTGAACGACAGCCAGCCGCCGACCTGGAAGTGGCCTATGAAACGGGAGGGGGGGCCGCCTACTATTTGCCGCCGGCGCTGGATGGCTCACGCCCCGGCCTTTTCTTTGCGCAGTTCGGGGGGCCAACGCAACCTCGCTACGCCATGCCGACGCTGGCTTATCACGAAGGCATCCCCGGCCACCATTTTCAGATTGGTCTTCAGAGTGAGCTGACAGATGTGCCTCTGTTTCGCACTGCCCTCCATTTCACCGCCTACACCGAAGGGTGGGCTCTGTACGCTGAACGGCTGGCCTGGGAAGGTGGTCTGTACGAGGAGGATGTCTATGGCAATGTGGGGCGATTACAGATGGAGCTTTTTCGCGCCGCACGCCTGGTGGTAGACACCGGCCTACACGCCCAGCGTTGGACACGCGCCGAGGCGCTGGCGTATCTCATTGCCAACACCGGCTTGCCTGAAGCTATGCTCAGTCGGGAAGTTGACCGTTACATCAGTTGGCCGGGTCAGGCCTGCGCCTACACCCTGGGCATGCTCAAGATTTTGGAGCTGCGCGCTCAGGCGCAGACCACATTGGGAGCGGCGTTTGATTGGCGCGCCTTTCATACTGCGGTGCTGGAAAATGGTCCCCTCCCGTTGGAGATTCTGGAACAACAGGTGCAGGCCTTCATCGCCCACGCTGCTGAAGGCGAGCCATAAATAGATCGGGGCGCAACGATTCATCTCACCATCGCGCCCCGGATACAACCGCAGGTAGCCGGCCGCAGCCTTAAACGTTCATCAAAGCCTCAAAGGCCGGCCGATCCAGTGTCTCCACTTCCATCAACCTCTTCACCAGGTTAATGACCTTATCACGGTTCTCTTGAATTACATTGCGGGCGCGTTCGTAGTTACAATCCAAAATGCGCTTGACCTCTTCGTCAATCCGGCGCGCCGAGTCTTCGCTGTAGTCGCGGGCGTTGAAATCTCGCCCCAAGAAGATGCTACCGCTCTCTTCGCCATAGGTGCGCAGGCCGAGCGCGTCGCTCATGCCCAACTGCGTCACCATCACCCGGGCGATTTGTGTCGCCTGTTGCAGGTCATTGGAAGCGCCATCCGTCACCTGGCCGAAGAAAACTTCCTCGGCCGCCCGGCCGCCCAAGGCCATAGCAATACGGTCGTTGAAAAACTCACGCGTGCGCAGGAAGCGATCCTGGGGCAGCGGCATGACAAAGCCGCCGGCGCGACCACGGGGCACAATGGTGATCTTCTGCACCGGGTCGGTGTTGGGCAGATGGAAAGAGACCACGGCGTGGCCAGCCTCGTGGTAGGCCACCACTTCTTTATCCTCTTCACGCATGACGCGGTTCTTGCGCTCTGGGCCAATGACAATGCGGTCAAAAGCTTCCTGGAAATCGAGTTGGGTAACGACATTGCGATACTTGCGCGCCGCGTAAATAGCTGCCTCATTGACCAGGTTTTCCAGGTCTGCTCCGGCAAAGCCGGCTGTGATCCGCGCCCAATCGCTGAAATCCACATCTTTGCTGATGGGTTTGCCGCGGGCGTGAATCTTGATGATGGCTTCCCGCCCTTTAATATCGGGTAGGTCCACCACCACCTTGCGGTCAAAACGCCCCGGCCGCAACAAAGCCGGGTCGAGGACATCAGGGCGATTGGTGGCGGCGATGACGATCACATTCGTCTCTTTGTCGAAGCCATCCATCTCAGTCAGAATTTGATTCAGCGTTTGTTCCCGTTCGTCGTGTCCGCCGCCCAAACCAGCGCCGCGCTGCCGGCCGACGGCGTCGATTTCGTCCACAAAGACGATGGCCGGGGCGTTTTCTTTGGCTTTATTGAAAAGGTCACGCACGCGGCTGGCGCCGACGCCCACGAACATCTCCACAAACTCGGAGCCGGAAATGTGATAGAAAGGTACGCCCGCCTCACCGGCAATGGCCCGCGCCAACAACGTCTTGCCTGTACCCGGCGGGCCGACCATCAACAAGCCTTTGGGAATGCGCGCCCCCACTTGAACGAAGCGCTCTGGCTCCTTCAGGAATTGCACAATCTCTTGTACCTCTTCTTTAGCCTCTTCCACGCCAGCTACATCTTCAAAGGTCACTGTGGGTCGGTCTCCCTCGTTGATGTTGCGGGCGCGCGACCGCCCGAAGCCGAAAATGGAGTTGCTGCCACCGCCTTGAATCTGGCGGAAGCCCCGGCTGAAAACCCAGATGATCAAAAGAATAGGCCCCAGGGTAAGAACGATGCTGAATAATGTGCTGCGAAACGAGGTGTCCGGCTCAAAAATCTGGCGCGTTAGCAACATTTCCGGCGTCACCCCATACGCCTGGAGTTGTTCAAAGAAGGGGGCCGGGGATTTGTCGCCGGTAACAACCCGACCATCAGGATAGGTCACCTCAACTGTGTTGCCGTTGACCGTCACTACCAATTCGTTGCTGGTGTCTTCAATGATGAGTTGGGCGATTTCGCCCATCGTCAACTCTTCTGAGGGGCGGGATTGGCTCTGCAACCACAGTTGTAGCGCCAACACAATCGCCAAGATACCGAGTATCCATCCCCAAACCGGAATTTGCCGCGTGGGGGAGGGTTGTTCATCCATCCGCTATACTCCTCTAGCAGGCGTGACCTGCCTATTGGTTAGACCCAAACGATCTTCATGCAGCATAGTTTACCAGCATATATTTCCTATAAAACCCAGGCCGCTATTCCTTACAAAGAGATTAACGCTGACTACGCAGCCGGCCGGGCTTCAGATGCGGGCGTCGGAAACAGCTCCTGGTAAACGCGGGAGAGGGCGCGCACCTGTTGTTCGGCGCGGTAGCTGCTGCGTACCAGGGGGCCGCTTTCCACCCATTGGAACCCCAGTGCCAATCCCCGCTCTTTGAGCGCGGTGAACTCGTCGGGGTGATAGTAGCGTTCAATCGGTAAGTGTTGTTTGCTGGGTTGCAAATATTGGCCGATGGTCAGAATATCGACGCCGCAGTGGCGCAAATCTTGCATCACCTCCCACACTTCCTCCAGCGTTTCCCCCAACCCCAGCATGATGCCGCTCTTGGTCAGGACGTCAGGTTGCAGTTTCTTGGCGTTGCTCAGCGTCGCCAGCGCCCAGCGGTAGTTATCCTGGGGTTGCACCTTGCGAAAGAGGCGTGGTACGGTTTCCACATTGTGGTTGAGAATTTCAGGCCGGGCGTCCATGACAAGCTTAAGCGCCGCCTCCTGACCTTTGAAGTCGGGAATCAACACCTCAATCGAGCAGCCCGGCTGCAGTTCGCGAATGCGCTGGATGCACAAGGCGAAGATGGGCGCTCCCCCATCCCGTCGTTCGTCGCGGTTGACGGAGGTGATGACGACATGACTGAGGTTCATGGCCTTGACGGCCTGAGCTACTCGCTCGGGTTCCTGCCAGTCGAGAGGGGCCGGCCGGCCGGTCTGGATGTCGCAAAAGCCACAACTGCGGGTGCATACATCCCCCATAATCAAAAAAGTGGCCGTCCCTCGCCCCCAACATTCGCCAATATTGGGGCAGTGAGCCTCTTCACACACGGTGTGGAGCTGCTTGGCGCGCATCAGGCGCTTCAGAGCGTCGTAGGTTTCTCCCCCAGGGGCGCGCACCTTGATCCACTCCGGCCGGCGCTGCAAGGGGCGGGGCGCTGTGGGGTGGTCGACTTCAATCGTATTGACATCAATGACAGACATGCTCATTCCTTATGGCCCATCCAACAGTGGCGACTTATGGGGCGCCGACTTGAACCGTCAGAGGATTGTACGCAGAAACAAGGGTGGTTTCAACTTGAAAAACGTTAGCAAAGGCGATCTGAATGGCGTTCAGGAGTGATGTCACCGTGTGGGGCCGGCCGGTGTGGACAGCCAGACTTGTCACACCATGTTCGCGAATGCCACATGGCACAATGCCATCGAAATGGGTCAGGTCCGGGGCGACGTTAAGAGCAAAGCCATGGCTAGAGATGCCTTGGGCGCTGACTTTGACGCCAATGGCGGCGATCTTGGCCCATTCCCCCGCTGCATCCATTACCCAGACGCCAGTGTAGCCGGGATAGCGCCGGCCGGTCACTCCCCATTGGGCCAGAGCGTCGATCAAGACCTGCTCCAGGTCGCGGACATAACGCACCAGATCGGGCGTATCGCGCCCCTGGAGCCGTTTCAAATTGAGAATGGGATAACCCACTAGCTGGCCTGGCCCATGGTAGGTGATGTCCCCCCCGCGGTCGACGTGGTGAACGGCAATGCCAGCCTGAGCGCGGGCGGCGGCGTCCAGGAGCAAATTCTCCAGTTTGCCGCGTCGGCCCAGGGTGTAAGTAGGGGGGTGTTCCAACAGCAACAGGCTGGAACGTTCACCCTGGGCCGTCCGGGCCGCTTCAACTTTTTGGCGCTCCCAGGCGGCCAGGTATTCCACCTGCCCTAACCAGTGAACGGCTACATGTTCTCGCACCATCCTCCTATTGTAGCATAAGAGACGGCGGTTATCCTGCGCGGCCCGCCGACATGAGAGGGATGGGAGAAAAGGGAGATGAGGAAAGATCGGGATCAGAAGAGGATGGGCCCACCAGGATTCGAACCTGGAACCAGGCGGTTATGAGCCGCCCGCTCTGCCGTTGAGCTATAGGCCCACATTCATGCCAAAGCGGGCGACGGGACTCGAACCCGTGACAACAGCTTGGAAGGCTGATGTGTTACCGCTACACCACGCCCGCACGCTGCCAGTCGGGGCGGCCAGATTCGAACTGGCGGCCTCACGGTCCCAAACCGTGCGCTCTAACCAGGCTGAGCTACGCCCCGCTGTGTGCATAGTGTAGTATACTAACCATTGCCAGCCCCGTCAACCAGACGCGAGCCTGAACCGGAGCGCCCGGCCGCCCGCGCTTTATTCAGCCGCCGGCCGGTAACAACGCAACACCACCACGTGCTCTGTCGTCGGCCTCACGCAGCAGCGCTCATCCACCAGCCAACCTGCCAGCCAGACCGGGTGGTCGGCCAGGGCCACCAGCGGCCACCGCTCACGCCAGCCGGCCGGCAACTTGCGGTCGATCATCACCTCTTTCAGGGGTGTCGAATGCCCCCCCATTCCCAGAGGTTGTATCCGCTCCCCCGGCCGACGTCCTCGCACCCATAGCGGTTCGTCTGGTAAGGCCACATAAGCGCGCCACGGATCCCGATTGGCGCGAATATCCGCCAGCGGCGGTGCTGGTCGCGCCGTTGCTTCCAGCACCCACCCCTGCGCCAGGTGTATCCGTCCGGGAATGGGCAGTAAAACGGGATCGGGCGACAAAAGTTGAGGAAAGGGCGCGTCGGTTGGCAAGAGGGTCTCACGCCCCAGATACAACCCATCCGCCAGGACGATCAGCTTCAGGCCGGCCGGTAGATCCGCCCGCGCCCCTACGCCTCCCTGCTCAGCCACGCGGCGCGCCTGTTCCAGAGTGGAGAAAGAGAGTTCGCTCCCGGCCGGCCGCACCAACTGGGCCGCTCGACGCAAGGCGCGCCGACGCAAACTGAGGGGCAACGCCTGCCAGCTTGTTCGATCCAGCCTCACCCACCCTGTTCCAGTGGTCAAGGCCAGCGTCGGCCAGGCTTCATCCAGCAGCTTTTCCAACAGGGCATCGTCGGCTGCCGCCAGCGCTCCTAACTGCGTCAGGCGGGTCTGGATTTGTGGGTTGTAACGCGCCAGTTCGGGCAACAGCTGGTGGCGCAGCCGATTGCGGCGGTAACGCAGGTCTTGATTGCTGGGGTCGTCGTGCGGCGTCAGCCCTTGCTGGCGGCAATAGGCTGTCAGGGTGGCGCGTGTCTGACTCAACAGAGGGCGCAGAAGGAGAATGTCGGGATGGCCGGGAGTGGGGGCGGCCGGGGCCATCCCTGACAAACCGCTCAACCCGGTTCCCCGCAACAGGTGCAGGAGAATGGTCTCGGCCTGGTCATCCGCCTGATGCCCCACCGCGATATGACGCGCCCCGGTCGTCTGTGCGACATCAGCCAGAAAGTCATAGCGCGCCTGGCGGGCGGCTTCCTCTAACGATTGGTGTTGTGCCTGGGCCAGTTGCTGTGTATCCACCCGTCCCACCACAGCCCGCATCCCCCAGGTTGCCGCCAACGCCTGCACAAAGCGCGCCTCGGCGGCAGACTCGGCGCGCCAGCCGTGATCGAGGTGGGCCACAATCAAAGCGGCGGGATCATGCACCTGGAGCAACAGATGCGCCAGGGCAAGCGAATCCACCCCACCCGACACCCCCACCACCAGGGGGGTGTTGGAGGAGATGCCTTGTGTTTGCCACAGCGCTTGAATGGGTGCCAGCAGGGGGCGCAATCGGCCGGTTTTCATCGCCCGCCCCGCTTTCTTCTCCAGCCTGTCAGGTTGGGCATCATGTTAAAGACTTCCGCCGGGACATATTCCGGCGGATGAGCAACGCCCAGGTGTGCGGGGTTTCGCCGCGCTCAGCCTGTCGAAAACGTTGGCTCATGGGCGGATTAGCCTATGGGCGGTTGCTCGAAGGGGTCAGGGCGATTGCGTTGGTTATGCCAGATGACGAGAGCCGTCAGACCAGCCAGAGCGAGCAGGCCGATGGCTAACCACACAATATCGCCGGCCGAAGTGACACTGTTGAGCCGAAAATCTCCCAGGTCAATGGCTAAACGTGAGCTTAGCAACCACATCATGCGCTACCAGATTGGGGCGCCCGGC
>DAOTXO010000046.1:0-118697 GCA_034435495.1 Anaerolineae bacterium
GCAACTCGTGCAACGTCGCCGTACTCAGAGACACTGCGGTTTCAGTACTCTCAGTCGAGTCGAAGTTGGTGAAGCATTGTAATGGTATAGATTTGCCCGTACTCGGTTTGCTAGTTTCAGTACTCTCAGTCGAGTCGAAGTTGGTGAAGCTGACCAGTGTCATACAACCATCTTGACCAGCACGTGTGTTTCAGTACTCTCAGTCGAGTCGAAGTTGGTGAAGCCTAAAATTTCGTCTTTAACGGCATCAATACAAGCCTGTTTCAGTACTCTCAGTCGAGTCGAAGTTGGTGAAGCCCTTATTCGTGATTTAACCACACAACAGGTCGCAGTTTCAGTACTCTCAGTCGAGTCGAAGTTGGTGAAGCTTGTTTAGTGATAACTCTCAACCAAGCTAGTAATGTTTCAGTACTCTCAGTCGAGTCGAAGTTGGTGAAGCGACGATAGTGTGCATGATTATAACCTGTTTAAAGACGTTTCAGTACTCTCAGTCGAGTCGAAGTTGGTGAAGCTACTGTCTAATAAATTTAAGACTGACCATAACTCAACGTTTCAGTACTCTCAGTCGAGTCGAAGTTGGTGAAGCCTGAAGTGCTTTTTTGTTGCATTATGAGTCCCCTAGCGGTTTCAGTACTCTCAGTCGAGTCGAAGTTGGTGAAGCCTGTATACGCTCAAATGACTGGTGCCCCAATTGTCTTGTTTCAGTACTCTCAGTCGAGTCGAAGTTGGTGAAGCAATATTTGCGTCGTTTTCCGACTCAATGGACTCTACGTTTCAGTACTCTCAGTCGAGTCGAAGTTGGTGAAGCATTTATTTACAACACTGGCACAAGGAACCCAAGAGTGTTTCAGTACTCTCAGTCGAGTCGAAGTTGGTGAAGCCAGAGAACAACCAGAACGTTCTGGATGCTCTGGTTGTTTCAGTACTCTCAGTCGAGTCGAAGTTGGTGAATCTATAAAATTCGTGATATACTGAGGTCATAATGTAATAGTTTCAGTACTCTCAGTCGAGTCGAAGTTGGTGAAGCGGCTTAGTGTAAAAACATTCGCATAAATATCAATTGTGTTTCAGTACTCTCAGTCGAGTCGAAGTTGGTGAAGCGATAGGAACTAATGCGTTATAAATGTTCCTATCATCGTTTCAGTACTCTCAGTCGAGTCGAAGTTGGTGAAGCCCGCTAATAAGAACTTGTTGTTGTAGACCAATTCCATGTTTCAGTACTCTCAGTCTAGTCGAAGTTGGTGAAGCCAGCGCACCATTATACAGGATAACATAGGTCCTGACGTGTGACAAGGGGAATTAAACGCAAATAGGGGCATTTTAGGGGGTGGTTTTCTGGAATTCCACGGAGCGGGAGAGGGTCGTTGGCCCTTTGTATCGCAAATGGCTTTTTGTCGTAGCGGGCGGCCTATTTGCGACGGATTGTTACTCTGGTCGTCTACGGCCAGAACCGTTTGCGGCCAGGCGATAGGCCAGACAAGGGGACGATTTGCGAAGAGGGGTCTGTACATGGTGCTTTTAGATGTCATTGCAAAACCGTCGAAACTCACAATCAACACAGCGCGCCCGTTGCGATGTAGGGAGAGGCATGTGTTCATCACGTGCAATCTGCCCCATGGCCAGAAGGGCGGCATCCAATTGGCGGCGCAAAGCGGGTGTGAAGGGGACCTCGATGGCGCGACGCAAGGGCAACAGGTAGAGAAACCCTCGCTTAACCTGTCGCGGCGGCGTCGAGGGCTGTCGTTCCAACAAACACCCATAGGCGGCCAGCTGTAGTCGGTAATGGGGACCTTCTTTTTGCGCCTGCTTGTAATCGACCGGGATAAGTTCCGCCTCTGTTGCAATCACCATATCTACTACACCGGACAGCATGAGTCCAACGTCTACGAGAGGGAGGTTAAAAATACGCTCCCCTTGCGCGATGCCATAAGGACGCAGGCTGCGACGTTGCTCCTGCTGTTCAGCGGCCCGGTGAGCCTCAATGCCAGCCTCCATTTTATATGTGATGGGGCGCACCTGGGGTAGGATGGTCTGATAGTAGAGGATGCGCGGGCAATAGGCATATTGCTTGAGATCGGTTACGCGAAAGGTGAATACATCGTCGGCTATCAGGCCAGGATCGATGGTGGTTACCTGTGGCGAGTTAGCTGTGGAAAAGGGGGGAAGATCATCTGGCATGATTATCTCCTGTGGGCAAAGCGAAGGCCTGGGAAGTGCGCCCGGCCCTACACCTAAGCAGAAGCCTTTTCGTTTGCTTCGGTTATATGGGTCAATTGTGTTTGCCAATCATTGCGGCAAATGAACCACAACTGGATTTTGCCGGGCTTTTTGCCCAGGGTTCGTTTGACTTTCAAAAACAGCTCTTGTTGATGGTTGCGCGATATGTCGCCGGCAAAGGCGCTGTATTGAATGCGATCCAGACCGTAGTCCAGACAAATGTCGGCAATTTTGGCGCGTTTACCGTCGTCAGGAATGTCGTAAATTAGCAAACAAGGCATGGGTGAACATCCTGCCCCTCCGCCTGTTACCCATCAGGCGGAGCGACCCTCACATTGTCACCAACTGGCTTGAAAGGCAAGGTATTCGGGGCGTTCACCGCGCAGGTAAGCGGCCATTTGACGCGCCTGCATTTGAATGATGCCGCGCAAGGTATGGCGTTTGCCTTCATACGCTTCAGTGCTCTCCAACCGCTCCAGAACTTTGGAGGCTAACTGCCGGCGCGTTTTATCTGTCAAATAACCTTGCTCGTCCCGTTCCAGGGCTGCTTTTTTGTTCACCAACCCCAGCATGGTGCGATCTACAACCGGGGCGCGAAACTCTTCGATGAGATCGAGAACCAGGCTGGGCTTACCGGGGCGGTCAGTGTGGATGAAACCGCCATAAGGGTCAAGGCCGGCCAGTACAATGGCGCGCTCGATTTGTCCATAGAGAATTCCATAGCCATAATTCAAAGCGCTATTGAATGGGTCACGCGCCCCACGCCCTTGACGACCGGGCCAGGGGTAGTCTGGCGGGAGCAAATGACGAATCCCCTGCCAATAACGTTGGGCAGCACGGCCTTCCACCGACATCAGTTGTTCACGCACCTCGTCAATGAAAAGATTGTCGTGCCGGGCGACCACCACCAATCCCTCCAATTCAGCCAGGTGATCCAACACCTCTGCTATCAGGCGACGCACTTCCTGATAGGTTTCCGGCTCCTTCTCCTTGCGGTATTTGGCAGCATATTTGAGCAAGGTGGCCTGATTTTGGATTTTGCCGTAGGCGAAGGCGAAAGCCAGTTCGCAGCCGCGCCGGGTATGGTAGGCTTCCAGCTGCGCCCGGCGTGTTAACACCGTGCCGATCAAGCCGGAGCTGTAAAGCGAGGCATAAGCGGTTCCAGTGCCGCTGAGAAAATGGATGGGAATACCCCGCTCTGCGCAAGCGCGAATAGCATCCGCCGAGATACTGACTCCTTTGCTGGTGATGGTGACGCTTTCCAGATGCAACAACGGAGCTTGAGCCAGAACAGCCTCGCCCTGGGTCACCTTGAGGCGTTCGCTATATTTGCCAATGTGGGAGCCGAAAACGTCGGCGATTAAGTTTTGGACGATGGGCATGACTTCTTCTCCTGTCTCTAACCTATACATTTATGAATCCCAACACCTCATCAGGCGGAGTGGGAGAAAGCATCGGCCTGCCAATAGGCTGGCCCGACAGCAAGTGGGGCTATTTGATACACTCCGTTACCCTTGGTGACATTCTTGCCCACCTGCAGAGCCTGACCCAGTTGCAGATAGGGCCATAAAGGCTCCCAATCGGTGGCCCGATAGGCCACCCATCCCACAAAACCACTCAATGGTTTTTCGCGCCCATCCCGTCCTGAACGGGGGATCATCTCGATCCAGTGGATAGCAGCTTCCACCCTTTGCACTTCGTCGGCCGCCTGATGCAACCGGGCTACCTGCGCCAGGTCGCGTGGCAGCTCAGCTGCGAATTGCACTCGCAAATCATCCAGCCGACGCAAAAGGCGACGAAAGAAGGGGGCGAAATCGGGAGCTTTAGCCAGGCGTTGATCATCGATCAACCGGGTGGGGGTGAGGAAGTGGAGCGTCACTGCAGCGGCGGACGGTGGCGCGGCCGGCCGTAACGCATCGCCCCAGGTGACAGCCAGTTCTGGCACTTTGACGAGATCCTCACCGGGAGCCAAAATAACCTCTTCACGTTGACGCAACGGGTTACGAGCTGTGATAGAACGCACCGTGAATCGGCCGCGCCCTACCCCCACCCCTTCATACCCCATTTGGCCGACGGCGAGCACAAAATAGGGAAGAAATTGCCAGCTCTCTCCATACAGCGTAAGCGTAAAATGGAAGCGTTGACCCGGCTCCACTCGCTCCACCGGGGGCAGGGGAGGAACTAAACTGTAGGCCCGACGCGCATGGCCTGGGTCCAGCCGATGGGTCAACAACCAACAGGCCGGGCAGTTGGCCGTATGTTCCGGGGGCGGTGGGGTCGAGCGCCAACCGTATTCAGAACAGGTGGTGCGCAGCAAAATCTGTCCCAATGCACCGCGCAAGTAGTTGCCCGCCCAATAGCGACGCAGCACAACCGGGTCATTGGCAATGGCTTCAAAGTGTAAGTGGGTCATCACAAGGTGGGTCATTGTTTGATCATCCAATAGGTCAATAACTGGCCAGGGGCTTGCGCGTTGGAAGCTCTTCGTCCAGTTCCAGTTGCTCAAGGGCCAACTCAACATAAGGAGTCACTTTAGACAGCGATAGCGGGGAGTGCGAAAAGTTGATCGGGATCATGTCCATCGGCTTGACGGTCGTCGGATTCGTCTGTAAGATGGGATTTATCTACTGTGGTGTTGAGGTGAATATTCCATAGTCTGCACCTTGACCTTATGAACATTCAAGAGATTATCTGGTTGGAAGCGGTAGAAGATAAAATCTTTCGCAAGCATCGTATTCAGCCCCTGGAAGTTGAAGCGGCGTTAATGAACAGCCCGCATGTGCGTTTCATGGAACGCGGCCACCAACCGGGTGAAGATTTGTACGCCGCTTTTGGGCAAACAGCTGGTGGCCGTTATCTGGCCGTATTTTTCATTCTTAAAGGTACACGCACCGCCTTGATCGTCACCGCACGGGATATGACCCGGCAAGAAATAAGAAGCTATGGACGAAAAAAATCGCGTAAGTGACATTTCTCAAGCCCAGTCGCTAACTGATATGGCAACATTTTGGGATGAACACGATACCACCATGTTTGAAGATCGAACCTACGAAGTTGACATGACCTTTGATCTATCGGTTCGTCGTCATTATGTTGCCATTGACCCCGCGCTTCTGCAGAAGTTGCAGCAAACAGCGATGGCGCGGGGGTTAAATACGGAAAGCCTGATCAACCTTTGGCTGCAAGAGCGACTGTCCTCTACTCAGGTCTGAGTGAATAACCTTTGGCGGCCGGGCGTGCTCCGCCCTTCCGACATGGAACCAGTTTTTTGAATAATCTGGCGGGCCGGGAGCCGGGCTTCGGCCGGAAGCCCGACTCCTGACTGTTGCGTTGATTACCCCAGCCGCTCGTAGAGCGAATAGGAACGACTGGAACGTATCAACCGATAGGGCAGCACAACGGTTCGCACCAATCGCTTGGGGCGTTTGCTATCGTAGATGTCAGCCTGCTCGAATGTCATCTGTTCATCGCAGTCGTCAATTTGTTGGGCCAGCCCCAAAAGTGGAAACCTTGTGGATGCTTCAGTGAGCATAATGTGGTCGGACAAGGTGTCCAAACTCGCCGGCGGCCGGCGCAACTGTATCAGACTACCCCGTTTGCCCAGGTAGTTGATGTTGAGTAACCAGCGTATCAACTGCTCCTGGCGCACGTCGGCGGGCGCATCAGCCGGTATACCCACCGCCAGGTTCACAGGCCCAGCGAGAAAGACATATTCTCGATAGGCAATACTCTTTTGGTATGGGCCGGCGTCGGCTGCACCCGACTCGGCCCGATTGCGACGTAGCTTGAGAATTTTGGTGAAGAGGTTGGTGACAACAATCTGCTCCGGCAAGCGCACTGCAAGTCCCAGACTACGCAACCAGGGCCAGGCAGATCGCGCCTGAGGCAGACCATCAACCCTCAAGGCAGCGTCTAGCAATGCTATTTTGACAGCGTAGGGTGTGGGCAATAACAAACTCTTAGCGCCTGAGGAAGTCGCCCACGATGGCTTCAAACTGAAAAGCGTGGTCGGTTCATAGATAGCTTCGATCCAACGCATCGGTTGCCTCCTTAGCTGCCCCCAAGGGCTTAGCCATCCGGTCAGGCGACATATTGCAAGACAAAAGGCGTGCTATCTTGTATGACAGCGCTAACAGTCTGGGCAAAACCATTCATGGAGGTAAAAGGATGAGCGCTGAGGGCGTGCGGCCGGATGCCATTCAGCGTTGTGCACAAGGCTTGTAACTCGTCATTGTAACCAGCTTTGAGGGGGCTTAAAGTTGGAGCAGGGATCACATCCCGACTGAGGGTGAGAACACCCTGGACATCCACAATGTGGGGGGCCTGGGTATTGCGCATGGCCCCGGCCGGCTCCACCACAGTATACAATAACGCCTCCAGTAGGGCGTGCAGACGCGCCTGGCGCTGCGCGGTGTCCATGACATAGCGTTGGGTAATGTCATTGAAGCCAATACGCGCCGCCTCGATAGTTGCCACTAGAGCATAAATACCGCTATTGGCAGGCCGATGAAAGATAGCCTGACCAAGATTGGCCTTGCGTGATTCCTCGGCGGCTTTCTTCTCCTCACCTGATTTGGGCTGCTCTTTAGTTTTAGCCAACTCAGCGCGCTCAGTGACGTATTTGACATGGAAGTAGCTGTCGGACACGGTACTTTCAGGCAAGCCAACCACCCACCCAAATTCAACTACAGATTTGCGAGGCAAAGAGCGATTGCCGGCTGTGATCAGGTTGCCCAGCATGTCGTCCATGGCGCAAGTTTGCAGCACCTGGGTCAGTGTCTCGGCATCGCTGTGATTGGCCATGCGCGCCATGAAGGCTTCATCGGCGCTAATGCGATTGGCATTGAAGGTGCGACAACCGCTGCACAAGGGCAAATTGGCGGCCTGGGCAATGCGATGTAAGTGTTCTGCCAGAATATGTTTGACCATGTCACCAGAGATGGCATTGACGTTTTGTAGCTGGCCTTTACCGTCTACAATATTGACCATCCGGGTCTGAATCTGGTTTCCCTCACCACCTTCGTTATTCAACGAGTGCATGTCAAGGGTAACCTGGGCTGAAAGGGATAATGAATAGATGGACTGGGGCATGTTATTCCTCCAACAGATCAGTGTCTTCAGGGTGTTGTGGTTGAGGCTCATCGGCGCGAGGCACCCGTGCATAACCAAAGGCAACCAGGAGTTTGGCGATCAGATCAGAGCCATGTTGGTCAATCAGGGCGGTGATATGCTCAAGATCAGTGGTCTGCACGCTGCGGCGGTATGGGCCAGGGCGCGTCTCCATAACCTGCGCATTTTCAGCGTTGTAGTTGTGCAAGAACTCGCCCAGGGCAGCCATAAACTCAGTGGGATATTGGGCGCGACGAATCAGGTCGCGACCTAACCCATAGCGCACGTCATAGCGCCGATCGTTCTGGGATTTGCGATATTGCGCTGTGACTGTGCTTTGGCGAATGGCGTAGGCGATGTTGCGAAAACCGGGGTTATCCAGTATTTCGCGTAAGTTGGATTGTGTGCTCACTAACAACCTCCTTAAATTATCAGTTGTGAATTTGCGGGGTGGATAGGTTCCTTTCTCACCCTCCCGCATAACATAGCTGCTGTATGCGGTTGTGAAATCAAAAAACGGAGCCAGGTGATCAGCAACGATGAAGTCGCGGTAATGTTGGAGCAATTGGAGCTGATCGCCTTTGTTCTCGGCGAACTGACGTACAATGGCTTCATGTTCCTCCAAAACTTGGGTTAAGATTTGTGCCTCCTCCGTCGTTTCGACTGCAACCCAGCCAGGTAAGTTGAGGAAGGCGATATTCATGATGGCAGCGGCGTTGCCCAGGTCTTTATAAAAGGCAACATGAAAACCGCGCAAAAAGTCGGCCGGCCGCACACGTTGTCGCCGACTGGAACGAATGAGAGAAGTCGCGGTGCCTTGGGACTGTTCCATGTAGTGCAGGAAGGCGCGCGTGTAACGCAAGATGGTTAGAATATCGCTGAGGACAGGCGTTTCCTGAAAAGGCATGGTTTGCCTAAAACGGTCGTCCACGCGGTCCCGTGTGTATAGCAACATCCTGCCCACTGCCGGCACATACGTTTTGCGGTCGCTGCTATCTCGCAAACTACGGGTCAGGCCGATCTTCCATAAACCAACCAGCTTGAGCCATTCTAAAAGCCAGAAGCTTTTGAGGTTACCCGGCGCGGCGCTGTTGGGAAGAGGGCGATTGATGCCTTTGCCCTGAGCAGGATTGACCAGTTGGCTGGCGGTGGCGTCAACAACGCTCAGATTAGCATGAGCTTTAGCTATCTGTTTCCAGGCTGTGCGAGCTGCTTCCACATGGTTGGGTTGATAGTGTCCGGCCGGCCCAGGGCTAAACATCTCACATAACACCCGGCATACCGGGCCGATAAGGTTCGTGTTTTCTAAAGCCATCCATTGGTCTACCACATTGTTATAACCAGTCAAGGTGGTGGGTGTGTTGAGAGCGCGTAACAGGTCATAGTCACGTGACGGTGGAGGAGGTAAGGTGGCTAGAATTTGATCGTCACCACCGGTCACATAGGCGCGCTTGACGATGTTAGGCTGGTTTTTCAAAACCTCGAAGAAAAGGCGTCGCCTTTCCTTCTCCAGTTCAAAGTCAACCGCGTGGCGTTCGGGAACGCTATCCTGATTATTGCGTGTACGGACATAACGGATGGGCACGAAGAAGGCGGTGGCGTTTTCCACTTGCCTGAGATCGAGCGGCGCATCAGCATCAACCTGGAAGTAGCTGCCATGGTCTGTCTGAAGTATCTCAGGCTCGCGGCCAAGATGTTGAGCATAGAGCTCGCGGAGCAGGTGTATCACGCCGGCCGCCAACAGATCGTCGGCAAAAGTACCTGTGGTTTTATCAATGAAAAACGTTTTCAGCATAGCCTTTCTCCAAATGAACATTCAGTTGCTTAAGCAATGGCAGTAACCTCCTCACCTGGATGCGTGCATCCCCGGCAATGTTAGCTATAATAATTTCATCAGGTGGCACATCAATTGCGATAAGCCACTCAAGAAAGCGAATACTTTGATCGGAGGCTTCATATAAATCAATCAAGACTTGTTGCTCTTGTTCTGCATAACATAATAAGTTGAGCTGTCTGATTGATTCCTTTCCCGTTGTGGTGCTGTATTTCGTTCTGTATGCGGCCATGTTAATAGCATAGCACAGGGCCGCGTGGCTGTCAAATCTCATCTCGACTCGTTGTGAGTACTGAAAAGTTATGGTGCTGGTATTGTCGTTTTCGCGTACCATGTACATCGACTCGCTAGAGAGTACCCTCACTTTTAGCACCATACTTGTTAACGCATACCCCGGGCCGTCCCCTCCTGGTCGGCAAAGCGTAGAGCGCGTACAAGCAACATGTAAGCGCACATATCGGCCGGGTTGGTCTCACGGACAAAGTAATTTTCGTCCAAAAGTCTTTGGTAATCTGACTGCCTTTCCACCTCCACCTCATTTTCAAGCAATTGATTGGCAATGGACGCGGTCACGGCCGGGGGTAATAGCGTCCAGGTGTGAGCAGCAATTTGATGATGGTTCCGAATCAAGCGATACGGGGATATCTCGGTGGAAAAGGGAGCATGATGGCGCGCAATAGCGGTGAAGGCCGCCCGTAACAAGGCCTCATGTTGCTCATCATCTGGTATCAATACCTCTAATAAGGGAATAGCAGCCACCGCTCCTTCGACAGCATGATGTGGCAGGCGCGCACGGGGCAGGTGTCTATGTTGCTCTGGATCGAAATCGGTGTGGGCAATCGCAAAGTCAGGCACTGACGCACCGGCCGTTTTTTGCCACCGGCGCACAGCATTTTGCCAGGCGACATTAAGTTTCCCCAAATCATGCCCTACGACAATGAGATGGGCAACTTGCTCCACCACTCCGCTCGCCCAACCAAAGACCTGTTCCAGTCGCCGCCCGGCCAGACGAACATCCCCTAAGGCTACTTCAGTGAACGCTTGATGAACGAGTTCTATGTGGCGGCGGTAGCTTTCTAAACGATAAGTGTAGCGGGGTTGACCAGCTGTATCCCGGCCGGCCGATGGGACGGTAACCCGATAGGGATAACTTGGATAGAGCGTCAGGCCCAACTCAACGGAATAGCCAACCAGGGCGGGATTGATGACCAATAGCGGGGCATAAAGTTGCTGCGTTTGGTGGACAGGCTTAAAGGCATAGCGAATGGGTTGATTGGCTTGCGCTTCATCGTCGCTACGATCTTCTACGAGGCCTTGCACCAACCAATCCAGCTTGCCGGTATCCCAGTCAGCATCCAGGGCCTCATTTTGCGTTTGCCAATTTTTGAACTTGCCTAAAAGAGTACCGTGGAAGAGTGAAAATTGATCAACCTGAAAAGGTGCATGGCGCAACTGATCGGGATCATCATGCACGGTCACCATCAGGTTGCTCACCTGACGCACCAATTTGGATGCTTCGCCCCTATCACCAGCTCCTCGCCACAGACGACGCACATTCTCATCGAGTTCGAGGGCACTTGAGCGTAACACTTCCACCATGGCTTGATCGGCCGGGGTGTGTACATGATCAATCCAGGCCTGTTCATCCGCAAAGGTAAGATGGCGATCCTGGTTGTTCACTAACCATTCCCATGTACGCCGACATTGATCGGCAGCCTGTTTCTCATGATAGGGATGCAGGTCAGTGTCTGCCAATCGATAGATTACCACCTGCCCGGTCTCACCAGCGTAGCGAGCGCAGCGACCGGCGCGCTGCAAAACAGCAGACGCTGGGGCGAGTTCTGTGTGCAAAACAGCGGAGCTAATATCCAATCCCACTTCAACGACTTGCGTCGCCACCACAATTAAACTTGCCAGCGTGCGCGGCTTGGGATCCTTACCGAACTCACGCTCCACCAGTTTTTCTTTTATCTGCCGATCTTGGCGCAGAAAGCGGTTGTGTAGAAGCTCGATGTGTGTCTCTGGCGAAGCCTTTTCCCGCAGGGCCTGATAAACAGCCTGGGCGCGCTCAACCTGATTACATACAACCAGAGTGCGCGGCCGGCCAGACTGTGCCTGGTGTAAAGCCCAAATGTGAGCTACAGCCTCCGATGTGGCCTCAACCCGCCTCTCCGTGTTCTGTGCCGTCAGGCTTTCGGGAAAAATCGTATAACGACGCTCTTTATGCTGGGCAGGAATCTCTTTTAGTTCATCAGGCATCAATAGCACGGGTTCAGCGTCCAGGGTTTTAGCCAGACTGGCGAGCATAGAGCCTGAAAAAGTAGCTGTCATCAATACAAAGGGCGAGACCCCGCGCAACGTTTTAAGCATGTGTAGGCTAGTCGGTAAGGTGGAATCGGGATCGAATAAATGGAATTCATCAAATACAAGATAACTGCCTACAAAAGCGCCAGCGTTGAGATTGCCTTGACGTTGCGATAAACTATAGGGATGTAGTAACCAGCTGCTAAGCACCTGGTCAATGGTGGCGAAAATCAGATCCGCGCGGAACTCTGGATCGTCTTTATGTTCTCCTGTCTGCCTCTTGATCACAGGGGGATTCTGAAGCAACATTTCCTGGTCACAGATACGTCTATATTCCCTGTCAAATTGGTTAGCCAAAACCCGCATGGGAACAGCATAAACACACTTACGTGGGACATTGGGATTGTCGGCCGCCCAAGCCTGAATGAAAGGCCAAAGGGCGGCTAGTGTTTTACCTGCCCCGGTTGGCGCTTGTAGAATGATATTTTTCCCCTGGCGAACTAACCGGGCGATACGTTTTTGGTAACTATACAGCTCCATGCTCACTCCTTCCTGAAAATAGCGGCGGCCCATAGGTCATCATAATCTTCATCATCCTGGTCAATTGAAGGCTTGTTAGGTTCGATTTGATAATTTTGCATTAAGCGCAACACTTCTCGTTCTAATTGGCGGCGCAGTTCGGCCGGTTCCAGAACTTCGCAATCTGCCCCCCAACCGCGAATCCAGGGGAGCATTTCTTGCCATTCGGCTACCTGGGCGCTCCACAGGCAGTCGCCGTTGGGTTGGGGGTCTACTTTTTCGGTGGGATGCCAGATGCTTTCGCGCAGGCGGCGCGCCGCGTCGCCACGTCGAAAGCGGAGGCGCACGGTGACGGGTTCCCCTTCCCCATACCAGATGCCCCAGGCGTGTTGCAGCAGGGTGGCTTCGTCGAAGTCGGCCGGCCATTCGAAGGTTTCGCCGGTCAAGACGGCGTGCTGGATGCGCTCGATCTTGAAGGTTGCCAGATTGTTGTGAACGTCACTCTGACCGATGAGGTAAGCGCCGTCGCTCCACAAGGAGGGTTCGATGAGGTAGGGGCTGACGAGGTAGGTGTAGGGCTGACGGGCGCGCAGGGCCTGGTGGGTGATGCGCACTTTGCGCCGCTCGGCCCAGCCGGCGACGACTTGTTCCAACACCTGAACACGCCCCGGCTGGGTGGCCTGATCTAGGATGCGGCCGGCCGCCGCCACCAGGCGTTCTGTCATGGGCTGGTGCAGGGCTGCGGCCAGCTTTTCCAACCCGCTGGCGACGTGGGGCTGGGCGATGCGTGTCTGGCGCGAGGCGCGCCGGGCGGCCAGGTAGAGGGCCAGGGCTTCGTGCAGGTTGAGCCGAATGGCGGAGAGGTAACGTTTGCGGTCAATGCGCCAGTGACCGCGCTGACCATCTTCAATAAAAGGCAGATTGTCTTCCAGATAGCAGCGATCTTTGTAGGCAGTGGCGCGGTCAACACCCAGGCGCTTGGCCATCTCGATGTCGGTGAAGGCGCGCTGGATGTAGAGACGCTCCATCTCCAGCAGACGTTCGGCGCGAGTCCCTCCTCGGCTCATGGGTCACTCTCCTGATGTGAAAACAAACCATACTAACCGCCATGGGTGGTTAAGATGAACTGACACGTGGGCGCCGGCCGGCGCTGAGCACGTGGCTTAAGTTTACAGTGTATCACGCCGCTACGCCAAAAATGGCAACATGCCAGAGAAGGTGGAGACGTAAAGGTCTTACGTCTCCACCTGAGGGGATGGGGTTAACGCCGACGACGCCAACTGAATAGCGAGAGCCGGCCGGCGTCATCTTCGGCCAGTAAAATGCCTGCCTTTTCTAAATCAGCCAGATCTTTGTGCAGGGTGGCGCGATTCATCTGCAGCTGGCGCGCCAGGGCGGCCTGGGAGATGGCCTCGTGCTGCTGGAGCACCTCGGCGATCTCTTGGAGTCGCTCCTGCTTACGTTGCTTGTTTCCGAACATACCACAGCCTCCAGTTGTGAGATTGACTAACAGCATGGAGGATGGTTGTTGCGAGTACGGCAACATGAGGGGAGAAACCACGGCGGTAGGGGCGAATGGTTCGTCACTCCCTCCCGTGAAAACGGGAGGAAAATGGGAGCATTTTGTTCTCACCGCAAAGGCGCAAAGGACGCGAAGGTTTTCCCTTTTCTTGGCGTTCTTCGCGCCTTCGCGGTTGCATCATTTTGTTCTCACCGCAAAGGCGCAAAGGACGCGAAGGTTTTCTCTTTCTTGGCGTTCTTCGCGCCTTCGCGGTTGCATCATTTTGTTCTCACCGCAAAGGCGCAAAGGGCGCTAAGGTTTTCCCTTTTCTTGGCGTTCTTCGCACCTTCGCGGTTCCATCATGTTATTCTCACCGTTCCATCAGCGTCATCAGCGTTCCATCAGCGTCATCAGCGTTCCATCCTTTCATCCTCACCGCCAAGGCGCAAAGGGCGCGAAGGTTTTCCCTTTTCTTGGCGTTCTTCGCGCCTTCGCGGTTGCATCATTGTGTCCGTCACTCCTGTGAAAACGGGAGCGCGGTTACGGCGACGAATGGAAGCTGGCGCTCGGTCGTTTCATCCTGGTCAGGAAGGGGGGATATGTAGCGCAAGATTAGGGTGACATTTGTCACTGACTGCGCAGTGCGTCAATTCCCTAGAATACTCAAGAACCCGGCAATGAGCGGCGCTGGTTGCCTGTGAGGAGTATGTGACAATGGGACTGGATCGAGAAACCCGCGACATGATTCTAGATACACTGCGCGAGTATGCCTCAGATAAATTGACGCTCGACTATTTGTTGAAACTGGATCACGAAGACCGCTTCCCAGAAGAGGTGTTGCGTGAACTATATGACCCCTCTCGCCTGGGGCTGCATCTGCTGTTCATCCCTGAAGCGTATGGCGGCCTGGGAGGCGGGGCGTATGATATTTATCGCATCTCGGAGTTGATGGCTTCCATTGACCTGGGAGTGGCGACCGGTGTTTTGGCAACTTTTCTGGGCAGCGACCCCATCCGCGTCGGCGGCACGCCGGAACAACAGGCCTACTGGATGGGGCGAGTGGCGGAGGAAGCGCTGCTGATGGCCTATGGGGCAACGGAGCCCCAGGCGGGCAGTGACCTGGCGGCCCTGCAAACCGGGGCCACGCCGGTGGAGGAAAATGGCCGCCTTGTGGGCTACAAACTCAGGGGCCAGAAGCAGTGGATCAGCAATGGCGGGGTGGCGGACCTGTACACCATTCTGGCTCTGGCCCCGGGCGGGCCGAGCTGGTTTGTGGTGGAAAAGGGGGCGGCCGGCTTCAGTCACGGTAAGCCGGAGGATAAGCATGGCATCCGCGCCAGCAACACAGCCGCCCTGTTTCTGGAAGATGTGTTTGTCCCGGCCGAACGGCTCATCGGCGGCATCGAAGGGCGTGGTCTGGCCCAGGCGCAGGCCGTTTTTGGCTATACCCGCCTGATGGTGGGCGCGTTTGGGCTGGGGGCCGGCTGGGAAGCGCTGCGACGCGCCATCCGTTACAGCCAGACACGCATTCAAGGGGGCGCCCCTCTGAGTCAAAAGCAGGGCTACACCCACAAGCTCATTGTCCCCAACGCCGCCCGTCTAGAGGCTGCCCGTAGCTATATTGAATGGGTGGCCGAACGGTTAGACGGTGGCGAAGAGGGACTGCAAACCGAGGGGGCGGTGGCCAAATATATGGCGACGGAGGCGGGCAATCGGGCGGCCGAGGACGCCATCCAGGCCCATGGGGGGTATGGCTACACCAAAGAGTATTTTGTAGAAAAGATCAAGCGGGATGTGCGCATCACCACCATTTATGAGGGCACATCGGAGATTATGGAGTGGACAATAGCCCGCGACCGCTGGCAGGAACACCTGAAGTCACGGGGCGGCTATTACACAGAGTGGGCGGCGCAACTGGATAGGTTACACACCAGTCAGCCAGAAAATGGGGCTGACACGGCTTCCCTGGCCTTGCGCGCTCTCAGCGTCCTTATGGAACGTTGTCGGTTAGATCGGTTGACGCGCAACCAGCATCTGCTCTTCCGCCTGGGGGAGTGGGTGGCCTATGCCGAGACGGCCGCCATTTTCAGCCAACGGGTGTGTGACCACCCGACAGAAGCCATTCCCCTGGATGTGCCAACGCGACAGGCGCTGGCGCGCATCCATGCCCGCCAGGCCGCTATGCGGGTGGCGACGGAGGGATTGCGCTGGGCCATGGCGGCCGGCCAATCGGACGCGCAGCTGGCGCAGGCGTTGAATCTGGCGGCGATTTATCAGGCACAGGCGGGGTTGATCCAGGATATGGACTTTGTGGCCGGCCGGTTAAAGGCTGTCTACCCGGCCTAACTTATCAAGCCCCGTCACCCCGTCTTCACAGGGGCTTAGCGGTGCAACAAAATCAGCGTTCCATCCTTGAAAACGGGAGGAAAACGGAGGCGGTTATGAGGAGCAAAGGTATGAAGGCCTATGAACGTGCGGTGGCCATTGTGGGGGTGGGGGCTATTTTCCCCGACGCCCCTAATGTGGCTGCCTTTTGGAACAACATTATCAACAAAAAGTATAGCATCCGCGAAGCGCCGCCGGGGCGTTGGGGGGCCAACAATGATGCTTACTATGATCCTGACCCCCGCGCCCCGGATAAAACCTATAGCAAAATTGGGGGCTGGGTCAGCGGCTTCCAGTTTGATTGGAAGCGCTTTCGCATTCCGCCCAAAATCGCGGCAGCGATGGACGAAGGGCAACAGTGGGCCTTGACCATCGCCGCCGACGCTCTGGCGGATTATGGTTACCCGGAACGACCGCTGAACACGGAACGCACGGCCGTTATCATCGGCACGGCTATGGGCGGAGAGCTCCATTACCGCACGACGTTGCGCATCAGCTTTCCTGAATATGTGGCCGCCCTGGCGACGACGGAGCGCTTCCAGGCTCTGCCGACCAACCTGCGGCATGAACTGCTGGCGGAATGGCAGCGTCAGGTGGAGCAAACCATCCCGCCTATCACAGAAGATTCTATGCCGGGGGAACTGCCCAACATCATCTCCGGCCGCATTGCCAATGTGTTGGATCTGCACGGCCCGAACTTCATCACCGACGCCGCCTGCGCCTCCAGCATGGCGGCGGTGGAAGCTGCGGTGGAGCTGCTCATTGAACATAAAGTGGACGCAGCCCTGACCGGTGGCGTCGACCGCAACATGGGCGTCAACTCTTTTGTCAAATTTGCCAAAATTGGGGCGCTGAGCGCCACCGGAACCCGCCCCTTTGGTGATGGAGCCGATGGTTTTGTCATGGGGGAAGGCGCGGCCGTCTTCCTTCTCAAGCGGCTGGCGGATGCGGAGCGAGAGGGAGACCGCATCTACGCTGTCATCCGTGGTGTGGGCGGGGCCAGCGATGGCAAGGGCAAGGGCATCACAGCCCCCAACCCGATTGGGCAACAGCTGGCGCTGGAACGCGCCTGGCACAATGCTGACCTGGACCCGGCCACGGCCAGCCTGATTGAAGCTCACGGCACCAGCACGCGGGTGGGGGACGTGGTGGAGGTGGAGAGTCTGAACGTGGTCTTCGGCCAGGCCCCCCCAGGCAGCATTGGCCTGGGTTCGGTGAAGAGCAATATCGGCCATCTGAAGGCCGGGGCGGGGGCGGCCGGCCTGCTGAAAGCGGTTTTGGCGCTGCACCACAAGGTGCTGCCGCCCACTCTGAATGCTGAACGCCCTAATCCTAACATTGATTTTGCCTCCACACCTTTCTATTTGTTGCATGAGCCCCGCCCGTGGACGGTGGCCAATGGCACACCGCGCCGGGTGGGGGTGAGTGCCTATGGCTTTGGCGGCACTAATTTTCACGTTGTGCTGGAAGAATACACCCCGCAGCTGGGGCAACAGGCAACCACGGAGGGCATGGGCGCGAAAGGGAAGGGTGAACACTTAGGTTCACCCCTACGTTTTGACGGGGGCGAAGAACGCCAGGCAAAGGGAAGGGGCGAACACGCAGGTTCGCCCCTACATGTGAAAACGGAAGCGCCCCTACCGCCGTTAGCGCTCCGTCCGTTGCGCGGCCTATTGGCCCTGGGGGCGAACACACCCACTGCCTTGAAAGAGAAGGTGGATGAGGCAGTGCGCAAGGCGAATGCGGGCTGGCAGCCGGCCTGGGAGTTACCGGCGCCTACCTTTGTCACGCACCGCGAACGGCTGGTCATTGACTACGGCAACCATGCGGAGCTGGTAGATCGGCTGCACAAAGCGCAAAAAGCGTTGGGCTTTGACAACCCGGCCGCCTGGCAGGCGCTGCAAGCCCAGGGCATCTTCCGCGGTCATGGCCCCAGGCCGGGGCAGCTGGCCTTTCTCTTTCCCGGCCAGGGAAGCCAATATATCAATATGGGGCGGGAACTGGCGGCCGCCTCCCCCACCGTGCAGGCCGTCTTTGAGGAAGCCGACCGCATCATGACGCCGATTCTCGGCCGGCCGCTGACCAGCTACATCTTCATCGACCCCGAAGACAAGGCGGCCATGGCCCAGGCGCAGGTTGACTTGATGCAAACCGCCATCACCCAGCCCGCCATGCTGACACTGGACACCGCTATCTATCGCCTGCTGGGGGATTATGGCTTTCAGCCGGATATGGTCATGGGGCACTCCTTGGGTGAGTACGCCGGCCTGATTGCGGCCGGTATTCAACCTTTCCACGAAGCGCTGGAAGCCTCGGCGGCGCGGGGACGGGAGATGATGCAGCTACATGTGCCGGACAGTGGCGCGATGGCGGCAGTGATGGCCCCCTATGCGGTGGTGGAAACGTTGCTCCAGGAAGTGCAAGGGTATGTTATTCCCGCCAATATCAACAGCTACGCCCAATGCGTCATCGGAGGTGAAATGGAAGCGGTGCAACGCGCTATGCGTCTGTTTGAGGAGCGGGGGTATCAAACCATGCAGCTGCCGGTCAGCCATGCCTTCCACACGCGCATTGTTGCGCCTGCCTCCCGGCCCTTGCGCCAGGTGTTAGACCGGATGCATATCGCCCCGCCCCGGTTGCCTCTGGTAGCCAACCTGACGGGTGAGTTTTATCCCCACGACGTGGAGGCGATCAAGGATTTGTTGCAACAGCAGATCGCCTCGCCTGTGCAGTGGGTCAAAGGATTGGAGACGTTGTACGCGGCCGGGGCGCGCACCTTTGTGGAAGTTGGCCCCAAACGGGCTTTGCATGGCTTTGCCAGAGATGTGTTCCAATCCAAGCCGGATGTGATCGCGTTATTAACCAATCACCCCAAGACGGGAGAGTTACCCAGCTTTAACCAGGCGTTATGTGGCCTGTATGCCGCCGGTTATGCGCCGGTCGGGCAGACCTATTCACGGAGCGCCGAAGGCGAACACACAGGTTCGTCCCTACATGTGAAAACGGGAGCAGGGATGGCTGACGTTACGACGAATGAAGACAGAGCGCTGGCAGAGAGCCGGCCAACGGCTAAAGCCGTTACGACGAACGGGGAGGAGCGCCGTTGGGAACCCGTGGCTCCGAACGAGGAAGGACGCGGTTGGGAAACCGCGGCTACTGATCGTAACCAGCCGCCGGCCGGCTCCGTCGTCATCAGCGGCGTCGGTCTGGGGTTGCCGGGGGCGGAAAAATCCGTCATGGACCCGGACAATGCCGGGCGCATTCTGCGCGGTGAGCAGTTCGTGGACCTCATCCCAGAGCGCTTCCGCCAACGTATGGTCAACAAGCGTATTGTGCGGGTGGTGAAGGGTGAGGATGGCAGCGGCAGCTTTGCTGTCATCGACGATCCCGCCGATGTCATCAAACTGGCCGGCCGGCCGGGTTCCTTCGATCTGGCGGCCGAATATGGTGTGCCCGAAGCCCTAATCGAGGCCCTGGATATTACGTCGCAGCTGGCCATGGCCGCCGGCCTGGATGCCCTGCGCGAAGCGGGCATTCCGTTGGTGATGCAGTACAAGCGCACCACCACGGGCAAGTTTCTGCCCGACCGTTGGATGCTGCCGGAACCGTTGCGCGATGAGACCGGTGTCATCTTTGCCAGCGCCTTCCCCGGCGGCGACCGTATGGCCGATGAGTTCAGGCGCTTCTACCTTTATCAAAACCGCGTCGAGCAGATCGAGATGCTGGAAGGTTTGCTCGCCATTGCCCAGGATGGGGAGACACAACGCGAGATCGAGCGGCGACTGCACCCATTGCGGGAACAAGTGACTCGCGAACCATATCACTTCGACCGCCGCTTCCTCTTCCGCATTCTGTCCATGGGCCACAGCCAATTCGCCCAATACATCGGCGCACGCGGCCCCAACACCCAGGTCAACGCCGCCTGCGCCAGCACCGCCCAGGCTATTGCGATAGCGGAAGATTGGATTCGAGCCGGCCGCTGCCGACGGGTAGTCATCATCGGCGCTGATAATGTCACCGGTGACCATCTGATGGAGTGGGTAGGGGCTGGCTTCCTGTCTGTGGGGGCGGCCACAACCCAGGATCAGGTGGATAAGGCGGCTCTGCCCTTCGACCGGCGGCGGCATGGCACCATCATGGGCATGGGGGCATGTGGTCTGGTGGTGGAAAGTGAAGACGCCGTGCGTGAACGTGGGATGCGCGCCATTGTGGAGTTGTTGAGCAGTGAAACGAGCAACAGCGCCTTCCACGGCACACGTCTGGATGTGGATCACATCGCCCAGGTGATGGATAACCTGGTCAGCGCGGCTGAACGCCGCTTTGGTCTCAGCCGGCAAGATATGGCGGGCCAGACCGTCTTTATGTCGCACGAAACATACACCCCGGCGCGCGGCGGTAGCGCCGCGGCCGAGATTGTGGCGCTGCGCCACACCTTTGGCGCGGCCGCCAATGAGGTGGTGATTGCCAACACCAAAGGCTTCACCGGCCATCCCATGGGGGTAGGCATCGAAGATGTCATCGCCGTCAAAATTTTGGAGCATGGCATTGTGCCGCCCGTTCCCAATTTCAAGGAAGTTGACCCGGAACTGGGGGCCGAATTGCGCCTCAGCCGGGGAGGACGCTATCCGGTGCACTATGCCATTCACCTGGCGGCCGGCTTTGGCTCTCAAATTGCTATGACGTTGACGCGGCGCATTCCCGGCCGGCCAGATCGCCTTTCCAACCGACCGCGCTATCAGCGCTGGTTGGATGACATCAGCGGTTACGACCGCGCCGAGTTAGAGGTAGAGAAGCGCGTTTTGCGCATCAAAGCGGTGGGCGCGCCAACGCGCACGCCTCAGCCCACTCCCTGGCAATACGGCCTGGGACCGAGCCAGCGCACCCAGGTGGGCAGCAGCGGGGTGGAAAAGCAGACCTATACCCGGCCCGCACGCCCAGAGCCGGTTCCCGGAACGGAAACCACTCTACGACAAGATTCTTTCTCGACCAGAGATGGATCACAACCAACCCCGACACCCTTCGCTTATGGAGACTCAGGCCGGGTCATACAGCGGGCGGCGCCGGAAGACCTACCCATAAAGCACCCAGAATCGGGGGCGACGGCTCAAACCGTTACGACCAACAGGCATGGTCAGTCTGGCGACATTCCCACCCCTACGGAATATACGGAGCGCCCAGAATCGGATTTGACAGCTCAAGCCGTTACAACCAACAGGGATGGCCATCCTGGCGCTAGTCTCACCCCCCAGCCCGTCACTCCCGTGAAAACGGGAGCAGCCCCGGCCGCCGACATCATAGCCGACAAGGTTCTGGCCATCGTGGCCGAGCAAACCGGCTATCCCACCGACATGCTGGAGCTAGACCTCGACCTGGAGGCTGACCTGGGAGTGGACACGGTCAAGCAGGCCGAAACCTTCGCCGCCATCCGGCAGGCGTTCGACATTCCGCGCCAGGAGAACCTGAAGCTGCGCGACTACCCCACCCTGGGGCACGTCATCGGCTTTGTGCGCACCATGCGGCCTGACCTGTCCATGTCCATCGGCAAGGTCAGCCCGGAACCTGCGCCCACCTCCCAGCCAGTCGAGATGCCCCCGGCCGCCGACATCATAGCCGACAAAGTCCTGGCCATCGTGGCCGAGCAAACCGGCTATCCCACCGACATGCTGGAGCTAGACCTCGACCTGGAAGCTGACCTGGGAGTGGACACCGTCAAGCAGGCCGAAACCTTCGCCGCCATTCGGCGCGAGTTCGACATTCCGCGCCAGGAGAACCTGAAGCTGCGCGACTACCCCACCCTGGGACACGTCATCGGCTTTGTGCGCACCATGCGGCCCGATCTCGGTACGCCAACTACCCAGCGCCCGCTGCCAGCCGACATACCCACACCCCAGCCTATCCCACCCGTCCAGGACGCCCCGGCCGCCGACATCATAGCCGACAAAGTCCTGGCCATTGTGGCCGAGCAAACCGGCTATCCCACCGACATGCTGGAGCTAGACCTTGACCTGGAGGCTGACCTGGGGGTGGACACGGTGAAACAGGCCGAAACCTTCGCCGCCATCCGGCGCGAGTTCGACATTCCACGCCAGGAAAACCTGAAGCTGCGCGACTATCCCACCCTGGGGCACGTCATTGGCTTTGTGCGCACTATGCGGCCTGACCTGTCCATGTCTATCGGCAAGGTCAGTTCAGCTATCGCTGCCACACCGGCCGCCCCCGTAGCAGCGCGCCCGGAACCTGCGCCCACCCCAATGGCCCGGCCGGAACCACTGCCGCTGGCCAACAGCGACCGCATTCCCCGGCGCGTCCCTCAACCCGCCCTGCGACCGCCGCTGGATTGGTGTTTGCCCACCGGCGTGGCGCTGAATGAGCATAGCCGCGTCGTGGTGGCGTTGGATCAAGGAGGCGTGGGCAAGGCGCTCGTCAGTCGCCTGGAAAAACGGGGCGTTACACCCCTGCTGCTCGATGCCAGCGCCCCGGCCGAAACCATCACCGCCCAGATTGCAGATTGGCTGGCGCAAGGCCCCATCCAGGGTCTCTACTGGTTGCCTGCCCTGGATGTGGAGCCAGAGTTAGAAACCATGGATCTGGGGCAATGGCGCGAAGCTAACCGGCAGCGGGTTAAGAACCTGTACACCGCCGCCCGCGCTTTGTATGAAGCCATCAACCGGCCGGGAACCTTCCTGACCGCTGCCACACGCCTCGGCGGCCTGCACGGCTACGGCCCAGATGGGGCGACCGCTCCTCTGGGCGGCGGCGTGAGTGGCTTCATCAAGGCCTACAAGCGGGAACAGCCCGATGTCTTGGTCAAGGTGGTGGATTTTGCCCCCGGCCGCAAGACAGCCCCCCTGGCCGATGCCCTGCTGCAGGAGACATTAACCGACCCCGGCGTGGTGGAAGTGGGGTATTACGAGGACAACCGCTACACCATTACCTTGACGACCAAAGCCGTTACGATGAACGAGCATGAGTCGGCCGGGGTGTCGCTGAACGCGCAAACGGTGTTCCTGGTCACGGGGGCGGCCGGCGGCATCACCAGCGCCATCATGGCTGACCTGGCGGCGGCCAGCGGCGGCATCTTTTACTTGCTGGATCTGGCGGCTGTGCCCGACCCGGCCGACCCGCATCTCTCCCTCTTCCGGCGTGACCGCGAGGCGTTGAAACAGCATCTCATCGCTGCCATGCGAGCGGCCGGTGAGAAACCCATTCCCACTCAGATTGAGAAGCAGCTGGCGGCTGTGGAACGCAGCGAAGCCGCGCTGAGGGCCATCGAAGCCATCCAGGCCGCCGGTGGCGTGGCCCATTACCACAGCCTTAACCTGCTGGACGCGCCGGCCGTGACGCAAGTTGTGGAGGAGATTCGGCGCACTCACGGACGCATCGATATCTTGATCCACGCGGCCGGGGTGGAGATCAGCAAAATCTTGCCCGACAAGCCAGCGGCTCAATTTGACCTGGTCTATGACATCAAGGCCGATGGCTTCTTCACCTTGCTGCGAGCAGCCCAGGGAATGCCCATCGGGGCCACCCTGTGCTTCAGCTCTGTGGCCGGCCGCTTTGGCAACAATGGTCAGACGGACTACAGCGCCGCCAACGACCTGCTGTGCAAGCTGACCAGCTATGTGCGTCAGCGGTCGATAGTCGAGCGCGCCAGTGTGATTGATTGGACAGCCTGGGGCGAAATCGGCATGGCCACACGCGGCTCAATTCCCACCATCATGCAGGCCGCCGGCATCGACATGCTGGCCCCCGAAGTGGGCATCCCCACAGTGCGGCGGGAGCTGTTGGCCGGGGGAAAGGGCAGCGAGGTGGTGGCGGCCGGGGCTCTGGGGGTCATGGTGCAGGAGTTCCACCCCACCGGCGGCCTGGACGCGGCTAAAGCCAACGCCTGGCTGGCCCAACACCGTCCCCAGCTGCTCATGGTGGGCAACATTCAGGCAGCAGAGGTATACGCAGGCCTGCGCGTGGAGACGACGCTTGACCCGCAACAACAGCCCTTCCTCTACGATCACGCGCTGGATGGGACGCCACTGCTGCCAGGCGTGATGGGTAGCGAAACGTTTGCCGAATTAGCCAGTGTGGCCGCCCCCGGCTATGCGGTGCACCAGGTGCTTGAGGCGCGCTTCCTGAACCCGTTCAAATTTTACCGGATGCAACCCCAGACGTTGTATCTGCAAGCCAGGGTGACGCCGGGGCCGGACGGAACCCTGATCGCCGATACCCGCCTCACCTCGCGGCGTGTCCTGGGCAAGCCGGGGTTGCCGCCCCAGGAGAAGGAGCATTTCCAGGCCCAAGTGGTGCTGGCGCGCCAGCCAGAGCACAGCGCCGACCACCAGCCGCCATCCCAGCTGGTTGTCTTGCCTGAATGGCTGGCCGCGCCGCCCCAAATGGAAGCGGACGCCATCTACCGAGTCTACTTCCACGGCCCGGCCTACCAGGTGTTGGACAGGGTGTGGGTGAAAGGACAACAGGCAGTTGGCTTGCTGCGCCAGGACCTACCGGCCGATACCCGGCCGGCCGATGCTCACCTGTTGTTGGCCCCGCGTCTGATGGAGTTGTGCTTCCAGACGGCCGGGGTGTGGGACATCCAGACGCACGGTGTCATGGCCCTGCCGCTGGCCTATGGCGCTGTAGCCGTGCACCGCCCCTGGCAAGAGGCGAACGGCCAACGGCTATACGCCCTCGTCCAGGCATTGGGTGAATCAGACGCCCACACCCGCCCCACTTTCAACGCCCAGGTGGTGGATGAAAGCGGACATGTCTACCTCAGCCTGACAGGTTATCGCACGATTGCGCTGGAAGAGTGATGGAACCGCCAGGCCCCTGTGAAAACGGGGGCTTCCTCCCGTTTTCGCGGGGGTGACGAACCGCGAAGGGGGGAAGAACGCCGTGTAGGGGCAAACCATAGAACGCTGATGACGCTGATGAAACGCTGATTTTGTTGCACCGCTGCGCCTTCGCGGTGAAATCCCTTTCCCATCTGCGCCTTATCCGCGTCATCTGCGTCCTCGGCTACACACCGAGCAAAAAGAAGCGCGTTCTTCCATTTTGAAGGATAAGGCCATAACCCTAAAAATTTACTGGGCCCTGGAAAGCAGCGCTGCGCATCCGGCCCTGACGCATGGGTTGCCTCCGGCCGGCCTGCTAGACGGTGTGGAGATGGAGACCTTTCTGCGCTTCAAGGTAGACAAGCGCCGCCGCGAGTGGCTGTTGGGGCGCTGGACAGCCAAGCGATTGCTGCATAGCGTTCTGGGATTAAATGACGAAGCGTCGGCATCCGGCCGGCATCAGATGATGGCAGGCGCCCGGTACGACCAGATACCGATTCGCAACGACGCCGTCGGCCGGCCCTACACCCCGGCCGCCCCCGTCACACTCTCCCTCAGCCACAGCGGCCGGCGGGCAGCGGCAGCAGTGGTCAGGGCCGTTGACTGGCCTTTGGGCATTGACCTGGAACAGATCGCGCCCCGGCCGGCTACTTTTGAGGCGGATTATTTGACGCCGGCCGAACTGGCACAACTGGATGAGGCCCCGGCCGGCCGGCGCGACCAGTGGCTGACGATCATCTGGAGTGGCAAAGAAGCTGCCCTCAAAGCGTTGGGGTTGGGGCTGAGCGTGGATACGCGAGCGGTGACCATTGGTATCGCGCCGGGGCCAGAAGACCCGGCTGGGACAGGCTGGCATCCACTGACCGTCACCTGCCATGCCGACCGACTGCCCCGGCCGGCTCCTGCTTTAACCGGCTGGTGGCGTATAATAGAGAGCGACATCTTGACCATAGTCTGTAGCCATGGTTCGTCACTCCCGTGAAAACGGGGGCGAACACACAGGTTCGCCCCTACACGCGAAAACGGGAGCGCGCCTTTGGCTTCCGTTATAATCGAGGAGAGCACATTCTCAAATGCGCATCATAGAGAACGACATCTTGACTCATAGCCGCCCCCCGTTTTCACGGGGGTGACCAACGGTGCCTTTGGAGTATCGCATGACCCAAGATATGGAAGAGTACATTGAAGAGTTACGGCGGCGCAAACAAATCACCCTTGGCACACCCCAGGAGGTGGAACGACAACACAAGAAAAAAAGATTAACCGCCCGCGAGCGTCTGGCCCTGTTGTTCGACAAGGGCGCTTTCACCGAACTCGATACCCTCGTGACGCCCCGTTACGATGAATATTTGGGGGGCAAGCGCTCGCGCTATGGCGATGGGGTGGTCACAGGCTTCGGGTTGGTCAACGGCCGGCACGTCTTCGCCGCCTCCCAGGACGCTGCTGTCATGGGAGGGTCTTTGGGAGAAATGCACGCCAACAAAATCGTCAAGGCCATGCGCATGGCCCTGGCCTACGGCAGCCCCTTCATCGCCATCAACGACTCCGGCGGGGCGCGCATTCAGGAAGGGGTGGACAGTCTGGCCGGCTACGCCAAAATCTTCGACGCCAACTGCGAAGCCTCCGGCGTCATCCCTCAAATCTCCGTTATCATGGGGCCATGCGCCGGCGGCGCTGTCTATTCCCCCGCCCTGACCGACTTTGTCTTCATGACAGAACAAAGCTATATGTTCATCACCGGCCCGGACGTAGTACGCGCCGTCATGCAGGAAGAAGTCAGCTTCGAAGAGCTGGGCGGCGGCCTCATGCACAGCCAGGAGAGCGGCGTGTGCCACTTTCTGACGCACGACGACCACGAATGTCTGGCGCGGGTGCGGGAATTGCTCAGTTACCTGCCCGGCAACAACCAGGATGACCCCCCTTACGTCCGCCCCATCGACGACGCCGAGCGCCGCTGCCCAGAACTCAACCAACTCGTCCCCACCGATCCCCACAAACCCTATGATGTCCGCCAGGTGATCGCCAGTCTGGTGGATGATGGGCGCTTTATGGAAGTGCATCAGCTGTGGGCCCAAAACATGGTGGTCGGTTTCGCCCGTCTCAACGGCTACTCCGTAGGCATTGTGGCCAATCAGCCCATGGTGCTGGCCGGGTGCATCGATATCAAAGCCTCCGTCAAGGCCACCCACTTCATTCGCATCTGCGACGCCTACAACATCCCCATCATCACCTTGCAAGACGTGCCGGGCTTCCTGCCGGGCAAAGACCAGGAATATGGCGGCATCATTCGTAATGGGGCGCGCATGATCTACGCCTACAGCGAAGCCACCGTTCCCAAGCTCATGGTCATCCTGCGCAAAAGCTACGGCGGCGCGTACTGCGTCATGAGCAGCAAAGGGCTGCGGGGCGATCTGCTCTACGCCTGGCCCAACGCCGAGATTGCCGTCATGGGAGCGGGTGGAGCCGTCAACATTCTTTTCCGCGAAGCCGTTGCCAGAGATGCCAACCCGGAAACCAAACGCCAGGAGTTGGTAGCCGATTATGAGCGCCGCTTCAACAACCCCTATGTGGCCGCGGCGCGTGGGCTGATCGACGATGTGATCGAGCCGGCCGATACACGTCGGGTACTCATTCGTTCATTGGAAGTGACCCTGTCCAAACGGGAGCGCCACGTGGCCCGTAAGCACGGTATTTCTCCCATGTAACCGCAGCTACAAGGCGCAGAAGGGGACGCAGATGACGCGGATAGGGCGCAGATGACGCGGATAGGACGCAGATGACGCGGATAGGGCGCAGTTGGTTCGTCGTAACGGCTTCAGCCGTTGGACGAACGACATGATGCGCATTTGATTTGAGAATGCGCTCTCCTCAATGACATAGGAGGCAGCATGTTTCATAAACTTCTGATTGCCAATCGCGGTTCCATTGCCGTGCGGATTCTGCGCGCCGCCCGCGAAATGGGGCTGTCCACCGTCGCCCTCTACACCGCCGCCGACAAAGGCTCCCTGCATGTGCGGCTGGCGGATGAATGCGTCCTACTACCCTCCGTCCAAAGCTTTCTCGATCCGCCCACCCTGTTGGCCATCGCTCAGCGCCTGGACGTGGATGTCATTCACCCCGGCTATGGCTTTCTGGCGGCCGAAGCTGGTTTCATCGAAGGCTGCACCCAGGCCGGCATCACCTTCATCGGGCCGGCCGCCGCTACAGCCGCCCAGTTGCGCGACAAAATCGGGACACTGGAACGCGCCCAGGCGGCCGGCTTTCCCACCGTCACCCATTCCCCCCGCGCCTACGCCCCTGGGGAAATCGAAGCCATGGCCGCCGCCGCCGAAGAGTTAGGCTATCCGGTGGTGGTTAAATCCACACGCGGCGGCCGGGGTTATGGCGAACGGCTCATCATGCGGCCAGAACGACTCATCCAGGCCGTGCAGCGCGCCCAGGCCGAAAGCCGCGCCGTGTACGGTGGACACACCCTCTATCTCGAAAAAGCCATCCTGCCGGCCCATCAGATCGTCGTCCCTGTGCTGGGGGATCACACCGGTCAGGTAATACACCTGGGCGAACGCGAAGGCTCCATCATTCATCGCAACCAGAAGATCGTCGAAGAGACCCCAGCCCCCTGCCTGACATCGCCGCAACGGGCTGCCATCTGGCAGGCCGCCATCGACCTGGCTCGCCTTTTCAACTACACCAATCTAGGGGCGGTGGAATTCCTGGTCGACGACGCCGGCCGCTTCTACTTCACCGAAATCAAGACCCGCATCCAGGTTCCCCACTCCCTGACCGAGATGGCCACCGGGCGCGACCTGGTGCAGGAGCAAATTCGCCTGGCGGCCGGCGCACCGCTCGGCTTCACCCAGGCCGATATTGCGTCACGCGGCCACGCCATGCTGGGGGCCATCCATGCTCAAATCCCGCGCCGCAACGGCTTCCTGCCCACACCGGGCCGCCTTAAGCGGGTGCGCTTCCCCGATGGGATGGGCGTGCGCGTAGACACCTATGTCCAATGTCAGGCCGATGTGCCGGCCGAATACGAGTCACTGATCGCCAAACTGACCGTCTGGGGAGCCACGCGGGAGGCATGTCTAGCCCGTTTTCAAGCCGCCCTGCGCGATGTGCGCCTCTCTGGTCTGCCCACCAACCTGCCCTTGTTACAGGAGATCGCCCACGCCCCGGCCTTTGTCGCCGGCCAGTACACAACCGATCTGGTCACGCACAAACTGTCCGGCCGGGCGCAACCAGAAGCCTATTATGACGATATAGCAGCCATAGCCGCGGTGCTCTATCTGCGGCGGCGGCAGGCATTTGCCCCAGCGCTGCCAGAGCGCTTTGCCAGCGGCTGGCATCGAACGGCCAGGGGCCTGGGAGATTAAAGTTTGTCGCCCCGTTTCCCAACTTTCACCGCCAAGGCGCAAAGAAGGCAACGAATGGGAACGAATAAACGAATTTCTCACCGCGAAGCCCCCGTTTTCACGAGAGGTGAGGACAAAAGGATGGAACGCTGATAACGCTGATAGAACGCTGATTTTGTTGCACCGCGAAGCCCCCGTTTTCACGGGAGCAGCCCCCGTGAAAACGGGGGCTATGTGTTCACCCTTTCTTTGCGTTCTTTGCGCCTTCGCGGTTCGTCACTCCCTCCCTCCCTCCCGTGAAAACGGGAGGAAAACGCGGCTACGAGCCATTACAATGAACCTACCGCGCCTTCGGCTTCTAGCCATCGAGAGGAGAGTATGACAAAACTAGCTATTTCCCTGGAAAACCGCACCTACAGGGTGGAACTGGACCCCCAACCGGCCCACGGTGGGCGCTTCGTCGTGCGCGTCAATGGCCGCCTACTGACAGTTGAACTGCCTGACGCTGACGCCGCCCTGGATGATCTGGAATGGCTAATCGTGGACGGCCGGCCCTATGAGATCGTCTTCGACGACGATTTACGCTGGCTGCAAAGCCATGGCGGCAACCATGCCCTGGAGATTCGCGATCTCGAAGTGAGCAGCGTCCGGCCGCGCAGCAGCGATGGGCGGGTGAAAGCCCCCATCCCCGGCCTCATCACCCAGGTGTTGGTCACCCCCGACCAGGCGGTGGAAATGGGCGAAGCTGTGGTGGTGTTGGAAGCCATGAAGATGGAAAATGAGATTCACGCCGCTACATCCGGCCGGGTGGTAGCCATCCACGTCACCCCCGGCCAGAGCGTCATGCGCAACGATGTCCTGATCGAAATTCAGCCATCCCCGTAGCGATTGAACCGCCAAGCCCCCGTTTTCACGAGAGGTGAGAACAAAATGATGGAACCGCGAAGGCGCTAAGAACGCAAAGAAAGGGGAAAACCTTCGCGCCCTTTGCACCTTTGCGGTGAGAACAGGGTGATGGAACCGCTAAGGCGCGAAGGACGCAAAGAAAGAGAAAAACCTTCGCGCCCCGTCACTCCCGTGAAAACGGGGGCTTGGCGGTGAGAACAAAATGATGGAACCGCGAAGGCGCTAAGAACGCAAAGCAAGAGAAAACCTTCGCGCTCTTTGCGCCTTTGCGGTGAAAATAAAGAGGTCTGGCGGTGCTTCGTTTATCCTTCCAAGGTGGAGGTGTCCCCCACATCTTGACCGAGGCGCTGGGCACGTAGAACCCGGCGCATAATTTTACCAGAGCGCGTCTTGGGCAAAGTCAGCACAAAGTCAATGGCAGCCGGCCGGGCAATCGGCCCCATCTCGTGCCCGACATGCTCCTTCAACTCCTGCTCCAGACGCGAACTACTGCTATACCCCTCGCGCAAAATGCAAAAAGCGTGAATCACATGGCCCCGCACCTCGTCTGGCACGCCAATCACGGCCGCCTCTGCCACCGCTGGATGACTGACCAGCGCGCTTTCAATTTCGGCCGTGCCTAAACGATAGCCCGACACCTTGATGACATCATCAATGCGTCCAATCACCCAGATGTATCCGTCTCGATCCTGACGCGCACTGTCGCCGGGGAGATACCACAGTTTGCCGGGGAAGCGGCTCCAATATTGCGCCACATAGCGGTCAGGATCACGGTACAGGGTGCGCAACATGGCGGGCCAGGGGCGCTGAATAACCAGGAAACCCTCCTCATCCGGCGCGGTCGGTTCCCCATCCTCATCCACCACCAGCGCCTGCACGCCGGGAAACGGGCGCGTGGCGGAGCCGGGCTTCAGCGGCATAGCTGGCAAGGGAGTGATCATAAAGCTGCCCGTCTCCGTCTGCCACCAGGTATCCATAATAGGGCAACGCCCACCCCCGATCATCTGATGATACCAGCGCCACGCCTCCGGGTTAATTGGCTCGCCCACAGATCCCAAAAGACGTAGCGAGGAGAGATCATGTTGAGCCGGCCAGCTATCGCCAAAACGCATCAGCCCACGAATGGCAGTGGGGGCGGTGTACAAAAGGGTGATGCCATATTTCTCCACCATCTGCCACCAGCGATTGGGATAGGGATGGTTGGGCGCACCCTCATACATAAAACTGGTCGCGCCCAAAACCAGGGGAGCGTACACAATGTAGCTATGTCCGGTGATCCAGCCGGGGTCAGCGGCGCACCACCAGATGTCCTCCGGCTTAATGTCGAAAACCCACTTCAGGGTTGTGGCAGTTCCCACCATGTAGCCGCCGTGGGTGTGCACAATCGCTTTGGGTTTACCGGTTGTGCCCGACGTATATAAAATGAAAAGGGGGTCTTCGGCGTCCATAACGGCTGTGGGTGTGCGCGGGTCGGCCGCCGGCAGCGCCATCAGCTCATGATACCAATGGTCGCGACCGGGCGTCATGGACACTGGCTGGTCGGTGCGGCGGACGCAAATGACCGTTTCAATGTGATGGGCCCGGGCCACCGCCTCATCGGCGATCTGTTTCAACTCCACAATCTTGCCCCGCAACCAGGCGCCATCACACGTGATAAGCACCTTCGACTCACTGTCCGCCAGGCGACCCAGCAGAGCTTCGGTAGAGAATCCCCCATAGACCACGGAGTGAATGGCCCCGATTTTGGCGCAGGCCAGCATGGCGATCATCAATTCAGGAATGCGCCCCATATAAATGGTGACGCGATCCCCCGTGTGTACTCCCATGGCCCGCAACACACCGGCGAACTGGCTGACCTCGCGGTGCAACTGACCATAGGTGTAAGTGCGTGTGTCCCCCGGCTCGCCTTCAAAAATCAGGGCCGCTTTGTGGCGCACGGCCGTACGCTGGTGACGATCCAGGGCATTGTGTACAATGTTCACCTTACCTCCCACAAACCACTGGTAAAAAGGGGCACGACTCTCGTCCAGGGTGGTGTGCCAGGGGGTGTACCATTCAAATTCCTGGCGCGCGACACCCTCCCAAAAGCCGGCCAGATCGGCGGCGGCTTGGGCCTGCACGGCTGCGTAATCGGAGATATGCGCCTGGGCCACAATTTCTGGCGCGGGATAATAGACATCGCCTGTCATCTGGTGGTCATGAGTCATGCCTGTTAGCCTCCGTGAGATGAGTCTGGGACTGGGGTTAAATGACAGAGCGCTGCTCCCATTTTCACGGGAGTGGCGTCCTGGTCGGCTTCGAACTGCACCTCAGGAACCGGGAGCATAGCGTTAGAGGGGTGCTCCATCGTGCCCTTGACATAATGCGCCCGATTCGTTAGATTATGGTAGATAGTTTGCCTACAATTTATAGCGCATTTTTAAACAACCTGCACCCCCCAGAGCGCTAGGAGAATCTCTATGGAACTAAGCGGGACCTATACCTTCGACGCTCCTCGTGAGCTGGTTTGGGAGATGTTGCTCGACCCCGAAGTGTTGGCGCGGATCATGCCGGGGTGCGACCGGCTGGAACGCGTGGGGGAGAACGAGTATGTGGGGCAACTCAAGATCAAGGTGGGACCGGTGCAGGGAGTATTCCAGGGTAACGTTCACATCACCGAAGCGCAGCCGCCTCAAAGCTATCGCATGACCGTCAATGGCAAAGGCCCTCAGGGGATTGTCGATGGACAGGGCAAGGTGCAGCTGGAAGCCAACGGGGCGGGCGTCACCTTGCATTATGAAGGACAGGCGTATGTCAGCGGGCGCATTGCCTCCGTCGGCCAGCGGTTGATGGATAGCTCGGCCAAAGCGATTGTCAAGCAAAGTTTGCAAAATCTGGAGACCCAGGTTCAAGCTCGCCTGACGGCTGACCAGGCCCCGCCCCCCACCTCCCGGACTGAAGGAGAGGCCCCAGCTGTGACTTCGGCTCCAGAACCATCGCCTCAGCGCGAGCCGCCCCCCCCACCCAATCAGACCGACTTTATCTTAGGCGTCGCCCGCGACATATGGGAAGACCTGGTTCCCGACCCACAGACGCGCCAGCTGGTCGGTGCCCTGGTCGGTCTGGCGATCTTTATGTTGCTGCGCGCCGTGTATCGGCGTTGGGTGGACAATTTGGCCGGCCGGATTGCCCGCCGTTTACAAGAAAACCAGCGGTGAGAAGAAATCACACAAGGAACGGAATACACGCAAGGGATAAGGGTGGAGCAGTGGCTACCGGCTCGCGCCCCTGTAGCGTCACCTTGTTATTTGCGCCCTGACCCACGCCAGCTTAATCAGAGGAGGCTCTATCGATAGTACCCTTCACCTGGCCCACGCCCATTAGCTGCCTCACCTCAGAGGCGCTCGTATCCAAAGCTGCGAGCATGAGCATTTCATAGCGCCTTTTTTGTTTTCGTGTCTCATTGCATCATCGAAGGAGCAGCATCTATGAATATCAGCCTGACCATCAATGGTAAGCCCTACACCCGAGAGGTCGAGCCGCGCCTGCTGCTGGTAGATTTTATTCGCAACGATTGTGGTCTAACCGGAACCAACATCGGCTGCGACACCAGCCAATGTGGCGCGTGTACCGTCCACCTCGACGGCATAGCCGTCAAAGCCTGTACTGTGTTGGCCGTTCAGGCCGACGGCAGCTCCATCACCACCATTGAGGGGTTGGCCGCCAACGGCCATCTCCACCCGATGCAGCAAGCCTTTTGGGAGCAACACGGTCTGCAATGCGGCTTTTGCACCCCCGGCATGATCATGGCGGCCGTCAAGCTCGTCGAAGGCAACCCGAACCTGAGCGAATCGGACATTCGGCATGGGCTGGAAGGCAATATGTGTCGTTGCACCGGCTATGAAAACATCGTCCGCGCCGTGCAGGAAGCCGCCGGGGCGATGGCAGGAGGTCCCGCATGAGCAATTATGTTGGCAAAAGCATCAAGCGGGTGGAAGACCCCCGTTTTATCCAGGGACAGGGCAAATACGTTGCCAATCTCCAGCTGCCTGGCATGACGCACCTGGCGATTAAGCGCAGCCCTTACGCCCATGCGCGCATTGTGAGCATTGATGTTTCGCAGGCCAGGGCCCTGCCGGGCGTGCTGGCCGTCTTTGTGGGGCAGGACCTGATCGATGGCGGGGTGGGGAAAATGCCTTGTGGCTGGAATGTACCCAACATCAAAGTGCCCACCCGCTGGCCGCTGATGGTGGACAAGGTGCGGCATGTGGGAGATGGTGTGGCAGCGGTAGTGGCCGAAACCCCCTATATCGCCTACGACGCGCTTGACCTGATTGAGGTTGTTTATGAACCGCTGCCAGCCAGTGTGGATGCCCGCCAGACCACAGAGCCAGGCGCGCCGCTGATTCACGATGACCTCCCCAACAACATCAGTTATACCTGGGCCTTGGGCAATAAGGATGTGGTGGAGGCGGAGCTGGCAGCGGCCGACCATGTATTGGAGCTGGATTTGATCAACCAGCGGCTCATCCCCAACGCCATGGAACCGCGCGCCTGTGCGGCGCAGTGGAACCCCTTCACGCAGGAGATGACGGTCTGGACGACGAGCCAGAACCCGCACCCTATTCGTCTGCTGCTGAGCGCCTTTACCCTGGGCATTCCAGAGAACAGGCTGCGGGTCATCTCCCCCGATGTGGGCGGCGGCTTTGGCAGCAAGATTTTTCATTACCCGGAGGAGGTTATCACTCCCTGGGTAGCGCGGGCTGTACAACGCCCGGTCAAGTGGGTCGCCACGCGCACTGAATCGATGATGACTGATTCGCAAGGGCGGGATCATGTGACCAACGTGCGGCTGGCAGTCACAGATGATGGCATTTTCACAGCTGTGTATGTCAAAACCTGGTCAAACCAGGGGGCCTATATTTCCACCTTCGCCCCGCTCATTCCCACCGCCCTGTACATCACCCTGTTGTCGGGGCTGTACAAAATCAAGGGAGTGTACGGAGAGATGTGGGGCACGATAACCAACACGGTGCCGGTGGATGCCTATCGCGGGGCCGGCCGGCCGGAGGCCAGTTATTTGCTGGAGCGCATCGTCGATCTGGCCGCCGACCACCTGGGGCTAGACCCGATTGAGATTCGCCGCCGCAACCTCATCCCCAAAGAGGCCTTCCCCTATCAGACACCGGTGGCCTTCCTTTATGACAGCGGCGATTACCATCGCCTGTTCGATACCGCCGTGGAGATGGCGCAGTATGACCAGATGCGGGCCGAGCAGGCAGCGGCACGGGCGGCCGGCCGGATAGTAGGCATCGGCGTCGCCGGCTGCATCGAAGCCAGCGGGCCTGCCCCTTCGGCCGTGGCCGGTTCGTTGGGATCGGCTGTCGGTTTCTGGGAGAGCGGCAAAATTCGCGTTCACCCCAGCGGCAAGGTGAGTGTCTTCACTGGCTCCCACACCCATGGCCAGGGGCACGAGACCACCTTCGCCCAGGTAGTGGCGGATGAGTTGGGGCTACCCATGGAGGATGTCGAGATTGTCCACGGCGACACCGCCAGCGTGCCGTTTGGCATGGGAACCTACGGCAGTCGTAGCGCGGCTGTAGGCGGCAGCGCTCTGGTACGCAGCGCCGAAAAGGTGCGGCTCAAGCTCAAGAAAATCGCCGCCCACCAGCTGGAGGCGGCTGAAGAGGATATGGTCTACGACCAGGCGACCGGTCAGGTATACGTGGCCGGCGCACCGGACCGTGCCCTGCCCTTTGCCGCCCTGGCGTTCGGGGCTTACACCGCCCACAACTTGCCGGCCGGCCTGGAACCCGGCCTGGAAGAGACCGCTTTCTACGACCCGGCTAACTTTACCTTCCCCAACAGCGCCCACATCGCTCAGGTGGAGATAGACCCCGACACCGGTGAAGTGACGATTCAGCGCTACATCGCCGTCGACGATGTGGGGCGGGTCATCAACCCCCTGATCGTGCGCGGACAAATTGTCGGCGGCGTGGTGCAGGGGGTGGGGCAGGCATTGTGGGAACAGGGTGTGTACGATGAACAGGGGCAGCTGTTGACCGGTTCGCTGTTGGATTACGCCATGCCCCGGGCCGATAGCTTCCCACCCCTGGAAGTGGGGCGCGTGGAAACACCTTCGCCGCACAATCCGCTGGGCGTTAAAGGGGCGGGAGAAATGGGCACGATTGCCGCTACCGCCGCTGTCGCCAACGCCGTCATGGACGCCTTAAAACCGTATGGGGTGCGCCACCTGGAGATGCCGTTGACAGCCGAGAAAATCTGGCGCGCCATCCACCAGCCGGAATAACCTAGAAGGAGGCCTCGCATGTACCCACCCACCTTTGATTACTATCGCGCCCACTCCATTGATGAAGCCATCACGCTGTTGCAGGCGCATCCAGGGGCCAAATTGTTGGCCGGCGGTCATAGCCTGATTCCCACCCTGAAGCTGCGGCTGGCTCAGCCGACAGCCCTGATCGACATTGGGCGCATCGGCGGCCTGCGGGACATCGTTGCCGACGGCCGCGGCTGGTCGTTAGGGGCGTTATGCACCCACAGCCAGGTAGCCGACCACCCCTATCTGCCCGGTGTGTTGCGTGATGCCGCCAGCCAGATTGGCGACCCCCAGGTGCGCAACCGGGGCACCATTGGCGGCAACATCGCCCACGCTGACCCCGCTTCGGACCTGCCAACGGTCTTCGTCTGCCTGGACGCTACTTTCCGGCTGGTCGGCCCCAATGGAACGCGCACCATCTCGGCCGAAGCCTTTTTTACCGGCTTTTTTGAGACGGCGCTGAAAGAGCAAGAGGTCATCACCCACCTTGAATGGCTGTCGTGGGGGGCCGGGTCAGCTTCGGCCTACGCCAAACTGGCCAACCCCGCCTCGCGCTATGCCATGGTGGGGGCAGCCGCCCAGGTGTTGCGCGGCGTGGACAACGACTGTATGCGCGTCCGCGTCGCGGTGGGCGGCTTGACACCCCAGGCTACCCGCGCCGTCTCGGTGGAGGCGGCGCTGACGGGGCAGCTGTTGACCGAAGCCAACATCGCCCAGGCGGCGCAGGCTGTTGCCCACGATCTGGGAGATGATGTCCTAAGCGACATCCATGCCAGCGCGACGTACCGACGCGGCGTCGCCCCGGCCCTGGTCCAGCGCGCCCTGCTCAGCGCTGTGGCCCGCGCTCAGGGCTAAAGCTGGCGACTGTCATCGGCGCTCTTGTAGAATAACTTGCTTGCCTGTCCGCGCCGCGCCGGTAAGAAAGTTGCGCGACATAAGGCTGTTCACGATGAAATTTGGCCCGGTGCCAATTGGTGAGGCGGTGGGGCACATTCTAGGGCACAACATTGCCGGCCCGGATGGGAGGCGGGTGTTGCGCAAAGGCGGCCGGCTGACGGCGGCGGATGTGGCTGTCTTGCAGGCCGCCGGCCGACACACGGTCTATGTCGCCCAGTTAGAGGCCGGCGATGTGACGGAAAATGACGCCGCCCGCCAGATCACCGCCGCAGCGGCCGGGGCGCACGTGCGCCTGTCGCCCGCCGTCACCGGCCGCTGCAATGTCTACGCCATGGTGCGCGGTCTCGTGCGCGTCGATGTGACTCGCCTCCTGCAGCTCAACTTACAGCCAGGCGTAACTCTGGCTACCCTACCCAATCACACCGCTCTGCCAGCCGGCAAAATGCTGGCAACTCTGAAGATTTTGCCCTATGCTCTGCCGCAGGCCGCCGTGGCGAGCGCCGCCGCGCTGTGCGCCACCCCCTCCCCCCTGCTGTGGGTGCAACCCCTCCCGGCCCGCCGCGTGGGGTTGATCCTGTCCGGCGCGCCCTCCACAGAAAACCGCATCCGTGAGAGCTTTGGGGCGGCCCTGGGGGATCGGCTAACGCGGTTGGGATCCACCGTCGCCACGGTGGATTTTGTGCCGCTGGAGGATGAACGCGGCGAAGCGGCGCTGGCAGATACCTTACACGCGCAGTTGGCGGCCGGGCTGGAGCTGATCATCCTGGCTGGCGAAACGGCCATCCAGGATCGGTACGACATCGCTCCGCGCGCCATCGAACGCGCCGGCGGTCAGGTGGCGTGCTTTGGCGCTCCGGTTGATCCGGGTAATCTGCTCCTGCTGGCCTATCACGCCTCCACACCTATCCTCGGTGCGCCGGGCTGCGCCCGTAGCCCCAAAGATAACATTGTCGATCTCATCTTGCCGCGCCTGCTGGCCGGGGATCGGCTCACCCAGTTCGATATCGTGGCCCTGGCCCCTGGCGGCCTGCTGGAGGATGCCCCTGAGCGTCCCCTGCCCCGCAGCCGGATCGGTTAGCACAGCCACCGCCATAGATTAAGGGGTGAACACAGGTTCACCCCTACGCGCTCTTCTACCCGTTTTCCTCCCGTTTTCACGGGAGGGAGTGACGAACCGCGAAGGCGCTAAGAACGCAAAGAAAGAAAAGGGTGAACACACAGGTTCACCCCTACGCGCCCTTTGCGCCGTTTTCACGGGAGTGACGAACCGCGAAGGAGCTAAGAACGCAAAGAAAGAAAGGGGTGAACACACAGGTTCACCCCTACGCGCCCCTTCCTCCGTTTTCACGGGGGCCTGGCGGTCAAATAAAAATAAGGAACCTATGATCAACGGGGTGTGGGATTCGATTGACGCTTTGCAAGAGGGGCTCAACCAACAGCATTACATCGCCGACCGTGGTCTGGCGACTTCCATCTACCTCATGCTGAAGCTACGCCGTCCGCTGTTTCTGGAGGGGGAAGCTGGCGTAGGCAAGACTGAAGTCGCCAAAGTGATTGCGGCGCTGCACCAGACAGAGCTGATCAGGCTGCAATGCTATGAGGGACTGGATGTCAGCCAGGCTATCTACGAGTGGAACTACACGCGACAACTGCTGCACATCCGCCTGGCGGAGGCCCAGGGGCAACACGTCTCGGAGCAGGAGCTGTTTGGGCCAACCTTCCTGTTGCCCCGGCCACTGCTGCGCGCCTTGGGCTGGCGCGCCGGGCAGGCCGGGGGGCCGCCGGCCGATGGCTGGATGGGTAGCGGCCGGCCGCCCGTCTTGCTGATCGATGAGATTGACCGCAGCGACGAGGAGTTTGAAGCGCTATTGTTGGAGCTGCTATCTGATTTCCAAATCACCATCCCCGAAATCGGCGTTATTCGCGCCTCACAGCCCCCTATGGTGGTATTGACCTCCAACCGCACCCGCGAGTTGCATGATGCCCTGAAGCGACGTTGCCTCTACTACTGGATTGACTATCCCAGCTTCGACAAAGAGTTAGCCATTGTGTTGGCCAAAGCCCCGACCGCCCCGATTCAGTTAGCCCAACAGGTGACCCGCTTCATGCAAGAGCTACGCACCCAGGATTTGTACAAGGTTCCCGGCGTGGCAGAAACCTTAGACTGGACAGCCGCCCTGGTGGCGCTCAACCAGACCGCCTTAACGCCGGCCGTCGTGGACGAGACCCTAGGCGTAATCCTCAAGGTGCAAGACGACGTGGCCCAGATCAAAGGCGAGACGGCCCGCCAGCTACTCCACCGCGCTCTCCATTGAAGCGTGTTTCCCTAAAAGCCTACCGGTGCGCATGACGACGACTCCTTCACCTCTGCTGCACAACCTCGTTCTTTTTGGGCGCATTTTGCGCGGGTTGGATTTCGATATCCACCCCGGCCGAATGGTGGATTTGACCCAGGCGCTGGAGGGCATCGACCTGAGCCGTAAGGCCGACTTTTATTACACCTTGCGTGGCTTGTTGGTACATCGGCAGGAGGAGATGGCTCTGTTTGATCGCGCCTTTGACCTTTTTTGGCGTCGGCCGGCCGGGGAAGAGTTGCTCGATTTGGGCAACTTGCTACGCCGCCCGCGCCCCAGCCCCACTCTGCCACCGCAACCAACCCAACCGCTCGCGCCGCCGGCCGGAACAGAAACAGGCCCCACCGTCGAACAAACGGTCCTGGAGATCAGCCGCGCCTACAGTGCGCGTGAATTGTTGCGCCACAAAGATTTCGGCCAATTGACCGGTGACGAGCTGGCGGCCGTGCGGCAGATGTTAGCCCATTTCGTCTGGCATCTGGGGGAGCGGCGCACACGGCGCCTGATCAGCCGGCCGGGGGCGCACCCTGACCTGCGTCGTAGCCTGCGCCGCAATTTGCGCTATGGCGGTGAGTGGGTGGCCTGGCTCACCCGCACGCCCCAGATTAAGCCTCGCCCCCTCGTCATTGTGGCGGATATGAGCGGCTCCATGGAGCGCTACACCCGACTGCTGCTGCACTTCGTCTACAGTCTGGCGGGTGGTTTGAGTCAGCGCGTCGAGGTCTTTCTCTTCAGCACCCGCCTGACACACGTGACGCGCCAGTTACAGCGGCGCGATGTCGATGAGGCCATCGCCCAGGTCAGCCGCGCTGTGCCCGATTGGGCCGGGGGGACGCGCATTGGGGAAGCCATCAAGCGCTTCAACTTCAGCTGGGGGCGGCGCGTCCTGCGCGGCGGGGCAGTCGTTTTGATCATCAGCGATGGCTGGGACCGGGGCGACCCGGCCCTGTTAGGGCGAGAGATGGCCCGCCTGCGTCGCACCTGTCACCGTGTGGTGTGGCTTAACCCGTTGCTCGGCTCAGCGCGGTATGAACCATTGACACGCGGACTGCAAGCCGCCCTGCCCTTCATCGACGATTTCCTGCCGGTACACAACCTGGCCTCGTTGGAAGATCTGGCGCAGCATCTGCGCACATTGGACGACACGGATGGGGTACGGCGGCGGCTGGCCGGGGCCGCCTTTGTCGGCGGCCGGCGGCCCACCCACAGAGCGCCGGCTATCAGTCGGCCTTTGCGGTAAGAACAAAATGATAAAACCGCTAAGGCGCGAAGAACGCAAAGAAAGAGAAAACCTTCGCGCCCTTTGCGCCTTTGCGGTGAGAACAGGGTGATGGAACCGCTAAGAACGCCAGGCAAAGATAGGGAAAAACCTTCGCGCCCTTTGCGCCTTCGCGGTGAGAACACAACGATGGAACCGCTAAGCCCCCGTTTTCACGGGGGTAAGAACGCCAAGAAAAACCTTAGCGCTTTGACAAAGCGCCTGCTGCCGGCCGGCATGAAAGGAAGGGCACGCAATCAACCGGGATAGACAGGCTAGGGAAAGCACTACGGAAACCAGGAAGGAGAAGACCATGCCCATCTTGCGTGTTAACCAGGCTGATTTACACTACACCGACCAGGGAACGGGACCCGGCAACTTGTTTTTTGGCCATGGCCTGCTGTGGAGCGGGGAGATGTTCCGCGCTCAGGTGGATTATTTTAGCCGGCGCTACCGCTGCGTCACCCTCGATTGGCGCGGCCAGGGGCGCAGCGCCATCACACCGGATGGCTACGACATGGATACCCTGGCGGCTGACGCTGCGGCTGTGATCGAACAACTAGGGTTGGCCCCCTGCCATTACGTCGGGTTGTCTATGGGGGGCTTCGTAGGCCTGCGGCTGGCGCTGCACCGGCCGGAACTGCTGCGATCCCTCATTCTGCTGGAAAGCACAGCCGACCCGGAACCGGCCGCCAATGTACCACGCTACCGCCGGCTCAACTGGGTGGCACGCTGGATTGGGCTGTGGCCGGTGGCCGGCCGCGTCATGCCCATCATGTTTGGCCGCAACTTCCTGACCGACCCCGCCCGCGCTGCTGAGCGACGCTATTGGCGGCAACAGCTGTTGCGCAACCGCCGCCACGGCATCACCCGCGCTGTGGCCGGGGTCATTGAGCGCCAGGGGGTGTATGCGCACCTTGACCGGATTAGCCTCCCCACCCTGATCGTGGTGGGGGACCAGGATGTTGCTACACCGCCAACCTACTCTCAGCGGATGCAGGCGCGCATCCCCGGCGCGCAACTCATCGTCATCCCTGGGGCCGGCCATTCCGCCACGGTTGAGGAGCCGGCCGCCATCAACGCCGCCATCGATTCTTTCTTGCAACAGGTGGGGACGGCCGGGTAGACGGCCGGCGTTGTACCCTGGCATATTTCCCGTTATACTGACGTCATCTGGTACACAGTGCATTTCGTCGTCATCGGTTTCGATGCCCTGACCGTCACCGGATGCCCCTCAATCGTTTTGTATTTAAGCAGGGAGGCGGTTTTGGTGTTTTCTGACTATGCGAAGCTTGTGTCAAAGCCTTGAATGACGCCTGAATTCGTTACAACAACCCAAAAGGATTGGCGGCGTTCATCGTTCCCGTTTGAGCGGGTTAACATAACGCCCGGTATTCTTTCACATTTAAGGAGACCCGACGGATGAAAATCGGTCTACAACTTCCCCGTTTCACCTGGCCCGGCGGAACAGCGGAACTGGCCCAACGCCTGGCCACCATGGCGCGCGCCGCCGATGAGGCGGGCTTTGCCAGTTTGTGGGTCATGGATCACTTCTTCCAGCTCGACCCCATGCTGGGGACGGCCGACGAGCCCATGCTGGAAGGGTATAGCGCCCTCACCTATCTGGCGGCCGTGACGCAACACGTGCGTCTGGGGACGCTGGTCAGCGGCGTCATCTACCGCGCCCCCGGCTTCCTCATCAAACAAGCCACCAACCTGGATGTTCTCTCCGGTGGCCGGGCCTATTTAGGCATCGGAGCCGCCTGGTATGAACGGGAGGCGCGCGGCCTGGGCTTTCCCTTCCCGCCCCTCAAAACGCGCTTTGAGCAGCTGGAAGAGACGTTGCAGCTGGCGCATCAGATGTGGGCCGGTTCGGCCGCTCCGTTTGAGGGGCGCCATTATCAACTGGCAGAGGCGCTATGCCGGCCGCTCCCCCTCTCCCAGCCCCACCCCCCCATTTTGCTCGGCGGCATGGGGGAACACAAGACCTTGCGCCTGGTGGCCCAATACGCCGACGCCTGCAACCTCTTTGCCCGCGCCGGCCGGGCGGTGTTGCAACATAAACTGGATGTCCTGCAGCGCCATTGCGAAGCGGTCGGCCGGCCTTACGCTGCCATTGAGCGTACCACCCTGGGAACCGTGGCCCTGGGGGTGAATGGTACCACCGCCAGGGATGTGATCCAGCAGTGCCGCGAGCTGGCTGATCTGGGGATTCAACACGCCATTTTCAACATGCCCAATGTGCATACCATCACACCGCTGGAGGTGTTCGGCCGGGAGATTATCCCGGCGGCGGCAGAATGGGCGTAGCTGCGCCCAGATTGGGAGCGCCAGCCTGAAAGGAGTTAAGCTGGGGCGGTTGTGGTCACGAAGGGGCGGCCGTCGGCATGGCACAGGAGTTGGATCACATTCCGCCCTGACATGGCCGCGATGGGCAGGCTACCGCCGGGCTCCACCCATTGGCCAGCCAGGTAAAAGGCTGCCAGGCCCGGCAACGTTTTGGGCATCCCCCGCACCAGCTTCCCCATCGTCTGGGGGGTCAGCAGCCAGCCACAGGTAGAACCGAGCCAGTTGCCGGTGTAGCGCTCATAGCTCAGGGGCGTGGCGACATCCACCACTTCAACCGCCTGACGCAGACCCGGATAGATGGTTTCCAGTAAATCGATCACCTGCTCCGCCACTTGCAGTTGTTCGATGTCGTACACCTTGCGCCCGTAGATGCGCTGCCAGTAATGGTAGGGGCTTTCCAGCATCACCTCCACGACCGATTTGCCGGCCGGAGCCAGCGAGGGGTCGAAGCTGTAATGCTTCACCCCCAGGCTATATCGCTGGCGACCGGCAATGGTTGTGGGCTGCTCCAACAGGTAGGTGACCCAGTGGGGTTCGGTCGTCAGATCGCGGGCTACTCCCAGCGACACCTGTACCTGGGAGTGGATGGGCAGCCGGCCGCTGTAGTCGCGCCGTTGTGTGGCCGTCAGATAGTGCCCATCCAACATATCGAAGAGCGTCTTGCGACCGTCGGCGGCCGAGATAACCCCAGCCGCCCGATGCTCCTCATCGTTGTAGAGGCGCACCCCCACAGCACGCCCATTTTCCACCAACACTTTCTCCACCTGCGCCTTGTAGCGAATCTCGCCCCCCAGGTCGGTGTAGCGCCGTTCGATGGCCCGAGCGAAGGCCAGGGAGCCGCCGGCCGGAAAGCCGGCGTTGCCCTGGTGCATGTAAGCCAGCAACTGCAAGCCGGCCATGACGGGCATATCAGGCCAGCCAAAGGCCACAGCAAAGCCGTGGCGCAACAGAGGATCGTGGCAGCGTTCACCCAAGGCGCGGGCCGAGAGCCGCCCCCAGCGCGCCATATCTCCCAGATAGGGCAGGACATGCCGGTTGAAGGCCAACCAATCCTGCCCACTCATCAAAGAGCGGGGTTTGGCCTGCAGCACCGAAAGATCAAAGCGGCTGAAGCGGCGCACGCCCCTGGCTAACGCGCTGGCAAGTCGGGCATCGGTCGGGGCCAGGTCGTGGAGATGCGCCTCCAGTCGGTCGGGGTCGCAATAAAGAATGAGGCTGCGCCCGTCCGGCCCTACCACGCGCATCAACTCCTGGTGGTCGATCATGCGCCGGCCGGCCGTTGCCCCCAGCTCTTGCCACAGCTGATGGTAGGGCTGACCCGGCCCGGAGCCAAAGAGATAATGGATGCAACCGTCGAAGATATACCCCTTACGCTCCCAGGCGGTGCACAGGCCACCGGGGAGGTCGTGTTGCTCGAAGATGATCGAGCGATAGCCATTCATCTGAGCGTAGCAACCGGCTGCCAGGCCAGCTACGCCGGCCCCAATGATGATGAGGGAGGGCTGGGCCATCTTAACGCGACCCTACCTGAGATGCGCCAGAGGTCTTTGCCTCCACCACCGCCAGCTTCCCGCCGGGCCGGGTAGCCGCGGTATCTTTACCGCACAAGACTGATTTGAGAAAATGGGACATGATCGACTCCTTATGTAGGCGGCGGCCGGTGCGAATGTAGCCGCGTTGACGCACCCAACCACGCCGGTTTCCCGTTCGTAACCACAGTTTCCCAACCACTCCTCGTAGCTACGAACCGTCACTCCCGTGAAAACGGGAGCGCGCTGCTTCTGGCTCGTAGTTCCCGCTTTAGTGGGTGCTTCAGCTTCAGATGGCCAACGGCTAAAGCCGTTACTACGAACCAACCGCGCCTTTATCAGTAGCATCATAAATCAGACAACGGCCGGCTGTCAGCTGAGCAATGTCAGGCCCACCCAGGATGAAAAGCACTGGTCAGGCTGTCACTCATGAGATAAGATGACACCTCTACATGCAACGCCAGGGTGCGAAAAAGCCCAAGCCCTTTCCACCCGTTTGTAGCTGCGCTCCCGTTTTCACGGGAGTGACGAACCGCGAAGCCCCCGTTTTCACGGGGGTAAGAACGCAAAGAAAGAGAAACCTTCGCGCCCTTTGCGCCTTTGCGGTGAGAACAAAATGACGAACCAACTGCGCCTTTGGCCTTAAGGGCCAATTGCCTGTTATAGAACTGGGGCCTGAAGCGACATATCAGGTAGACGAGCCTTGATAGTGGTTAGCAAGGCCAGGGTAAAGCGAGAAGATGGTATGCTGAAGTTGGCGACGCCTTCGACAAGTTATCAGGCGTTAGATGATATGGCCTTGATACAGGAGGCTCAACAGACGCCGGCCGCCTTTGGCGAGCTGTATCGTCGCCATCTCAACGGCGTCTACCGTTATTTGTTGATCAAGTTGGGCAATGTGCAAGATGCGGAAGACCTTACCTCCCAGACCTTTCTGGAAGCGTTGGAAAATCTACACCGCTATCGCGGATCGGGCGCTTTTCGGGCCTGGTTGCTGCGCATCGCCCGCAACAAAACGGTGGATCATTATCGGCGTCGGAAGCCCCTGGCTCCGACGGAGGAGCTGGAGTTGGTAGCTGATACGAGTGAGTCGCTCGATGCCTTGACCGAACACACCCTGGCGTTGGAGCAGGTGAGCGCCAAATTACGCACCCTCTCCCCCGACCGGTCGGAAGTGATCTACCTGCGACTCTTCGGCAATCTGGAAGTGGATGAGATTGCCCATATCATGGGCAAGCCTGAAAGCGCTGTGCGGATGTTGCTCCATCGTGGCATTCGCGACTTGCAGGCGCAGTTGCGTGCGCCTGCATAGGAGAAATGGAATGAGCCAGCGGAACGACTACACCGAACAAGAACAGGCGGATCAGTTGGAAGCGCTGATCGCCGCCCGGCAACGAGGCGTACCCATCTCCCCGGCCGATGAAACAGCGCATCTGACCGCCCAACTCACCCGCCTGGCCGATAATCTGCAACCCGACCCGGCCTTCGCCCGCCGCCTGGAACTGCAGCTGTTGCAGCAGGCTCGTCAGCTACACGCCACCCACCCCCCATCGGTCTCCCTTTGGGAGCGTATCGTAAGGAGCCTTGACATGAAGCGTTTCGTTTACTCAGCGGCCGGGGTGGCCGTCTTAGCCATTGTGGTTGTGGCGGCCTGGTCGCTCTTGCGACCGGGGGCGGAAAACCCTGGTGCAGTGGTGGACGCCCCATCCGCCACGCCGGAATCTATCGCCCAGGTGGAAGCGACCACGCCCACCGCGCCGCCCATTAGCGAGGATCAGGCTGGCGCGCCGGAAACGGCCGGTGGGTCTGAAAGCGCGGTCGCCCCGGGCGCGCCGCCGCGTGGTCTGGGTGGCGGGGGTGGCGCTGAGGCGGCCGGCAGCGCTTTCTACACCCCGTTTCTGAGCGCCACCCTGACGCTGGAAACACCCCTGCCCGACAATACCATCGGTCCGGTCTACGTGGCCCGGCCGCGCACCCTCAGCCTGGATGATTTCCGCGCCATCGCCGACCGCCTGGGCGCCACCGGCGAGATATACTTCGAGTGGTACGCCGGCTCACCGGTGACCTACGACGCCAGCGCCCCGGCCAACTATGTCTACCGTATTTTCCAGGGAGATGTGCGCGTCTCCATGTTCAACAGCACAGATATCTATTACGAAAACCTGGCTTACCTGAACACGCTCACCCAACCGCCTCTCCCCTTTGAGCAGCGGCGCGAGATTGCCGAGACCTTCCTGCAGGAGCGCGGCTTGTTGCCCTTCCCTTATGTGGTGCGCGCCGGCTGGGGGTACGATGTGCAGTTTCTGCTGGTGCAAGATGGCCGGCCGGTTACCAATTACCCGTTCATCACCGTCACCGTGACGCCGGCCGGGCAGATCGCCAGCATCGGCTACCGCCCGCTGACGGCCTCTGAGCAGGTGGCTGAAGCGCCTTTGATTTCGGCCGAAGAAGCGTGGGCATATATTCAGGAACATCTCCAGGATGGACAGCTGGTGTACAACATCTACCCCACCGCCCCTGAATACTACTCACCACAGCCGACGACAGGTGTTGCTCATTGGGAGCGGCAGTTTGCGGCCGGGCAGAATGTGGTGATCTTCTCCTGGTTGCAAGTCTATCGCTCTATCAACAACCAGAGCGCCCCTCGTCTGGTGACGGATCGCAACCTGATTTTGGAAGGGGAGCCGGGCTTGCTGGAGGAGATCGCCGATAACGCCAGCCAGGTGATGCGCCTGGAAGGGCAAATTGTGGGTGAGCCGGGCAATCTGCGGCTGCAGGTCGCCGCCTGGGCTCCTCAGGTGGATCCCTATGATCTGTATCTGACAGGCACAACCCGCGGCCAGGACGGGAGCATCTATCTGGAAATCGCCGGGGGGTTCCGTATCCTGTTGCTGAATGCGCCGGCCGACCTGCCCCTGGATGCCAATGTCAACGTCTACAGCTGGGGGGTGCGGGCGCAAGACGGAGATCAATGCAAGGCAGTGATGGATTGGGTGACGCTGGATCTCCTCTCCCCGGTCTACAGTGAGCCGGTGGCGCCGGTGGGTGATCCCTACAGCGGGATCGAAGGGGTGACGATCACACAGGTGGAGATGGTGTTGCAATACGCCTATCCCGGCGAGGCCCCCTACCCGGCGACCCGCCCCTACAGCCAGGATGACCAGGCGCACGCTCTGCCGACCTGGGTTTTCAGCGGCGTGACGAACAAGGGTGATGCCATTGAGTTTATGGTTCCGGCCGTGGCGACGCTGGAATTGCCCTGACGCCAGACGATCAACATACCTTATTGCCAGACGCTAAACATCTCTCCAGACGTTTAGCGTCTGTGTTGATGAGTTGACCGTCAGCTCCTCCAAACGGATCAGATAGGCCAGCGCTTCTTCCCTGGTCTCTCCACACATCTCCCGGCCTGGACGAAAACGGACGCACACCACCGGCCGTTCAGGCAACCCATAAAGGCGGCAGCGGTTGTCAGGCGTCAGCTGAACACAGCGCACCCCGGCCGGTTTGCCCTGCGGCATCCCTGGAATGGGGGAGGAGATGGACGGCGCGATGCAGCAGGCGCCGCAACCGACGCGGCAGGCCATATCCGGTAGGGGTGGAGGAGCGATGGTATTCGCCGTCATGGTGCGCCGGCCGGGGAAGGCTGCAAGACATATAGCGCCCAGCCGCAATGCTCGCGAGCGTATTGGATATACTCAGTCTGAGAGTGGTGCAGATGCGCCCACACCTCAGCCCGCTCAGGGTGTTCTGGGTTGGCTTCCAGCCAGGCGAGCAGGCCGCGCCAGTTGTCCGCTTCATAACGGTCCCAATCGTCATGGCTGGCGCGTACCACGTAGGCCAGCTCAAAGCCTTGCTGCCGAATGATTTGGTACAACTCAGCTTCGGTGTGGAAACTGCTCTCCTGGCGGATATAGGCCGGCGGGGCCAGACTGTGCAACCAGTAGGGTTCGCCAATAATCACACGCCCCTGGGCATGGATGGCGCGCCGCAGGGCGCGCACCGCTGGTTGAAAGCCGCCCCAGATGAAGGAAGCGCCGAGGCAGGTAGCCACGTCGTAAGCGCCGGCCGCCACCGGGTAAGTAGCGGCCGATTGACATACTATGGTAAAGTGGTCGCTGAGGCCCAGTTCAGCCAGACGTTGCCGCGCCCGTTCGCAGGCGGCCGGGCGGATTTCAATGCCCACTCCCTGGATGCCAAAGGCGAGACCCCACAAGGCCAGGGGTTCAGCGTAACCGGCTCCAAAATCAATCACGCGCCGGCCGGGGCGTAAGCCTGCCATCTCACCGGCGCGGGTGACTTTCTCCGGCGCGATGGGGTTGACCAGGGTCATGAACTGTTCGGCTATGTCTTTCAGGTCTAGAAAATTCATGGCGCCTCACGTAGCCGCGGTTTCCCAACCGCGCCTCACCGTAACTGAGCGCCGACTTGCAGCCGGCCAACGGCTAAAGCCGTTACTACGAACCGACTGCGCCTAAGCACAGAAGTCGGCGCTCCTTAACTTTGACATTTTAGCGACGTGCGTATATCGTATATTCCACCGTTAACGTACACCGAATAAGAATGGTAACACATCATCCTAACACACAACCACCCTCAGAAAAAGACCACCTGCGCCACTTCGGCCGGCAGGCGGCGCTCTTTCTCATCCCCCTCCTGGGGGTGTGGCTGGTTCTCAATCTGGCTATAGACCGCGCCATCGACAGCCAGTACGAGCGCAAGTACGCGGCTATTCTTCACCCCTCGCCGCCGGCCGACCGCATCATTCTCGGTACCTCCAAAGCTGTGCGCGCCATCAACCCTTTGCAACTTGACGCCGCCCCGGCCACACCCGGCCATATCACTTATAACTTTGCCTACAACGGCAGCAATCCCCTCTTTTATCTGCACTGGTATGAATATCTTTTCCGCGACCAATACCCGCGCCCTGACACTGTGATCTACGCTGTGGATTGGTTCATGTTCGATGCCTTGCGTCTGCGCCGACGCTTTGAGCAGGACAGTGAATTTTTCCCCGCTCCCATCTTCCGCCGGGCCTTACTCGACCCGGCGTTGGAAGCACAAACCTTGTTGCTCAACCGCTACCCACTGATCAAAGACAAAGAAGCCGCCCTGCTCCACCTTTTCCCCATTGCGCGCAGCGAATACGACTTCGACGACATGACCCACTACAGCCAGGGGTATGTGCCGCGCCTGGGGCAGACCACAGCCGTCGAGGCCGCCCTGCCGCTGCAACACGATCCCGCCCAGCTAGACGCCTTTGAGACCTTACTCGATCAGCTGGCGGCCGATGGCCTCTCGGTTATCTTCGTCCACATCCCTGAACACCTGGCCGTCATCACCCCCGAGGCAGCGGCGGTGGAGCAGTTACACACCCTGGCCGCAGCGCGTGGCATCCCGATCCTCGATTACAATCGGGAGTTGGTCAGTGACTTTAATTTCAATCAGGCGTACTTTCTAGATGCCTTTCACATGAGCGCGGCCGGCAGCCAGATTTTCTCCGCCCGCCTACAGGCCGATCTGGGTCAGCTGTCTGCGCCGTAGAGACCGCACCTATCCACCGGCCGCACATAGGCGATTTGGGCAATGTGCGGTATAGTTTGCGAGGCGCAGGGCGGCCCAGGTGTTGACAACCACCCATCCAACGCCAGGTATCCCTGCCCCTGGCCGACAGGCAGATAACGCGCGGGTATGAATCAGGCAACCCTCCCACCAACGGCGGCGTCATCTGGCGTTGGGTTTCCCCACGCCACCCACGCCCGACCGCAGCTGGCCTTGCTCCTGCTACTGAGCGGAGCCGCCTTGTTGGCTGCACCCCTCCTGGCGCGCCTGCTGCCCTTTCTGGGGGTTGCGGCCAGTTGGGTCTGGCTCTCACTGCCGGGCTATATCCTCTCTCTCATTCTCATCCGCCGCCTTCACCCCCTGGAACGTCTGCCCATCGCTTTCGTCCTGGGCAAAGGGCTGGCCACCCTCTACACCGTCCCGGCCATCCTCGGCCACGCCTCTCTCCCTCTGCTCTTTGCCGCCTCCGTCGTGATGTTGGCCGTCACCCTGGTCGGCTATCTGCTGGCACAGCGGCGCGGCTGGGGGGCATGGCGGCCGGCCGTAGATGAGTCCGTCATCGCCCAGGCGCCGCCTCCGCCTCAGGAGCGCCTCCTGGTCACAGCTCTGGCTGGCGCAGTCGCCCTGGTCATCATCACCCTGGCCCTTCTCTCGGTGCAGTGGCCGGCGCACGGCGATGACCTGGCTATGCTCCCCTTTTTCCAGGACACCCTCCAGCAGGGGGCCATCAGCAACACCGAACCCTTTCACGGCTCCAGCAACCCCGTCCTCACCCGCCAGGAGCTGGTCGTGGCTGTCTACCAGCAAATCATGCTGACCTGGCTGACAGGGCTGGAGCCGGTTGATTTCTACCTCTATACCCGTCCCGTTTTCATCCTCCTTGCCTTTCTTGGTCTCTATGCCCTCCTGCGCCACGCTCTGCGCCGGCCGGCCCCCGCCCTCTTCATTCTCTTCCTCTGGAGTCTCTATCTGCTGGGGACGCTGCTGGTGGAGCAAACCGGCAGCCACTTTGTCACCCGCATCACCCAGGACAAGTTCGAGGGCTGGTTCGCTGTCATCCCCCCCACCCTGTTGCTCCTCATGCGGTTCCTGGAATCTGGGTCTTGGGTATCTTCCGTGGGCCCTCTTGCTCCTCCTCCCCCCCAGCCTGCTCATTCACACGCTTACCTGGTCGCCTTCGCCCTGGCCACGCTAGGGGCCACTTTCGTCCATGCTATCACCCTGCCGCAACTGATGACTCTGGGGGGTAGTCTGTGGCTGCTGCATGGGGTCTTGGTGGGGCGGCGCGCCTGGCGTGCCCTGGGGTGGGTCGCGCTGGTTTATTTGGTGTGCCTCATCGTCCCCATCATCGAATATCTGCGCTTCGAGCGCGAGCGCCTGATTTTAGACGCCCTGGGGCTGTTGGAAGTGGAGCGTTTCGGCCGGCTACACCTGGCGCTCTTCTGGGAGCGGCTGCTGTTGCTGCCGGGCAATCGCTTCATTGTTGGCCCGGCCACCTTTCTGCAGCCCGTTCACTATGCCGGCTATCTGGCCCTACCGGCGCTCATACCCCAGCTGCGTCGCTCTGCCCTGGCCCGGCTGCTGTTAGGCGCGATGTTGCTGCTGCCCCTTTTCTTGTACACCCCCTTGCTGGCCGGTCTGGTGGGGCAGCTTGTCCCCCCTTCTCTCATGTGGCGGCTGGCCTGGCCCTTCCCGCTGTTTTCCATCATCGCCGTCGGGTGGGCCATCTGGCTGGGATTGGAGCAGCTGGGACAGGTAATCGGCGACAAGGCGCGGTTGGTCACCCCCGTGAAAACGGGGGGCGGCTACATAACTCCGGTCGGTCTCAGCCTCATTTCTCTGCTCGTGGTGGTCTTCGCCTTCCCCACCCTGCGCGCCAGCTGGCGCGGCTATCAGGAGCGCGTGGGGGTGGAAGCGCTCAGCGCCTGCAGCGCCGCCCAACATGGCCTCATTGACCGATTGACCCAACTTTCGGCCGGCCGCCCCATAACCGTTCTGGCGACCCCTCTGCTCAACGAATGCCTGCCCAGCTACATCGGGTCGGTGCAGGTGGTCGAATACCGCGATGTCGCCACCATGGCCCGCCTCTACGCTGTCGAGAGCCGTGAGCAATCCGCCCAGCGCGTCTACGATGTGACCGCCTTCGCAACCGCCGACCGGTTGGATGGGACGCTGCTGGATGCCCTGGCCCGCTGGCAGGTGGCGTATGTGCTCGTCGACCGCGACCAAATTCTGTTGGCATGGCAGCTGCGTTCTCTGCCAGCCCTCTTCACCCCGGCCTTCGAGGACGAGCGCTATATCCTCTACGCCGTTTCCCCGGCCGACGCAGCCGCGGTTTCCCAACCGCGCCAGGCAGATCGGGTCAACAACTTCCTCACCGCCCAACGCGCTCTAGACACCCAACACTTCACCCAGGCCGAGACGCAATTCCGTGGTTGCCTGGAAACGCCAGACCTTTGTGCCGCCTCCGTCTCCCTGCTCCATGTGGGGCTGGCCCAGGCATTAGAAGGGCAGGGGCGGCTCGACGAAGCGCTGGCCCATTGGCAAGCAGCTGTAGCGGCCGAACCCGACTCAGCTGCCTTGCATGTCTACCTCGGCCAGACCCACCTGCTGCACCAGCAACCCCAGGCCGCCATCGCCGCCTACACCCAGGCGCTGGCCGTTGCCCCGGCCGAACCGCCTCCTAGCCTCTGGAATCAGCTGGCGCTGGCCCAACGCCTGGCCGGTCAGACTGCAGCTGCCTGGGATAGCTACGCCGCCGGTCAGACCACCCGCGCGCCGGCCGGCAGCGCCACCTGGTACAGCCTGATGGGAGACCAGATGCTGGAACATGGCTGGGCCGCCGAGGCCGCCCGCAGCTACGAGCAGGCTATCGCGGTGGAACCCACCTCCTGGCGCTATGTCTCTCTGGGAGCGGCGCGCTATACGGCCGGCGATATTGTCGGCGCGCTGCAAGCGATAGTCACAGCACGGCAACGCGACCCCTGGCTCAGCCGCGCCCCGGCCCAACTGGCAGCCATCTATGAGCATCAGGGTTGGCTGGATGAAGCGGTTCAGGCCTACGAGCGTGCCCTGTGGCTCGATCCCACCAACACAGTTGCCTTCCGCGCTCTGGCCCAGGTGATCAATCGGCGCCATGGCTTGCCGGCGGCCGTGGATGAGACCCGCACCTGGCTCGGTGTCAACGACATCCTGCCTGGCCCTCACGACGCCCTGGCCGACCTATACGCCGAACAAGGCAACTACGCCGCGGCGGTGCAAGAGTTACAGTTCAGCCTGAAGGTTATCCCCACCAACGCCGGCTATCTGGAAACCTTGGGCGGGTACTACTTCCAGCTGGAGCAATTCGAAGCTGCGCGCCAGGCCTACAGCGACGCCCTGACCATCTACCCGACCTCCCCCACAGCGCGCAGTGGCCTGAATCAGCTCGACGGGCGTAATCTAGGGATAGATTACACCGTTGGCGCACAGGTCGCTCTGGCCCGCCGCCAGCCGGCCGCTGCTCAACCCCACCTCTCCCTGGCGCAGCTGGATCAACTCGCCGGCCGCCCGGCCAGCACCCTGACGCGCCTGCAATGGGCCATCCAGCTTAACCCTCGCAACCCCGACGCCCACCTGGCCCTCGGCGATCTCTACCTCAGCCAACCCTCGCTTTGGTCAGGGCCGGGTGAGAGCTGGGAAGGAGCCCAAGCCAGTTACCAACAGGCCGCCGCCCTCACCCCGGCCCAGGCTGATCCTCACCTGCGCCTGAGCGCCCTCTATCGACAGCGCGGCGCGCCGGCCGAAGCTGCGGCCGCCCTGACCGAAGCTGCCGCCCGCCAACCAACGGCCGCGGCAACCTTGCTGGCCCAGGCCGAACAGGCTCAAACGGCCGGCGACTGGGAAGCAGCCCGCACCTTGTACGGCCACATCCTGGATCGACGTCCTCATACGCTGGAAGCTTATCTGGCTCTCAGCGCCCTGGAGCGCAACCAGAGCCAGCCCCAGGCGGCCCTGGACACCCTGGCCGTGGCCCTGGAGCAACATATCACCGATCCCAACCTCTACCTGGCCCTGGGAGAGCTGCACCTCGCCCTCGGCCGGCCGGAGGCGGCTCAGGATTGGTACCAGGCCGGGGTGGATAACAATCCTTACACCCCTGTGGCTTACCTGGGGCTGGCGACAGAGCTACGACGACAAGGAGCGTGGGAAGCGGCCGGCGAAGCTTATACGGCGGCCTTGCGCCTCGATCCCCAACAAGCCGGGGCGGCCATTGGTCTGGCCTCTCTCTACGAAGGGCAAGGGGAGCCCGACCTGGCCGAAGATAATTTTCTGGTTGCTATCGCTGCCCAGCCCGCCTCTGGTTGGGCCCATGTCGCCCTGGGCAACTTCTATCAGCGCCAGGGGCGGCCGGCCGAAGCCATCGCCACCTACACGGCGGCCCAGGCGGCCGAACCCCTTTACGTCGATAGCTATCTGGCCCTGGGCAACCTCTACGTGCTGCTAGAACGGCCGGCCGAGGCTGAGGCCCAATACCAACAGGCCACAACCCTCCTCCCCGGTAGCCTCCCTGCCTGGATCGGATTGGGTGAGTTCTACAACGCCCAGGGGCGGACGGCTGAAGCGCTGGCTGCCTATGAACGAGCGGCCGGCCTTGAACCCAACCATGTCGGTTTGTGGCTGAGCCTGGGGCGCGCTTATCTGCAAAGCGGGCAACTCGTTGCCGCCAACGATGCCTATCAGCGGGCCGTCGATCTGGCCCCCGGTAGCGCCGGGGCCTGGTACGCCCTGGCCCAGATGCACATCAGCCGCAGCCAGCTACCCGAGGCTCAAAGCGCCCTCGAAAACGCCCGGCGCGCCCATCACACCCTGCCCGAAGTCCACACCCTCCTGGGAGATGTGTGGCTGCGCCAGGGACAAATCGCCCAGGCTATCACCGCCTACAACCAGGCTGTCGCGGCCGCCCCCGGCCGCATCGACGGCCTTCTCCGCCTGGCGGCTCTGCACCAGAGTCAGGGAGCGTATGATCTGGCGCTTGAGAGCTATACCACCGCCCAGCTCATCCAGCCGGCCGACAGCCGCCCCTACCTCGGCCTGGCCGATATTTATCGGCAACAGGGGCTTCTGGCAACAGCCGAAGCCACCCTCCAAACCGGTCTGTCGGCCGTCCCCGGCAGCGGTGAATTGGTTGAACAACTGGGTCTTCTCTACCTCAGCCAGGGTCGCGCCAACGACGCCGAAGCCCTCTATCGCCTGGCCCTCTACAGTGAAAACGGGGGGGCGCGGTTGGTCACCCCCGTGAAAACGGGGGGCGGCTACGACGGTGGGCGGCCACTTCAAGCGCTGGCTCCCCTTTCATCCTCTTCTGCGGTTTCCCTCGCGCCCTTTTCATCTTGTCCATCCTGTCCATCTCTGTTTGTACCTTCTGCGGCCCCCTTAACTGGCCGCCCCGGCCTGCACATCGCCCTGGGGAGTCTATTGCAGCAACGGGGTGACGGGGCCGAGGCCGAGGCCGAATATCGCGCGGCTATCCTGGCCCAGCCCAACAATGCACGCGGCTACCTGGCCCTGGCCAACCTACACCTGGGTCTGGGAGATTGGCAAGAGGTCAACAACACTTATGAGGCCGCCCTGGGGGTGTTGCCCGGCTCTGATGCTTTGCAAGCCGGCCTCAGTCGCGCCCTCATGGCCCAGGGAGAACCGGCCTCTGCCCTGACAGCGGCCCAGCAGGCGGTAACTTACAACGGCTCCGCTGCCAATTTGACTCTACTGGGGCAGGCGTATGAAAACCTGGGCGACTTCACCCCGGCCCAAAACGCCTACGAGAGCGTCATCCGCGCCGACTACAGCCTGCCCGATGGCTATCTGGCCCTGGGCCGGTTGCACAGTCGTCTGGGGCGACTGGAAGAAGCCGATGTCGCCTTCCGGCAGGCTATTGCCATCACCTACGCCGATGTTGAACCCTATTGGCGCTTGGGGGCGCTGCAAGAAACGCTCGGCCGGCCGGCCGGGGCCGAGGAGATGTACCGGCTCAGTCTGGCAGCCGACTCCAGCGATGTAGATGCCCACCTGCGCCTGGCCGCCTTCCTGGAACGCCAAAACCGCCCCCAGGAAGCCTATACCCTCTATCAGGAAGCGCTGACCCTGGCCCCGGCGCGCATCGATGTCCACCTGGCGCTGGCCAACTGGTACATGGCGGCCGGCGATTGGGCCGCAGCCGAAGAAACCCTACAAGGAGCCGCCACCACCTACCCCACCTCCGGTCTGGCGCTGGATGCCCTGGCAGACTTTGCCCTGCAACGCGGCCGGTGGGACGAAGCAGAAGCGCTCTACCAGCAAGTAGCCCTCCTCCCAGGCTACGCCCTGGATGGGGCCATCGCTCTGGGCAATTTGCACAGCGCCCGCGGACGTCTGGCAGAGGCAGAAGCCGCCTTTGAGGCGGCTATCGCTGCTCAGCCGGGCAATGCCCGCGGCTACCTGGCGCTGGCTGGTTACTATACCGGACATGGCCGCCAACCTGAAGCGGAGCAGGTCATCCTCGGTGCCTTGGAAAAGATGCCCACTGTCGAAGCGCTGTTTGTCGCTCTGGCTAATAGCCAGGTCCAACAGGGTGCACACAATGCAGCGCAGGCCACAGCCGAGGCCGGGTTGCGTTACCATCCCACCAGCGCCGATCTGCTACTCATCCGCCTGGATGCCTGTGCTCAGGCCACCATCTGTGTTCCTCCCGTCCTGACCCAACTCGACGCTGCTCTGGCCCGAACGCCCGGTCTCACCTCCCTACACCGGGCGCAGGCGGAGGCCCGGCTGGCGGCCGGCGACCTGACGGGGGCGGAAGCGGCTTATCAGCAAGCCCTGGCGCTGACACCGGAAGAACCCGCCACCCTGATCGGGCTGGCGCAGTTGGCGGAAATGCAGGGAGCAACCGAGGCGATGCTGGATTATTACGCCCAGGCCGCCCAGGCTAGTCTCAACGACGCCGTAACCCTGACGCAGATCGGGCAAGCGCAGCTGGCAACCGGCCATCTGACCGAAGCCGCGGCAGCCTTTGACCTGGCTCTGACCGCTAACGCCACCTACCCCGGTGCTCAGGTGGGACTGGCGCAGGCGTTGGAAGGGCAAGGCCTGCTGGCGGAAGCCCAAAGGGTCTACGAACAGGCTGTAGCGGTCAACCCCGGCTCGCCGCAGGCGTTGACGGCTCTGGGTAATTTCCAGCTCAACCATCTGGACCAACCAACACAAGCCCTGACGCTCTACCAGCAGGCGCTGGCGGTGGACGCTACTTTCTTGGGGGCGCACATTGGGTTGGGGCGCGCCTATGATGCGCTGGGGGAGTTTACGGCCGGCCTGGCCGCCTATGAGCAGGGCGTGGCCCTCAATCCATCTCAGGCCTGGGGTTACACCGCTCTGGGCAACGCCTACCGCGCCCGCGAAGATTACCCGGCTGCCATCGCTGCCCATCAACAGGCGCTGGCGCTCGATCCCCAATCCACCTCAGCCCATCTGGCGCTGGGTGGCGTCTACGAGGCGGCCGGGCAGACAGACGCAGCTGTGGCCGCCTACCAGGCCGCAGCCGCGCTTGACCCCGGCTCCGCCTCGGCGCAACTGGCGCTGGGCAACGTGTACGCTTTGCAGTTCCAAGACACCGCCGCCCTGACAGCCTATGAGCAGGCGTTGGCGCTCGATCCCGATCTCGGTCTGGCACATGAACGGCTGGGCAACTTTTATTACACGCGAGGCAACTATTTGGGGGCTATCACCTACCTCTCCCAAGCTGTGGCGCTGGACAAGGATTCCTTTTCCGCCCCCTTCTTGCTGGCGCTGGCCTACGAGAAACTGGGGGACGGGGCGACGGCTGAGGTGTACTTTGGGGTCACACTCAACCGCAATCCAGCCTATGCACCTGCCTTTCAAGGGTTGGGGCGCACGGCGACAATAGCCGGCCGCTACGATGATGCCATCCGCCACTACACCACCGCCAACACCCTGGCTGAGAACAGCGCCAATTATCTGGCTCTGGGTAATGTTTACTTTAATCACCTGCACCAGCCTGATCTGGCTGTGGCCGCGTATCGCCAGGGCATCGCCCTTGACCCCGGCTGTGAGTTTTGTTATGTCCAGATTGGCTCTGTCTATCTGGCGCAGCAGGACCCGGCCGCGGCCGTGGCTATCTATGAGGCGGGCATCGCGGCCGGGGCCTCTACTGGCTATCTGCACAATGCTCTGGGCGGGGCGTATGTGGCCCTGGGGGAGTGGGAGGCGGCACGCCAGGCGTATGAAGCGGCCGTACAGCGCGACCACCGCATTGTGGGAGCCTACAATGGAATTATCGCCGTCTTTGGGCGCTACGAAGTGGGGCTGGGCTACACGGCCGTGAGTGATCTTATTCCCACTTACGAGACGGGAGGGCCTTATCCACTGTGGCAGGAGACGCTGCTGGGCTACATTTTCAGCCATCGCCTCTATCTGGATGCCGCCAAAGCGCTGACCCACTTCCAGCAGGTGGAAGCGCAGGACCCCGGCTTCGTCGCCATCTATCGCCCCATGGCCCTCCTGTATGAGACATTGGGAGACGGCGGGCAGGCTCTGACCTATTGGCAGAAGTTCCTGCCTGGAGCGGTGGGGGAGCAACGCACCGAGGCAGAAAATGCTATCGGCCGGCTACAAAATGTGCGCCTGAGCAGCCCGGCCGACAACCAAAGCGTCAGCGGCGTGGTGGAGGTACGCGGCACAGCCAGCGCGGCCAATTTCCAGTTTTACAAAGTTGAATATGGCTATGGGTCAACCCCCACCACCTGGCTCAGCATCGGCAATGGTGTCTATGTTGTGCCGGTACACAATAATGTCCTGGCCTATTGGGATACCACTCTCTTACCGGCCGGGGTGTACACTCTGCGCCTCACCCTCGTCTACCGCGATGGCAACACCGCCCCTCCCGATCTTGTCACTGTCACGGTTATAAACTAGGCGCGGTTGGTTCGTAGTAAAAGCTTATGAACTTTCAAAAATTAGATCGGCTCAATGCTCCCGTTTTCACGGGAGGTGAGAACAAAATGATAGAACCGCTAAGGCGCGAAGAACGCCAAGCAAAGATAGGGAACCTTCGCGCCCTTTGCGCCTTTGCGGTAAGAATAAAATGATAAAACCGCTAAGGCGCGAAGAACGCAAAGAAAGAGAAAACCTTCGCGCCCTTTGCACCTTTGCGGTGAGAACTATCGGTTGCGGTGAGGCGCGGTTGGGAAACCGCGGCTACGAGCCGTGTCCATTCCGCGCCTCCTTTCCCCATTCGTTTATTCGTTACCTCTACCTTCCCTACCGATCTTCAACGACCAGAACCGCGCTGGCGCTCCGGCCAAAGACATCAGGGGCATACATCTCCTCGGCGGTGGCCGGGGGGATGACAAAGGTGCCCGGCGTGGTAGCGCGAGCCACATAGGTGTAGTCGTAGATGCCATCCCACAGTAGCGCAGCGAAGGCCTCGGCGCGGTCGTCGCGCAGGTTGTGATGCTCGTACCAAGGCCACTGCCACCACCAGAAGGGTTGCTCCGGCCGCGCCGGGTCCTGAGGGAGATCGCCGGAGACGGCTAGAGCGGGTTGGATGGGTTCGAGGCCGGCCGGCAGCGGATCGACCAGAGCCACGTGGTAACGTCGGCTATCGGCTACCAGGGTCAGACGTACCCGCACGCGCGCGCCGGCCCGAATATGCCACACGCCATTGTCATCCTGGGTGACATCGCCGGGATCATCCACAGCTTCGTAGCTGCGCGTGACGACAAAACCACGATCGAGCGGCTCCAGAGTGAGATCGGTAGGAGCGTAGCGCAAACCCAGGCGGTAATACAACCGCCCCACCCCTTCTTTGCTCAGGATAAGCTCCGTAGCATCACCGGTCGCTTCCTCCAGCAGGTAAGCCATAGGAATGTTGGTGGCGTAGCGCTCCGTGGTGCGCCCTTCGTAAACATGCCGGCCGGCGTAGGTGTCACCCAGCCAGATGCCAGCCACAAAATCGGGCGTTTGGGCCTCGAAGGTCTGGAAGTAACGATCCAGGGCCAGCAAGATGAAAACATTCTCCTGGGTGTTGTTCCAGCGCCCCTGGACGCGGTGGGCCAGCAGGCCATTGACCAGCTTGGGGATGAGATCGCTTTCCGGCGTGACGGCGATCAACGCCTCCAGGATAAGGGCATCCGTGCGGCGGTCGGAGTGCAGCAACAGGTAGGCGCTCTCGCCATAGCCGGTGACAAAGTTGGCCGCGCCGGCCGTCTCCACCACCTGATTGTGGAGGTGGCGCTGAATGGCCTCGGACTGGCTGTGGTGGGCCGGGCTGGCGTCCAGGATGGGCCACAACCAGGCCACGGCTTCCAGAGAGAGCTGCTCCAGACCGGCGTCTGCCAGCAAGGCAGCGGCCGCTGTCGGGTCAGCGTCACCCATTAGCTGCCGTACCCACATAGCGTAGGCGGTGATGGCCCAGCGCGTCTCCTGGCTGTACCAGTCGGGATAATGCTCATCGATAGAGGCCAGATAAGCATGGGCCGCCGACAACCCAGATGGGGAAACGACAAAACCCTCGCTGTGGGCGCGCTGCAAGGCGTGGGCAGCGTGCACGGTGTAGAAGGGGATGGAGTCATCTCCGACGCGCCAGCAGGCAAAGCCGCCATCGCCGTTCTGCAACCTCTCCAGACGCTCGATATCCTGCTGCACGGCCGCTTCCAGAGTGGCCGGGTCGGGCAATCCTTCGGCGGCAAAGGCGCTCAACACCGGCCGCAAGGCGGAGAGGGCCAGAATACGTGAGGCGATCTGTTCGGAGCAATCAAAGGGGTAGTTGACCAGGTAGAGAACAGCATCGGTCAGGGCTTGCAAAGCAGTGGAGGAGGTGCCGATCGTTAATTCGCCAAATTGGGGCCAGACATTCTGGGGGGCGAGGAGGGTTTGGGCCAGTGCGCCTGTATCCAACACGCCATAAACGGCGAAAGCTTCGGTCGTGGCCGGGGTGTAGACGGGCAGTTCAACCACCGCGGCATCGACATAGGCCCCGGCCGTGGCAGCGACCTGGAAGCGGGCCGTCCCGGCACGAAGCGCGGTCGCGGGGAAGCGCACCTCCACCCGATCCTGGGCCGGTACAGTCAGGCGTCGGCCGGCCGTCTGAGCGCCATTTTCCAGGATCAGATTGGCAGCTTCCAACGCCACATCTACCGTCAGGGGGGCGTCAGTCTGATTTTGGATGACCACGGGCAACTCGAACTGGTCGCCAAAACGGAGGAAGCGAGGAGCGGAGGGGCGCACCATCAAGGGCAAACGGGTGGTGAGGTTGCTCTCGGCGGCCCCGAATTGTCGATCACCCGCCACGGCCACCGCCATTATGCGGTAGCGAGTCAGGTTGTCGGGAAGCTGAATGACCACCTGGGCGCGCCCCTGGGCATCAGTGCGCACGGCCGGGGCGAAGAGCGCCAGAGGGTTGAAGTCGGAGCGCACATCGATAGGGGACGCACCGGCGTTGGCGTCGGCCCCTGTGTCAGGGGCCATAGCGAGCTCCATCTCTTCCGCCACTATTCCATTAGTGGCGCGGGCGACCTGGGTGGGCAAGGAAGCCACCTGAGCCGCCTCGTTGGCGGCCAGCTCTTGGGGGTTAGCCAGAACCAGACCGCTGCGACTACGATAACGGCTGATGTCAGCCGACCGGGGGAAGTAAAAGATGGAGAGGGGGTCGGTCAAATCGTAGCTGGTCAGGGCCAGGATGGCTTCGTCGACCACCATGACCACCATTTCAGCGTCGGCGGCCGGCCGGCCGGCGGCATCGGTGACCAGAATATCAAGAGTAGTCGCCTCGCCAGGCGCGAGTTGGGCAGCGGCCGGGGTCAGGGCCACAGTCAGGGCGCGGCTGTGGGTAGCAATAGACAGGCTGATTTGACCGGAAGCGTAAGCCGCCCGGGCGGGTAGTTCGGGCAGCAGCTCGCCGGCGTCGTCGAGACGGGGCGCGGCGCCCACCAGTTCAACCTGCACCACCAGATTGGGCAGGTAGGCCTCCTCAATCGGCAGGCGCAGAATGTGCGTCTCCCCTTCCAGGCGGAAACGTTCTGTTGTCACCAGGCCGCCGCGGGCCAGAATGAGCAACCCTTCGGCCGGGCTGAAAGGGGCCTGTACCAACAGTTCGGCCACTTCGCCGGGGTTGTAACGCTCCTGGTTGGGGATGAGCACGACGCTCTCTTCCTCCACCCGGCGGGTGGAGGGACGCTGGCCGCCGCTCACCCAGCGGGTGAACTGGCTCTCGTTGCCTCGCCCGGCCTCATCGATGACGCTGGCGGTGATGCGATACTCACCACCCATTAGGGTTTCAAAGGTACAGGCGACGGGTTCCAGTTGCGACAGCGTCTCACATAGCTGCACTCCGGCCTCTTCCTCCACCCATTGCCCGGCGCGATAGCGCCATGTCAGTTGTGCAGCGCGCATGGTGATAGGACGGCCGGCAACCGGATTGCCATCCACATCCACGACGATGGTTTGCACTTCCAACGGCGTTCCCTGGGTGACAAAGGTTGGGGTGCTGCGCAGGCCTACATAGTGCTGGGACGGATGCACCAACAGGTTGGTCGCGGCCGACCACGCCTGTCGGTTGACGTCCATCACGGTAGCCTCGGCCCTGACGGAAATGGGCTGGGGGCTTTCCAGTTCGGCGGCTGTCGGCTCGAAGTTGAGTTGCAGGTAATGGTTGCCCAGGGCGTCGGTGACGCCGGCCAGGGTCTCTTCGAGACCTTGGGTTTCAAAAGGTGGAAAAATGAAGGCCTCATCGCGCCCACCAACACCCCCTTCCAACCACCAGGGCGTCCAGCGGCCAAAGATGAAGTCGGGCCAGTTGGGTGGGGTGTAATGGCCGGGGGTGGAAGTCACCCGCCAGGTGACATCGGCGTTGGGCAGGGGGCCGCCAGCGTAGTAGTTGGCGGAGACGGCCACCACAGCCCCCTGGTCGACGAGATAGGGGCCGACCGTCTCCGGTCGTGTCACAACCTCAAATTCCGGCCGGCGGAAGGCCTGAATCTGAAAGGTGTGATAGTACGACGCTTCGGCCAGCCGGCCGCCTTGTAAGATCAATTCCACCTGACCATAACCCAAATTGGCCCCGGTGGGCAGGGTAAAAGCGAAGTCGAAACCGCCCAGAGAGGTCAGCATGGCTTCCCCACCGGCCAGCTCATTCCCCTGGGGATCGCTGACGCGATAGCGCACGCTGACGCCATCTGCCAGCAGAGCCACATCGCCATGCGGGCCGCCCCCCACCTGGCGCACCCACCCTTTGAGGTGTACCTCTTCGCCCGGCTGATAGAGGTGGCGGTCGTCCAGCACCAACCAATGGACGCTATCTCCCACGGGATAGGGGTGCCAGCCGCTCTCATCCCAGACATAATCGCTGGGCGGCAGAAGGATGGTCGTATCTCCCTGTTGGGCCAGCAGATAGGAGAGACCGGCAGCCGGGATGTCCCATCGGGCCAGGCCGCGACTATCGGTCGTCGCCAGCTGGGTTCCATCGGGGGCGGTCAGGCTGACACCAGCCAGGGGCGCGCCATCGCGCAAGTCTGAGGCCCAGGCCACCATCTGGCTGTGGTCGACGTAGGCGTCGAGTCCCAAGCTGGCAGCCTGCACCCAGGTTTGCACCATGGGGCGGTATTGTTTGCGGTCGAGCAGGCCGACAGGCGGCTCGACCACAACGATGACATGGCCGGTTCCCCGTGTGAGAGCCGGGGTGAGGTCGATGTCGGTCTCAATCCAGAGATCCTCGTCCTCTGCCAAACGCAGCACAGCATCCTGCACCAGTCGGCCGGGGGGTGTGGGGGTGTCAAACAGTTGGTTGTAGGTCTGCCGGTAGTCCAGGTAGGCGGGCCAATCGGCCGGCGTGACAGCGTAGAGGCGCACCCGCAGTTGGTCGTAGTTAATGGTGAAAACAGAGAGGGCAGGCCGGGGAGCGGAGGGATCGAGGGTGATGAGGGGGCGGTCGGGGCCAGATAGGGCGGGCTCGGCCGGCCCGACGCGAAAAGTGAGCCGCTCTTCTCGCCCCAGGGTCTGGCCGAATAGGTCTTGCAGATCGGCCGCCAGGCGGACTGTGTAGGTGACGCGGCCTGAGGAGGCCCCGCGAATGGTCAGGGTATCCCCATAAAGGGAGACGACTGCCTCGGGCAAGTCTGGCTCCAGGGTGAGAGAGGCCTCGTCGAAGGCGTCCTGGTCGAGGGGGTTGTTGAAGCGAATGGAGAAGGGAGCGCCCGGCGGGCAGGTCTCATCCCAGCCGCAGTCATGCTCGACAACGCGCAAGGGGGCGTAGGTGCGCCGGGTATAGCTGATTGTCTCCTGGCTGACGAGGGGGCCTTCGGCGGAGGGGAGGCCCGGGCCGATGGTGACGGTGATGGGGGTATCGGCCGGCAGGGGCAGGTCGGGAAGGAAGATGAGCCAGCGGCCGGCGAGGTGCTGCTCTGTCAGCGTAACCAGGGCGGCATCGGCGGCGACTTCGGCCGGCGTAGCCAGACGCAGGGCCACTGCCCGGCCGGCCGCCTCCAGGCGAATGGCGGATAAGGCTGCGGGGGGATCAATGAGCTGATCGAAAGCCAGGAAGAAGAGGGGTTGCAGCGGCAGAGGGTCGCCTTCAGGGTAGAAGATGGTCACCTGGGGGGTAGGGGTGCGAAAATGCCAGGTGACGGGGTCAGCCAGGGTTGCGCCTGAGGCAGCGGTGACGCCGGCCGGCACGGTGACGCTGTACTCAGTGGCCATGGGCAGGCGATCCACGCCCATTCCCTGGTAGGTAAAGCGTAGGGTGCGGGTTCCGATCCATTCCCAGGAGCCCGGCAGGGGGGGCGTCAGCTGGGCGGGGACATCGCCGGCCGCCAGTTGGGTTAGCGTCCCCAGGGGAATCATGGGCTGGTTGAAGGTGAGGCTGACGAAGGGGGCCAGGGGAACGTCGCCTTCGGGGGCGAAGCGCACCACCTGCAGAGGGTCGGTGGGAAGGGCCGGAGCCGGTTCACCGGTTTCGGTAGGGGGAAAGGCGGTGACTAGCGTCATACCCGGCTGCGGCGGGGGCAGGGACTCTTCAGGCAGGCGGAAGGGAACAACGTCCAGGTCAGAGGTGGACAGGGGAGGCAAGCGCTGCAAAATCTGCTGGATGGCCGCCTCTGTCAACGGCTCGCCCGTCGCCAGCGGCGCGCTGTCCAACGAGGCTAAGCCGGGTTCCCCCTGGCTGAGGCGGATACGTAACATGTTCGCTCCTGTCACCGACACAGCGTCGCCCGAGGCGCGCTCAATCTGAAAGAGGGATGGGTTAGCGTTGGGATCATCCACGCCAGAGCTATGGTTGTTATCGGCCGACGGCCAATAGTTGATGAGCGCCAGGACGCCAACGACTAACAGCACAATACCACCCACGATGAGAATAACACCTTTCGTTGTCCGGGACATCATGATATCTCCTGGAGTCAGCGGCCAGTCACCGACCGTCTGTCTAACTTGCCTGGCCCCGGCCGGGGCAGGCTCTACCCCATAAACGCCCCTCAGGCCGCTCAGGTTCCAGGCAAGAGAAGTGACAACCTCGGAACACACGGAAATGGTTGTCCGGCGGAAGCGTCATTGACGCGCCCGGTCTCGCGGCCCGGCGCTTTTATCATCCTGACAACGTAACAGAAGCGGCGGCCTACAGTGGGCCGCCGCTCAATCTCAATATAACGCCTCCTTGAATGGATCAACACAACGCATAACATTCTTTCAGAAACTACATGCGGTAAGGTCTCTCCTTGGAGTCTACAACTGGAAGCGTTGCAGACCAACCACTATAAGCGTTAACATTTCACTGCTGTATCAGGTATATATGGAGAAGATAATCATCACAACAACCATAAGCACGACGAAGGTCAACCATTTAACCATCCAGCCGAAGTCACCTTGCCGGGGCACAGAATAGCGCGGCCAGGTGTGCAAAAGCTCTGCTTGTTGCATTTCTTGCTCCATAGCCCCGGCGCGGTAACCCCATAAATAAGCGCCCCAAAGACACGCTGTCGTTAAACCAAACCAAATGACGAGTCCCATGGCGAATCTCCTTACAAATAAGAGTGGGGCTTGCGCTCTTGCGCGCCCGGTTTCTTTATCTACCAGGATTATGCCAGCCGAAACGGACTCGAACGTTGCCGGTGTCTAATGGGTGACTGATAACAACCTGACAAGAACCTGACAAGACTAGGAATTGAGGGAAATTTGGTGAACCTTGAGAAGGCGCAAGCCTTCGAGGCGTAAAGCCTGGGGAAAGAGGGTTTTGTAAATACGACAATGGGGGCTTTTGATATCCCAGCGACCGGTGGCGCGGTATGTCTCCAATGGACACCCCCCGGCGCAACGGTAACGAAATTCGCACTCGCGGCAGCCTTCTTTCTCATCTACCGCCACATTGCGAATAGGCCCCTGGTGTAACATGGGGAGTAAGTCTCCCTCTCCCAACCATCCCACCGGCTGCTCCAGGTGCATCTGGCATTGGGCAACCCGACCTTCGTGGGTGATGACCACATAGCTATGTTCCACCCCGCAGGTGTGGGCGTGGGCTTCCATTTGCACCCGATCGAGTAGGCCATTGAGAAATGATTGAGCGGGTAGAAACGTTTCAAAGACCTGATAGGCGGCCAACATGCCGTTGATAATGGCTTCTTCTTCCAAAGCAAGCTCCTGGCGATCAACGGTCAGGCTGTTTTGCCGGTAGAAATTAAGGCTGAGCGGCAGGTTGCGTTGCAAGGCCCACTCAACCGCTTCAGCTACCCCGGCCGCATTCAGCCGCGTTATAGTCAGGGTGAGGTCGGGGCGAATTCCGCGCGGCAAGAGGATTTCATCCATCGTGCGCTCAATGGCGTGAAAGGTGCCGCCACCGCCGCGCCAGGGGCGCTGTTGGTCATGCACGGCTCCTACCCCATCTAGCGAAACCATGAGCTTCACCTGTGTAGCTGCCAGCCAATCGGCGTCGGCCGGTCGGATGTGAACGCCGTTGCTCAGCACCACTTCTCGCAGTTCCAGTTCCCACTGCGCAGCATTCTCAACTGCGGCGTCATGCAGGCGTCGAATGAGTTTGAAATGTAAGGTGGACTCTCCCCCGGCATACTTGAGTTTGACGCGGCGAAAAGCGTGGCGTGCGGCGCTATCGCAAATGCGCGCCACAGCCTGTAAGCCCACTGCTTCGCTCATCCGAGCCGACGATTTGCGCACATAGCAATAGGGGCAGTCAAGGTTACAGGCATTGGTCACATGCAACCAGGCGGTCAGCGTCTCCGGCGGCCGGCGGCGTGGTTGGACGCGACTACCCATCGGCTGCACCAGGATCTGTTCCGCCAGTTGAAAATCAATGGGTTGACTCAAGGGTTGGGGGTGATGGAATTGCTGCCACCGCTCCCAGGCCGGCCGGTTGATGACGCTCGGGCCGGCCGGGGCCAGTGGACTGTAAACCAGATAATACGCTCCCGGCAAGGACTGAACATGGGTGTCAGGTGTGGGCATAAAGGGGGCGGCCGGATTTGTCGCCAAAGTCGTCAGGTTGTCGCATACGCCATGGCGGTCATGTTCAAAAGCCAACCTAAACCCCTTGTCTGGACAGGCGCAATCATGGTCAAAAAGCTGGAGTGCCTCGGTCAACAATCTGGGTTCAGCGTCCATCCATCACCTTCTACCACCCTCAATGCTGGGATGCGTAGTAATCACCAAAGCAATCCAGCAAAAACTCTTTTAGCCGCGGGCCTTCCGTCAGCTTATACTCTTGACGCGCCCGATCTTCACAAGCGTAAAAGAGGGTGAGTTCCGTTTCATTGAATGCTTTGAGATAGTTGTATAGGCTGTCGTAGGTCGTGGTTATCAATAGAGAATCCAGGGCGAAACGCCTGGCATATTGAAGTGACAGGGTATAGGCCTCTGCCGCCTTTTGTAGGAAACCAGCCAGGTCGTCATCGGCTTTCAACGCCTCCTCCAAGGAGGTGCTATCTGACGTTGATGCTTTGGGTTTGATCTCCCTAACTTTCTGTATCGAACGTTCCAAAGCTATGTTGCCCTCATAATATGGCCTGTCCCACGCACCCAGGCATGGTTGCCACGAGGCCAATATTCAGGTTGATAAGAGATAATGAGCGCCTCAGCGCCTTTGAACCGCCCCAGCGCTGCTGTGGCGGTAGATTTGCCATTCCCCGGCCCTGCCAACAATGCGGCTGATCCCTCCACCTCGATAAACTGCTCCACGGCCGGCAACAAGGTAAAACACTCCGCCCACCAGCGCGCATTTTGCTCCGGCGTCTGCATGTGGAGTGGCAAAAAGGGCCAACGTTGAAAGGGGTGTTTCATCCAATCAACCCCGTTATAACAAGTACCCAGGCTTCAGTTGAGCGACATCCATCATCGATTATGTCGAGTGCAATTGCTCCTGAGCTCGGCGAAGGTGTTCCTGTTCAATCTGCCCGGCATTCCCGGCAACAAGTCGGGCCCGTTTCCATAGGCGTATAGCCTGACGCGGTGTTTTAGGTTCACACTCGGCGCAAAAATTCTCTAACTCTAAGAACCGATTCACATTGGGCTCTTTAGCCAATTTCTCAAAGCGATGACTCACCATTGCCTGGAGATCTTCTGCGGACCAGGACAATAATTGCGGAGCAAATGCAATCAATGTGTCTTCTAATAACTTGTAACTGACCTGATCTATCAAGAGAATAGCCCCGATCTTATACCTTTGCCAGGATGGCAACCAGGTTACCATGTCCTTTATTGAAGGCATCAGTGTGTCATCTGCCGTAAAATCAAGCACAAAGTAAAACCCCTCAAAGCGAAATGTTCGAAAGCATCGAGCCATATCTTCTAAGAACTCCATGTCGTTGAAATCAGTTTTACAATCCGTATCTTTTACAGCCTGCTGAAGTAAAGCAAGTCGGCTTTGGGCCAAAGAGGACCAGGCGACTGGATTTTGACCCTCTGCCTTATAGTTATTCTTTGCCTCGTCCAAAACACCGAGTACTTCTCGAACTCCTAATTTCTGGCAAAGTACCATGGCCATCGACTGTATCTGTATTTCAGACGCATAAACCAAAAGTGTGGGCTTGTCGCAAATATACTTTAACAGGTTTTGAACCATCTCCATCTTTAATTTAGCGCTTGACGTGTTGGTGCCGGCGGCATGATAAAGTGGAAAGAATTTGGCATCAGCCCATAAGGAATCCATCACGGCCTTAGCCAGAGCGGTGCGACCACAACCCGGCTGGCCATAAATAATGTGAACTTTTAGTCCATCAGCCTTGATTTTCTGCATCACACCCTCATAGATAGAATGCTTCGGCCAAAACCCCTTTTTTTCGAATAGCGTAGCGCCCTCATCCTCGGCCTTCTCCCTTAGCAATGGTTCTTCTGACAGTTGCGTCCCAATAGCTGTTTTCTGCAAGTCCCTTTTCTCTTCGCTGATTTTCTTCTCTTCATCCTTGTAAGATAACGAAGGTTTACGATCCTGGTATTCAACCCGGCTCTTCTTCCAGAGAGCAACAACTTTTTCGCGCAACTCATCATCACTTATTTTGTCAACTGGGAGCTTTAATAGTAAATCCTTGAAATCTTTATCTACAGACCTTACACGAGAATAACATAGGAATGCACCACATAAATCGTTACACCAAGGGCTATCTTCATAAGTTTGGACGAGCTTCTTTATCTCGTCATTTAATGACGCCCCCTTTGGAGCCAAGGCCAAATCAACGAGGTCTCTCAACGGTTCAACCTCATCCTCCGACAACGTGCTAATAACGCCTTGTATTTGCATCGCATTCCAGGCGCGTTCTACACCCCGACAATCCGCTTTAACCAAACTGTTGCGAACTTCTTGAATCAGCCGTCTAGCTTCTAAGCGTTGCTGTTCCTGTTGGCGCTGAAAGTATTGCAGGAAAATTGTTATGACAGACAAGAGCGCTGTGGTGACGGCGGCTATAGGACCTTTGTCTGAGACAACTTCAGTCCAAAAAATGCGCCAGGCCGCTGACCTGGGAGATTCGATGTGGATGGAGAGGGGAACAAAGATGTGATCGAGATTTGAGACGATTTGGATGGTCAAATCACGAGGATTGAGTACGGTCCCACCGTTGGTTAATTGCAGGATGATCTGGGCGCTGGGTTCTTTAGAGAGGGGAAGGCTTAAAATAGCTACTTCGTCATTGATATTGATACTGATGGTTTCGCTAGCTACCTGGATGCCGGCCGGGAATCGCAGAGTTACGGTCAGCGGTTGGGAAGACACGCTGGCTGTGTCGTTACGCCAGGCGTTGATGCGCAATTCACCAGCAGCGCCATCCAAAAATAGGTGGCGTGGATAGCGAAAAGTCACCCATATCCCACCGGCGTCAACGGGTGTTGTCCTGGTGTATTGAGCGCGCTGGTGGGTATATCGTTGTGTCTGAATAAGGCTGACAATCCATAAGGCCAAAATCACTATCAAAAGCGAGATAAAGAAGACCAGCAGGGCTGAAACCCTGCGAGCCTTAAACCACGTCGTCACCGCCCGGCCTTGTTTCCTCAACAAACCACCACCTCTCACCATTGGGTTGGGTGGTGGCGGCTGGAAGGGGACAGGTCCATTTGGTGGTTGATTTGCAGACATGATCAGCCCGGTGGATCTTTACGCTCCTGATAGTTTACACCCACCTGAAAGCCAGCACAACTGACAGGCTTCCGGCCGTCGACGGGGCATTGTGCGATGATGCCGACGCGGCAAGGATATCGCCGCTACAAGGCGCGGTTGGTTCGTAGTAACGGCTTTAGCCGTTGGCCGGCTCGTCACTCCGGTGAAAACGGAAGCGGCGCTCCGTTGCGGCCAAGCGCGGTTGGGAAACCGCGGCTACTTCCGGCCGTCGATAGGGCGTTGTGCGTTGGGGGGCAACGAGCTAAACTTGGCGTTCATGAGCAAACAGGTAACGGATGTCACGGTGATCGGCTGTGGGGTGATCGGCCTGAGCAGTGGAATTGCGCTGCTGGAAGCCGGGTTGAAGGTCACCATCGTGGCGCGCGAGTTGCCGCCACGCACGACATCAAATGTGGCGGCGGCGCTGTGGTATCCCTACAAGGCGGAGCCGCCGGAGCGGGTGCTGGCGTGGGGCGCAGCCACGTTGAAGCGGCTGTCTGGGCTGGCAGCAGAGCCGCAAGCGGGTGTACACCTGACGACGGTGGTGGAACTGCTGCGCCAACCCGCCCCAGACCCGTGGTGGCGGCCGGCCGTTCCCTCCTTCCGGCGCGCCACACCGGCCGAACGCCCCCCAGGTTATGTCGATGGATACGCCATGCAGCTGCCGCTGATGGAAACACCGGTGTATATGCGCTATGTGCTGGCGCGTTTCCGTGACCTGGGCGGACAAATTGAGCAGGCTACGGTTCACAACCTGATGGAACTGGCCCGCCCCGGCCGGATTATTGTCAACTGCACCGGTCTGGGGGCGCGGGAACTGGTGGGGGATCGTGACCTCTACCCTATTTGGGGGCAAATTGTGCGCGTGCGCCCGGCCGGCCCCACTCCTTGCCTGCTCGACGACAGCGACCCCGATGTCCCTACCTATATTATTCCCCGTATCCATGATTGCATCCTGGGCGGGGTGGCGCAGCGGGAAGCTGATAACCTGGCTGTCTCGGCCGAAGACAGGCAGTCCATTTTGGCACGCTGCTATAGCCTGGTACCCACTCTGGCCGGGGCTGAGATATTGGAAGAGCTGGTGGGGCTACGCCCCGGCCGGCCGACGGTACGCCTGGAGCGGGAACGACTACCCGGTGGCGGTACAGTCATTCACAACTACGGTCACGGCGGGGCCGGCTTCACCCTCTCCTGGGGCTGCGCCGCAGAGGTTCTGCGCCTGGCCCTGGAAAGAGTCTAACCCCTTTGTCACGCCTGCGCTTCCACGCTGCCATCCTCTCCCTCTTCACCAGCCTGGGCGTTGTGGCCGGTCTCGTTCTGGATGGGATCATCGCCGGCCGGTATGGACTGAACGAAGTCACCGATGCCTACTTCATTGCCGCTGCCCTGCCCCTGATCCTGCTGGCAACCGCCCTGAGCGCCGGTCAGAGCGTGTTGGTGGTGGCTCTAACCGATAGCGGGGAGGCGGGACAGGCCGAGGCGGCCGGCCTGCTGTCAGCTCTGCTGATTTACAGCGGGGGGATCAGTCTGGGGGTGGCGCTGCTGGGTAGTCTCAGCGCTCCCTGGCTGATGCGTCTGCTGGCCCCCGGCCGGGGAGAGGCCTCGCTGGATCTGGCGACGCAGCTGGGAGTGATTTTGTTCTGGCGCACGCCGGCCGCCTGGCTAAGCGAGGTGTTGCGGGCCGCCCTCTACGCCCGACGCCACTTTGTGGCTGCCGCCGCCGGCAACTTTATCCCCAGCCTGGCCGCGGTGGGATTGGTACTCGCTCTGCCCGGCCGCCCTATCTCTAGCATAGCCTGGGCCATCACGCTGGGAAGCTGGCTGGGTCTGGTGTGGATGGCTGGCGCCTATCGCTATCTGGCGCGGGACGCTGTCTGGCGCTGGGCGATCCACCACCCGGCGTTGGGGCGCGTGGGGCGGGAATGGCTGGTTCCTTTGGGGGGTTTGCTGGCGCGTCAAAGCGTGATGCTGGCAGAACGTTTCTTCGGCTCCTTCTTGCCCCCCGGCTCGATTGCTGCTTTAGGCTATGCCAACAAAATCACCCTGGCTGCTACTGGCGTGTTGCTGGACAGCCTCACAACGGCGGCCCTGCCAGACCTGGCCCGGTCATGGGCCGGCCGGCGCGTCGTCACCCCCTCCCATCCCGTCCAAAGGCCTGATTTCGCCGCTCTGTTGCGGTTGATGGGGTTGGTGGCCCTGGCCCTGGCGGTAGGGTTGGGGCTACTCGGTCAGGTGCTCGTCCATTTCCCCCGGCCGGCCTTAGGGGCGTTGGATGCCGACGCGCTGAGTCTGCTGGGGCATACGCTCACCTTTTACAGCCTGGCCCTCTTGCCGCTGGGGCCATTTCGCGCCGTGCAGGCGTGGTGCTATGCCGTGCGCCGGCCGGAGCGGGTCGCCCTCTTGCTAATCCTGGCGGCCGGTGTGACAGTCGTGCTGGATTGGCCCTTCAGTCAGCTATGGGGAACGGCCGGTCTGGGGTTGGGGCTGACGGCCGGCCTGACGCTGGCGTTGGCGGTGGGCTGGCGCTGGATAGGAAAGGCGTGATAGGGTATCATCCCACCCCATGCGTACCCTCACCTTGCTCATTCTATGGGGCTGGCTGACGGCCGGGTTGGCCGCCTGTTTGAGCCGGCCGACCCTCGAAAGCACCCCCACCCATCAGGTGCAGGCTGCCATCATCACTACCGTGGCGCTGTCAGAACCTCCGCGCCATCTGGTCTGGTCGCCGGATGGGCAGGAGTTGGCGCTGCTAGGGACTCAGGCGCAAACAGTCGAACCTGTGACCGGACAAACACAGGAACGTTTCCCGGCCGTCGGGGTGCAAACCCTGACCTATACACCAGACGGCCGCCTGATCGCCTTCAGCGTGACATCGTCGCGGGCGCAATTGATTGATCTGCGCCAGGAAGCCCTGCTAACCACGCTGACCCTCGATCCAGGGGCATTTTACACCCATCTGGCCCGCTTCGCCCCGGCGGCCGATCGCCTGGCGCTGCCGGATAACCGCAACAACATCACCCTCTGGGAAGTGGCAGATGGGGCCCGGCGCGCCGTGTTGGCAGAACATGATGCCAGCCTGACAGCACTGGCCTGGTCGCCTGACGGCCAGCTGATCGCCTCCGGCGACCAGAGCGGCAACGTCTACATTTGGGATTGGGCGGCCGGGGTAGCCCTGGTCTCCCATCGGCGCGGCGGCCGCGCCGTCAGCAGCCTGACTTTTAGCCCCCAGGGTGACCTGGTGGCTGTCCACCATGCCAACGGTGAGTTATGGCTGGTGGATACGCTGAGCGGTACGCGACTGGTGGGGTTGGAAGGGGGGGGCTGGAGTCAATCCCGGCTGGCTTTCGCGCCCGATGGTCAATGGTTAGCTGCCCCCGGCCCCACCGGCCCAGTGTTGCTGTGGGGAGTGGCCGGAGGCGACTTGTTGACCATTCTAGACGACGAGGTGCCTTTCTCCCAGGTGTACCCCAGCCTGATCACCGCGTTTGATCCGGCCGGCGGGCGGCTGGCCGTAGGAGCTGTTCATGCCTCAACATCTCCCCGCCTGACGATCTGGTCTCTATCCACACGTTGAGAAGGGTTGGCTCAGGTTGTACCTCCGGATTGTTCTCACCGCGAAGGCGCAAAGGGCGCGAAGGTTTTCCCCTTTTCTTTCTTGACGTTCTTAGCGCCTTTACGGGGGCAAACACACAGGTTCGCCCCTACACGTGAAGCGGGAGGAAGGCGCAAAGGGCGCGAAGGTTTCCCCTTTTCTTTCTTGACGTTCTTAGCGCCTTCGCGAGGGCGAACACACAGGTTCGCCCCTACACGTGAAAACGGTAGGAAGGCGCAAAGGGTGCGAAAGTTTTCCTCTTTGTTTCTTGGCGTTCTTAGCGCCTTTGCGGTTCGTCACTCCCGTTTTCACGGGAGCGGCACTGTGTAGAGGGCTTGGGTTGATGGGATACCTATGTCGAACCCACCGCATGTCATGATCCTGGGCCTGGATGGGCTGAATCTGCGCCTGGTGCAGGCGTTGCTGCCCCCCGAGGTGTGCCCCACCCTGCGTCGGTTGCTGGCCGAAGGGGCCAGCGGCAAGCTGCGGTCTGTCTTTCCCACCCACTCAGCCGCAGCCTGGGCCTCATTTATGACCGGCCAGACCCCGGCGCGCCATGGTGTCCTGGATTTTCTGGTGCGCGGCGCAGATGGGCGCTATCGTCACGCCCGGCCTGATCCCAGGCATACCCTGTGGCGCTATCTGGGAGCAGCCGGTTACCGGGGGGGCGTCTTCAACTTTCCCGTCACCTTCCCCCCCGATCCCATTCCAGGTTGGATGGTCAGCGGCATGTTGACACCTGATACCGGCCGGCTGGCCGCACCGGCCGCTCTAGGTCAGGCGTTGTTGCGCCATCTACCCGATTATCAGATCGATGTGGAGTGGAAAGTTTACGCCGGTCGGGAAGCACAACTGGCGGCAGCCCTGACCCGGCTGGTGCGTCAACGGGCGGCCGCGGCCGACTTTTTGCTGCGCCAGATGTCATTGGATTACGCTGCCATCGCTTTTGTCGCCCCAGACCGGCTGCAACACGCTCTATGGCGCTACCTGGATCCCACCCACCCCCATTATCGCACCGAAGAGGCGGAACAGTGGCAGCCGACATTGCACACCTTCTATCAAGCGCTGGATGAGGCCGTGGCCCAATTACTGGAACACGTCGGCCCGGCCACCACTCTCATGGTGCTGTCGGATCACGGTTTTCAGCCGGCCGTCTGGCAATTTCACCTCAACGACTGGCTGGCCCAGATGGGCTGGCTGCGCTACGCGGCCGGACGCGTCGGCGCGCTGCGTCGCCTGCGTGACCTGGAGACGCCCCGCCTGCGCCGCTGGCGGCACCGCTGGCTGGGAGAGGTCACCCAACGCTGGCCGGGGCTGAGTCACGGCATGGAAGAGGCTATCGACTGGCAGCATACGGCCGCCTATTGCCCCTGGAGCTTCCAGCAGGGGGTGCGGCTCAACATCCGGGGGCGCGACCCGGCCGGCAGCGTTCCTCCGGGTGAACCGGCGGCGCGCCTGCTGGCGGAGCTGCAAACCGCCCTGCTGACGCTGCGGGAACCAACAAGTGGGACAGCGGTGGTGCGAGCAATCTATCAACCGCAGGAGGTGTACGAAGCGGACGCCCTGACAGGGATGCCGGACCTGATCCTGGAGCTCCATCCACCCTTTGCCCTGGGGGTGTATCAGGCTCGCAACTTTGCTCCCATCGGCTTCGCTTCGGCCGATCACGCCCTGGATGGACTGGTGGCGCTGCATGGCCCAGGTATTGCGCCGGGCAGCGCCCCGCCTACTCGTTTGATCGACATTGCGCCGACGGTGGCTAAAATGTTCAACTTGCCGGTTCCCAATTGGATGTCGGGGGTGGCCTGGGTACGGCCGGCCGGGGCGGGCGAAATTAATTTCGTCCAACCCACTTTGCCGGTGGAGCAAACCGGGGAAATGGGCGAGACGGGTGACCTGACGCCTGAGGAAGAGGCGGCGGTGATGGAACGTCTGCGCCATTTGGGGTATCGTTGAGAGGGTCGGCATGACATGGAATGGATGAGGCAGCTGTTACGTTGGAGCGCGGCCAGCTTGGGGTGGGTGTTGCCGGTTGACGTCTGGCTGAAGGCGTTGGATCCCGGCCGGCTGAACAGTCAGGCCCAACAGCGCCAGTTGTGGCTGACCTACCAGGCCCTGGCGCGCGCCGGCGGCCCCCTGCCCTCTCTGGAGGAGGTGGAGTTCCGGTGTTATTCGCAAAATGGGGAGGATGGCATCTTGCTCTACCTGCTGGCGCTGGCAGGAACGATCAATCGGCGCTGCGTTGAATTGGGGGCGGGCAACGGCATTGAATGCAACAGCGCCAACCTGATCCTCAACCACGGCTGGACGGGTCTGTTGCTGGATGGAAACGCTGCCAACATCGCGCGTGGGCGTCATTTCTATCGCTGGTCGCGGGATACCTGGCTCTGGCCTCCAATCCTGGAACAAGCCTGGGTGACGGCCGAGAATGTCAATACCCTACTCAGTCAGTACGAGATGACGGGAGAGATCGATTTGCTGTCGCTGGACCTGGACGGTATAGATTGGTGGGTGTGGCGGGCGCTGGAGGCAGCGTCGCCGCGCCTGGTGGTGGTGGAATATCAGGATATTCTGGGCCCCGAAGTGGCCTGGAGCGTCCCCTATCAGGCGGATTTTGTCGCCTCCCGCCACGCCGGCCGCGACCCGGATTACGCCGGGGCGAGTCTGAACGCCTTTGTGCTGCTGGGACGCGCCAAAGGGTATCGTCTGGTGGGGTGTCAGCGCTATGGCTTCAACGCCTTTTTCTTGCGCCACGATGTGGGGGCGCACCTTCTGCCGGAAGTGTCGCCGGTCGCCTGCTTCCAACATCCCAAAACGGCCTGGGGCCGCCGTGTGCGCTGGCCGCGGGTCAGCCAGCGCCAGTGGGTAGATGTGAGCCAGCTCCTGGATACCTCACCATGAAAGCTCCCTGGCCTACCCTGGGCGGCCTGATAGGGCTGGCGGTGGCCGGCGCGCTGGCTGTGTGGCTACCGCCGGCCGTCTCGCTGGCGCTCGTGGGCGGCGTCCTGACGCTGGCGGTGTTGGGGGCGCGCCCCCATTGGTGCCTGGCGCTGCTGTTGCTGGCCCGCAGCAGCGTGGATGGGGTGCGGGATGTCATCCAATTTTTCCCCGGTGCCTGGTATGGATTCAATCTGGCCGGCCTCTTCAACATTGTGGGCCTGGGGCTGGCGTTCTTCTTCCTGGCGCGCCGATTGGCCCGGGGACAATCCCCACTGCCGACCCGCCCGCTGCAACTCTACGCTCTCTTTTTGCTGGTAAGCGCCATCAGCCTGCCCACCTCGTTGCATGTAGCCGCTTCGCTGAAACATTGGACACGCCTGGCCGGGGCGCTGGGCGTGGCGCTGCTGGCCCTGGAGATTGCCCACCAGCCCCAACGAGTGCGCCTGACTCTGCGGGTGATCTTGCTGGCCGCTCTGCCGCCTCTGGCCGTCGGTCTGTACGAGAGTTTCGCCGGCGGTGGGCGTTTTTTTCCTGGTTACACCAACACCCTCTTTGCTTTCCGCCCCGATGGGACGTTTGACCACCCGGCCACGCTGGCTTCCTTTCTGATCGTCGTCAGCGCCCTGGCTTTGTCGGCCCTGGCTTTCGGCCGGCTCCTTTTCCCACGCCCCATCCTATGGCTATTGGTTGGGGCCAGCCTGACGCTCCTGGGGTTGACCTACGCCCGGGCTGAGTGGTTGGGCGGCGCGGTGGCGCTGGGGATCATCGGCTGGCGTCACTATCGCCGGTGGATGCCGGCCGCCCTCTTATTCCTGGTGGGCGTGTTGCTCTTCTCAGGGGGAGTACGTGAACGTCTCTTTGGCTGGAATGCCAATGTTTCTCTGGTGTGGCGTCAGGATGTGTGGGAAGTCTCACGCGACCTACTGGCACACCCGACACTTTTTGGCAGTGGGTTGGAGACTTCGCTCATCCTGATCAACAACATCAAGCCTACGATTACAGCCCCGCCCCATAACGACTATCTGCGTCTGGCGCTGGAAACAGGTTGGGTGGGTGGTCTTCTTTTTGTCATGGTTATGCTCGCTACGCTCCACACCGGCTGGCGCGCTTATCGCCGGGGGGGGGTGGGCGCGCCGGAGGCGGCGGCCGATATGGCTGTCCTGGGCCTGACGCTGTTGGCCGTCACTGTCGGCGGCGCTATCATCAGCCTGGCGGATAATTACCTCGGCTACGCCTCCGTCCAATGGTATATCTGGGCGCTGGTGGGTCTGCTGGGGGGGGAATCACCAAGAGCAGCGCATGGGAACGAATAAACGAATGGGGGAAGGAGACACGAAATCTGACCATCATCATGCCTACAAGCAACGCCTGGCTCAGGCATTGATGAAGTGGCGGCAACAGACCCCCACCTTTGACGCGACAGCTGGGGCCGTCTTTCACGAGGTGTTCAACCATCCCGACTATCAGAACGCCTCCCCGGCGCAACAAAGGGCGTGGGAGCAGGGTTGGGCGCAGGCGCTGTACGCCATTGAGGAGCGCCAACCCCTGGACACCTTTTACTTCCCCGGCCTGGACCTACGTCAGCTGTGCGCCGCTGGGCGCTTGCTGGATGTGGGCTGTTATCTGGGGGGCAAGAGTGTGCGCTGGCTGGAGAAGTATGCCGGCCGGCAACTGGTGGGGGTGGATATGCCCGGCCCCCACCTGCCGGCCGCCAGCCGCTTTGCCGCCGGCCGGCACGCTCAGGCCGCCTTCAGCGCCGGCCGGGCCGAACAACTCCCCTTTGCCGGGTCAACCTTCGACATCGTTGTGTGCGTTCATACCCTGGAGCATGTCCAGGATGTGGCGGCTGCTGTGCGGGAATGCTGGCGCGTTCTGAAGCGGGAGGGATACTTTATCCTCACCTTTCCCCCTTTCTACTACCCGGTCGGTCATCATCTCGACCTGGTCACACGCACCCCAGGGCTGCACTGGCTGTTTGACTACACCACTTTGCTGCGAGCTTACTTCGCCCTGTTGAACGAGCGCGGTGACGCGGCACGCTGGTATCGGCGCGCAACGGAGCAGCCTTTGCCGGGGGAGAAGGGATATAGCCTGAATGGCATGGGAGCTCGAAGGTTCCATCAACTGCTCCAACAGCGCTATGATACCGGAACCGAACCGGAGGGCAGCTCTGGCTGGCGCATTGTGTACGATGGGTTTCGCGACCAGCGGGGCAGCTACAGTCGCCACCCCATCCGATGGGTGCTGGATCATGTGATCAAGCCGTTGGGCTGGCCCTGCCTGCGGGAGATTTTTGAGATCGCCTATGTATTACAGAAAGTGTGACCGGCTATGTGGCAACAGCTGGTAGACAACACCAACCCCCATTCGTGGGCCGGCCGGATGCGGCAGGCGCGTTTTGAACGCTTTCAGCAGCTGTTGGAGAGGCTGGGCGGCGCGGAAGATGTGCGCGTGTTGGATGTGGGGGGCGCGCCACACTACTGGCTCAACATGGCCGGCTTCGATGCTCTGCCTGTCCAGGTGACGCTGCTCAATCTAACCCCCTACCCCGACGATCTCCATCCACGCCTGCGCACCGCAGTGGGGGATGTGCGCGCCATGCCCCAATACGCTGATGGCAGCTTTGACCTGGTGCATTCCAACTCTGTCTTGGAACATGTTGGTCGCTGGGAAGCACAGCAACAGGCAGCGGCTGAGATACGGCGGGTGGGGCGCGCCTATTTCGTGCAAACCCCTAACCGGGCGTTTCCCCTGGAACCTCATTTCCTTCTCCCCGGCTTCCAATTCCTGCCCATCGCGCTGCGGGTATGGGTGGCGCGTCGCTTCCGCCCCGGCTGGTATCGCACACGCTCCGTGCCGGCCGCCATCGAAGATGCGCGCACCATTCGGTTGCTTACCCGATCTGAATTGCTGCACCTCTTTCCCGATGGCGAGGTGTGGGGCGAACGTCTATTGGGCCTCACAAAGTCTTGGGTGATCACCCGCCGGCCGGATTAAAACCTGATAGGAAAGACCCCATTTCCTATCAGGAGTGTTGAATTTTTTGTTATTTGCGGTTAATAAATGATCGTTTCCCTTCTAGCTTGTAACTGTTAGAGGGGTGAACCATATCCCCCCTTCTATCAGGCAGCTTTCTGCTCTGTCTGCCGCCAGGGGAACAAATCGGGAGCAATATGTGTGGGGCGGTTTGCGACCCGCCCCTACGAATGTTCATCCATATTTCGGATACCTTGACGACAGCTATGCCTCAACACCATCCTCCCCATCGTTCCCGGCGCCAGTTTACAGGCTGGCTGCCCTTTATCGCTCTGCTTATCACGGTTGGTTGGCTCGGTTACACTCGTCTAACAGCCACCAACGTTGCCAGTCTCTATCTGCCGGCCGTCATGGGCGGCGAGGGCGAGCCCGACCCTGACACTGATGTGTGTGGGCCGTTGCCCGGCTTCCGCGTCTGGTCAGAACCGACGTACACCATCATGTGCGATGTCACCATTCCGGCCGGCTCCTCGCTGACTATTGACCCGGGCGTCGAGGTACGCTTTGCAACCAGCGGCGTCTATGCTCTGACCGTGTATGGGCAGTTGAGCGTGGAAGGCACGGCGGCTAACCCGGTCACATTCACCTCGGCGGCTACCAATCCGACGGCCGGGAAATGGGAAAGCATCTTCTTCGAGTCGGGCAGTAGCGGGACGTTCGACCATGCCGTGATCCTGTATGGAGGCAACAACAGCCCTGCTGTGTCCGCCCAGAATGCCAGCCTGGTGGTGCTCAATAGCGCCATCAGCACCAGCGCCCATCATGGCCTGGAGGCGATTGACACCACCATGACCCTGGACAACAACAGCTTTGAACACAATGCGGGGGATGGTGTGGTGGTGGAGCGGACGACTGGCGTCGGTGCGCCGGTGATCACCAACAACAGTTTCACCCACAACGACGGCGTTGCCCTGACTCTTCGCCTGCTTGGCCTCAGCAACAGCCTGACAGCAACGGGCAACAGCGGCAGTCAAAATGGGCTGGATCGGATCAGTCTGGAGGGCAACCTCAGCGGCGTTCTGGCCCACAACCCTGAGCTGCCCTATGCTGTGCATGACATCACTGTGCCGGCCGGCGCCACCCTGACCCTGCCGGCCGGCCTGATCCTGACCATGCAGAGCGAAGACAGCGGGCTATCCGTCTACGGGAGCCTGGTCGCGGCCGGTAGCCTCGCCAGCCCCGTTCTTCTGACTTCCAGCGATGATACACCGGCCACCGTCTGGGATGGCATTGTTGTCTACAGCGGCGGCGAGGTTGTCCTGGAACACACCACCCTGCGCCACGCCAGCGCCGGCAGCGCCCAACTGGCGCTGGATGGCGGCATTGGAGAGTTGACGGATGTCACGTTAGAACAGGGCGTACTCGGCGCACTGGTGGAAAATAGCGACCTGACCATCGTGGATAGCGCCCTCAGCGGCCACACCGGCCGTGCCATTCAGGCCGTCAACAGCAGTCTGGCCCTGACCGGAACCAACCTGGATAATAACAGCGGCGATGGCATCCAGGTGGTGGATAGCAACTTGACCGTAACAGGTTCTGGGTTGAACAACAACGGCGGTGATGGCCTTGAGGCCGTCGATAGCGACCTGAGCGTAACCGATTCTACGTTGAACCATAACGGCGGTGATGGCATCCAGGCCACCAACACCAGCCTGCTCTTGACCGGGGCTACTCTGGACGACAACAGCGGTGATGGCCTTCAGGCTGTGGACAGCGACCTGACCATAACCGATTCTATGTTAAACCGTAACAGCAGTGATGGCGTTCAGGCCACCAATAGTAGCCTGGTTCTGACCGGGGCTACCCTGGACGACAACAGCGGCGATGGCCTTCAGGCTGTGGACAGCGACCTGACCATAACCGATTCTATGTTGAACAACAACGGCGGCGATGGCATTCAGGCCACCAACACCAGCCTGATTCTGGCCGAGGCTACCCTGGACAATAACGGCGGTGATGGAGTTCAGACTGTAGATAGCGACCTGACCGTGACGGATTCGACTGTGACCGACAACGACGGCCACGGTCTCTTCTTTGAGACGCTCAGCGGCAGCCACACCCCGACTCTCCAGGACAATGCCATTAGCAGCAATGGCGAGGCAGCTATTCAGGTGCGGGTGTTGGGTGATCCAGTCGCCAGCCAGATCAGCGGCAACAGTGGGGCAGCCAATGGCCTGGATGCCGTCGTCTTGGAGGGTCAGATCATCGGCAGCCTGGCCCCAGATATGAACCTGGGCCTAACTTATCTGCTGGCTGATAGTGACGTGCCGGCCGGCCACACCCTGACCCTGCAACCCGGCCTCGTCCTCAAGTTTGCCGAGGCTGACGGCAGTCTAACCGTTCACGGGGAGCTGGCGGCTGAGGGAACGGAGGAAGCGCCGATCTTCTTCACCTCGGTCAAAGACGATAGCCTGGATGGCGACACCAATGGCGATGGCAGCGCCACGACGCCAGCAGCCGGGGATTGGGGTAGCGTGGTCGTGGCGGCCGGCGGCGAGCTGGATATGGCCTATGCTACGGTGCAATATGGCGGTCAGAATGACAGCGCCCAGGTGCAAGTTCTGGGCGGCAGCGCCACGCTCTCCTATGTCACCCTGCACCAGGGGATAAACGGCCTTTACGCTGAAAACACCTCGTTGGTGTTGACCGATAGCACCCTTTCCGACCATACCGGCTTTGGCCTGCGCCTGCATGGTCAGGAGGGTCATCCCATCACTCCCCAGATTGTGGATAATCTCTTCGATAACAACGGAACCTACCCGGCCCACATCATCTTCGACGGCGGCGGGTTGGGTGATGGCGCTATCAGCGGCAACAAAGGGGATAACAACGGCTTGATGGATGCCATCTACCTGGCCGGCCGCATCACCGACCTGACCAGCCAGCTTGGCCCCAACCATCCCACCTTCCCCTACGTCGTCTGGTATCTGACGGTGGAGGCCGGGGCGCAGTTAACCTTGCAACCGGGGTTGGTGATGAAATTCATTGAACCGCCCGATGGGTTTGGCGGCGGCCCGACCGGCCCCACCCGTGGCACGGGATCGCTCGTCATCGAAGGCCATCTGGAAGGTGTTGGGGAGATCACCGCCCCCATCATCTTCACCAGCTTCTGGGATGATCGCTTCGGTTACGACACCAACCCGGCGCAAGCAACCGAAGAGGCCCTGGCCGGCGACTGGCAAGGCATCACCATTGCTCCTGGCGGTTCGCTCTTCATGCACTTCGCTCACATCATGTATGGCGGCGTCGCTCCCGATGGCTATGGTCTGCGCAACGACGGCGACCTGGAAGTCAACGGCTTCTCTGTCCAGTTCAGCGCTCACCACGGCCTGGGCGGCGCGGGAATCTTTGACCTGAAAAACACCGCCTTGCAGGACAACGCTGGCGATGGGGCCCATATCAGCGGCCCCGGCTCCATCTGGCAGAGCATCATCCGCCGCAATGGAGGATATGGCCTCTATAACAGTTACGATGATGGGAGTGGAACCTATCTCTTGGGCGCCGAACAGGTTTACTGGGGAGCTGAGGATGGGCCAACCTACGACGGGGGCGAATGTTTCCACGACAACCTGCCTGTCGGTTCAGGCAGCCTGATCAACTGCGCCGTAGACTGGACGCCTATTCTGACGACGGAACCGGTCAAAGCCATCCCCACCGCTCCCAAGAAAGGTCTGGCCTACTGGGATGATGATACGGTGGAATTTGAGCCATTGTGGGAGATCAGCTGGTATTATGATTACACCATTCTGGCGAATGCGGCCTATGTCAACCAGCACCCCTCAGCCGAGTTTGTGCCCCACCTCTACTGCGATCACCCGAAAGCCAACCCGGATGTTGACGCGCTGGCCGAAGCTGTGGCCTTGTTGGGGTCCGATTACGATGGCTACCTGCTGTGGATCAATGAGCCAGAGCTGGGAGAGGAGTACAACCAGTGCGGCCTGACGGATTCTTATGAAGCAGCTCAGTTTTATATCGATACCAAAGCTGCCTTCCCCAACGCCAAATTGATAGGCCCCAACAACGCTTTTCAAGCGCAGCTGGCCCCGTACACCGTCATCTGGTTGACCAACTGGCGTAACGCTGTCTACGATCTGACCTGCAACCAGTCTGCGCCCATTCCTTGCGGCTACCCGGAGATGGCGGCTTATGGGATGCACATTTTCGATGAGAACTATGTCGAAAATATGGCGCTGGTGGATGATTACTATTCAGTGCTGACTGAGGAGTGGGGCCTGGAAGATCCGCTCATCTGGATTACAGAGATGACGTTCTGCTATGACATCCCAGAGCATGTGCAGGAGTTGGTCGACAGCATCTACGGCCTGGAAAGCCGGGCGTTTGTGGAGCGCTATGTCTTTTTCACCAACCGCAACCCCATTGATGACTTTGAGCCGCCGGGGGTCAACCCCTCCTGCTTTGTACGTTCCTATCTCATGACGCCGGAAAGCGACTGGCTGGAACCATCTGACCTGGGTGTGGTTTTCCCCTTGTTGCCTTTCCGCTACGAGGGGGAGCTAGAAAGCGCCAGACGGTAAATGTCTGGGAGACATTTATCGTCTGACACGCCAGGAAGGTTTATGCGCCATACAGGAAAATCAATCCTCGCCGGCCTCATGCTGGTTCTGGGTTTGGCGACGACATTGGCCACCCTGGAGCAGCTAGTCGCGGGGCAAAACACACACCTGCGCTATCTGCCCCTGGCCGCCAACGGCCCCGGCGAAGCGGATGAGGACACCACCGTTTGTGGTCAACTCAGCGGCCATCGCCTGTGGGCTGAACCGGTCTACACCATCACCTGTGATGTCACGATTCCAACCGGCGCTTCTCTGACCATTCAGCCGGGGACAAGCATCCAATTTGCCGCCGGCGGGGCCTATGCCCTGAGCGTGGAGGGGCAACTGGTCGCCGTGGGGAGCGCCGAGGCCCCTATTCTTTTTCGTTCGGCTGCGCCGACTCCGGCCGCTGGGGATTGGGAAAGCATTATCGTTCAGCCCAACGCGCTCCTCGACCTGGATGATGTTATCGTCGAACATGGGGGGCATGGGGATGTAGCCCAGATTCAGGTTTTGGAGGGAGCCGCCGAGTTGGATCGCGTCGTCATCCAACACGGCCTGAACGGTCTCTACGCCGAAAACACCTCCCTGATAGTGCGCGCCAGTCGTATCAGCGACCACGCCGGCTATGGCCTGCGTCTGCTGGGCACGGCTGGGCACTCTTTGCAACCCACCTTGCAAGACAATGAGTTCAGCCGCAACGGCAGCTACCCGGTGCACCTGATCCTGGAAGGGGGAGGGTTGGGCAGTGGGCGCATTGCCGACAATCGGGGGGTGGATAACAGCCTGTTCAATGGCATCTTCTTGCAAGGTAGCCTTGACCAGGACAGCCAGCTAGACGTCAATCATGCCACCCTCCCTTATGTCACCTCTGGGCTGACAGTGACAGCCGGGGCCACCCTGACCCTGGAGCCGGGGGTGACATTCAAGTTCGTCAATCCACCAGACGGATACGGCGGCGGGCCGGCCGGCCCCACACGCGGCCGGGGACGGCTGACCGTCGAGGGAACGGTGAGCGGCATCGGTAAGATCACAGAACCGATTGTCTTCACCTCTTTTTGGGATGATCACGTCGCCTACGACACCAATCAGGACGCTGCCGCCACGCTGCCCCAGGCCGGGGATTGGGAAGGGCTGTTCATTGCTCCTGGTGGAGAAGTGGTGATCCATTTTGGGCGGCTGCGCTACGCTGGCTGGCTGGGGGATGGTTATGCCCTGCTCAATGATGGCGAGCTGGAAGTGAACAACTTTGCCGTCCTCTACAGCGCCGGCCATGGCGTGGGAGGTGAGGGTAGCTTTGACTTAAAAAATAGCACCATCAGCGCCAATGCCGGCGACGGCCTGCGGGTGGCCGGGCCGGGTTCACTCTGGAACAGCAGCGTGACGGACAATGGCGGCTACGCTCTCTACAACAGCTACAGCGGCGACACTGGGGAGTACCGCTTCGAGGCAGTGGAAAATTATTGGGGAGCCGCCGATGGCCCGACTTACGATGGCGGCGACTGTTGGCACACTGACTTGCCGGCCGGTTCAGGTGGGACGATCAACTGCGCCGTGGCCTGGAACCCCTTTGTGGCGACTGCGCCGTTCAAAGCCTTCCCCGTTTCCCCCAAAAAAGGGGTGGCCTATTGGGAGATAGCCACCGTCCTACAAGAGCCATACTGGGCGCTGGGGTGGTACGCCAACTATTCGTTGACCGACCGTGAAGACCTCTTCACCCAAAACCCCAGCTCCGAGTTTACGCCCCACATGTGGTGTAACTTTTCCAAAGGCAACCCGGACGAGTTGAGCATCCCACGTATGTTGGAGTTGTACGGGGCGGATTACGACGGCTGGCTGATCTGGATCAACGAGCCAGAATTGGGTGAAACCTACGATCAATGCCCTCTGAAAGATGTGTACGAAGCAGCGCAATTTTACATCGACACCAAAGCTACCTTCCCTTACGCCAAACTGGTGGGACCCAACAACGCTTTCGACGCCAACATCACCCCCTACACGCTGAGCTGGTTGGAAAGCTGGCGCGCGGCGGTGTGGGACCTGACCTGCAACCACCCGGCAGCTATTCCCTGCGGCTACCCAGAGATGAGCGCCTGGGGAATGCACCTCTTTGGCGAATCGGCCGAGCTCAATCTGCAACTCCTTGATGAGTATCACACCTTGCTGGTGGAGGAATGGGGCGTGGCTGATCCCCAAATCTGGATCACCGAGATGACCTTCTGCTACGACAACCCGGCGCATGTGGCCGAGTTGACAGCCACCCTCGATGGCTTCGAGAGCCGCTCCTATGTGCAACGCTACGCCTTTTGGGCCAACCGCCATCCGCTGGATAACTTCACCCCACCCCCGGCCAGCGGACGCTGTTTTCTATCCTCCTTTTTGATGGATCCCACCTCCAACTGGACAACGCCATCTCCTCTGGGCGAGGTATACCCGGCGCTGCCCGATTGGCCGTAGGGGCGACATGCGACTCGTCATCGCCGGCGACTTTCCCGTAGCCGTGGTTTCCCAACCGCGCCACCTGGTGGGAGGCATCCAGGCAGTTATCTACCACACGCTGCAAGGTTTGCTGAACTATCCTGATCTGGAAATTCATGTCGTGGCGTGTGAGAAAAGCATCCCCGACGTTGCGACGCAAACCCTGGTGGCTATGGCGGCAACGCCAGACGCGGCCCCAGCCCCAATGGCGCATTATCTCCCCTCCCCTCCCCGACTGCCCCACACCCTCTCCATGTTGACGGTTGACCGCCAACGACTGGCGCACACCCTGCGCCGCCTACGCCCAGATGTGGTTCACGCCCACGGTCAGGCGGCCGCCTACCCCTGGGCCGCCTTTGACAGCGGTGCGCCTACCATTGTCACAGTGCATGGCATCAATCAATTGGAGGCAGCCATTGACCGGCGCGGTGGCGCCTTGCGGGGCTGGCTACGCCAATTCATCTGGGGGCAGATCGAGGCCAGCTGCCTGCGCCGGGCGCAGGATATTGTGGTCATCAGCCCTTTTGTGGCGGAGGTTATTCGCCCTCACACCCGCGCCCGTTTACATGCCATCGAAAATCCCATCGAGCCGCGCCTGCTGGATAGGCCGCGCCGGCCGCTCACCCCACCCCGTATCCTATACGTTGGCTCCATCCAAAAGCGCAAAGGGCTGGTGGATTTAATTCAGGCCCTAGGCCAGGTGCGACAAAGATATGGCAACGACGCGGGGCCTATCTTGCGTGTGGCCGGGGCCTTCATGGAACCGTATGCCGCCTACGGGGAAGAGGTGCGCCGCGTGACGGCCGCCTTGGGGTTGACACCCTATGTCCATTTTTTAGGCCATCTAGACCGCACGGCATTGCTGGAGGAGTACACCGCCTGCACCCTCTTTTGCCTGCCTTCTTACCTGGAGGCTTCGCCGGTGGTCGTGGCAGAGGCGATGGCGGCCGGCTGTCCCGTGGTCGTCGCCGCCATTCCCAGCACGGAGCATCTGGTGGTGGATGGTCAGACCGGCCGGCGCGTTGCTCCCGGCGATGTGGACGGTCTGGCTGAGGCCATTTTGACATTGCTGGAGCGGCCGGCGCTAGGAAAGGCGTGGGGAGAGGCGGCCCGCCGTGTGGCAAGGGAACGGTTCAGCCCCCAGGAGGCAGCAGCCGCCTCGTATAAGCTTTACCGCCAGGTGGCCAACACCACCCATTCCAGAATGAGATCGACTCATGGTTGAACCGCTAAGCCCCAAAAAACGTGTAGGGCGAACCTATGTGTTCGCCCTTGTCTTATGGGTTCGCCCCTGTGTGAAAAACCTTCGCGCCCTTTGCGCCTTCGCGGTGAGAACAAAATGATGGAACCGCGAAGGCGCGAAGAACGCCAAGAAAGAACCTTCGCTCCCTTTGCGCCTTTGCGGTGAGAACAACATGCTCCCGTTTTCACGAGGGAAAGAACGCAAAGAAAGAAAAGGGAATTCACTCCCTGGCGTATCCACCTCATAGCCGGTTTATTTTCTGAAACGCCATTAGCCGTGCTTTTTGGGCACTCCCTATGCTGAACGTCTAGCACCCGATCATGCACATCCTGTACACCCAAACAGCTTATCCCCCTTCCCTGGGCGGGGCGCAAGCCTATCTGCACGCTCTGGCTCAGACCATGCAGGCGCGCCACAGCGTGCAGGTGTGCACCTTCTGGGCCGAGCAGCGCACCGACTGGCTGTTGGGAACCACCCTGCGCGCCCCAGGCGGCGCTGATTACTGGGTGGACGGGGTGCCGGTAGCGCGCATCAATCTGACCCTCCGCGACAAATGGCGCGCTGCACCCTGGGTAGCCGGCTACTATGTCTGGTCACGTGCCAGCTTGTCGCATTTAGCCGCCCAACTGTTGCCCCATCTGCGGCGCGTCTGCCCCCGCCCTGAGGTGGTGCATCACGGACGGGTAGGGCGGGAGCCGCTGGCTTTCGCCTCCCTGGCCCTGGCGCGGGAAGTCGGCGCGCCATTTGTCCTGACCCCTTTCCACCATCCCCGTTGGGGTGGCTGGCTGCACCGCCATTACCAGTGGCTCTATCGCCAGGCGGATGGGGTGATTGCCCTGACCCCGGCCGAAAAACAGACCCTGATCCATTTCGGCGTGTCGCCGGAGCGCATTGTGGTCACCGGCGCCGGCGCGGTGTTGGCCGATCAGCCCGAGCCTGATGCCTTTCGCCAACAATTTCAGCTAGGCGATGCTCCTCTTATTCTCTTCTTGGGGCAGAAATATCCCTACAAAGGGTATGAACAGCTGCTCCAGGCCGCCCCTCTGGTCTGGGCGCGTCATCCTCAGGCCCGCTTTTTTTTCCTTGGGCCACGCACCCGCGCTTCGCAACGCACCTTCCGCCGCGTGCGCGACCCCCGTATTGTCGAGTTAGGGGCGGTCTCTCTGCCGGACAAGACCAATGCGCTGGCGGCCTGCACCGTGTTGTGCGTTCCCTCCACCCAGGAAAGTTTCGGCAGCGTCTACCTGGAGGCGTGGCTGATGGGTAAGCCGGTGGTGGCCGGGGCCATTCCGGCTGTGGCTCAGGTGGTGACGGATGGGGTGGACGGGTTTCTCTGCCTCCCGCAGGCTGACTGCCTGGCCCAACGCCTGAACCAGCTACTGGATCAGCCAGAGGTGTGCGCTACAATAGGGGCGGCTGGGCGGCATAAAGCGCTGGAAAGGTACAGCTGGCCGGCTCTAGCACAACAAACGGAAGACCTGTACCGGCGCTTACTGTAGCCGCGGTTGGGGCGAACCTGTGTGTTTGCCCATATCTGCGTTTTATGTTCGCCAACGAGCGACTGAAAGGATTTTTTATGACCGAAATGCAATGGTACATGGTTGTCCTGCGGCGCTGGTCGGCGTTGATTGTGGTGGGGACATTGTTAGCGGCCGGGGTGGGCCTGCTCATCTCCCTGATTTTGCCCCAAACATACACCGCCTCCAGCGATGTGCTCATCCTCAAAAGCCGCTTCGATGTTGATCTAGACCCTCGCGCCGGCGCATTGTCGGAAGATGAGATCCTGCGCTTTAACAACTTCGACGCCCGCCGTCAGACGCTTTTCACACTGGCCTCCAGTCAGGCTGTTTTGAGCGCCACCATCGCGGCGCTGCCTGAGTCCTATCAAGCCGGTTGGGACATGGATCGTCTGGCTTCTCAGGGGAATGTGAAAACGCCGGGTAGTTTGGTGCAGCTCATTGTGGCCGATTCCTCGCCAGAAGTGGCTGCGGTGGTCAGTCGCGCCTGGGCGGCGGCTTTCGTGACGCAGATCAACCAGGTGTACAACCAGACAGCCCCCCCGACTTCGTTGCAGGAACAGCTGCCGCTGGCCCAAATGGCCTATGAACAGGCCCAACAGGCGCTGGAGCAGTTCTTGAATACCAGCCAGTTGGATGAACTCAAGCTGGGTGTCGCATGGCGCGAGGGAAGCTTGCACGCCTGGCAAAACGCTACCCTGGCGTCGACCAGCAAAGGAGTAACTGCCTACCTGGCAGCTGAACAACAGGTTCCGCTGTGGCTGGAAAGCGCCTACACCCTGCGCGCTCAACTGGCCGCCTGGCCGGCCGCCGACCCGTTGCCGTCGGCGCTGGCAAGTTCCCTCCTCATCTTGCAGGCTGGCATTGCCAATGGAACCAACCTGACACCTTTGGAGTTGCAAGTGTCGCCGGCCGACAACACAACCCTGACTGTGGGGGAAGCGCTGGCCGCAGTGGATAGTTTGCTGGGCTCTCTAACTGAGCTGCAAGTGCGCTTACGCGCTGTCACAGCGGCGGAAACGGCCGGCTGGTTGATGAATCCTGCCCAAGACCCCCTTTTGGGCGACCCCTTGGCGGCGTTGCAAGCGGAACTCGATGAGCTACGCGCCCAGTTGGAAGAGGAAACAGCGCGCCAGCGAGAACTGACAGCCGCCCGCGATCTGGCGTGGGAAACATACCAGCTGCTCCAAAAACAGAGCGTCGAGTCAGATTTGCTTGAAGCGGCTCCGGCCACTGAAGTTGCTTTGGCTGCTCCGGCCGTGACGCCCACCACGCCCTCCGGTCCTAACATCGCCCTCAACACCGCTATCGGTGGCTTACTAGGGCTGACCGTCACCCTCTTGTTGACCTTTATCCTGGAGCAGTTGCGAACCGCCCCGACTACCTACAACCAGCAAAACTCGGCCCAACCAGAATCAGGTTTATCTGAATAGCCCTGTTCTATCACGGCAAATCATTGCCGCCGGCCGTTACGCGTCTCTGTCGTTGCCCCGGCCAGAACATACCACAGGCCGACGCGGCCGGGTGACGAAGCCGGCCAGTAATGATCCCGATGCGGCGCGTGGTTATAGGCCCGGCCGGCGGCGCAGCCCTGGGGATGGAAGAGACGCTGTTGGCGTTGGCCCGATGTTCCGTTCCCCTGCGCCCTGCTGTGCACAAGGTCTGACCGTCGGGTCAAAGCCTGGTTGATCTTCCGTTGTCGCCCCAGGGGCGCACGCTCGCGCCAGCGCCCATAACTGTTGGGCAAGCGCCACGCCACATACTGACCACCCGGTCGGCCGTGTCGCCCGGCCGGGTCGCACCATGCAAACACCCCCCTACCCTGTTGCCAGCACCGTTCTTGTCGCGCCTCAGGCGTCAGCCGGGGGCCAATGGCATAATTGGCGCGCCGGGGCAGCCCCAGCCGGCGCTCATATAGACGTTGGGTGCGGGCTGGCGTACCGGTCAGTCGCGCCACGCTGGCGCGACTGATAGGCGCGCTCCAGAGAGTGGCGGCCGGGCGGCGTCGGCTGCTGTGAAAGGTGGCGTACAACTCAGCGCGCACCCGGCCCAACGAACCCAGCAACGCGACGCAAGGGATGGTCAGTGGGCGGCGGCGTAGCTGCGTTACCCCCAGTCCGGCCGCCACGCGGGCTGCACCATACAACCACAAGCGCTCTTGTTTATCTCGTTCCCAAAAGAGACCGGTTCCGCTTTTCAACAGCTGACGCAAGCGACGCTGGCCGCATACCCGCCAGGGGGAGCGTCGGCCTGTCAGGTGTGCCCGCACCTCGGCCATAGGCAGCCACCCCCGTCCCGTTTCGTCCAGCGCCCTACATAGCAACCACAACCGGCCGGCGGCTGCCTGCTGTGTCTGCAACAACGCCAGCGCCAGATCGGGGGCCAGCGTCAGGGTACGAGTCGAAACTGTTGGTGAAGAGGCAGCCTCGGCTACCGGCCGGTCGAGTGGCGCTGAGACAGAGGCAGTGCCGACCTCAGAGGCCCGGCTGGTGTGAACGCGTAGCGCCGCCGTCACCCCCTGGCTACCCCAGCCCAGATGGGGGGGCAGGCTGGTTGCGGTTCCCAGAAGCGCCGTCTCGGCCGGCTTGGGCTGTTCACCGACGGCCGGCCGGCCGGCGCGCTGCGCCAACAACTGTCGATTAGCCGCCAGCAAAGCCTCTGACGGCGGGTGCGTCACTGCTCCCGTCACATCGGGCAGCACAGAACAAACGATCCATTGACAGCGAGATCGGGCTGTGCTATGCTCCTTGTATCACACCAGAAGCCCTAGGCGGGACACAAATCCCCCCTCCCCACTTAAGGGGCGCATGGCTGAAGTGCGGCAACACTTCAAATGCGAATAGGGCTTTTCTTTTGTCAGCGAAGAGTAGGCGCGGCAACGTCTACTCTTTTTTGTTTGGCAGCCAGGCCCGGCAAGGCCCTCAACCGCCAAACCGTGCCCAGCAGGCGGCCGGCCTGATAGACACGGTTTGACTGTTCAGCGTCGCGCCGTTCACTTCCAGCTTGATCCAACTCAATGAGACATAGAGACGCGCCATCGTCTAGTTCGAGTCGTTCGCGTTGGCCGACTCGTCCAACCGCCGCCAGCGCTTAGCGTCGCCAGCGTTCGGTGCGCGTTGACATCAAAGAAGATGTTGGGGGAGGAGATTCAGAAGAACGGTCAACGCCGTCTTCTGATGCTAGGGGGTTATGACACCGGCGACGCTTAGTCAGATGAGGGGTCAATAGCCCATCTGAGTGGGCAATTGTCACCCCCAACGCCTGAACGCCGGGTGTATCGGGCAAGATTCGTGAATGAAAGCCGCAAAATCGCTTCAGTTTAGGCGAAAAATCTTGCCATGATACAGAAAGTGTGTCATAATCAAGGCATATAAGGGATCTCCAGTCCCACCGCGCAGAGCCTTGTGAGTGTCGGCCAAAACAATCTCACAAGGCTTTTTTTTATCTGTTTGCCGGAAGGCTCCAAAAACAACACCTCCCAACAACATTCATCTATTCTATTGGAAATCGGGCGACCTTGCCACACCCTTTTAGGTTTTGATCCGGCCGGTCTTCATGATCAACGCTCCACTCGTTGGCGGATTCAGTTGGGTGAAGTGTGGTTGTCAGGGATATAGAGGATGAGACCTTTGGCAAAGGAGAGTTGGCAATGAAACCTCTGATAGTGGCGTACCACGGTCAACAGCCGCAGATTGCGCCCGACGCTTTTATTGCGCCCACTGCCGTTTTGATTGGCGCAGTCACAGTGGGGGCCGGGGCGAGTATCTGGTATGGAGCCGTATTGCGTGCGGATAGCGGACGCATCACCATTGGCGCCCGCACCAATGTCCAGGACAACGTTGTCATTCACGTCAACCCCCGCCACGACACCTGGATCGGGGAAGAGGTGACGATTGGTCATGGGGCGGTGTTGGAAGGGTGTCGCATTGAGGCGGGCGCTTTGATTGGGATGCAGGCCACTCTGTTGAGTGGAACGCACATCGGGGCCGGTGCGCTGGTGGCGGCCGGGGCGGTTGTGTTGGAGGGGAGCGTTGTGCCGGCCGGAACGTTGGCGGCCGGCGCACCGGCGCAGATCAAAGGCCCTCTAGCGGCGCCGGCGCGGGCCAGAGCAGCCAGCGCCGCTCATGAATATATGACCTACGCTGACCGCCATCGACAGGCGCTCCTGGCCACCGGAGAAGAGGTGTGAAGCGCCCTGACGGCGTTTGAGTCAGGCACAGTTCTAACAAGGTGGCGGCGCTCCGTTGTGTTGCAGGATAGGCGCTTCAGAGGGTGTTGGACCTTCTCTGCTTTCATATCGGGTACAGCCCCATCCGCCTGACAGGGTAACTCGCCAGACAGCATATGGGTAACCCCCCAGACACATCCCTGTATTGCCCCAGCCCCACGTCGTTGCCACCGGAGCGAAGACAGTCTCATCTCAGGTTATGCCCTCAGCTAAAAATCGGGTTCACGCCCGATTGAAGCACCCGGCCGGATGCGTACAATCGACCGCACCGTGAATGTTAGAAGGAGACGAGACGCGATGCAACTTGACACCATTTCAACCGCCCGATCGGGCCTCTTCGACCGGGTGCAGGCGCTTAAAGTGGCGCTCCTGCTGGGTTTTCTGACCCTTTTCCTCTTTGGCAGTCGGCTGCCATCTGTCTTCAAGAAGGTCAGTCAGGCGCAAGACCCCGCTTTTCAGGCCGGCAGCATCAATTTTAAAGAGCGCTTCCCCATTGACGCGGATGCTTCCTTTGTGGAGCGCTTTTTCTACACCAGCCTCAACTTTTGGGACGCCAACACCAACGGCATGACCTTCGCCATCGTGATCGGCGGCGCGGCCACAGCTGTGCTGATCTCATCGGTGGCGATCCAGGGAGTGGTTGGTCGCCGTGGATTGCGCGGCTCCATCATTGGCACACTTTTGGGTATTCCGCTCAATATGTGCGCCAACTGCTCTGCAGTCACCTCATGCGGCATTGGTCAGGGGCGCGCCACAGCCGAGACCAAGCTGGGCATCATTTTGGGTAGCGCGCTGTTCAATATCATTGGCCTCAGCGCCATCTTCGCTCTCTTCCCGCCCCCTGTCTTTGTGGCGCGCCTGTTGTATTCCGTTGTGCTTACCCTGGTGGTGTTACCGCTGGCGAGTCGCTGGCTGGCACCGCCCATTCCGACCGCGGTTGACGTCGGCGCGCCCCCGGTGCGGGTGCACGTGGGCTGGTGGGAAGCGGTGAAAACCACCCTGCGCGATTGGTGGCAGTCAAGCGCCACCCTGGCCTACAACTTGTTGCCTGTCATGATCGCGGCCACCTTCCTGACTGCTTTGGTGCGCATTCTAGCCGACCAGGGCTTACTGGGTGCGGCAACGGCCGGCGCGGCAGTGGGCATCATCGCGGTCGCTTTCTTTGGCTCTTTTCTTTCCATCCCCGTCCTGTTTGAAATCCCCCTGGCCTATCTCGTTGCCAGCCTGGGCTTCGGCGTCGGGCCGGTGGCGGCGATGATCTGCACGGCGCCGTCGATTGGTCTGTTTACCGTTTTGTTGGTGCGCCAGGAAGTGGGTTGGAAATTGATCCTGGTGATGTGGGCCGCGACCTTTGTGCTGGGTGTGGCGGCCGGTTTTCTAGCCCAGGCGTTGGCCTGATGGCTGCTGGAGATATGAATATGTCACGCAAGCTATGGATTGGGTCTCTCTTTTTCTTGTTGCAATTGTGGGTAGCCGTCTCCTGGTCGGGGACGATTGATCTGCGGATTGTGTTTTATCTGGCGTTGTTGCTGGCAGCCGACCTGGTATTGGTAGCATTCCTGGCGCGCCGGGAACAACCGGCCGAACAACCCGACAAGCCGGCGACGTTTTTACCCTGATGGTGGGGCGGGTTGACGACCCGCCCCTATCAGCACACTTATCTCAGGGGCGGGCTCACAACCCGCCCCTAATTTTTATGGAGGTGTGATGGGGATGGAGAGGTTGAACGGTTCCGTCACATCCTGAAACCCATCACGTCGCAGAATCACGGTCACCTCCCAGGTGTCTGCCAGCGCCAGATAGCTTCCCTGGGCCACAAAGCGGCGCTGATCCTCCGTGGTGGTGGCAACCTGAATGAGGCTGGCGCTGGAGCGGCCGGGTTGGAGCCGCAGGACGACTGTTCCCGGCGCATCCTCCGCCCCAGCTCGCTCGTCCACCACATCCACGCCGAAGATATTTTCCCCCACCTGCCCTGGGGCAATCGCCAGCCGCAGCTGCACCCGGCCGGTTCGCGTCTGGGCGATGAATCCCTGGCGTTGCTGATTGGCCAGCGCCTCAAAGGCGGGCGCGGTGCCCATCAGCGCGCCCACCACCCCCAATAAAGTCAGTCCTAAGACCAACTCCAACCCCACCACGCGGCGCAACCAGAGGCGCGCCTGCCCGGCCGCCTGTTCCAGGCGGGGCGTGAGCACCAACAGATTGACAGCGCCCAGCAAGATGAGCAGGCCAAACAGGAGGCTTTTGAGCCCGACTAGCCGGCCGTAACTTGTCTCCGTCAACGCTGACAGTGTGCGTACATGCACCCAGGCGCTGTAAGCGCCGGTCAACGCCAGGCACACCACGCTGAACAGGGCTACCCGTGAGAAGGTGGGGACAAGCTGTGGCGGCGTCTCCGTCGCCGGCCGGGCCAGGAGCCACGCCAGACCAGGCAAACCGCCTAGCCAAAGGGCTGTCGCCATGACATGCAGGCCGTCCAGGGTGGTGGCCAAGGCCCCGCTGGGACCGGGTAGCGTCGGGGCGTGGCTTTGCGGCGGGAAAGTCCACAACAGTGCCAGACCAACGCCGGCTGCCAGCCACCAGGCGCGCCCTGATCCCCGGCCGGCCGGCGACAACCGCCACGCCCCCAGTGTCAGGAGAGCCAGCCCCACCAGCCGAATGCTGGTCAGAAGCGCCTGGCGACTGCTCCACCCACATGGAGGCCAGCTTTCCCAAAGCTGGCAGCTCTGGCCGGCCGCCTGGGCCTGGATAAGCGCCAGGGCAATGGTTGCTGCCCCCCAACCCAGCAGGCTGGCGATAGCCAGTCGGCGTAGACGCCGGCCGGCCAGCGTGTCGCTGGCCTCCAGGCGCTGCGGCCAGGCGCGCCACGCCGGCGGCCACACCGCTGCCCCGAGAAACAGGCTGCCCACCGCGACACTGGCTGCCAGATACCCACCCCCACGGGCGATGCTTTCCCAGGCAGAGGGAAGGGTTAGCGCCGGCAGAGACGCCCCGGCCGGCGGCAAGAGATTGTGTGGCAAGGGGGCCGCCCCTACCACAAACGGCACGACTCCCTGGGTGATGTGTCCATCCACGGCAGAACGCACCCGCCAGGTGATGGTGTAGGCCCCATCGGTCAACCCTGGCAGGTTAAGCAGCACCCGCTCAGGGTCAGCTTCATCCGGCCGGCCAATGTTTTCAGCCAGCACCACCCCGGCCGCATCTATCAGCTGGATGGCAACCAGGCTGGGATCGACCGCTTCGGTGTACAGTAGCCACGGCTCAGGCGGCAACGCCATCAGGACTGCGCCCGACGCAGGCTCAGAGCGCGCCAGATTGGCATGGGCCGCCGCCGGCCGGGCCGGTAAGATTAGCAGCAACAACGTCAGGCCGGCCAACAGCCGGCCGGCCTGACGCCGCCATAGACTACTCACAGGTTGTGCGCCTCTAGCGCTTCCGCCAGCCCATGTAGCCGGCGACCAGTCCCACCACGACCCCCAGGCCGCCTATCAACAAGGCTGTCTGGGTGCGGGAGGCCAGGGCGCTCAGTTGCGTTTGCAGATCGAGCGTGGCCGGTTCCACGTCTGGGAAGGAAATGATGGCTTTGGATTCAACGGAGCTGAAGGTGTCGGGGCTGCTGGTCATGCGGACATCCACCGGTTCACCTTCAATATCACCCCAGATGTGCCAGGTGTAGTCGCCCGCCTGCGTAGGCAACACATCGGCTGTATAGGAACCCTCTTGCCCAAAGCGGGCGCGCAGCTCTAGCTCTTTGGTGGTTTCACCATAGATAATCTCCACCTGGAGCGTCTCCTCCAGGCCCACAATCGGTTCTTCGGTGTCGTGATTCACCACCCGCAGCTCGAGGCCATTCGGTTCGCCCTGATAGGCTGGCTCATTGCGGAAGCCAATCGTCAATTCATATTCACCGACATCAATGTGCCCGTGCGCCAGGACTGTGGCGTAACTTTGCCATACAAAGAGCGCAGCCAGAACAAGCGCCACGGCCCCTAAACGATAGGTTCGAGACATGATACAAGACTCCTTCTTGTCGTAGTCGTTAAGTTAGGGTTTGGGAAAGCTATGCGATTACAGATGAGTCAACGACAAGAAGCGGGGAGGCTTTTCTGGAGGTTGTATCCAGATGCGAGACAGGCCGTAGTATAGCGCCGGCCGGGGAGATAGCAGCCAGCGCCGAGGGGTGATGGCCAGGCCGCCCAGGGGTAGACACATAAGCGGAATCAGCTGCCACAAGCCATCCAGCCGGGGGAAACTGAGCGTGTGGTGGTGGTGGTAATCGGCGCAGTTACCTTGCCAGGGCAGCAGACTGAGACAGGTGGTCGGCGCGGCCAGATGCACATGATCGTGGCTGTGGGAGAAATCCACCTCACCCAAGAAGATGTGATGATGATAATGTTGCCACTGGAGATAGTTGGGAACAATCAGGGGGCCGTAAACAGGCAACGCTACCAGCAGCGTCAGCCCTGCAAAGAGCGCTCGCCGGCCGATACGCCGTGCCTGTTGTTCCAGCCAGATCATCATCGAACCTCCACAACAGCGGCATTGTAACGACTTCAGTTCCAATTGTAAAGGTCAGGAAGGTGAGTTAGCTATGCGCCGCTAGAGACTGACCCTATCGTTAACAATTTGTTGACTTTATAGAGTGGGCGTGTTATCTTTCTGGTGATAAATGGTTGAAATATCAACCACATTGGCGATAAGGGGTTCATGGCTGAGACACAGGCGCTCTACCATCTTTTGAAAGAACTCTTTTTGTTGATTGACCATGGCGACCGTCAGCTCTTCAATCAGCATCGCTTAACTGTTCCCCGCTTTTATGCCCTGGAACACATTCACCACCATACGGGATTATCCTCCCGCGAGCTGAGCCAGCTCTTGTTGTGTGACAAGAGCAACACCTCGCGTTTGCTCAGAGCGTTGGAGAGCGAGGGGTTGATCTGGCGTGCGCCGCATGAGGCCGACGCCCGCACGACGCGCATCTACCTGACGCCGGCCGGCACCGCCCTCTATCAGGAAGCGTATGCGGCTCACGCCTGGTATAATCAACGTCGTTTCAGGACGGAGACACCCATCGATGCCGATGACCTGCTGTCGGCTTTGCAGACGCTCAAATGCCGCCTGCAACAGGAGCTGGCGGGGCCGGAACCAGCTTTCGGCCTCTCGTAGAGGAAGGTCCCAAGCCAACTCTGCAAGCGATCCGACTGTCCTGTCTGGCAAACCGACCGGCTGCGAACACAGCCTGAGGAGGTGAACACTGATAAGTAAGGATGGAGCCAACCGACAACCCAATTGCTTTGACCATACACAACACCTTGAACAGGATGTATCACAAAGAGGAGAAGTGAAAAAATGACCAAACGTTTGTATCTCATGCTCATCATGTTGTTGTTGGGCGCATTTGTGCTCGTTGCCTGCGGCGCGCCGACCGAGACGCCCGAAGCCGAAGCGCCGACCGAGGCTGTGGAAGAGCCGACCGAAGTGATGGAAGAGCCGACTGAGGTTATGGAAGAGCCGACTGAACCGGCCGCTTCCCTGGGCAGTCTCACCATCTGGGCCGATGATACCCGCGCCCCCATTTTGCTCACGCTGGCGGAGGATTTCAAGGCCGCCTACAATGTCGACCTGGTCGTCGAGCAGGTTGCCGACATCAACAACCAGTTCACCATTGCGGCCCCGGCCGGCGAAGGCCCCGACATCTTCATTGGCCCCCATGATCGTCTGGGCGGCTTCATCGCCAGCGGCCTGCTGGCCCCCATCGACCTGGGCGAAAAGGCGGACCTCTTCACCGAGCTTTCCTTGCAGGGCTTCACCTATGAAGGGCAGCTCTACGGTATGCCCTACGCCACTGAGAACCTGGCCCTCTTCCGCAACACCGATCTCGCTCCCGACGCGCCCGCGACCTGGGATGAATTGATCGAGGTTGGCATGGCTATTCAGGCGGCCGGCAACGCTGACTACGCTCTGGCGCTCACCGGCACCACTTACGACATCTACCCCATTCAAACCGCTTTCGGCGGCTATGTCTTTGGCGCTGATGACGCTGGCAACTACAATCCTCAGGACGTGGGGATCGATGGCGCTGGCATGGTGGCGGCCGGCGACTGGCTGGCAACCAACATTGCCTCCGGGGCCATCAGCGACAACACCGACTGGGACACTGCTCACACCCTCTTTGAGACCGGCCGGGTTCCTTTCCTGATTGGCGGCCCCTGGGCCCTGGATCGTATCCGCGCTGCCGGCGTGCCTTACGCTCTCAGCCCCTTCCCCACCGCTACCCAGACCGGCCAGCCCTTCCTGGGCGTGCAAGGCTTCATGGTCAACGCCCTCAGCGAAAACGTCCTTCTGGCTGAGGCCTTCCTGACCGAGTTCGTCGCCACCGACGAAGTCATGACCCAGTTGTACATCGCCGGCAACCGTCCCTCCGCTTTCAAATCCGTCCTGGCCGCCACAGCTGACGCCGACCTGGTCGCCTTTGGCGAAGCGGGAGCCGACGCTGTGCTCATGCCCGCCATTCCTGAAATGGGTTCTGTCTGGAGCTCCTGGAATAATGGCTTCACCCTCATCATTCAGGGCGAGCAGGATGCCACCACCGCTCTGGCCGATGCGGCGCAACAGATTCGCAACCTCATCGGCGGCGGTCTGGCCGGCATGGTCAACGTCCCCGGCTCCTATCAGGACAAAGCTGGCTGCGGCGCCGCTTGGGACCCGGCCTGCGAAGCCACCGCCCTCACCCAGGGTGAAGATGGCCTCTACGCGGGAACCTTCACCATCCCGGCCGGCGACTACGAGTGCAAAGTTGCCCTGGATGGCAGCTGGACTACCAATTACGGTGTGGACGGCGCCCAGGATGGCGACAACTACACCTTCTCTGTCCCGGCCGACGGCCCGGTGACCTTCACCTACGATCCCGAATCGCATGTCTTGACGATTCAAGTCGGTCAATAAACCACTCGCGACACCTTGCTGAAGGCCAGAGGATTTCCTCTGGCCTTCTCTACTTTGACGGCTAATGAACGTTCAAAGATCGTTCATTATAACAGCCGTAGCCGCGGTTTCCCAACCGCGCTTACCTGCGGTTTCCCAACCGCGCCTGCTGACGGAGCGCCGGCTGCCAGCCGGCCGGGGTAGACCAGAGCGTCTGCCTGTAGGAGGATAGTTATGCAAGTGACAGCCAAAGACAACTCCCTCTCCTCCCCCACCCTGACCAACATGCTGGTGCGGTTGCTCTTACTGTTTGCCATCAACGGCGCGGCAATCTGGTTGATCTGGCAGTTGGCGGCTGATGGGGTCTACGTTCTCGCGGTGACCATTGGGTTAATCGTCCTGGGCGTCAACATCGTTATCTTGCGCCGTGACCTCTACCCCTTGCGCTGGATGGTGATCGGCTTCGTTTTCATGATCCTCTTCGCCATCTACCCCATTTTGTTCAACATCTACATCGCCTTCACCAACTACGGGGATGGCCACCTGCTCAACAAAGCCCAGGTCATCAGCCAGTTAGAGCAAGAAGGCTTTGTGCCCGAAGGTAGCCCCACCTACGCCTGGACCCCCTTCGTCTCTGATGACGACCAGAACTTTGCTCTGTGGCTAATTCGAGAGGGTGAGCCGGGGTTACTAGCCAAACCCGGCGAACCCATCCGCGCTGTGTCGCCGGGGGAAGAAGGTGTGGGCGAGCTCGACAGCCAGGGTATCCCCACCACCCTTGAGGGCTATCGGCGGCTCAACCCCATCACAGCCGCCACCTACCAGGCCCAACTTACTTCGGCCGTCTTTGGGCTGGAGCCGGAGACAGTCAGCGTTATCTCCTCCTCCACCGCGGCCCTGCGCCAGCAGCGCTACCTCTACGACGCAGAACAGGATGTGATCGTGGATCAATCCAATGGGGATATTTATCGCCCGGTGCAAGGTGCTTTCACCGGCCCCAACGGTCAGGAGTTGATCCCCGGCTTCGCCGCTCCCATCGGCTTTGAAAACTTCCGCCGCTTTTTCGCCAGCCCCGCCCTCAGCGGCCCCCTGCTGCGCATCATCAGCTGGAACTTCGCTTTTGCCTTCCTCAGCGTTTTCCTGACTTTTGCTCTGGGGTTGTTCATTGCCTACATCTACAACGATCCCAAGTTTCCTGGGCGCAAGGTGATTCAATCCTTTCTGCTCATTCCCTACACCATCCCCAGCCTGATCACCATTTTGGTGTGGCGCGGCATCCTGAACCCAGAGATTGGGATTGTCAACAAGCTGTTGCTGGATTGGGTTGGGTTTTCGCCACCCTGGTTTACCGACCAATGGTGGGCCAAAGCCGGCATTTTGTTGGTCAATTTATGGCTTGGTTACCCCTATTTCATGTTGGTGTGCAGCGGGGCCTTGCAGGCCATTCCCAAGGACATTTACGAGGCGGCCGAAATTGATGGGGCCAACCCCTGGCAGCGCTTCCGCCAGATCACCTTGCCTTTGCTGCTGGTGGCGGTGGGGCCGTTGTTGGTGGCTTCGTTTACCTTCAACTTCAACAATTTCAACCTCATCTTCCTTTTCATTGGCGGCGGCCCCCCCATTGCCGGCTCCCCAACGCCGGCCGGCCACACCGACATTCTCATCAGCTACGTCTACAACCTGGCCTTTGCCGGCGGCCGGCAGATAGATTACGGTTTCGCCGCCGCCATCTCCATCATCATTTTCTCCATCGTCGCTGTGATCACGCTCTTCCAGTTCCGTTACACACGGATGTGGGAAAAGGTAGGCGAAAATGTTTAAGACCCAATCCGGCCAGCGCCGTCTGGGCATCGCCCTACGTTGGGGCGTGGCCCTCTTCCTCATCTTCTTCGCCATCTTTCCGGTGTTGTGGATCTTCTCCGCCTCCATCAATCCCACCAGTACCCTGGGCACGCAGAGCTTGATCCCCAACAATGCCGGACTGGACAACTACCGCTTTCTCTTTGAGAGCCCCGTCTTCCCCTTTGCCACCTGGTATGTTAACTCCCTCAAGATAGCCTTGATCAGCACTGTCCTTTCCGTCTCTATCACCCTTCTGGCAGCCTATGCTTTTTCCCGCTTCCGTTTCCGTGGCCGCGAAACCTTGCTCAAGGGTATCCTGTTGGTGCAGGTCTTCCCCGGCGCCCTGGCCATGGTGGCGCTTTTCCTGATCGTCTCCCAACTGGGGGATCAAATTCCCGCCATTGGCCTCAACACCCACACCGGCCTGATTTTGGTCTATATGGGCGGCGCAATGGGCATCAACATCTGGTTGATGAAAGGTTTCTTCGACTCCATTCCGCGTGAAATTGACGAGTCAGCCATGGTCGACGGGGCCACCCATTGGCAAATCTTCTGGCAACTGTTGGTGCCCCTCATGCGCCCCATTCTGATCGTCATCGCCATTTTGACCTTTATCGGTGTCTACGGTGACTTTCTGCTGGCGCGCATTTTGCTCAAGAGTACCGAGCAGTACACCCTGATGGTCGGCCTGCAGATTTTCACCAGCGGCCAGTTTTCCCAAAAATGGGGGCCGTTCACGGCCGGGGCGCTGCTGGGCGCGCTGCCTGTCATGGTGATCTATCTCATCTTGCAGGACAAAATCGTCGGCGGTCTGACCCAGGGCGCAGTCAAGGGCTAGGTGTCTGTCGGCCTTGCTCGTAGCCGCGGTTTCCCAACCGCGCCTCGCGCGTAAAGCTGTTATGACAAACAGGCAAGCCATCCCGTAGGTGCGTATGCCAGGTAGACGCTGGCTTCTAACCCTATCAGCCTTGCTGGTTCTCCAGCAAGGCTTTTTCATCCCGCCGGCCGCTGCCCAGACGCCGGCCTTCGAGGACGTCAGCCAGGTGGCCGGCGTAACCGATAACCGGCAGGGAACCGACCGCGCCATTGGCCAGGCGTGGGGGGACTTCGACCAGGATGGCTGGGTCGATCTCTACGTCACTGATACGGCCGGCCCCAACACCCTCTACCGCAACCAGGGAGATGGAACGTTCGTGCCCGTCGCCGACCCGGCCGTGGCCCTGGCCGACCACTTCAGCGCCGGGGCCATCTTTGCCGACTACGACAACGATGGCTGGCCTGACCTTTACGTTCTCAACTGGGGGGCCAACGTTTTGCTGCGCAATGAGGGAGGCCTCTTCACAGATGTGACCGACCAGGCCCGGGTGGCCGGTCTGCCCGACGCCAACAGCCAGAGCGCTGCTTGGGGGGACTTCAATCACGATAGTTACCTTGATCTCTACGTTGCTAATTGGGCCTGCTACCCGCGCTGCGGCCGGCCGACCACCGGCGACCGCGACCGGCTCTATCGCAACAACGGCGATGGCAGTTTCACCGACGTCACCGATTGGTTAGGGGTCAAGACGGTCGGGGCCGGCTTTGTCGCCAGCTTCGTCGATTACGACAATGACGGCGATTCCGATATCTACCTGGTCAACGATGAGTTTATCCACCCTATCGGCAATGTCCTATGGCGCAACGACGGCCCAGGTTGCGACGGCTGGTGCTTCACCGACCTCTCCGAGGCGGCCGGGGCCGACACCCGCGTCATGGGCATGGGCCTGGCCACGCTTGATTATGACAACGATGGCGATTTCGACTTCTACTTTTCCAACGCCGGGCCGACAACTTTGTTGCAAAACCAGGGCGACGGCGTCTTTGTCGATGTTGCCCCCCAAAGCGGCGTGGACGCCCCCGATAGCATCAGCTGGGCGGCCGTCCCCCTTGATTACGACAATGACGGCTGGCAAGACCTGTACCTGGCTGTCATGGCCCAGACGGATGGTAGTCCAGGGCCGGATCGCCTCTTTCGCAACCAGGGGAACGGTCGTTTCACTCTGGTGGCGGAGAGTGGCGTCGACCGCGACGGACGCACCCTAGGCGCTGCGACCGCCGACTACGACCAGGATGGCTGGGTCGATCTCGTTATCGGTAACCACGACAGCGACTACCGCCTCTATCGCAACACCGGCGCGGCCGGGGCCGGCCGGCATTGGCTGGCGTTGCGGCTGGTGGGAGGTGGGCCGGTCAACCGCGATGCGGTTGGGGCGCGTGTTTCCGTCGTCACACCCGATGGCCACACCCAGTGGCAGGCGGTGATTAACGGCGGCAGCCTGGGGGCCGGCAACGACCTGACCCTTCACTTTGGCCTGGGCCAGGCGGAACGTGCGACCGTCACCGTCACCTGGCCCGATGGTCAGGCGCACACCTGGCGGCGTGTCGTCGCCGACCAACACCTGACCCTGGAGTATGCTTCTCCGCCGCCGCTGATCCAGCCGGGGTGGGTTGTCCCGGCCATTGTCGCCCTGGTGGGGATTCTCCTCATCAGCGGATTGGTCTGGCGGTTGAGAGGCTGATACCCGCCGACCTGAAAGGAAGATCATGGAAGATTTTGTTTTTGGCACCCTTTCCACGCTCGACAAACGCCTGGCAGCGCGCGCCCGTCGTCGCTATGGCGTGCGCCATCTGCACCGCATGGTTCCCAATCCTCCCCGGCCCCATCGCCACGCCACGCTGACCGTCACCACCCATGTCCCCTTTCCCGTGGAGCGGGTGGAGGCGCATCTCGTAACCGCGGGTTCCCAACCGCGCGATGAGCGCATCATCGCCTTTCTACCCGGCCCCACCCAGTGGGACCTGCTGGCCTGGCAATACGGTCAGGTATGGGAAGCAACCTTCCCCCCCTATCCGGCCGGGACGGTTGTGCGCTACACCATCCACGCCTACCCGGCCCACGGCGGCGACCCCATTCCGGCCGACGATGGCGCGGTCTTCTCCTACCGCGTCGAAGATGGGCGGTTGCCCGCCTGGGTACCGGGGGCCATTATCTATCAGATTTTCCCCGACCGTTTCCACCCCGGCCCCGGTCGATCCTGGCCCCCCCTGGAGGATTACAATGCCATCTGGGGTGGAACTCTGCCGGGTATCATTGCCCAACTCGACTATCTGGCCGACCTGGGAGTTAACTGCCTGTGGCTCAACCCCTTCTTCCCCGATGAGAGCCACCACGGCTATCATGCCACCGACTACTTCAGCGTCAACCCTCGTTTGGGGACGGAGGCGAACATCCGCCAGCTCGTTAACGAAGCGCACGCGCGCGGAATGCGTGTGCTGCTCGACTTTGTCGCCAACCATTGGGGCAGCGGCCATCCCACTTTTCAGGCCGCCCGGCGTGACCTGCACAGCGAATATCACACCTGGTATCGCTGGAAAGCATGGCCTGATGTCTATGAGACCTTTTTTGGGGTGCAAGACCTCCCTCGTGTCAACGTAGACGACCCCGGCGCACGCGCCTATCTGTTGCAGGCGGCGCGTTACTGGCTGGAGGAGATCGACTTCGACGGCTATCGTCTGGACTATGCCCAGGGACCAAGCCATGATTTCTGGGTCGATTTTCGGGCAGCGGTCAAGAGTGTGCGCCCTGACGCCTGGATTTTTGGCGAGGTGGTGGAGGACCCAGAGTCGCAACTGAGCTACACCGGCCGGTTGGATGGTTGTCTCGACTTTTTGCTGGCCCAGAAGTTGCGCACTCTATTTGGCCTGGGCAGCCTCTCCCTGACCGCCTTCGATGCTTTTCTCAACCGCCACGAGGCTTTCTTCCCTGCCGCCTTCAGCCGCCCCAGCTTTTTAGACAACCACGACATGGATCGCTTCCTCTGGCTGGCGCACGGTGATGCGCGGCGGCTCAAACTGGCGGCGCTGTGTCAATTCACCCTGACCGGCCCCCCCATTGTCTACTACGGAACGGAAGTGGGGTTGTCACAGCGCGCCGCCATCCACGACGCCCACAGCGCCGGCATGGCCGAAGCACGCGCCCCCATGGCCTGGAATAATACTCAGGACACCGATCTACATCAATTTTATCGCGGACTGATCCGTTTTCGGCGCGCCCACCCCGCCCTGTGGCGCGGCGTGCGCCGCACGCTGCATCTGGATGAGGCCGCCGGAACCTACGCCTATGTACGGGTGGACGATATGGAAACGCTTGTGGTGGCCTTCAACCTCAGCGACCACCCCCGCCATTTGACTCTGCTGGGCCAGGCCTTCGATCTCTCCCCCTGGTCAGGCGATGTCCAGATCGCCAACCTTTGACAGGGCAGGATTGCGGAGGGAACCACGCCAGCTGTAGGGGCGAACACGCAGCTTCGCCCCTACTACGTATTCGCCCCAACCGCTGGCGGCATCCTTGCCGCGCTTTGGCTTGCATTGTAATGGAGGAGGGCACATTCTCAAATGCGCATCATTTCGTTCGTAGCCGCGGTTTCCCAACCGCGCCTCATAGCCACGGCATCCTTTTCCGGCCGTGTATTCCGTGCCTTCCATGGTTGTTTCTTTGTCCCTCTTGTGGCCTTTAGCCCACCTCACTCCGTCTGCTGCCAGATAAAGAAGCCATCCAACGCCCCGGCCGTCAAGTTGTGATCGTCACCCTTCCAGTATAAGTCAGAGGTAAAGGTACAGCTGGTCTGACTACCCAGCGAGTTCGGCGCACAGCTGAAGATATCCGTGCCGCTGCCGCTGCTGCCCGGCACAGAGAAATCCCCGGCCGTGCTCAGATAAATATCTCCCGTGGCGCTATCCACCCACACCCCTCGCACATCTTCTGACAGGCTATTCAGACCCACGTCCGACCCATCAAAGTAAAGGCCCCAGTTGCCGGCTGTGTCCCAACCCAGACTGGACGCCTGGAAGCGCAGCAGATCCTCATCCCGCCCCGACGCCCCCAGCTGGAAATTGCCCAGGGTACTGATCAGCAACGCCCCTTCAGGCGTCAACCCAACGGCGTCAATGTCCTCAGCTTCACTTTCCAGGCCCACATCCGAGCCATCGAAAAACAGCTCAAAGCTGCCACTTGTCTGGTGGCCTGTTGTGGTGGGTGTAAAAGCCACAATGTCCGAGTCATCCACCAGGCCCAGGCCGGGAATGTCAAAGGGGGCGTCCAGACTGAGCAAGATCACCCCTTCAGCTGTAAAGGTGAAGGCATCCACATCGGTCGTCCCCAGGCCCACATCCGAGCCATCGAAATATATCGCCCAGGTGAGGGTGTCGGTGTCAAAAGCCAGAATATCCTCGTCGCGGAAAAACAAACTGTCAGCCGTCCCACTGGTGTTGGCGCTGATATAGATGATGGGTGGGGGCGCAATGACAACGTTGGTGACGGCCGTGACATCCCCCAGCGCGTTGCTGGCGGTGACAACAGCTGTGAACACGCCGGCCATCGGGTAAATGTGCGTGACGCTGGGGCCGTTAGCCACAGTGCCATCCCCCAAGTCCCAGGTGTAGTTGACGGAACTGCCGGAAGTCACGGCCGCGCTCAAGATGGTCGTCCCACCCTGCGGCGTCGGGCTGTCATTGACCACTGTCAGGCCGGTGATGGGAGCATAGGCGACGCTGGCAGCAGCGTCGATGAGACCGGCCCCCAACTGGCCAGGGTAGTCGGGGTTGAGATCGTCAATAGGTTGCGCCGTGGTCGTCATGATGTCGCCGATGTGGGCGGCGCTGATGGTGGGGAAAAGAGCACGCAACAGGGCCGCCTGGCCAGCTACAAAGGGTGTCGCCATGGAAGTTCCGCTCCATTGGGCGTAGCCATCCAGCGGGAAGGTGCTGGTGATACTTTCGCCGGGCACCGCCAGAGCCACCCACGCCCCATAATTGGCAAAGCTGGATTTAACCCCTGTTGGCCCGACCGATGTCACCGCCAGAACATGAGGGTTAGCGGCCGGGTATTGCTCTGCGTTGCTATTCAGATTACCGGCCGCGGCGACCACCACCACCCCGGCCGCTGTCGCCTCTGCCACAACCTCTTGCATCAGTTCCGAATCCACCGTTGTACCCAGACTCAGGTTGATCACCTGCGCTCCCTCGTCAGCGGCGTACCCAATCGCCTCAGCCAGGGCATAGTAATTACCCTGTCCCTCCGAATCCAACACCCGCACCGGCAGAATCTGAGCCTCTGGCGCGACCAGATGAACGATGCCCGCCACATGCGTCCCATGCCCGGCTCCTTCATCGATCCAGCCATCGTTATCATCATCCAACCCGTTGAAGCTATCCTCAGCCACCGGGTCATCATCCACAAAGTCATAACCGGTCGGCGTCAGGAACTCCACCAGATGCACGTGATCCAGCTGCACGCCCGTGTCCAAAACCGCCACGGTTATGCCCTCCCCCTGCGTCACCAGATGCGCCTCAGCCAGGTGGATAAGCTCCAGGGCATACTGCCCCAGATAGGGCTGAGGGTCATACCCACCCCAGGCCCAGGTTTCACTTGGGTCTCCCTCTGGCATCTGGCTGATGAAGTTTGGCTCGACGTAGATCAGGCGCGGATCATCCTCCATCACATCCACCGTGGTCGCCACGTCCCAGCCCGGCGCCACCTGTAACAGGTAGATGCCGGCGCTGCCGACAAAAACATCCAGGATGGTGGTTCCATAATCAGCGTTAATGGCTTCAATCGTCGCTCCGCTGGCCACATCCACCTTCACAACGACCTGATCGACGACAAAGGGGGCGTCGTCATCATCAGCTTGCAACGCGGGGAGCCAGACCAGGGATAGCAACGCCGCCATCAGCCCCGCCGCGCCCCAGGCGCTGGCTACGAGGCGTGTCCATCGTATTCGTGTGTGCATCGTGTACAACCTCCCAGGTTTGTTGGATCGCTGCGGAATTCGGGGCGATCCGTCCATCTTTTCATGCGTTGCAGTCTATCATGCCGACCGGGGTGATGGCTATCGTTTCATCACCACCGCTTACCTTATCACACATTCGTAGCCCCGGTATCCTTACCGCGTCGTTTTCACCGCGAAGCCCCCGTTTTCCCGGGGGTGACAGGGCGCGTAGGGGTGAACCTATGTGTTCGCCCTTCCCCCTTTCTTTCTTTGCGTTCTTTGCGCCTTCGCGGTTCGTCACTCCCGTGAAAACGGGAGCACTCCCAAAAGGAGGAGACCTTCCCCGTAGGGGGAAGGCCTCTGGTGTTGGGGTTGAACTGCTGGTCACCTGGCGCTAAAGGTCAGCGCACTGATTTTCCTTGTTGCCGTGGACAATATTGCCGCCGCCAGTCGGGGCTGGATCATTGCTCAGACATTGCAGGTTGCCATCGATGGTGTTGTTGAGGATGGTCACGCCGCCTGTATTTTGGAAGGCCTGCACATCACCGCCCACTGTGTTGTAGCGCGTTGTCAGGGAGCCCTCGTTATCGTCCAATAGAATGTCGCCGGTGATGGCCACACGGTCGACCAGGGCTGTGCCGCCCTGCACCAGCTGGACACTGCCGCCGACGACGGAGCGCTTGACCGTCACCGAGGCTGAACCTTCGGCCTGAATATTGCCATTCACCCACACACGGATGGCTGTCAGGCTGGAGTCGGTCCCGACATAGATGGTGCCCTCCACACGGGTGCGCCACATGGTGCAGCTCGCTCCATCCGGCACACGCACATTGTCCACCGTAATAGCGCCCAGTGAACCATCACAGGTGGTTTCTTCAGCAAAAGCAACGCCGCTGCCTTGCAGCATGAAGGTCAGGGTCAGAGCGAACAACAGGATAGCAAACAGGGACTTTTTCATGGTTATCTCCTTCATTTCACGACGCCAGGGTGGTTTGTTGGGTCTCTTGGCGTTCTTATCCAACTATTGCCGGCCATACGGCCTAAAAATACATCCTGTCGATCACAAATTGGCAAAAAGGATCATCTGGCGGCATAATCCGTCCTTGACTGATAGGGCGAACACGCAGGTTCGCCCTATCTACGCAATTCAGATCGCTGGGGTGAGGAGGAGCCAACGGCGGCCCAACCCTCAAAATTGAGGGCCGTCAGCAGAGGCTTATGGATAGAACGGATTGGGAGCTTATTCAAGCTTGTCGGCAGGGAGATGCCGAGGCCTGGGAGGCCCTGGTGGCGCGCTATGAGCGCCTGGTGTTTTCCATCCCCCTCAATTTTGGTCTCAACCGTCAGGATGCGGCCGATGTGGCGCAGCACACCTTCATCACCCTGATGGAAAGTCTGCACACCCTGCGGGAAGATGGCAACCTCATCGGCTGGCTGGGTGTGGTGGCGCGGCGGCGCACCTGGCGCTGGTTCCAAAGCAGTCAGCGCCACGGCGATGAGTCGGAAGAGAGGTTGAGCGCGGTCTATGACGATGACGCGGCGGAACGTCAAGATCGTTGGGAGCAGATAGAATGGTTATATACCGGCCTGATGCAGCTGGATGAGCGGTGTCGGGAGCTTTTGTTGGCGCTATATTTCAGCCAAGAAACGCCAGCTTACACCGAAGTCGCCGCCCGGCTGGGCATGGCCGTTGGCAGTGTCGGGCCTACCCGCGCCCGATGTCTGCACCGTTTGAAGGAGTTGCTATAAAATGAAGCCGCCAGTTGTATTTTCAACCGGCCGGGACGGCAATAGTTAGCTAGATGATGAATGTTACGCGCCGGGGCCGTAGCCGCGCTCCCGTTTTCACGGGAGTGACGAACCGTGCCAGCGGCGCTGACATGATCAACATCGGGAAGAGCTTACTGCCAGCAGAAGCCCTCCCCCATAAGGCAGACGAGAATGGAACAACGTATCAGCTTCGAGACATTGGTGGATTGGATGGAAGGGCGCTTATCCGAAACAGAGGCGCAGGTGGTGGCCGCTCAGGTCACGGCCAATGCTGCTTTGCAGGCGGATGTGGTTTGGTTACGCACCTTCGGGGCTGCTGCTCAGCGCCTGGTCTTTGAAGCCCTGCCGCCTGAGCTGCGGGCGGATTTGCGCCGCCGCTTTACCACCCAGGCAGCTGCCAACCGCCCGGCCTCATGGCGTGAGAAGCTGGCCGTTGCTCTAAAGTTCGATAGCCGTCATCAGGCGACCGGCGTGGGGGCGCGGTCGCGGGCGGCTGCTGAATGGCAACAGCTCTACACCACCGACTACGCCGACATCGCCCTGACCATTCAACCCCCCACGGCCGAGGAAGGCTTCACTCTCTTTGGGCAAATCTTAACCCAGACGGGTGACGCTCCTGAAGCGTTTCAGGTTCGTCTCTTCCAGGCCGGCCAGTCCCGTCGCGTTGCCCGAACGCTGGAAGAGGGAGAGTTTGTTCTGGAAGCCGTCCCCGGCGGTGAGTATGAGCTGGTTCTGAACAGCGACGAGATCGACATCGTCATTCCTCTCGCCTTACTTGTGTGAGCGCCTCCCCCCTCGCCCCTCAATGGGTGGATGACTTGCTGGCGTTGCCCACCCTGGAGCAACAACTCAGCGCCCTACGGGCTGCTGATCTCTTTCACGCTGCGGGCGTGGAGCAACTGGCGGCGTTGGCCGCCCAATGGATGGGCCGCGCCCCCGGCCGCGCCCAGCAGCTGATCGCCATCTGTCTGGCGCTGGCCCAGACCCTCCACCTGCCCCATCTTGTCGCTCGCGCCCAATATCTGCAAGCGCAAGCCCACGCCCTGGCGGGGGAGTTCGAGATCGCTTTGCCTCTGGTTCAGGCCGCCCACGCCAGCTACACCGCCCTGGGTGAGGAGACAGAAGCGCTGGCTACCAATATCGGTTTGATGCACATCCTGGCTGAATCCGGCCAATATGAGGCCGCCATTGCCGCTGGCCAGGAAGTATTGCAGAAGGCTGGTCCCTCCCCTGCGCCGGAAGTGCAGCCGATTGTGGCCCGCGCCCATCACAACCAGGGCCTGTGCTATCGTCGCCTGGGCCGCTACGCCCAGGCGTTGGCAGCCTATGCCGCGGCCGAAGGAGATTATCGCCGCCTGGGGGCGCTGGAACGAGTGGGAGATGTCAGCAACAACCGGGGGGTGTTGTTGCTGGAGCTAGGGCGGGCCACAGAGGCTCTGGCTGCTCTGGAAGCCGCCTATACGGCCCGGCGCGCGGCTGACCAACCCTTCCTCCAGGCGCAATCACTCAACAATCTGGCGGGTGTGCATCTGTTGCTGGGCCATTACAGCCGTAGTCTGGAAATGTTTGAGCAAGCGCGGCAACTGTTGACGACCCAGGCTCCGTCGCTCGATCACCATCTGGTTCTGCTCGACACCGCCCACGCCTACCTGACGCTGAACCTCTACCCTGAAGCTGAGGCTGCTTATCGTCAGGCGGTGGCGGCGTTGGAGACGGCCGGGGCGGTCTACCATCAGGCCCTGGCCCAGTGGGGTTTGGGCGCGACGCTGCTGGCGCGCGGCCAGGCGACCCAAGCTGAAGCTATCTTGGCGGGTGCGCTGGCGCTGTTGCCCCCTACCCCCTTGCAGACCACCATCCTGTTGGAGTTGTCGGCAGCCGAGACCGCCCTGGGCCGGCCGGGGGCGGCTCAGACGGCCGCTGAACAGGCCCTTCATCAGGCCACTACCCACCAGTGGCTGGTGCCGCTCATTTACGCCCATTTGCGCCTGGCCGATCTCCTCGTCGCCCAACCGGAACAGGCAGAAGCGCACCTTGTTGCCGCGCAACCCCTGGTGGAGGGTCTGGCGCTGCCCCACCTGCGTTATCGTTGGCGACAACGTTTGGGGCGTTTACGCTTGCAGCAGGGACGCATCGCTGAAGCCCAAACGCTGTTGCAAGCCGCCATCGCCGACATGGAACAGTTGCGCCACACCTTGCCCCAGGAGAGCCTACGCCAATCCTTTTTGCACGATAAGGTGATGGCCTACGACGACCTGGCCCGCCTTTTCCTGGAACAGGGCGATCTGCAACGTGCGTTGACGGTCATCGAACAGGCCAAATCGCGTGCCCTGGTGGACCTCATGCATGGGGTGGTGACGGCGCAAGTTGCCACCCAGGATGATGTGCGTCAGCAGCTGCAACAGCTGCAGGCCGATCTCCATGCCCTCTACAACGAACTGCTCGATGCCAACAACCAGCGTGCGCACCCTGTGCGTCTGGTGGATACCCGGACCCGGGTGGCCCAACTGGAGGAGGAGCTGCGCCTGGTGCAGTTGCGCGCTGTGGCCGCCAACATCTCCAGCGACCCCTGGATGGAAACACCGGCCGTCGTCCCCGCCTCGCCGGCTGGCATCACGCTGATCACGTACTATCAGCTGGAGGATGAGCTGCTGGCTCTCGTCGACCGGCAGGGAGAGTTGTTCCTCTTTCGCCAGCTGGCGCAGGCAGTGGAGGTGCAACGTTTACTGGGGCGACTGAACGCTCAATGGGGACGGTTGAGCATCGGGGAGGTGTTTGTCAACCAGCACCGACCGGCTCTGGAGCGCACCGCCCAACGCATCTTGCACGCCTTGTACCGGCTGTTATTTGCTCCGCTGGAGTCGCTGGTGGCCGATGAAACCCATCTTGCCATTTTGCCCTTTGGTTTGCTCCACCATATCCCCTTTCACGCTCTGTTTGACGGTCAGCGCTATTTGCTGGAGCGCCTGGAGATCAGTTATGCTCCTAGCGCCACCGTTTTGGCAGCCTGTTACCGGCGACCGGCCGACCACACGGGCAAAACCATCATTATCGGCGCCCCTGACGAAGGTATTCCAGAAGTAACGTCCGAGGTCAGGGCTATCGCCGACCTTTATCCCGCGGCCGAGGTCTATCTGGACGCTGGCGCCACCTTGACCGCCCTGCTCACCCAGACGGCCGGCTGCTCGCGACTGCATCTGGCCTGCCACGGCGTTTTCCGCGCGGATAACCCCATGTTCTCCGCTCTCAAATTGACGGATGGCTGGCTAACGGCTGCCCAGGCGATTCAACTTCCCTTGATGAATGCCTGTGTCGTTCTCAGCGCCTGTGAGACCGGGGTGAGCCAGGCCCTCCAGGGGGATGAATTGCTGGGGTTGTTGCGTGCCTTCTTGGGGGCTGGTGCGGCCACGGTGGTGGTGAGCCTCTGGTTGGTGCACGATCAGACCACAGCTCAGCTGATGACCCGCTTGCACCACGGCTTGCAACGTGAGGGCCTGACGCCGGCCGCTGCCTTACGTCAGGCCCAACTTGCCCTCAAAGCCACCCATCCCCATCCTTATTACTGGGCTCCTTTCCTGGCGGTAGGGCGGCGCTAAGGTGGTGTTGGGCTGGCAGCCTGGCTCAGAGCAGCATAGGGGGTTTGCCGGGGCATGGCCGCCAGCCGGCACAGCTTAGATGCAAGGTGAGATCAGGGGAGGTAGACCGGCCAGGCCACAGCTAACGTGTGCTCGTGCCAGATTTCATAGCAACTCATATTCCCCTCCCAGTTAGACATCAGGGCGTGTTGTTGCACATAGCCACTCACAGCGTCCCACACCTCTAATATTTTGGGGTAGTCACTGTGGGCTTCATCCGCTTCAACCACCACCGCCTGGTGGGCAGGTAAGGTGCGCACCTCGATCTCCCCTTCCGGTGCTACATACCCCTGGAAAGGATAAGCGATCTCCACCGGGCCATTGTCTTCCTCATTGACCGGCCCATAATATAGCGCCAGCGGCGCGCCACTGATGGTCGCGCCCGCGGCCTGAATATGAGCGCGTAGCGCAGCCAGTGCTTGTGGAATCCAGGTATGATACGCTGGTACACGAATGCGTTTGCGAATCGAGGCCACCTTTTGGGCTGGCATGGATTGGGTTTGAATAGGCAGATTCATCCATAACTCCTTAACGGGATCAGGTGTCAACAGCAGGCGCGCTGCCACCCGGGCCGCTTCTACGCGCTGGGCCAGACGCTCACAATGCGCATCAATCAGCTGTCTGGCGGCCAGCGTCTCCCACGCCGCCAACACTTGTTGAATGTTGCGCAACGGCATCTCCATCGTCCGCAGCAGGCGAATGCGGCGCGCCGTTTGCAACTGGGGTTGGGTATAGTAGCGGTAGCCGGAGTCAGGGTCCACATACGCCGGCGTCAGGACCCCCTGCCGGGCATACACACGCAGCGCCTTGTGGGACAACTGCGTCAGGCGGGCAAACTGCCCAATGCTCAGGTACCCACGCATCTGCCGATCGGTCATACTCTTATGATACACGCTGCCCCAAGGGTCGAGTCAAGAGGCAATTGGAACCTCTCCCTGACAGGCATCCCAACGCATCGCCTAACCAATGACGGTCTGGGAGCCGGCCGGGGGAGGCGAAGCGGGCCAGGCCGGGAAGGTAGGTGCGAGCCTGCATGGTGATGAGGCCGATGTCGCCGTCGCCGGTGTTGTGATGCTGGCGGTTGGTGTAGCCGTGGCGGGTGAGGCCGGGGTTGGCGGGGGGAGCTTGCTGAAAGGCCCCGAAGGGTTGGTAGCGGGCTGTGCCATCGCTGTGGAGGGTGCCGTTGGGGAGGATCATGAGGGTCAGGCTGCCCAGGTGGTCGGTGTGCAGGTAGTCGAGGCGGTCGGTGGCGGCCGGGCCTGTCCATTTTGGAGATGCCAACAGTAGGTCCCACAGACAAAGTCCTTGCCTTTCCAAACTGGTTTGGGCTGCAGATATAATAATCAGAATCGAAGGTTAAAACGGACCCCGACAAATTCTTTACACAGTGCATCATGACACTTGACGGTTATAATAGCCTGGCCTGTCTTATCCCAAATAGCCTTGCCATACTCCCCAGCAGCCAATTGATATAACCTATCTCTTTCAACGTCATATAACCACAAACCATTCCCATAACTATCAATTGCGGCTTGAAATATAAGCTTAGAGCCGTCCGGCGCCCAACGCAGGTCTCTGGCTTCATATAAACCGGTGAGCTTACAAGATGCATCAAGGGTTGCAACGTCAACCAGATTTAAACAATACTCTTCCAGAGAAGATTCCCGACTAGAAGATCGGGGATCACGACTCGCAAACAAGGCCACAACCAGATCATCAGGAGACCATATAGCATGACGCGCGACGCCAACAGATTCTCCAGCGTTGGAAAATTCATGTTGTGATTGAGCAGCATCCCTGGCCTGCAATGCTTGATAACCGTTTGCGATAGACCAACTTTGCTCCCCCTTGTTGACCGTGACTGGCCAGGGTGTGATCCCCCGCTCGTCAATCAAATACAGTGCGTCGTTAAGCGCTACCCCCGTTTGGATAATACATTGTGTACCATTGAGTGTACAACTACCTCCCCCAATTCTAAAGCTCTGGTAGAGAGGAATAGAAAATAGGGGGGACACCACGCCTGTTGTCAAATCGTACTGCACCAAATACGTCTCACCGTGCGTGTTGATTGGATAACGATCAGGATACCGTCCGTGACACTCCTGAATAAAAATGAGCGAGCTATGGCCTAAGGTTTGTACATAATGGTAGGTTGTTCCCAAGGTGCATGATGTATTATCAGGCCATTCCAGGAAGGACAGAGCGCTCCCATTCCAGATGCCATACTGGTCGGTTTCGCGGTCAAGCAACAGCCATTCGTTGGTTACAAGATTGTCCAAAGGGATGAAAGCACTTTCCGGTAATCGAAATGGTTCTATCTCAAGCGGGTATTGTGCTGCAACTTTCTGGCAGGCTGTCGTTCCTAAAGTTAGTAAGCACAGCAAGAAGTTTAGCAGCCACCATTGGCTACTCCGTCTGTCAATCATTTTTTCTACCGCCCTATGTTGGTCAACCACCAGAGAAAGGAGCTGGCCCAAAAGACTGGTGGAGCACCAAAGAGTGGATCCAGCGAGCGTGGATCATTAAACCATTGCCCAAACACGAAGAGGTCAACCGCCAACATCGGAGATGTTTCGCACAATGGAGCGGCTAAATAGAAACCAAGCCCTCCGCTTTGACCGGCCGCATCACGATACCAGTTGCCTATACTGAGGAACGTGGTTTCCGCCCCATTGGGTTCAAGGCTTAAATGCCACGCGATCGCTTCACCAAATTTCGTGGAGGCTTGTTCCGCTTGTCCCCAAAGCATGATTAACTGAGAGTCTGAGGCTCCCCCCTCATATAGCTGGTTGAAAAAGATACTCCACTCCTGCTTACCCCAGTTGATGCTGGTGGAGTTTCCGAGAAGAATGCCAGCATCAACTATGGAGAGCCAAGTTCCCTGCTGGCCCAAATGATACGCCTCGAAGCCTGCCAGAATGCCTATGATGTTATTAAACCAATCACCGCTCTGGGTTTGCTGAGCAAATCGCCCCATCCATTCCAAACGCTCTGCAATAGGCATAGAGTCAAACTCCATTAGAGTGCAGTCAAAGCGTATTAGGTTTCCATTTTCATCAAAGGCAGGAGCATCGCTGGCACGTGCACAGTGACCTGATGGATCGACAAGTTTCAGAGGGGTATTGTAGGAATAGGTGTAGCGGTTGAGGGCCTGGGGGTTGGCGGGGTCGGGGATGAGGGTGTCGGGGGAGGCGACGCGGGCCAGGCCGGGGAGGTAGTAGCGAGCCTGCATGTAGATGAGGCCGATGTCGCCGTCACCGGTGTTGTGATGTTGGTGGTTGGTGTAGCCGTGGCGGGTGAGGCCGGGG
>DAOTXO010000047.1:0-165415 GCA_034435495.1 Anaerolineae bacterium
ATACTACCCCGACATCTCCGGTGACTGGGTTATCTGGCATCAGGGCATCTACCCCGAATGGGACATCCTGGCCCACAACCTGGTCACCGACGAGACCCTCACCCTCACCAACCGCCCCTACTTGCAGATGGGCACCCGCCTCGATGGGAACATCGTGGTGTGGAAGGACATTGTCATCCCCTACCAGGATGCTGACATCATCGGCTATGACCTGGACACCCGCCAGACCTTCACCGTGGCTGATGGCCCGGCCTGGCAAGACCAGCCCTATGTCCACCACGGCCTCATCACCTGGATGCAGCAGTGGGATGAAACACTGGACCACAACCAGATTTGGGGCCTGGACTTTGCTACCGGTGAGCGCTTCCTGGTCTACGATGAGTGCGAACCTTATAATTATGGTTGTCCCACTACTGACGATGGGCCGGTCAGTTATGCGGACCTGGTGGTGTGGATCGAGGACAACAGCGCCAACAACCAATTCATCCTCACCCTGCGCGGTGCGCGCCGGCTGACGCAGCACACCTTCATGCCTCTGGTGCGGCGTTGACTGGTTGGCATGGCTTAATAATGTGCCAGGCTGCCATCCAGCCGGGCGCGCTCCAGAGCCAGCCGGAAAGTTGCCAGAGACAGGGGGAGCAAGACCACCCCAAAAGCTGCTAATACCAGCAAGTCAGGGGCTAATTCATTCCAGCCAGCTCCGGTCAGCAGCGCCAGCCGCATGGCACGCAAGGCATAGGTGATGGGCAAGACCCGGCTTACCTCCTGCAACCACGTCGGCAAGCCCTCAATGGGATAAAAAACCCCGCCGACCAGATTGGCCAAACCACTGAAAAACAGTGTTACCGGTTCACCCCGCTTGATGACCAGAATGACGCTGGCGGCTAGAATGCCCAACGCAGCAAAGGCTATTAACGCCAGCCCCAATGTCACCAGGGCTCCCAAGTAGTTGGCCGCCTGTAACGGCAGGCCCAGCAACACCCCCAACCCCAAATACACCCCCACTCGTAGGGTTGTGAAAACGTAGCTCCAAATAGCCGACCCCACAATTAAGAGCGAGACGGGCGTTGGGGTCATGACCATGGCTTCCAATGTGCCGCTCACCTGAGCATGGCGCAGGGCAGCGGCAAAACTGCGCAAGCCTACTCCGAAATAGGCCCCAAAGGCAATGCCGATCAAAACAAAGGCGAAGTAATTCCCCCCGGCCTCCGGTAACAGCGACATCAGCGGCGCGCCTTGCACCAGGCGCGCGACAAAGTAAAAGGTGACCGTGTTCAAAACGACACCGCTCAAGCTGCCTAGAAACGCCAAGCGGTAGCTGACCTCGGTACGCCAATCCCGCAGCAAAAACGCCCCCAAAATTCGCCCGTAGCGCATGACCGGCCCTTCCCCGCTAGGTTGTGTCTTGATCGGACGGCATTGGGTACGCTGGCGGCCATGCCACCCACTGCACCTGACCACACCAGGGGCAGTACCACTCACGGGGGGTCAACGGCGGGTCGCCAATTGACCACCAGCGCTGACAGGCCGCGCAGTGAAAATGAACCAGGATTTCAACGCTCGCCTCACCTTGCATCATGCGTTCACGTTTGCTTTTCCAGGCCAGATTGCGCCACAATTAGGGTTGATTGGCCCGCTGCACTTAGGGCCAGGCTTGAAGAGGTTCAGCACCCTATGCCATCCTTTGCTTCACGTCTCATTCCGGCCGGCCTTGCGCTCGGCTACACCGTGCTGGCAGTGTGGTTCCCGTTCTTACCTAATAGTAACCGATCCCTGGACGTGCGCCAATTTGCGCCTTCAATGCCGGCCGGCCTGGCTTATGCCAGCCTGATAGCAATCCTGTTTGGGTTGTGCTGGTTGGCGTATCGGATAACGCGCCAGGGCCAGGGCTGGACAATGCCCGGCGTGATGGGGCTGACCCTGCTCTTTGGCACACCGCTGTTGCTGGTGTACCCCATCAATGCCAACGATGTTTACAACTATTGGGGGCGGGGACGCCTGACGGTGCATTATCAAGCCAACCCGTTCATCACACCACCTGACGCCTTTCCCGACGATCCTTATCTGCCGATGTACGGTGAGTGGGTGGATGTGACCACACCCTATGGGCCGGTGTGGGAGTTGGTCAGCGCCGGGGTCTATGGAGTCACCGGTGGGCAGCTGGCAGCCGGCGTCATAGGCTTCAAATTTCTCGGCTTGCTGGCCCATCTGGCCACCGGCTGGGTCATCTGGCAGATGGGCGCGACGCTGCCGGCCGGGGAGCGGCTGGGGCGGGCTGTGCTGTGGTGGTGGAACCCGGCCCTCCTGCTCATGTTTGTGGTGGACGCCCACAACGATAGCTTGATGCTACTGTGGCTGACGCTGGGCATCTGGCAGGGGGAGCGCCGGCCATGGCTGGGGTGGTTGATCTTGTTGCTTGCGCCCCTGACCAAGCTGATCGGTGCCCTGGCGCTCCCTTTTTACCTGCTGGCGTGGTGGCGTCAACAACCCAACCTGACGGCACGCGGCCGGCTGACGGGTCTGGCCCTGCTTAGTGGGGCGCTGGTGGTCGGGGCCTTCTTCTGGCCTTTCGGCTCTCCTCAACCACTGATCGAGCGTTTGCTGGCGGAATCCCAGGCCGGGGGTAGCTTCTCCCCACTTGTCTTTTTGATTTTGATTGGGAGGGGACTACAAATGACCTTTTCCATCGATCCTCTGGTGCAGAGCTTCACCATAGCCTTCGGTCTGGTGGGGCTAGGGCTGGTAGGATGGGCGCTGCGCGGCCGGCCGCTGGCGCGCAGTCTGGCGGATATCTTCACCGCTTACATCGTCACCGCCTTTAGCTTCCGCATCTGGTATCCCACCTGGGTGTGGCCGTGGCTGCTGCTCGACCCGGCCGGGGCCGGCCGGCGGCGCTGGGGGTTCTGGTTTCTACTTACCAGCCAGCTTTCTGTCGTCATCTACGGCCACATGCGGGCGGCCTGGTTGGGCGGGCTGCCCCTGCTGACCTACGCCATCGCCATTCCCTTCGTCTTTGGCCTGCCTCTCCTGGCGGCTTATGGGAGGTCAGAGAAATCGATTATGTGAATTATTTCACAAGCGTAGGTTGGGCGTAGATTTTGCGTAGGGGGGACGTTCAGCAAAGGAGGGCGGCCGGGTTTATACTGAGGACAGTTAAACTTTTTTCTTCTCCTCCTTTGACAGAGAGCCGGGCAGCGGCGACCCGGCTCTCGCCGATCTCAGCCCTGACGGCCAACCCTAACCGGGTTGGCCTTTTTGTTGCTCACGGCGTCTGGCGCAAGGCAGCTCGAATCAAAGTCAACAATTGGCTACTGCCGGCGCTATACTGCCCATTGACATCAAAAATGGGTTGACTGTAGATGCCCCGCTCACGGCGCATCGCATCCAGGGCCAGCACATGCTCCAGTGTGGTCGGGTCGTCGTAGCACGCCTCAAAGGCGACCTGCTCCGCCCCCAACGCCGTCGCCTGCTGCACAAAGAAATCACGTGTGGCGCGCCACAGCTCACTCTGGCGCTCAAACAGCGCCCTGTGCATCTGCCAGAAGCGAGTCGGGTCTTGCTGTCCAACGCACTCCGCGGCCATAGTCGCGTACAGGCTGGGATCGCCGTGGTTGATAACCGGCCAGAAAACAGCCTTGACCTGACCAGTGACCACATACTCCTCCTCCACCGTTTGCGCCAGCCCTAACACGTAGAGCCTGCATACTGGTCAGAGGTAGTCGGAGTAGTCGATGACCGTTACCGGCGCATCAGGATAGCCATAAAAGTACACCCCTTCGTCAGTACGACCATACACCAGGGTCGGGGCAGGGGTGGCGGTCGGCGTCGCTGTGGATGGCAGCGCCGTGGGCGGGCGGGGTGTCGTCTCAGTCGCCGCGGCCGCCTCCGGCGTCATGGAGGCGAGCGCGACCGTCGACGTCGCCAGACTAACCGGTGTTGGCGTCGGGGACGGCCCGACCGTCTCGGTCAGGTGGGGGGGCGTCGATGAGGCGACAACCGGCGTCCCGGCCAGATCAGGGCCGGCCGGCGCACATCCGATCACCAGGACAACCAGCCAGAGGTAAGGCCACCACCGCCGACTGTGTAATACCGTTCGCACCATAACCTTACACTCCTCGTAAACGTTGCCGGCCGGCTGCCCCCACCCCCCACAGGATGAAGAGGCCAGCCGTCAGCAGGCAGATAAATTTGAGCGTTGCGCAGCCCCAGGCCAGCGCCGGCCACACCGCCCCTTGTGCCTCTTGCAACACTCGCCACAGGGCGATGTTCTCCAGGGCGTCCGCGCCAGCAGCAAGCAAAGGCAACCAGGCGATGCGCTCACCCCAGCGCAACCAGCGCGTGCGGCTATGTTGTTGCCCCGCCCAACGGCTGAACCCGGCCAGCGTCAAAGCGTAAGCCGGCATGAACAGATAATCCAGCCCCAGGCTCAGCGCCGCTGCCAACTGCGCCTGGCTGTTCCAGCTATCCACAATCGACTGCGTCTGCGGCCGGGTGCGGGCAAACTCCAACGAGACAATACCCCAGGGGGCGGCCGGCGTGCGCAGGGGGCGGTCAATCAGGCTCAGGGCAACCATCAACGCCAGGGCTAACACCGGCCACAACCAGCCCGGCCAGGACAGCCAGATCGACCTCATCAGTTCACGCCGTCCCATGTTGCGCCCACCAGGCAGTCGACCACGCCACGGCGCGTTGAATACCTTCCCGCAGGGGCATTTGTGGGGTGTAATCCAGCAGGGCCCGCGCCTTGCCAATATTCGCCACGTAGTGGGTCACCTCCCCCACCCGCGACGGCTCCACACTCAGGTCAGCCTCCACCCCCAACGCCTCACTGATGTAGCGCGCCATCGTCACCAGGCTGTTCCCCTGCCCATAGGCCAGGTTGATGGTATGGTTTTGAATCTCCCTCCTGACCAGCCGCTCCAACCCAACCATCACCCCCTGAACACAATCATCCACATAGGTAAAATCCAAAACCTTGTTCTCACCATACACCACAATCGGCTGTCGCTGACTGATGCGACGAATGAACAGAGGGATGACCCGCTCCATACGCTCGATGTCATTGTCGTAGCGCCCGTACACGTTGCTAAAGCGAAACACCAGGTAGCGCAGGCCATAACATTGGGCGTAAGCGTAAATGAGCGCCTCGCCAGAAATTTTGCTGGCGGAGTAAGGGCTTTCGGTGAAGGCGAAATCGGCGTAGGACTCCTCAGTGATATAGCGGTGAATATCCCCGTACACTTCGCGCGAGCTGCTGAAGATAAGGGGTAAGCCGTTCAGGCGGCAAAACTCCAACACGTTGAAGGTCATGCTGATGTTTTCCAGCGCCCGATGGGGTTGTTGCACCAGCTCGTGCACCTTGGCGTGCGCCGCCAGGTGGATAACGGCATCCAGATTGGCCGGATACTCCACGCCACCAATGCCGGCCGTAAAGTCACGGTAGGGCACACTCAAATCTTGCAGCAGTGTAACAATCTCCTGCGTCCAGATATTGGGGCGCTTATCCACGCCAAAAACGTAATGTCCCTGGGCCTGCAAAGCCAGGCCCAGATTTGTCCCAATCTGGCCGCTCGATCCGGTGATCAAAATACGCATACGCTCCTACTCCGGCATAGGGGCGCGTTGCGCCCCGGCTGATTGTCCCGCCGACGGGTCGATACGCCGACGCAACGCAGCCAATTGTAGAAGGGTTGGGAAAGATTGGCGAATGGGGCGCGACTCACATCGGTGGATGCCAGAAATTCCAGCGCAGGCCCGGCCGGCGCAAATGGCTGAGATGCTGCCCCAAACGGGCCGGCCGAAAGCCAAACTGCTGCGCTACACAGTCCAGGGGGGCCACCTCCCCCACCGCCAGCTGATCGAGGAAAAAACGCGTCACCAACGGCCGGCGCTGCCAGCCGAACAGCACCCGACTTATCTGATAGAGCAGCTGAGGGTGAAGGCGCAACGGCCGGCGGCGCACCTGCAACGCCTCCAGAATGAGTCGCACCACCCCCCGGTATTGAAATCGTTCCTCCCCCGCCAGCGTCACTGTCTGGTTAAAAAAGGCTGGCTGCCCCACAATTTGTCCCAGACAGCGCGCCAGGTCCTCCACCCACAGCGGTTGCAGAGGCGTCCGCCCACCGGCCGGCAGCCAGACAAAGGGCCATGTCCACAGCGCCAGTCCCGCGATCAAATTGGTGAAATGATCCTGACGCCCAAACAACACCCCACTGCGCACCAGGGTATACGGCACCCCGCTCAAGCTCGCCATACGCTCCAACCGCCCTTTAGCACGCAAGGCAGGATAGATAGCATTGTGGTTGGCATGGATGCGGCTCATAATCACCAGGTGTTGCACATGATGAAAGCGCGCCGCCCGCGCCAGCTGTTCCGCCCCAAAAACATCCACCTTTTCCAGCTGGCGGGCGCTCCCCCGGCCCTCAGCCGTCGCCAGATGTACCACCACCGTCACACCGGCCAGCTGCTCCCGCAGCTGCAAGGTGTCATTCAGCCGGCCGGTATACGCGCGAAAGGGAACCTGCCGCATCTGCAGCTGGCGCGTCAAAGCTGAACCAACAAAACCAGTTGCGCCGGTGATGAGAATCATGAATAATTTCCCTGTGGGCGGTCGTCGTCCAAACATGTTCGAGACCCGCCCCAATCACGGCTCTATTGTAATGGACGCCCCGTGACCCACCAACCCCTTTCTTCTCTGCGCATCTGCTTTTTCGGCACTTATCGCGCCCACTATGTGCGCAACCAGGTGATGATCGCCGGCCTGCGCGCCCAGGGAGCTACGGTCTATGAATGCCATGCTCAACTCTGGCAGGGTGTGCCGGATCGGGTAGCCCAGGCCGCTGGCGGCTGGCGTCATCCTCGCTTCTGGCTACGGGTGGTTCGCGCCTATTGGCAACTCCTGCGCGCCCACCGACGTACTCCTCCCTACGATGTCATGCTTGTGGGGTATCCAGGGCAGTTCGATGTCTACCTGGGGTGGTTGCTCAGCCGCTGGCGTGGCGTCCCCCTGGCGCTCGACATTTTGATGTCGCTCCATCTCATCGCTGAGGAGCGGGGCCTGACACGCCTCAGCCCGACCACCGGCCGGCTCATTTACTGGCTAGAAAAAGCAGGGCTGCACCTACCCGATCTCCTGATTGCCGACACTCAGGAGTATCGTGACTACTACGCCGCTCAATACGGCCTGCCTCTGGAGCGCTTCACCCTTGTCCCCCTGGGAGTAGATGATCGCCTTTTCTTCCCGCGCCCCCACCTCCAGCCACCGGCCGGCCGCATTCGCGTTCTCTACTACGGTACCTTCATCCCCTTGCACGGTATCCCAACGCTATTGCAAGCGGCGGCCCTTCTAGGTGATCATCCAGAGATTCAGTTCGACCTGTATGGGGATGGACAGGAGCGGCCGGCGGCCGAACAATTGGCGGCTGAGTTAGGATTGACCAACGTTCATTTTCACGGCTGGCTCGACAGCGCTGCCCTACCCGACGAAATTGCCCGCGCTCACATCTGCCTGGGCGTCTTTGGCAACACTCAACAATCCCGCTGCACCATTCAAAACAAGATTTGGGAGGGGTTAGCCATGCAACGCCCGGTCATCACCGGCGACTCGGAAACAGTGCGCGCCAGCCTGACCCACGGACAACATCTTTACCTGGTAGCGCGGGAAGACCCCCACGCCCTGGCGCAGGGGCTGCTTACGCTGGCGGCCGATCCGATGTTGCGCCAACATCTGGCCCAGGCAGGGTATCACCGCTTTCAAGCCGCCAACACCATCTCTGCCATTGGCGCGACCACCCTGGCGGCGCTGCGTACCCTCTGCTCACAGCGCAACAAATAAGCAGCCGCGCCGCCGGGCAGGCCAGGGGCCATCGGTCAGGCCAGAAGTTCCAATCCAGGCTCGGTTGTCATATCCAACAACCCGTGGCTGGTTAATAGCTGGCTGACAGCTGCCACGTCCATCAAGTTATCAGCTGAACTGTACTCTTTGGTCAGGGCCGGGGTGAAATCCTGGGCGTCGCGCAACTCTGCCAGTGCGGGCTCAATGACATAGTAGTCGCCCCGGGCCGTGGTGCGATACACCTCTTCTTCGGAGATGAGAATCTCGTGCGTCTTTTCCCCTGGCCGAATACCGATAATCTGGGTGGCAATAGAGCGGTTGCCGATCAAGGCGGCGGCAATATCCACCACGCGAGCGGAAGGGACCCGCGGAATATAGGTCTCACCCGGCCGGGCCTCCGCCAAAGCAGCAAAAACGGTGTCCACCGCCTGATTAAGGCTGAGCAGAAAGCGCGTCATAGCCTCCGTGGTAAGGGTCAGTGGGCCGCCGGCGCGGATTTGCTCACGGAAAAGGGGAATAACCGACCCACGTGAGGCCAACACATTACCATAGCGCACACAAACAAAACGGGTTGTCGGCGCGCCCAGATTGGCTTCGATCAAAACACGCTCTTGAATGGCTTTGGTCATACCCATGACGTTGACTGGCTTGCACGCCTTGTCGGTCGAAATGCCCACCACTGCTTCCACCGGCAGTCGGTGTTCCCGAATCGCCTGCACCAGATTGACCACTCCCTGGATATTGGTCTGCACCGCTTCCCAGGGGGCATATTCGCAGGTGGGAACCTGCTTCAGGGCAGCGGCATTGAAAACCACATCCACCTCGCGCAGCGCCAGACTGACACGCCGATAGTCCCGCACATCCCCCAACTGAAATGCCAGCCGCGCCTGTAAAGCGGCCTCAGATTCGCCGCTGCGAGCCGCCAGCTCACGCACATAACTCACGCGCATAGCATGTTGCTTGGCCTCATCACGCGAAAGAATAGTGATGCGCGCCGGCCGGACTTCGGCCCGGAACAGCAACCGGCGCGTCAACACCTGACCCAACGAACCAGTGCCCCCCGTGATCAAGACCCTTTTACCTTCCAGAAATGCCATGTTGTTGTCTCCACGCCTCGTACAAGGGAAATTCCGCTACCATCTCCGCGATCATCGTCTCCCACGACGGGGCCACATAGCCCGTGGCTGCCCGCAGCCGATCCGCCTTGAGACTGCGGTCGCACACCGGGCTGGTAGCTTGCACCAGCTCAATCGGCAGCTGGGCGGCGTCGCGAATCTGGCGCAATAGGTTAAATTTGTCTATGGGTGCGCTGGCAACATGGTACAGGCCACTCAAATCAGCGTGTTGCGCCAGCAATGTCTCAATCAAACGCGTCAGGACCAGCGTCGTCAGGCCAGAGTAAATGGCCCGCTGGTAACCAAATACCTGCCCACTACGCTGACTGAGGAACCACTCCACCAGGCCCGTATTGTTCACAAAGTCCCGCCCAATGATGGAAGTGCGCAAGGTCAGATGGGGGGGGGCTGTCACTTCCCCCAACAGTTTACTGCGCCCATAGAGATCAACCGGATCGGGGTTGTCCGTTTCCTGATAGTTGCCTTGCCGACCGCTGAAAACGCAGTCGGTGCTAATGTGGATCAGACGCGCCCCGGCCGCTGCGCACAGCGCCGCCAGGCGGTGAGGAAACAGAGCGTTCACCTCCAGACTCAGAATAGGGTCCTGGGCCTCTGCCAGCTGTTTGATAATGCCAATGCAATTGATGACCACCTGAGGGCGCACCTGGGCGATTGCGCGTATGACGCTCTCAAAGGCGTGCACCTCCACACCGCTCAGCCAGCGCTCCGGCGTGACCTGAAACATGGGAAAGCGCATCCACACCCCCGGCCGGCGAAAGGTGGCATACACCTCCCAGCGCGGCTGGAGCGTTTGCACCAGTTTGTGCCCCAACATACCCTGACCACCCAACACCAAAACACGCATCATGTCATCCTTAATCGCCGCCAGCTTCCAGACCAAACCAAATGCGGCCGGCGCGCCACATTATAGAACACCCCAACCCTATTCCACAACTTGCCAGAGACCGGCGTGCTTCGGTAAACTAAGCCCTATGTTGTCAGCCAACCCTAACCCTCTGATTTACGCCGTCGTCTTGAACTGGAACGGCGCAGAGGAAACCATGATGTGCCTGCGCTCCTTGCAGGTGCAAACTTACCCCGCCCTACGCCTCGTTGTGGTAGACAATGGCTCAGGGGATGACTCCATAGCCCGCCTGCGTGCGGCCTGCCCCGACGTCGAGATTCTGGCTAATGCTGAAAACCGGGGCTTTGCCGGTGGCATGAATGTGGGGCTGCGTCATGCCCTGGCGGCCGGGGCGGATTATATTCTAGCCCTCAACAATGACCTGGAGTTAGACCCTGACTGTGTGGCGGAGATGGCGCGCCACATTGCCCCCGATGTCGCCTTCATCACTGGCGTCGTTTACTACAGCGACGACCGCCGACGCATCTGGTCAATTGGCGGCCACATCCACCCCTGGACGCTGGAGAAAACGGCCGATGCCCGTGGGGTTCTGGACGAAGGACAACTTCCCTCCGTTCTACCGCGCCATTTCACCCCCGGCGGGGCCACTCTGATGGCGCGCGCTGCGCTGGAAGAGGTGGGGCTGTTCGACGAGGGCTTTTTTCTCTACTACGAAGACGCTGACCTCAGTTTGCGTGCCCATCGCGCCGGCTGGCGCTCGCTGGCGGCAACCCAGGCGCGCATGTGGCATGGGGTGTCTGTCAGCGCCGGCGGCCGCGATTCGCCGCGTGAGCGATATTGGATGGCGCGCTCCAGTGTGCGCTATTTCACTCGCAATGCCGCCTGGCGTCAGACGCCGCTGATTCTGTTCTGGCGCAGCGGCAGCGCCCTGCGCACCACCTGGCGGCTGTGGCGCACCCAGCGTTACACCTCTCTACGGGCCTATTGGCGCGGTTTGTGGCATGGCATCCAGGATTGGCACCGGCCGGCCCCCCCTGCATCATGAGCGACACCCAACTGCGCCTGCTCTACCTCAGCTTCAACATGCCGTGGCAAGGAGGCGGCACCTTTTACCGCGCCTTTGGCTTTGCCCGCACCCTGGCAGCACGCGGCCATCAGGTGACGCTGATGGCCACGTCGCTGACAGCACGCTGGCGGCAACATAATGAAAAGGTGGAAGGCGTCCACCTGATCCTCTCCCCCTCTTGGCTGACCGGCCGCCTGCGCACCGGTTGGGACCCGTATGATATTGCCCAACGCTGCCGTTGGCTGCGCGGCCGGCGCTTCGACCTCATCCACGGTTTTGAGAGCCGGCCGGTTGTCATCCACCCCGCCCTCTACACTCTGAGGCAAAGCCAGGCCCGGCTTGTCCTCGACTGGTGCGATTGGTTGGGACGGGGCGGCCTGATTGAAGAGCGCGACCGACTGACCCGGCTCATTCTGGGGCCAGTTGAAACCTTTTACGAAGAGCATTTCCGCCGCCGGGCGCACGGAACCACCGTGATCAACGACGTGTTGCGCCGCCGGGCGGCCGACCTGGGCGTTCTACCCACCTCCATTCACTGGTTGCCCAACGGAGTGGACACACAACGCATTCAAGTGCACGACCGACAGGCCGCGCGGCAGGCGTTGGGATTGCCCCTCAACCAACCCCTGGTGGGATACTTGGGTCAGGCTTTTCCCAGCGACGCGGCCTATCTGGCCCAATTGTTCAACCGGTTACATGCAGCCCGACCTGACGTTCGTCTGTTGCTCATCGGTCACCACAAAACGGATTGGCGGCGCTATTTCTCCAACCCAGCTGGGGTGTACGAAACGGGCGCGCTTGACCAGAGCCGCCTCAATCTCTACCTGGCGGCCGGTGACGTGATGTGGCTGCCACTCACTGATACTCAGGCCAATCGAGGGCGCTGGCCGATGAAGCTCAACGATTACATGGCTTGCGGACGGGCCACTGTCGCCACTGATGTGGGAGATTGGCGGGTGCTTTTTCAAGCTGAGCGCCCTATTGGATGTCTTTCCTCGACTGACCCGGCCGACTTTGTACGCCACACCCTAACGCTGCTGGATGACGACGCCATCCGGCAGACGTGTGAACACCACGCTCGTCATGTGGCCGAGACCCAATTTGATTGGGAGGTGGTCGCGACGCAGTTGGAGGCTTATTATCGTCGCCTCCTGGCCTCCCCGGAGCCGGCCGGCTAACATGTCCACCCTTCGCCAACCTCCGGCCCACATCATGCTTGAAGTGCGCCTGCGTCAGGCGGAGACCGACGCTGCCAGCCGCGCCGCCTACGACAATGTTTACCTTGCCGAAGGATTGTCCCAGCTACCCTCTTTTTACTTGCACATCTTGCATCTGCTGGCGCTGCAACCGGGCGAGCGGTATCTGGACATCTCCTGCGGTCGAGCGGAGGTGCTGGCCCTGGTCGCCACGCCAGAGGTGGAGCGCCACGGCCTGGATTGGGCCTTTCCGGCGGTGCAATTTGGTCGCCGCTACGCTCCCGATACCGGCCTGGTCACAGGCGACAGCCAGGCCTTGCCCTACCCGGATGCCAGCTTCGATGTCCTCAGCAACATCGGCAGCCTGGAGCATTACCTGGATATGCCCGCCGCGGTACGCGAGATGGCGCGGGTCCTACGTCCCACCGGCCGGGCTCTGGTGCTGGTTCCTAACACCTTCAGCCTGCTCAACAACATCTGGATTGCTTTTCGGCAGGGGCGTACCAGCATCGACCCTTACCAGCCCATCCAGCGCTACGCTGCCCGGTTGGAGTGGCAACAACTGCTGGAAGAAAACGGCTTGCACGTCGAGCGCACTCTGAAATATGAGCGCCCCTGGCCGCGCACAGCAGCCGACCGCCGTTACTACTGGCGCCATCCCAAAGAGTTAGGGCGGCTTCTGCTCTCTCCGCTCATCCCCCTGAATCTGGCTTTTTGCTTCATCTTTCTCTGCCGACGAGGGGTGGCCTGAACCATGCCCCATACCTGCTGTAACTTTTGCGGGCAGGATAACACCCGTCTGGTCAACGAGGGGCCTGACCTCTATTTGCGTCGCCCCGGCCATTATCGTCTGGTGGCGTGCCAGGTGTGCGGCTTGATCTACCAAAACCCCCAACCAACGCGTGAGGAGTTGCTCACCTTTTACCCGACCGACGCCTACGAGCTGTACACCCCCAGCCCGGCCGACGAAACCTCTCCTCTGGCTCGCCTCGACCGGGCGCATGGGCAGGATCGGCGCTGCCGCCGGATTATGAAACATGGGCCGACAACCGGCCGGCTACTAGATGTGGGGTGCGCCACGGGCGCTTTTCTCAGCGCCATGCGCGCCTACGGTTGGGAGGTGGTGGGGGTGGAACTCAACCCGGCAGCAGCGCGCTACGCCCGTCAGGCGCATGGCCTGACTGTCTACTCCGGCGTCCTGGAGGAAGCGCCCCTGCCCGACCACAGCCTGGATGTCATCACGCTGTGGGATGTGTGGGAGCATGTTCTGGACCCCAGCGCCACGCTAAATGTTATTCGGCGACTCTTGAAACCAGGCGGCTGGGTCGTCATCAGTACACCCAATCCGGCCGGCCTGGAAGCGCGCCTCTTTGGGCCTTATTGGGCGGGTTGGGATCGACCACGCCACCTGCATCTCTTCCCGCCATCTGTTCTGCGCGCCTATTTGCAACGCGCCGGCTTTGAGCGCATTCTGTTCGACAATTTCAGCGGGCGCTGGCGCGTCACACTGCTCAGCCTGACTTATTGGAGCCACGAGCGCGGCCTTCCCGACCGCTATGCGCGGCCTCTCTTGCGTGCGGCTTACAACTGGCCCCTACGGCTGCTGACCTGGCCGCTGTACCGACTGGGAGAGCATTTTAATCAGACCACCAATCAAACCTGTTTTGCCCAACTGCCCTATGCCTGACGCCACTCTGCCCCCTACCCATGGGGTGGCTTACGTCTCTTGCAATCTATGCGGGGCCGACGACGCCCGCCAACGCTACGATATTGCCGTGCGTCCCGACCAGCGCGGCGTCTATGGGCGCGATAGCTGGCCGATTGTGCAATGCCGGCGCTGCGGTCTGGTCTACGCCAACCCCCGCCCCGACGCGGCCGCCCTGGAGGCGTATTATCGCTTTGCCAATCCCTGGGATGCTCAGTATGTGCAGGATTGGTTCATCGCCAATGCCGACTTGCAGCGCCCCACCTGGCAGCGCTTCCTGGCGGTTATACAACGCTTTGGCCCGCCCGGCCGGCTGCTGGATGTCGGTTGTGGGGCTGGCTCCTTTTTGGTGGAGGCGCGTGCCGCCGGCTTCGACGTGTTGGGGCAAGAAGTGGCCCCTTATTTCATCAGCTACGCCCGCCAGACGCATCAGCTCACCGTTTACGACGGCGAAATTGAAACCCTTCCCCTCGCTCCCCACAGCCTCGATTACACCACCGCCTTCGATGTCATCGAACACCACCCCGATCCTGCCCACCTGGTGCGGGCTATGCACCACCTGCTGCGCCCCGGTGGGATCATCGCCATCAGCACCCATGACATCGGCAACTTCTTTGCCCGTCTCTATGGGGCGCGCTGGCGTTATCTCAACCCAGTCGGCCATCTGACCTACTTCACCCGCGCCACGCTACGCGCCTTGCTGGAACAAAACGGCTTTCGCGTCGTCTACAGCGGCGGCATCCACACCGCCGATGGCAGCCGGCCGGCCGAGTGGCGCAACTATCTCTTACAGTTTGGGCGGGTGGTAGTGGGGCGCGCGCTCATCCTGGGGCTGTACAAGCCGATTACCCAACGCTGGCCAACGCTCACCCATTGGCAGATCGCCACCCGCAGCGGCATGATCCATCACGCCAAATTGTTGTTGCGTGCCGGCCGTCAGATTGTGATGAACGACGATATGCTCGTACTGGCTGTGGCTCTATGACCGACGCTCCTTCGCCGGAACAACTCCCGCCGCCTGATGGCGGCCGGCGACCCTGGTTGCCCTTGATCTGGTTGGGGCCCGAAAGCCGCCCCTCTCGCTGGGGGCGGTATCTCACAAGCGGCTGGCGTCGGCCAGCGCTCACCACTCTCTTTGTGCTGCTCTCGCTGGCCGTCATCGCCCGCGTCATTTGGGGCAACTGGGACCTCCTGTCTGGCTACAACTGGCAACTTCGCCCCGTCTATTTGCTCTACGCCCTGATCTTCTTTGGCCTCGATTTCTTCCTGGCCCTGTGGGCCTGGCATCTGCTGGTGGCCCGGCTGGCTAACTATCACAACCTGCGCCAAAGCATCAAAATTTATCTCTACGCCAATCTGGCCCGCCGCATCCCCGGCTCCGTCTGGTACATCGCCAGTCGCGCTTTGCTCTACCAGGCCGAAGGAGTGAGCAAAACCAGCACCTCACTCTTGAGCGGCCTGGAACTCGCCTTTTTCATTCTCTCTGGCGTCGCCGCCACCCTCTTGACCCTGCCCTTTTGGCAACCGGCGCTGCGCAGCCAAAGCCAGATTTCCCTCCTGGAACAAGAACCCCTGCTTGGCGTGCTCTTGATCCCTCTAGCGCTGTTGCTCGTCCATCCCCGTGTGTTGGGTTGGCTATGGCGCAAAGTTAGCCCAGAACAAGACATCCTGGCTCTCTCCTGGCGTGATACCATCTTGTGGTTAGGAGTCTATATTCTCACCTGGGTGCTGGGCGGTGGCGTGTTGTTCAGTATTATCAACCTGTTTTATCCCCTGCCTCTTAACCATTTCATCATGATCGTTGGGATATGGTCGCTGGCAGGCGTGGTCTCGCTGGCAGGTTTCATCACCATTTCGATCTTCGGCCTGCGCGAAATCTCATTGGCACTACTCCTCACGCTGGTAATGCCCGGCCCCGTTGCCCTGGTGATTGCCGTCACCATCCGTCTCATCTGGCTTTCAGGGGAGCTCATTACCTCGCTTCTCTCTCTGAGGCTGTAAACACCCTACTCATCTGAGAATCGCCTATAAATAACCCGTTTGGAGTATTGTTATGGCTCGTTACTCCCCGTATACTTGGCTGCACATGATGCCCAATAAAGATGTAGATTGACTTTTGGAGGACACCCATGAAGAAACTTGTATTCCTCGCGGCTTTGCTTCTGGCAGGCATGCTCCTGCTGCCGCAGCCAACCCTGGCCTCAACCATCGGTTCCTATGATTCCGGCTTCCAGGTGCAAAACCTGGATGAGGCGCAGGCAGCGACAGTTGAAATCATTTTCTACAACCAAGATGGCACGATTGAGCAGACGTTGAACGACGTCATCGGCGCTGGCTCGTCCACCACCTATTATCCCTTGACGGTTAGTGCTGGCTTCGACGGTTCGGTCGTCATTTCAGCCGACCGTGAAATTGCCGCCATTGCCAACGTCATTGGCGACACCACACAAGGCTCCAGCTACAGCGGGTTCACCGAAGGCGCGGAAACGGTCTCTTTGCCCTTAATCAACAAGAACAACTTCGGCATCGATACCTGGTTCAACGTGCAGAACACGGACACCACCAGCGCGGTGGATGTGACTGTGACCTATTCCGGCACGACCTGCTCCGAAACCGCCACCATCCAGCCCGGCGCAGCCTATCGCTTCGATCAGGCGGTCAATAGCTGTCTGTCCGACGGTTATGTCGGTGCGGCAACGGTCTCCGCCACCGGCGGCTCGATTGTGGCCACGGTGTTGCAGGTGGCCTCCAACGGTTTGTTTGCCTACAATGGCTTCACCAGCGGCAGCCCCAACCCGGTCTTCCCCCTGATCTCGGCCAACGTTTTCGGCTTCCACACCGGTATGCAAATTCAAAATCAGGGCGATAGCTCCACCAGCGTCACGGTCACCTACCGGCCGGCCCCCGGCGGCGGCAATGGCACAGAGTGCACCGAGACCAAGACCATCTCCTCAGGCGCTTCGGCCACCTTTACCCTCTACGCCTTCTCGTTGAGCGGTTCTACCAGCTCCACCTGCAACTTTGGGGAATACTTCGTGGGTTCCGCCGAGGTCACCGGCAACACCACCGACCAACCCCTGGTAGGCATCGTGAACCAGACCAACTTTGTGGATCGTGGTAGCGCTTACAACTCTTTTGACCCCGGTACAGCGACGGCCGAGCTGGTCATGCCCCTGATCATGGATGCCTACAGCATCTGGACGGGTTACAACGTCATGAATGTGGGCACAAACTCCACCGTGACTTGCTCCTACTCTGGGCTGGCCTCCTCCTTCGATGATACCCAAACCCTGGACACGAACGAGGCCATGAACGTGGTGCAACTGAGCAGCGGCTTCCCGGCCAACACCCCCGGCGGTTACGTTGGCTCGGCCACCTGCACAGCCACCGGCGGCGGCTTGCTGTTGGGCGTGGTCAACCAGGCCAAGACCGGCGGCACGGGCGACTCGACCCTGACCTACGAGGCCTTCAACAAATAAGTTGAGCGACCCGTAGGGAAGCTCTGAAAACTCTTGACGGCGCTGATTATCCCTTTTAGCTGATAACCCGGCCCGCCAACAAGATGAGGAGCTACCTCGCAGGAGGTAGCTCCTTGCTTATTGTACCCCTATGCGTAAGTCACCCATGTACCATCTGGCAGTTTATCTGGTTGGTCTTTGCCTGTTGGGGTTGCTGGCGGCCGGCTGTGGCCCGGCTCCCGCTCCCACTCTACCCTCCACCCTGACGGCCGGCCCCACTGCTCCCGACAGCTATCCTGGGCCAGGGACACCGGTGGTCGGCTACCCGGCCCCAACCAACCTGACACCCGGCTACCCGGCCGCGGCACCCAATCTGCCGGATAACCTCTCCACCACCCCCCCCAATCCTGAACGCGATCTGCCTGCGGCGGCCGGTGAGGCGGCCGTGATGGGCGGCGTGCTGGTACAAGAAATTGTAGGAGCTGGCTTTGTTCCGCTGGAACCTGTAGCCCTCATCCTGGCTAAAGTGCTCTATACCGACGCTGGCGAGCCAGCTTTTCTTGCCAGCGGTGACGACCAACCCCGCGCCCAACTTTTCCCTACCGGTATCTTTATCTTTCAAGACATCCCCCCCGGCACCTATGGCCTGGTGGTCGATGTTGGCTACGCTGAGTTCCCCATTCAGGACGAGAGCGGTGAGATTCGCCTCATCACGTTGGAGGCTGGTCAGACCCTGGACTTAGGCCAACTCATCACCACTTTGCCTTAAGCCTTCACTCATTCCCCAACCCTAACGGCCCTGCTTATCCCCGCCCCTCTGGCATACTTTGTGAAAGAGAGTACAATACAGGGCGCGTTGGCGGCGGCGCGGTTTTGGGCCGCCTGGACTCCTTGTGATCGGCCAATGCCAAACACAACCCAAAAGATATTCAGGACACCCCGTTACACCCGCTCACGCCAGCTGTGCGCCGGCCGGGTTGGAGGGATACGCGCCTACAGCGTATTTGTAAGGAGTTTGAGTTGATAGCTGTTGACAGTACCACTCGTTTAATTGCGCCTTATGGCGGTAAATTGGTTGACCTGATGGTCCCGGCCGAACGCCTGTTTGAGCGCATCACCTATGCCAACACCCTGACACCTGTCAGTCTCTCGGCCCGTTCTGCCTGTGATCTGGAGTTGCTGGCTGTGGGCGCATTCTCTCCCCTGGACCGCTTCATGGGCCAGGCAGATTATCAGAGCGTCATGGACACCATGCGCCTGAGCAATGGGTATCTCTTCCCCATTCCCATCACTCTGCCCGTCCACAACGCCGACCACCTGGAGATCGGCCAGCCGGTGGCCCTGCGCGACGAGCGCAATGAACCCCTGGCGATCATGACCATCGCAGAAAAGTACACCTGGGATCTGCAGGAAGTTTCGGAAAAGGTGTTCGGTAAATTTGATGTGCGCCATCCGCTGGTGGCCGAAATGCACCGCTGGGGCAAGACCTTCATCTCCGGCCCGCTGGAAGTATTGCAGCTACCCAAGAATTACGACTTTCGCGATTTGCGTCTGACGCCCCGCCAGGTGCGCGCCGCCCTGGAGCAGATGGGGCATAGCAACGTGGTCGCCTTTCAAACGCGCAACCCCATGCACCGCGTGCATGAAGAATTGACCAAGCGGGCCATCTCCGAAGTGGATGGCGTTCTGTTGTTACACCCTTCGGTGGGCATGACCAAGCCGGGGGATGTCGATCATTACACCCGCGTCCGCACCTACAAGGCGCTGGCCGGCCGCTATTACGACCCCGACCGCATTTTGCTCTCGCTGCTGCCCCTGGCGATGCGCATGGCCGGCCCTCGCGAAGCGGTATGGCACGCCATCATCCGCCGCAACTACGGCGCTAACCATTTCATTGTGGGGCGCGACCACGCCGGCCCTGGCAACGACTCCAGCGGCAAACCCTTCTATGGCCCCTACGACGCCCAGGAACTGGTGGTGCAATATGAAGCGGAACTGGGCGTTAAAATGGTGCCCTTCAAGATGTTGGTTTACCTACCCCAAGAAAACCGCTACGAGGAGGAAGACCACCTTCAGCCCGGCATCCAGACGGCCAACATTTCCGGCACCCAGGTGCGTGAAAATTACCTGCAAAAAGGGCTGCGACTACCGGAGTGGTTCACCCGCACCGAGGTGGCTGAAATCCTGGGTGAAACCTATCCCCCCCGCTTCCGTCAGGGGGTGTGCATCTGGTTCACCGGCCTGAGCGGCTCTGGCAAATCCACCAACGCCAATGTCCTGACCACCTTGCTGCTGGAACACGGCCGGCAGGTGACCCTGTTGGATGGCAATGTGGTGCGCACCCACTTTTCCGAAGGATTGGGCTTCAGCCGTGATGATCGCACCACCAACATGCTGCGCATGGGATATGTGGCTTCCGAAATTGCGCGCCACGGCGGCCTCGTGCTCGTTTCCTCCATCAGCCCCTACCGCGCTGCCCGCAACGATGTGCGCAACATGGTGGGCAGTGACCGCTTTGTGGAGGTGTTCGTCGATACCCCTCTGGAAGTGTGTGAAAGCCGGGATCATCAGGGATTGTACGCCCGCGCCCGCCGGGGCGAGATCAAAGGTTTCACCGGCATCGACGACCCCTATGAAAAACCGTTGAACCCGGAACTGGTGCTCGACACCGTGCGAAACACCCCCGAAGTCAACGCCCGTTTGATTTTAGACTATTTGATCGAGCATGGTTTTGTACGGGTGGACGAACCAGCGCTCAAAGGCGAGAATGGGCAACATGCTGCATAAGCTGTTGGGGCGCAAACCAGAGGCCGCCTTTATCACCGTGGTATCCGGTCTGCCTCGTTCCGGCACCTCCATGATGATGAAGATGTTGGACGCTGGCGGCATCCCCCCTATCACCGACGGGTTACGCGTGGCCGACACCGACAACCCCAAAGGATATTACGAGTTCGAGCGCGTTAAAAAGCTCGATAAAGGGGATACTGCCTGGTTGCCCGACGCTCTGGGCAAAAGCGTCAAGATCATTTCCGCCCTGCTTGTTCACCTGCCTCCTGCCTACACCTATCGCGTGCTCTTCATGCGTCGCGACCTGGATGAGGTGCTGGCGTCACAGGCTAAAATGTTGGAGCGGCGTCAGGAAAAACAGGCCGTGGACGACAACAAGATGAAAGATCTGTTCACCAAACATGTCCGTCAGGTGGAGGCCTGGATGCAAAAACAGGCCAATCTGACCTACCTGGATGTGGATTACAGCGCCCTGGTGCGCGATCCCTGGAGCCAGTTGCCCCAAATCAACGCCTTCCTGGGGGGACAGTTAGATGTGGCGCGCATGGCAGCGGTGGCCGACCCGGTTCTCTACCGCAACCGCGCCGATTAAACTTAAAAGCTCTCGTCTCCTCCCCTGCGAGGCGAGTTTGAAACGAAGAGGATTGCATGTCTGAACATCAAGGATTTGTCGTGTGGATGACTGGCCTATCGGGGGCCGGCAAAACAACCATCGCCCTGGCCATGGAACCCCACCTGAAAGCGCGCGGCGTTCGCTTTGAACGGCTAGATGGCGATATTGTGCGCGAAAGCCTGACCCGCGACCTCGGTTTTTCGGAAGAAGACCGCCGTAAAAATATCGAGCGCGTCACCTTCGTCGCCAAACTACTGTCGCGCAACGGTGTGGGCTGCGTCTGCTCCTTCATCTCCCCCTATCAAGAAGTGCGCAACTATGTTCGCGCCAACACCACCAACTTCATCGAGGTCTTTGTGGATGCCCCGCTGCAAGTGGTGATGGATCGGGATGTCAAGGGACTCTACAAAAAAGCCATCGCCGGCCTCATCCCCAACTTCACCGGCATCTCCGATCCGTTTGAAGCCCCGGCCGCGCCCGATCTCCATCTGCGCACCGACCAGGAAACAGTGGAAGAAAGCGCCATCCGTGTTATCGTCTACCTGGAGGCGCATGGACTCATCCCCACCCTGGAACCGGTGGCTTAACCCGCCCGGTTGCAACCATGTTCCACTTGTCCTGAGCGGGTTCGCCAGACCCGCTCAGGGCTTTTTGTTCATCGCCTGACCGGCTATGCAGCTTGATGAAGCCCTGACCTGGGGACGCCGCCAGTTGACCGCCTCGCCTACGCCGGAGTTGGATGCCCGGCTGTTGTTAGCCCATGTTCTGGGGGTGGAAACCAGCTATTTGCTGGCTCATGGGGAGGCGCAGTTGACCCCGGCCGAAAGCGAGCTGTTTCAAACCCTCGTAGAACGCGCCGGCCGGCGCGAGCCCATTCCCTACCTCATTGGACGCTGGCCTTTCCGCCATGGGCGCTTTATTGTCACCCCAGCGGTGCTGATTCCCCGCCCCGAAACCGAAGAGCTGGTGGAGCACGTCATCCGCTGGGCGCAAGGACGCGGCCCCTTGCGCATCGTGGATGTGGGCACAGGCAGCGGCTGCATAGCTGTCTCGCTGGCGCTGGCGCTGCCCGATTGTCAGGTGTTGGCGGTGGATATTTCGCCGGCCGCTCTGGCTATCGCCGGCCGCAACGCCCAGGAACACCACGCCCCTGTCGCCTTCCACCAGGGGTCTCTGCTGGAGCCGTTGGCGGAACCCGTTGACCTCATTGTTGCCAATCTACCTTACGTCAGTGACGATGAGTGGACGCAACTGGACGATGGGGTAAAATGGTATGAACCGCGCCTGGCCCTGGCGGCCGGCGCCGATGGATTGATGTTGATCCGCGATCTGTTATCCCAGGCCCGTTCCCAAGTGCGCCGTCCGGGCGCGATCTTTTTGGAAATTGGGTGGCAACAAGGCGCTGCTGTGACTGCTCTGGCGCGCCAGTTGCTACCAGATGCTCAGGCGACCTGTCACCGCGACCTGGCCGGCCGGGAGCGGATCGTGCATATCGAATGGAAGGCGTCATGCTAGCAGCCACACAACACCTGCAAGCCTCCGATCCCGCCGCCCTTATCACCGCTGCCGACCTGTTGCGTCAAGGGAAGCTAGTCATTTTCCCCACCGATACGGTTTATGGCATCGGCGTTAATCCCTTTGATCCCGCCGCCATCGAACGCCTCTACCAGGCCAAAGGCCGACCAAGCGACAAAGGCATCCCCATTTTGCTGGCTGGGCGTCAGGCCCTGGCGCAAGTTACCGCCCCCTTGCCGACCGCCATGCAGGCGTGGTTGGAGCCGGTGTTGGAACGTTTCTGGCCGGGGGCGCTGACCCTGGTCTTACCGCGCCATTCCGGCCTGCCGGACGTCATCTCTTCCAACGCCGGCATTGCGGTGCGCATCCCTGACCACCCCGTGGCCCAGGCTATCATTCGCGCTGCCGGCGGGGCCGTAGCTGCCAGCAGCGCCAACCGCTCCGGGGAAGCGCCGGCCGTCACCGCCGCAGAAGCCCTGACATCTCTGGAAGGCTGGGCAGCGGCGGTGGTGGATGGCGGGCGCGCCCCGGGGGGTATTCCGTCTACTGTCCTCGATCTCACTGGCCCCACCCCCCGCCTGTTACGCGCCGGCCCCATCTCCGACGCCTGGTTGCTCGCCGCCCTGGGGCAAGCTGCATGAGTGATCTCATCATTCCCATTCTGCTGGCGCTGGTGGCGGTGATCATCTCCATCAACGCCTATCGCGGTATTCGACGTGGCGGCGCACGTTTCTACTCCATGGAACGAGAAACGGCGTTGCGGCGCGCCAGCTTCACCCTCCTGGCGGGCGTCTTTCTCTTCATCGTCGCCATCGCCCTGCTGGTCTATACCTACCAAAGCGCCCTGCCGGCCGCTGAACCGCCGGCCGATGGTCTACTCTCCGGCGACCCCACCGCCACCCCTACCCTGTTTGTGGAAATCTTTCCGCCCACAGCCACCGCAACCGCCACACCCGACCCCAATCAGCCAACGCCCACCCCCACGCCCATCATTCGGCGTGGTGTCATTGAGGGAACAGGCGGCAGCGGCGCTTACCTGCGCGCCGGGCCGGGGGTAGGTTCTGAAACCCTTCTTATTCTGGATGATGGGGCTTTTGTGACCCTGCTCGACAATGAACCCCCGATTGATCTGGATGGCTACACCTGGATCAAAGTGCGCACGGCCGGCGGTGAGGAGGGGTGGATAGCCGATCTTTTCCTGACGGTGCGCGACCGTTAGGCCCCTGTCGGCCATGTTGATCGGCATTGACGCCAGTCGGGCTGTCACCGCCCACCGCACCGGCGTTGAAGGGTACGCCTTCCATCTGATTCACCATCTCTTACCTCTGGCCAGTGCACGCGGCCACACTGTGCGTCTCTATTTCAATCTACCGCATGACGCACCCCACCCTTTCACCCTGCCACCGCCCCATCATGCCGTGTATCTGCCCTGGCCCCGCCTGTGGACACATCTACGTCTGGCGGCAGAACTGCACCGCCGGCCGCCGACCCTCTTTTTCACCCCGGCCCATGTCATTCCTCTCACCTACCGGGGGGCCAGCGTCGCCACCGTTCACGACCTGGGCTATCACCACTTTCCCGCCGCTCACCCTCGCTTTCAGCGTCTCTACCTGCAATGGAGCACGCGCCACAACGCCCATCGCGCTCGTCTCACGCTGGCAGACTCGGCAGCCACTCGCGCCGACCTGATCCGCTTCTACGCCATCCCGCCGGCCGTTGTGCGCGTCGTTTACCCCGGCGTCGATTCCACGCTGGCCCGGCCGGCCGAGCCGCTGATTGCCGCTGCCCTGGCGCGTTACCAGTTGCCCCGCCCTTATCTGCTCTATCTGGGAACCCTGCAACCACGCAAAAATCTGACCCGTCTGGTGCAGGCCTTTGCTCGCTCGGCCGCAGAACACAGCCATCATCTCGTTTTGGCCGGGCGCACCGGCTGGCTGGCGCAGGAGATGCTGGACGCCATCCACACCCTGCCCGAAACGGTTCGGCAGCGGATTCATCTACCCGGCTTTGTGGCAGAGGAGGACAAAGCAGCCATAGTCAGCGGCGCGACGGCGTTGGTATACCCGTCACTTTACGAAGGGTTTGGTTTTCCTGTCGTCGAGGCGCAGCGTTGCGGCGTTCCCGTGCTGTGCGCCGACGCCAGCTCGCTGCCCGAGGTTGCCGGCCGGGCTGCCCTGTTGGTCAATCCTTTCGATGTGGCGGCCCTGGCAGCCGGCATAACCCAACTGGCGACCGACGCCTCTTTGCGCCAGCACCTCAGCGACTTGGGGTACATCAATGCCGCACGCTTCGACTGGACAGCCTCGGCCGCTGCAACCCTGGCACTGTTGGAGGAAGCTGCTGCATGACCCACTCCCCCCCCTTCCCGACACTTCACATTCTCGGTGTGCCCATCCACCATGTCACCATGGCCGACACCCTCAAACAGATCAACCGCTGGTTGCACGAACCCGGCCTGCATCAGATTGCCACAGTGAACCCTGAATTTATCATGCGTGCTCAGGAAGATGCCGCCTTCCGCGCCGTTTTGCGTCAGGCGGCGCTGTGTCTTCCCGATGGGGTAGGGGTGCTCTATGCTGCACGCTGGTTGGGCCGGCCGTTGCCAGAACGAGTGGCCGGGGCCGAACTGGTCTACTACGTGGCGGAACTGGCCGCGCGCGAAAAACAACCCCTCTTTTTGTTGGGGGCCGCCCCGGGCGTGGCGGCCCAGGCTGCTGCCAGGCTACAACAGCTTTACCCCGACCTGATCATCGCCGGAACCTACGCCGGTTCGCCGGTCCCGGCCGAAAACGACGCCCTGGTGACGCGCATCAACGCCAGCGCGGCGACCATTCTGTATGTGGCCTACGGCGCGCCAGCCCAGGATTTATGGATCGCCCGCAACCGGGAGGCGCTGATCACCGTGCGCGTGGCAGTGGGGGTGGGCGGAGCGTTGGACTTCATCACCGGCCGCGCCCGCCGCGCCCCAGAGTGGGTGCAGCGCCTGCAGCTGGAGTGGTTGCATCGGCTGCTGCACGAACCCTGGCGCTGGCGACGGATGTTGGCCCTGCCCCGTTTTGTAGGGGCGGTGGCGCGGCGCGGCCGGCGGGCAACTGACCAGGCGGCGCCCCCGTCGGCCAGAGCGGAATAGGCAGCGCGTTTCACCTTTTGGGGCGCAATCAAGTACAATACAGATAAGCTATCGATACTCCAGGATGCAGCCATGAGTCAGGAAATCTTTGTGCAAGATATTGCCCACCATGTGGGTCAGGTCGTCACTCTCAAGGGGTGGATTTACCAAAGCACCAGCAAAGGGCGGTTGCAATTTATCCGTCTGCGGGATGGAACCGGCGTTGTACAATGTGTGGCCTTCAAACCCAATCTGCCCCCGGAAACATTCGAAGCGCTCAAACGGGCTGGCCAGGAATCCACCCTTATCCTCTCTGGCGAGGTGCGTCAGGACGAACGCGCCCCCGGCGTTCCCGGCGGCTATGAGGTAAACATCCACCACGCGACCATCTTACAAGATGTCACCGATTATCCCATCACCCCCAAAGAGCATGGGATTGAGTTTCTCTTCGACAATCGCCACCTGCATCTACGCTCGCTGCAACAGTGGGCCACGCTGCGGGTGCGCGCCACAGTCAAACGCGCCATCATCGACTGGCTGGATGACCATGGTTTCATCAACCTGGATACTCCCATCATCACCCCCTCAGCAGCCGAGGGAACCAGCACGCTTTTCGAGGTGGGCTACTACGATAACAAAGCGTATCTGGCCCAAACGGGCCAGCTCTACAACGAAGCCAACATTTTCGCCTTCAACAAGGTGTACTGCTTTGGCCCCACCTTCCGCGCCGAAAAGTCTAAGACACGCCGCCACCTCTCCGAGTTTTGGATGGTGGAGCCGGAGATCGCTTTTTGCGACCTGGAGCAGCTGATGGCTATTGAGGAGGCGTTCGTCAGCTATGTTGTCCAGACCACGCTGCATCAACGACGGCGGGAGCTGGAGATTCTGGAACGCGATACAACGCTATTGGAGAAAGTAGCGCCGCCTTTCCCGCGCATCAGCTACGACGAAGCCATTGAGCGGCTACAAACCATTCAGGCGGCCGAAAGCGATCCGGAACAGCAGGCTTTGTTGGCAATTCGCTGGGGAGATGATTTCGGCGCACCGCATGAGACAGAGCTGACCCGACAATTTGACAAGCCAGTTTTTGTCTACGGTTATCCCTCGGCGGTGAAGGCGTTTTATATGGAACCGTGGCCCGGCCGGCCGGAAGTGTGCAAAAGCGTCGATTTGCTGGCCCCTGAAGGCTATGGCGAGATCATAGGCGGCAGCGAGCGCATGAGCGACCCCGACCTCTTGCTGCAGGCCATTGCCCGCCACCAGCTGCCGCCGGAACCCTATCAATGGTACATCGATCTGCGCCGGTATGGCAGCGCGCCCCACAGCGGCTTCGGCCTCGGCCTGGAGCGCACGGTGGCCTGGGTGTGCGGCATCCCGCACATCCGCCAGACCATTCCCTTCCCCCGCACCCTAACCCGCCTGCATCCCTGACGACCGGGCCAGCGCTATCCGTCAGGGCATCAAGTCAGCCAGCGCCGCATCCAGCGGCCGGGTTGGGCTGCTATCCTGGGCCATAATCCAGTCGATCACCGGTTGCCGCCAATCGATGCCGGTGTTATATGCTTCTGGAGCGTGGGTTGCCAGGAGGGTGAAATCATCCCCGCCGGCATACATGAAATCATTCACCACCACCCGATAGACTTTATCGGCCGCCAACGGCGCGCCGCTGCTCTCTCGCCACATCTGCCCATCAAAATAAATGCCGGCCAGGGCCACATCATCACGCCCCCCAAAAATCTCAATGATGGCAGCCCCTGTCAACGAGACATCCACCAGAACATTGTCGAAGGGCAACACTCCCAGAATATCGGCCAGGGTGATGGAGCCGGCCGGCAAATCGGCCCGCAAGCCACCCAGGTTGGTAGCTGCACCATCCGCTCCGGCCACTCCCCACAACCAGCTATGCGTCACCAGGGCCTGCATGGCTGGGCTGTGGCGCGGTAGTGGCTGGGCCAGATAACCAATTTCCAGCCCCAAGGCCTCATCAGCGGCCGCCTGCCAGCGCGCTGTCAAAGCCGCCACAGCCGGATCAGGCGCGCCGCCGCGATTGGGGCGCACGCCGGCCGTCACCTGTGTCACCTGCGCCGTGGCCGTATCCCAGGTGATGGTAGCGTAGGCGTAATGTTCCAGATGTTGGCCGCCGCCCAGCGTCATCACCCCCTGTTCTTCAGCAGCCCATAGCTCGTTGCAATGGCCGCCGCCGATGACATGTACCCCCAGGTCGGCCGCCGCCGCGGCCAGCGCCTCGATCTCCGCCCGGCACAAGTGGCTGGGAACGACGATCAGCTGGGCGCCGGCCGCCCGCACAATTGGAAGGGTCTCCTGTAAGGCTGCCCCATAATCGGTGAAGACCAGTTCCCGAATGGACGTGGGGTTGGTGGTGGTCGTCGTGCGCTGGGTGGTCAGGCCAATCAAGCCTACGACAATGCCGTTGACCTGGCGCACTGCATAGGGCTGAATCCCAGAAGGCGGCCGGCCGCTATCCCGATAGCGCACATTGGCGCTGAGAAAGGGGAAAGTCGCCTGTTGCGCCCGCTCGGCCAGGACATCCAGACCAAAGTCGAACTCATGGTTGCCAACCGCCGCTCCGCTGTAACCTAGAGCGTTGAGCACCTCGATCATGCTCTCGCCATAAAACCAGGTAGAGACGGCCGGCCCCGTCCACATATCGCCGCCGCTCAAGATGAGACAACTGGCGTTGGCCCAACACGCTTCCGCCTGCCACAGACCGGCCAGTTCAGCTGCTCCCTGGCCGGGGGCGATACCGGCCAGCCAGCCATGTTCGTCGTTGGTGTAGAGGATAGTCAGGCTGCGTTCTGTGTCAGAGGGGGGGATAGGCGTGCGCGTCGGGCGGCGCGTGGCTGTCGGTCGCGGCGTGACCTCCCCGGCCAGCAAGGGCGCAAATGCTGTTGCCAGCTCCGCTCCCGGCGGCGCAGTGGGGGTAGGGCTGGGCGCGACGCACGCCGTCAGCGTCATCAGCACCAGCAGAACCCGGTGCCGCCAGGCCTTCACGTTAGCTGTCCAGCCACTGCAACCCGCCATCAACGGTCAAAGACGCGCCGCTGACTCCCCGCGCAGCATCGGAACAGAGCCATAGGGCGGCCTGGGCCACATCGGCCGGTGTGGGTATCCCCTCCACCGCCTCGCCGCCAGCCGCCAGCGCATCGTTGATCAGCAGACAGTTAACCCGCACGCTATAGGCGGCCAATTCAACCGCACAGGCAGCCGTAAAGGCGACCACACCAGCCTTGCTGGCATAATAAGCCGCCCGCCCCGGCGTCATCGCCCCGGCCGCCCGACCCAGATTGAGGATCACCCCGCCCCGGCCGGCATTTTCCCAGGCCATCACACGGCCGCACAGCTGGCTCATTAAGAAGACACTTTTAAGCTGCACCTCGATTTCACGGTTCCAGGCCCACTCATCCAGCTGCAAAATAGAGGAGGACATCCCACCGCTGATGGCATTAACCACGATGTCCAACCGTCCCCAGGCGGCGCGGGTCGTTTCCACCACATGCACGCTTTGAAACTTGTTGGAGACATCGGCGGCAATTGCCAGCGCCGCGCCGCCCAGGGCTGTAATGGTCTGGGCAACGCGCTCCACCCGGTCTGGGTTGAGATCGGCCAGGGCCACGCGTGCGCCAGCGCCAGCCAATGCCTGGGCGATGGCTCCGCCCAACGCCTGCCCGGCCCCGGTTACAATCGCCACACGATCTTGCAACAGCATTTGGCGGCCCCTTTCCCCCAGGTCCCCTGCGCCTGACAACTCAATCCCGCGACCGGGTCAGCATAGGCCCTAGCGGCCGGCCGCCCAAAAGGTGCAGATGCAGATGAAACACTTCCTGTCCACCGTCACGATTGCAGTTGATCAACAGACGATAGCCGCTCTCAGCGATTCCTTCCTGCTGGGCAAGCTTTTGGGCTGTCAACAGCAACCGGCCAGCCACCTGTTCATCTTCCGCCGTCAGATCGTTAACCGTGGGGATCACCTTGTTGGGCACAATTAAAATGTGGGTGGGCGCCTGGGGATGAATATCCCGAAAGGCGGTCACCAACTCATCTTGATACACAATGTCGGCCGGGATTTCTCCGCGCACGATTTTGGCAAAAATAGTCATCAATGCCGCTCCTACTGTTTTGATAGCCATCCACGCCGCCAGCTGATAGGCAGCGCCTCTATTGTAGCGCACAATCCCCACATGGGAGAGCGGAGAGTTAGACAACTCGCTGCCAGTTGAAGATGTGCCGTCAATCGGTTATAAATAGGCTGACTCTATTTGCAACTCCCCCCCCCCTAATCGGCGTGGAATGCACCCGGGGAGGCGAGAGCAAGTGACCTATGAAATCACAACTGCGTAGCAAAACATCTACCATTGACATCTATATCAAGCTGGCCCAATACCCGATCCTGGCCGATGTCATTCGCAAACGGATGCGGGAAGAGCTGTTTCAGCGCGGGATCGTCAAAGAGTCGATCTTTGAGGAGGAAGTGGAAAGATCAGCCCGCGACTCCCAACTTCGGGAGGGGTTGATCGACCCATTCTCCGAAGAGCCGGCCACCATTTGGGAAGAGCGGAAAGCGCGTATTCGCGCCTTTCACACCGATTACTACTTCGCCTACAACCTGCCCACTGAGCTATTTGAGGAAATTGTTCACAACGTCCTGCAATCGCGCGCCCGGCCGGGTAGCCTGGCGTTGGAATTCAACCCAGAACTGGCCCCCTGGGATATGCTCTTCAAGAAAGGGGAAATGTACGAAAAACTCTCTCCCCAGGAGATGGAAGGAGTGCGACATCACCTGGAGGAGATCAAGGTGGTGTTGATTCGTGGCATGATTTCCGACCAGCTGCGGTTGATTGCCGTCGCCAAGCGTGTTTTGAGCATTAGCGATTTGCACTATATCTACAACCGTCGCATTGGCGGGGGGAAAATTGGGGGTAAGGCGGCCGGTCTGCTGATCGCCCATAAAATTCTGAAGCAGCAGAGCCCTGAGTTTGGCCCCGACATCAGCGCCAATGTGGGTATCCCGGAATCTTTCTTCCTCGGCACGGATGTGATGTATGAGTTTCGGCGGCAGAATAATCTGGATCACATCATGAACCAGAAGTACAAACCGTTGGATGTGGTGCGCGATGAATACCCGGCCGTGGTAGCGGCGCATTTGCAGGGGGATTTTCCTGAAAAAGCTTACGAAAGTTTGCGCGGCATCCTCAGTGGCTTGGGCCGTCGGCCGCTGATTGTACGTTCCTCCAGCCTGCTGGAAGACAACTTTGGTTCCGCCTTTGCCGGCAAATATGAGAGCCACTTCTGCCCTAACCAGGGCACGCTGGATGAAAATGTAGAGGCGGTGGTGACGGCGATCAAGCGCATTTACGCCAGCACCCTTAACCCAGACGCCATCCTCTACCGGCAGAAGCATGGCCTGATCGACTACGATGAGCGCATGGCGATCTTAATTCAACAGGTGGAGGGGCAACAGTTTGATCGTTATTTCTTCCCCACTGTGGCCGGTGTTGGCTTCAGCCAGAACCCTTTCCGTTGGAATCCCGACATCCGGCGCGAAGATGGCTTTCTGCGCGTCGTCTGGGGTTTGGGTACACGAGCCGTAGAGCGCGTTGCCCTGGACTATCCCCGCCTCATCTCGCTCAGCCACCCCAAATTGCGCCCAGAAACAACCGCCCGCGCCATCCGCCAATATTCCCAGTGCTATGTGGATGTGATCGATCTGGAAGAAAACCGGCTTAAAACCATCCATGTGCGCGAGTTGATGAGCCCGCGCTACCCCTATCTCCGCTTTCTCGTCTCCCTTGAGGAAGATGGGTATATCCATCGTCTGGTTTCCATTATGGGGTTGGAACGGCCGGATGCGCTGGTGGTGACGCTTGACCACCTGACCCACGATGAGCAGTTTGTCAAACTGTTGCGCACGGCCCTGCGTCGTCTGGAACAGCAGTATGAAACGCCGGTGGATACGGAATTTGCCGTGCGCATCACCGCGACCAATCCGCCGGAGTACAAGCTCTATCTTTTCCAATGTCGGCCGCTCAGTCAGCGCAATGACGGCGACAGTGTGGAAATCCCTATCTCCATTCCCGATAAGGACCTCCTCTTTGTCAGCCGTGGTCTCGTACCCGATGGGCGTGTGGAGGCCGTGCGTTACGCCATCTTCATCGATCCGCTGGTGTATCGCAAAATACGCGACCCCCAAACACGTCTGGAGTTAGGGCGGGTGGTCGGCCGGCTTAACCAACGATTGGGGCAGGAAAGGTTCATCATTTTGGGGCCGGGGCGCTGGGGCAGCTCCAACATTGAGTTGGGGGTGAAAGTCAGTTATGCCGATATTCACAACACGCAGGTGTTGATTGAAATTGCCATGGAAACAGAGGAAGGGGTTCCAGAGTTATCCTACGGGACGCATTTCTTTCAAGACCTGGTGGAGGCCGGCATTCACTCCCTGCCGTTGCATCTACACCAGAGCGGCAGCCAGTTTAGGTGGGAATTTTTCCGCGACGCGCCCAACATGCTGGCCTATTTGTCACCCCAGGACAGTGGTCTCAGCAGCTATGTGCGGGTGATTGACATCGCGGCTGGCACCGGCAACCGCCGGCTCAACATCATCATGAACGGCCAGCAAGACGAAGCCGTTGGTTTTTTGGTGGATGGGCACTGGGATTTTCAAGATGCGGTCGATGGGTCAGCTACCCTCGCCAACTTTTAGCCGGCCGGCCTCTACGTCAATCGCAATCGATCTACAACTGGTTTCAGGCCGGCCGGATCATCAGGTTACGTTCACGCTCAGCAGCCCCGATCACGCCGCTGGCAACCCAATTTACAACTGCACTTTTGGCTTATACCCCCTGATAGGCCTGCTGTAGCGTCGGCAGGTCGAGCTTCTTCATAGGGAGCACGGCTTGGGTAACGCGGGCAATTTGTTCCTCTGTACCGTTGCTCATCAGTTCATCCATGCCCACAGGAACGATCTGCCAGGAGAGACCATATTTGTCCTTGAGCCACCCGCACTGTTCAGCCTCTGGCACAGCCGACAGCTTCTCCCAGTAGTGATCCAACTCAGCCTGGTCATCGCAGTACACCATCAAGGAGACAGCTTCGTTAAACGCAAACGCGTGTTCATAGGCGCTGTCCATGGCGGCCAACCAGGTGTTTTCCAACAGGAAGTCAGCAAACATGACCGTACCTTCCCGGTCTGGTTCCTGACCTGGGCCATAGCGTAATAGACCCCCCAACCGGGCCTGTTGGAAGACCGACAGGTAAAAATTGATCGCTTCTTCCGTCTTGCCGCAGTTATCGCCTACAAAAAGCAGGGCGGGAATCATGGACGGTCGGGGGTCCCCTTCAGGATCGGAAAGAATCAGTTGCCACGACAGGCCATATTTATCCTGAATCCAACCGTAGCGCTGGCTAAATGGATATTCGCCCAGTGGCATAAGCACCTGACCGCCGGCCGATAGCTTCTCCCAAACCTCATCCAGTTTTTCGCGTGCATCCCTGGCCGGTGTGGGGGAAGGAGCGAACAGCAAGGGATCGAAGTTAACGATGAACGACAGCGAGGGGTTGAATTTAAAAATTGGGCCGGCGCTAATGGCCATAAATTTCTGCCCCCACAGTTCAAAGGTAACGACATCACAATCGCCAGAGGGCGTGTCGCGTAGCGTGGTGATGTTGAGAACAGCCGAATCAGGAAAGATAGAGCTGTAAAATTCAGCCGCTTCTCTGGCCTCCTGGTCAAACCATAGGTGGGGTACAATTTTTTGTTGCGTCGATACCATGATATTTCTCCCTGATAAACTTGATGTGGTGTTTTTCCTGGCCTTGTGCGATCCTTCGGTTGGCCTGAAATGTATCTTAATACGATTAGCTCATTTGTTCTATATCTGGGTATTTTATCCCTATAAGCGACTTTCGTCAACCGATTGACACTGGACACGCTTTCGTTATAATGGGAAGTTATCATATAGCCACAAGCGATGATGGAGACGAGTAAGCCGGCCGCATGGCCCAGCGAGCCTGAGTGGGTGGAAGTCAGGCCCCTTCAACCGGCCCAAAATCCCTCCGGAGCTGCCGCCTGAACGCATTGCCAGTAAGGCCCGGCCGGACTGAGAACCCGTTATCCCCTCTCCAGCCATGTTGGTGGCTGCAATGAGCGCCGGTGCGCCGGCGGAATTTGGGTGGTACCACGGAGCAAACTTGCCTTCGTCCCAAGCGGGACGGAGGCTTTTTATTTTCTGGAGGCAACATGAAAAACATCTACCTGGGCGCTGCTATCATCGGGGCTATTTTGCCCTACATCTTTTTCATTCAGTTCTTTACCGCACAAGGGATCAACCTGCCGGCCTTCCTTCAGGGTCTCTTTGTCAATGGAGCGGCCGGCGGCTTCACGGTCGATCTGCTGCTCAGTTCCTTCATCTTTTGGTGGTGGGCTTACCACGACGCCCAGACCCGTCGTCTCGCCCGTTGGTGGGTCATCATCCCCGTCAACCTGTTGATCGGTCTCTCCTGCGCCCTGCCGCTCTACCTTTACCTGCGCGAGGAGGGGTGAGATGACGGACGCTCTGTACGCCGCCGATGCCTACGTGCGGGAGTTTGAGGCTGTTGTGACGGGATACGTCGAAGGGGGTGTGATGCTGGATCGCACCGCTTTCTACCCAGGCGGCGGCGGGCAACCGTGCGACCTGGGCGTGCTCAGCCACGATCATACTCAATGGTCTGTCGTGCAGGTTAAAAACATGGCCGGCCGCCCTGTCCACTTCCTGTCAGGAGACCAACCGCCCCTGGGTCAGCGCGTCGTCGGCCGGCTCGATTGGGAGCGTCGTTACCAGCTGATGCGCACCCACACCGCCCTGCACATCTTATGCGGCGTTGTGTGGCGGGACTATGGCGCGCAGGTCACGGGAGGCAACATGGACCCGCTACAAGGACGGATGGATTTTGAGTTCGCCACCCTGCGACGTGAGTTGGTAGCGGAAATTGAGGCCGCCGTCAACCACGAAGTTGACGCCGGCCGCTCCGTGGTGGTCAGAACCCTGCCGCGTGACGAGGCTTTTCAAATTCCAGATCTGATTCGCACCAAGATCAATCTCTTGCCGGCCGGCATCGCCTTCGTGCGCACCGTCGAGCTGGTGGGTCTTGATTTACAAGCGGATGGCGGAACCCATGTCGGCAACACCAGGGAGGTAGGGCATGTGCGCATTGTGGACTACAAGAGTAAGGGTGCTATCAACAAGCGCATCTACATCGAGCTGGAGCCGTGAGATTATGCGTTTTCTGGTGCGGGAACAACCCTATGAACAGTTGCTGGCAGCCGGCCGGCTGCGCTACATCCAGGCTGGCGCGCCGACAGGGGCGGTTGAACATTGGCGCGTCACCCATGCCCCCGACGGCCACCACATCCTGCGCGTTGATCTGGATGCCCGCGCCGCCGAGAGTGGGCGCTCCTACCTGTACCATTGGGTGCAGGACGACGCCGGCCGGCCTTTGCGCCTGACCTACCGTTGCCTGCTGCCCCAGGCTACCAACGTGCGCGGCAAGCTGCTGTTCACCGACACGACCCTGCTCAACAGCCGCCACATCGCCGATCAGCATCAAGAAGAGGAAGTCGCCTGGGATGAAGCAGCCAGCTTCTTTTTCCCCAGCGTCGCCGGCCTGATGCTGGCGCTTTCTTCGCCGGCCGATACAGCAACGCGGCCAGCCTGGACATTGGACATGCACGTGCCGGCCGACAGGCCCGATTTTTTCACTTTGCGCTCCTACACCCTGCATATTCAGCAACGCCGGCCGGCGCAGACCTGGGAAATAGCCTGGGATGATCAAACCCGCTTGCTCTGGCTCGATGAGCAGGGCTGGCCCCGGAGACTACAACGCCAGGATGGCCTGACAGCCGAGCGCGCCTGGGGTGTAGCCTATGGGCCGGCTCCGTTTGATCCCGCCCATCGCCACTCATGAGCGCGGGCGTCAGCATAGCTTTAATATCTCTTGAAGGTATCTCTTGAAGGAAAGGAACGCATGGCTTTTCAAACAGTCTCCAATCGGCCTGATTTCATCGCCCTGGAACACGACATTCTACGCTTTTGGCAAGAGACAGACGCCTTCAACACCTTGCGGCGTCTGCGCGCCAGCAGCGTGCACCAATTCAGCTTTTTGGATGGCCCCATCACCGCCAACAACCCCATGGGGGTGCATCACGCCTGGGGACGCACTTACAAAGACCTCTACCAGCGTTACCACGCCATGCTGGGCCACAACCAGCGCTGGCAAAATGGTTTCGACTGCCAGGGGCTGTGGGTGGAGGTCAACGTCGAGAAAAACCTCGGCTTCAACAGCAAGCGCGACATCGAAGCCTATGGCCTGGAGAACTTCACCACCCAGTGCAAGATGCAAGTGCTCAAGTATGCCGCCCGTCAGACGCATCAATCCATCCGCCTGGGATATTGGATGGATTGGAACGATCCTGATGAGCTGCGCCGACTGCACGACTTGATGGCCCAAGACCCGACGCAAATCATCACGCTCCAGGGGCCGGCCGGCCCTGTCACCGGTTCCGTCGAGCAACTCGTCGGCCAGCTAGGCATGCCCCAACTGGGCGGCTCCTACTTCACCTTCAGCGACGAGAACAACTATCAGATTTGGGCCTTCCTGAAAAAGTGCTTCGAGCAAGGCTGGGTGTATAAAGGGCGGGATGTCATGCCCTGGTGCGCCCGTTGCGGCACCGGCCTGAGCCACCACGAGATTGTCACCGATGGCTACCAGGAGATCACCCACGACTCCGTCTTTTTGCGTTTCCCCCTACTGGGACGCGACCAGGAAGCGTTGCTGGTGTGGACAACCACTCCCTGGACATTGAGCAGCAACGTCGCGGCCGCCGTTGGGCCAACCCTCGACTATGTTCAAGTACAGGCTGGCGATGGCTGGACCTACTACCTGGCGGAAGCCGCCTTAAAAAACAGCCTGGTCGGCAAAGACAATTTGGTGGTGCGGCAATTGAAAGGGGAAGAACTCATCGGCTTGACCTATCGCGGCCCGTTCGACGACTTTCCTATCGTGCAGCAAACCTTTGCCGAGGCTGGCTATACCCATCGTGTCATCGGCTGGAAAGAGGTCAGCGCCGCTGAAGGTACAGGCGTGGTGCACATCGCCCCTGGCTGCGGCGCGGAAGATTTCCAGCTGTCCCAAGAGCTTAACCTGCCAGTGCTGGGGCCGCTGGATGAAAACGGCATCTTCCTGCCGGGCTACAACTGGCAAACGGGCCAATCTGTCCATCTGGTGGGCGAGGGCGTTCTGGCTGCCCTACAGACTGGCGGCTTCTACTATCGCCGTCAGCGCTACACCCACCGCTACCCTCACTGTTGGCGCTGCGGCGAAGAGCTGGTCTACCGTCTGGTGGATGAGTGGTTCATCCGCATGGGGCAATGGCTGGACAAACCTCGCGCCGAGGTCACCCCGGCCGAAAAACAGGCCCATTTGCGCTATCAGATCATGGATGTGGTCGATCACATCACCTGGTATCCCAGCTTCGGCTACGAGCGAGAGATGGATTGGTTGCGCAACATGCACGACTGGATGATCAGCAAAAAACGCTACTACGGTCTGGCGCTGCCCATCTACGAATGCCAGGCTTGCGGTCACTTTCATGTCGTTGGCAGCCGCGCCGAGTTGCACGAGCGGGCCGTCGTCGGCTGGGAAGCGTTCGACGGCCACACCCCTCATCGCCCCTACATTGATGCTGTGCAAATCGCCTGCCCCAACTGCGGGGCCGCCACCTCGCGCATCCCCGATGTGGGCAACCCCTGGCTCGACGCCGGCATCGTTGCCATCAGCACCCTGCACTACAGCGAAGATCAGGCTTACTGGCGACGCTGGTTCCCGGCCGACTTCATCACCGAAAGCTTCCCCGGCCAGTTTCGCAACTGGTTCTACAGCTTGCTGGCCCAAAGCACCGTCATGACCGGGGAACCTCCCTTCCGCAACATCCTGGGATACGCCACCCTCTTCGCCGAAGATGGGCGCGAAATGCACAAATCGTGGGGCAACGCCATCTGGTTCGACGATGCGGTGGAAACCATGGGGGCCGATACCATGCGTTGGCTCTACATCACCCAGAAACCAGAGCAAAACCTGCTCTTTGGCTACAATCGCGGCGACGAAGCCCGCCGGCGCTTCCTCATCCCCTTGTGGAACGTCTACGCCTTTTTCGTCACCTATGCCAATCTGGACGGCTGGATGCCCAGCGCTGCCCTGCCGCCAGTCTCTCCCATCGTCGCCAACCAGCAACTCGACCGCTGGATTGTGGAACGGTTCCAGGAGACCTCGCTGGCTGTGCGGGCGCAGCTGGACATCTACGCGGCCGACCGCGCCGCAGCTGAGCTGGAGCTTTTCCTGGACGACCTCTCCAACTGGTATGTACGTCGCAGCCGGCGTCGCTTCTGGAAATCGGAGGCAGACATCGACAAGGATGCGGCTTACGCTACGCTGTACCAAACGCTGGTCGGCCTGGCGCGTCTGCTGGCCCCCTTCCTGCCCTTCATCACCGAAGCCATGTACCAAAACCTGGTCAAAAGCGGCCTCTGGGGAGCCAATAGCCCGGCCAGTGTTCACCATTGCCTTTTGCCTGACTACGATCCTCAAGCGCTCGATCATACCCGGTTGGACAAGATGCGGCTGGCTATCACAGTGGCCAGTTTGGGGCGCGCAGCGCGTGGCTCGGCCGACATCAAGCTGCGCCAACCCCTGGCCCAGGCGCGTATCCATGTCACTTCCCCTCAGCAACATGCCGATCTGCTCGACCTGTTGGATGTACTCCAGGAGGAGATCAACGTCAAAGCTATCGACATCGTCTCCGAAGTGGGGGAACTGGTGGATTATAAGATTTTGCCCAACAACCGCCTGCTGGGGCCCAAATTGGGGGCACATTTCCCGGCCGTGCGCCAGGCGCTGATGGCTCTGCCGCCGGTTGAGGTGGCCCGCGCCTTGCAAAACGAGGGGGCGATCACCTTGACTGTCGCCAGCGAATCGGTGACCCTCAACCGTGAAGAAGTTCTGGTGCAAACCGCAGCCCGTGGCGACCTGGCTGTCGCCAGTGATCAAGGGGTAACCGTGGCGGTCGATAGTCGTCTGACGCCCACTCTTATTCAAGAAGGGTACGCCCGCGACCTGGTGCGCGCTCTGAACAATGCTCGTAAAGAAGCCGGGCTGGCCATCAGCGACCGCATCCACATTCGTTACCACACCGGGGGAGACGCAGATGTGGCCGCCGCGTTGCTCAACTTCGCCGATTACATCAAGCAAGAAACCCTGGCCCTGACGCTGGCCCCTGGCGATGGCGGCGCGCATGTCGCGCAGGTCGCGGTCGGCAATGCCCAGGTGACGTTGGGTCTGCACCCGGCGGAGACCATAGACGTCTGAAAAGTGAGAGGCCCATCGACTACCGATGGAGACGTTTATCGCCTGGATGCTAGGGGAAGGTTAAAGAGTCCTGCCGGCCGGTTGGGTATGGGCAGACGTTGTTGTACAATCTGCCCGCTATGCAGGAAACAACAATGCGTCACTACAGCTATCTGGTGTTGTTGTGGTTGGTGGGGGTTCTGGTATGGGTGGCGGCGGCCCATTCCGCCCCAGAGCAACCCGACCGGCTGCCTCTCCCCCCCTACCCCTTCCCCGATGGGCAGATGATCCAGCCGCGACGCACGCCGGCCGATCTGGAACCGATACACCCTTTGGAAACGGCTGTCCCGGCCAACGACCAATGCGCCGATCCTGCCCTCTTGACCATTCCCCTGGGGCAGGTCGCCAGTGGGGCCACCATTGTCAACAATATGGATGACGACGGGCCCGACCTGAGCAGCTGTCTGTGGGGCAATCCCACTAACGCTCCGGTTTACCGCACCGTCTGGTACAAGCTCATTCCTGAAATATCCGGCCGGTTGATCATCGAAGCCATCCCCAACGCTGACCATCAGAACGACTATGACACGGTGATGGCGATCTTCGACATCACCGACATCACCGATCCCTGCAACAACCTCAACCGCCTGGCGTGCAACGACGACGCCAACGGCTTTTTGTCGCGCACCAGCGCCTTCGTCGTGCAGGGACGCACCTACTACATTGAAATCGCCTCCACCCAGCTGGCGCAAAATGGAACCGGACAGCTCAACTTTCAGGCTTACATTGAAGCCGAGAACCTGTGGCAGCAAGAGGACGCCTGGTTGATAGATAATCCTCGCAGCCGGCACGCGCTGGTAGCAGTGGGTGAGGAATTGTATATGATTGGCGGCCAGACCTACGTCGGCAACACCAATCCCTTCGACCCTGAGCCAGATCCCCCCATTCGCACGGCCAGTCTGGCTCGCTTCAACACCACCACCCAAACCTGGACTGAGCTCGCTCCCATGCCGCCGGAGTGTGGCGTAAATGGCTATTCCAACACCGGCGCGGCCCATGTCAACGGCGTTATCTATTTGCCCTCCGGCTTTGTGGGAGACGAGAACATCTACGCCCCTACCCATTGCACCTACACCATTGCCACCAACACCTGGAGCTTCAGCGGCAACCCCAACGATGAAAACCCGCCGACTCAGGCCCCCTGGCCCGACAGTCTCGCTTTTGGTTATGCCGGCGTCGTGGCCGACCCAACTGTTAATGGCTACTTTGTGGTGGGCGGGCTGACTGGGCGCTGGTTCGATCCCCCATCGCAAGGAGCGGAGGCGCACAATGAGCTGTTTTTCTACGCCCCGGCCAGCAACTTCTGGAGCGCCCGCCCTTCAGCCAGTGTGGCGCGTTACTCTCACACCGCAGCCCTGGTTGGCCAGTGTCCCGATCCCAATGCCCCCGGTGCGCTCGTTTCCAACTGCGTTTGCATCGTGGGCGGGTTGGAACCGGTGGAACCTGGCAGCCCGCTTGAAGGCGCAGCTCAGCTGATTGTGGGCGGGGAGTGTTACGACAAAGTGGATCAAATTTGGGGGCCGATTGCCAGTCTGAATATCCCCCGCTTTAACGCTGCCAGCGCGGTTACAGACGATGGCGTCTGGTATGTTTTTGGCGGGCTGGACGCCGGCTTCAACGCTGTAGCGGAGCTAGAACGCTACGATCCTGTGGCTAACATCTGGGAGATTGTCGACCGCCGTCTGGATTTATCGGAACCGGTGCGCTCCTGGCCCCGAGGCGCTTTTGTGGGCAATAGCCTGTGGGTGGTGGGGGGCGAAACGTCCCTCTTTGCTGGCGCTGTGGCTCTCAATCTGGTCGAGCGCCTCGATTTGCCCCCGGCCACCCCGGCCGCTTATTTCCCTCTGTTGCGCCGGGCGCAGATCAACGGTGAACCAGATAACACCTTCTCTCTGGCCCGCCGACTGATTATGTGGTCCTCTCTGGATGGAGATTTCACTCAACTGGATGATCGCTTCGATGTCTACTTTTTTGAAATCATCGAACCTCTCCAGGTTACCGTGCGCCTGACACAAATGCCCAGCGGCGATAATTACGATGTTTACATCTACGACGTTGGCAAAATCTTGCGCGGCGCGGGCAACCAGGCAGTGGGCAACGCCGATGAGGTCGTTACCATGTCGCTGGATTATGGCCGTTACTACATCCTGGTTGTCAACCAGGACAACAATCCCCTGACGCCCGACAGTTATCGCCTTTCCGTCGGCAACTAATCCCCTGCGCTATGTCCGCTTCTCCCTTACATGTCCTGCACTTTGCCGACGCCCATATTGACATGATCAACCACGGCCGGCACGATCCGCAAACGGGTCTGCCGATGCGCGTGGTGGATTTTTTGACAGCGTTGGATCACATCATCGACCGCGCCCTGGCCGGCCCAACCGATCTGGTCATCTTTGCCGGCGATGCTTACAAAGACCGCAATCCCCAGCCCACCTTTCAACGCGAGTGGGGCCGGCGTATGATGCGCCTCTCAGCGGCCGGCATCCCCACCATTTTGTTGATCGGCAACCACGACAAATCCCCTGCCCAGGGGCGCGCCCACGCCCTGCATGAATACGATACCCTGGGCGTGCCCCACATCCACATCGGCGACCGCCTGCGTCGCTTTGGGCCGGAGGAGTTAGGCCGGCCGGTGCAAGTCATTACTCTGCCCTGGCTCTCCCCCAGCGTCATGCTCACCAAAGAAGAGATGGGCGGGCGCGACCTCCAGGCAGTCTGGGACGCCCTCGAAGAGCGTCTGACGGTGGCGGTGGAAAAACTGATTGCTGAAGCCGATCCCAACCTGCCCCTCATCTTAACCGCCCATGCCAGCGTCCACGGCGCGCGCTATGGCAGCGAGCGCCAGGTGATGCTGGGGCGTGAACTCGTTTTGCCGACCTCCTTGGTGCGCGACCGTCGCCTTGATTATGTCGCCCTGGGCCACATTCACCGCCACCAGGAACTAAACCAGGGCGCACAGCCGCCCATCGTCTACCCCGGCTCCATCGAACGCATCGACTTTGGCGAGGCCAGGGAACCCAAGGGCTACGTGGTGGCCGAAGTCCAGCGGGGGCGCACCCAATGGCGCTTTGTGCGGCTGCCCACTCGCCCCTTTATCGATGTTCAGGTTGAGGCCCGGCCCGACAACAGCAGCGCCGCCAGCCTGATGCCAGACATTCTGGCGCACATCCCCCCCCGGGAACGATTGGCTGATGCCATTTGCCGCCTGCAACTCAGCTACCCACGCGACTGGGAGTCGGCGCTGGACGAGGCCCAGCTGGGGCATATCTTCAGCCAGGCATTCAGCTTTCAGCTGGTGCGCAACCGCTATGCGGAGAACCGCTCTCGCCTGGGCAACAGCCTGTCGCTGGAAACCCTGACACCCGAAGCGTTGCTGACCCTGCAATGGGAGCGCGAAGGATTGCCGCCGGCAGAGATTGCCGCTATGTTGACGTTGAGTCGCGAAGTGTTGGGGGATAACTGGTAAAGTCGATGATTCCGTTGCAGCTCGATATTGTCAACTTTCTTTCCTACCGTCAGCCAATCACCCTCAATTACCAGGGCATCCATCTGGCGTGCATCGCCGGGGCCAACGGAGCGGGCAAATCCACCATCCTGGAGGCCATGACCTGGGCCCTGTTTGGCAAAAGTCGCAGCCGCAACGAAGACGACATCGTCAACCGCAGCGCGGCGCGTCTGGGTGAGAGCGCCGAGACCCGATTTACCTTCAAGCTCGATGATGTCACCTACCGCGTCGTCCGGCGTAAAAAGGCCGGGGGACGCGGCCAGTTGGAATTCCAGATGGCCCTCCCAGACGCCAACGCCCACCGCGTCTGGAAAACCTTAAGCGAGGGGCGGCTACGCGACACCCAAAGCGCGATTGAAAACACGCTTAAGATGAATTACGACACCTTCATCAATGCCAGTTTCTTTCTGCAGGGCAAGGCGGATGAATTCACCCTCAAATCGGCCGACCAGCGCAAAGAAGTGCTGGCCGATCTGCTGGGTGTGACGCGCTGGGACGACTACAAAGCCATAGCCAGCGAACGGCGCAAAGAAACCAAACAGGCGTTGGCGCTGTGCGACGCCCAACTGCATGAAATTGAAACGGAGTTGGGACAAGCGGAGATGCGCGCTCTACAACTGGCCGAGGAAAACCGCCGGCTCCAGGCCGCCACCGCCCGCCGCGATGACCAGGAAAAGATGTTGCGCGAACTTCAGCGACGCGCTGATGCCGTTCAGGCGCAGACCCAACAGGTGAATGCTCTGGCTGCTGCTCTGGCGCGTGATCAGCGTAAACTGACCGAACTGGAAACGCTGCGCGACAAACGACGACAAGAACTGCTGGCTCTGCAAGCACTGACCAAAGCCGAGGCGACTATCACCGCCAATTATGCCGCCTGGCAACAGCTGGAAACAGAGCTCCAAGCGTGGCAGACGAAAGCAGACGCCTGGAACACCTTGCAGCGAGCGCGCCAGAAGCACGAGATCGCCCTGGCGCAGGCGCAATCACAGCTGACCACCCAGCTGGCTGCTCTGGGGCAACAAGCGCACAAAGTGGCTGCCATGCGCCAGGAACGGGAACAGGTCAGCGCGACACTGAGCCAGGCCCAGATCACTCTGGCCCAGCTGAAGGAAGAGCGCGAAACGCTGGCCGGACAGGAAGAAGCCTATCAGGCGGCGCGGGCTGAATATCAGCAACTCAAACTGAACCGGCAACATCTGCTGCGTCAATTGGAGGAGTGGCGTCAGAAAGCAGCTCAAATCGGCCGCCAGCGTGAGGAACACCAGGCCACCCAGGCAGCTCTCGACGCCCTGGAACCCACCTTGAAACGATTGGCCGGACAGATGGAGGCCTTGAACACGGCGCGCCGCCAACAGGTGGAACGAACGGCCGACAAACAGGCTATGGCAACAACCCAGGCGGCGCATCAGGCGCAGCTGGCTAAACTCCAGGATCGAGCGGCGCGCCTGCAAGCGGAAAGCGGCCAGACCTGCCCCCTGTGCGGCCAGGCTTTGACTGAGGAGCATCGGCTCCAGGTGTTGCACGACCTGGAAGAGGAAAGCGTTGACCTGCACCGCCAGCAACAGGCTGACCGGCAACGGGAGCAACAGCTAAACGCCCAACTGGCGCAGCTGGCTCAATCTATTCAGCAGCTAACCCCGGCCGAAAAAGAACTCCCCCATACCCAACAGCGGCAGGCCCGTCTGCTGGCCCGTCGCGACGAGCTACAGCGGATTGTTGAGGAGTGGGAAACGGCCGGCCACGAGCAAACCATCGCCCAGCTGGCGCAACAGGCGGCGGATGATTCCGCCTTGCAAGCGGTGGAGCAGCGCGGCACGCAGCTGGCCGCTGCTCTGGGGCGCAAAAACGAGGTAGAAAAGGCGTGGCGGACCGCCCAGAGCGAGCTGGCCCGCGCCGAAGCGCGTCTGGCTGAAATTGACCGTGCTACAATTGAATGGGAGCAACATGGAGCGGCGCAACAAACAACGGTAGCGCGTCAGTTAGAGGAACAAGCCTTCGCCCCAGAAGCACGCGCCGCCCTGGCCCGTCTGGGAGAGGAGGCCGCGGCGCTGGGGTACAATGTGACCGCCCACCAGGCGGTGCAACACCAACGCCAGGCTCTGGCTAACGCGCCCCAACGCTACCAGGAATTACAACGCGCCCAGGGCGCCGGGCAATCCAAAATGGAAGGGCTGGCGGATGTGGAACGTCAACTGGAGGAACAGGCCAGTCAGATTGTGGAAGCCCGACGCGCCCATGAAAACGCTCTGGCGATCCTGGAAGCCTTGCGCGCTGACGCCGGCGATGTGCGCGCCGTGGAAGCAGAACTGTTTCGGGTGCGAGAGGAGGTCATCAACCTCAGTCGGCGGGTGGGGGCAGCTCAGCGCAATGTAGACGTCCTGGAAGAGCAACGCACGCGACGTGCTCAGTTGCAAAGAGAACGAGGGGAGTTGGCCCTGCGTCTGGAGCGGTTGGAACGATTGGAGCGCGCCTGCGGCCGGGATGGCGTACAACACATGCTTATCGAACACGCCACACCGGAGATTGAAGCCAGCGCCAACGAGTTGCTGGAGCGACTGACCGGCGGTCAGATGCGCGTCACCTTTGAAACCCAACGCAAACTCAAAACGCGGGATGAAACGGTGGACACCCTGGATATTCACATCCAGGATGAAAACGGCAACCGCCCGTATGAAAATTACAGCGGTGGGGAGCAGTTCCGCATCAACTTTGCCATTCGGCTGGCGCTCTCGAAGATGTTGGCCCGCCGCGCGGGGGCACGGTTGCAAATGTTGGTGATCGACGAAGGCTTCGGCAGTCAGGACCCTGACGGCCGGCAACGCCTGATCGAAGCCATCCACACCATTCAAGATGACTTCGAGTGCATTCTGGTCATCACCCACATTGACGAGCTGCGCGACGCCTTTCCAACACGCATTGAAGTAACCAAAACAGGAACCGGTTCGCGCATTACAGTGCAATAGGCTTAGAACCCCATCCCCTTGCCGATGATCTCCTTCATAATTTCGTTCGTTCCACCGTAGATGCTTTGGGCGCGGGAATCGATGAACGCTTTGGCGATGGGATACTCCAGCATGTAGCCATAGCCCCCATGCAGTTGTAGACATTGGTTGATGACTCGCAGCTGCATATCGGTGCACCACCATTTGGCCATAGCCGCCCGCTCGACGCTCAGTTCCCCCCGTGTGTGGAGCATGATGCAGTCATCAATGAAGACACGCCCAATCTCCACCTCGGTCTTCATCTCAGCCAGGCGGAAACGGGAGTTCTGAAAAGCGCCGATGGGCCGGCCGAACGCTGTGCGCTCCTGGCAATAGGTTACCGTCCAGGCTAGAGCCACCTCAGCCGTCGCCACCGCCGACACCGCAATCGTCAACCGCTCCTGTGGCAGGCGCTGCATCAGGTAGATGAAACCCATCCTCTCCGCTCCCAGTAAGTTTTCCACGGGAACGCGTACATCACGAAAAAACAGCTCGGCTGTATCCTGGGCATGCAAGCCAATCTTCTCCAGGCGGCGGCCGCGCTCATAACCGGGCATCCCTTCCTCCACCACCAACAAACTGACGCCTTTGTGGCCGGCCGTCGCATCCGTCTTGGCCACAACAATCACCAGGTCGTTTAACAAACCGTTGGAGATGAAGGTCTTCTGCCCATTCAGCAAGTAATGATCGCCCTGACGAATGGCGGTGGTACGCACACCGGCCAGGTCGCTGCCGGTGTTGGGTTCCGACATGGCGATGGCCCCGATCTTCTCTCCCGCCGCCAGGCCCGGCAGCCAGCGCTGTTTTTGTTCCTCCGTACCATAGTGCGTGATGTATGGGACCACCATATCAGAGTGGATGCTGAACCCCACGCCGCTGGCCCCCACCCGCACCAGCTCCTCAGTCACCAGAGCGTGGTAGCGGAAATCCGCCGTTCCCTGCCCCCCATACGCTTCCGGCACATCCAGGCACAAAAAACCCTGAGCGCCGGCCTTGCGCCACACCTCGCGTGACACCATACCTTCCTTCTCCCACTGGGCATGGTGAGGAGCTATCTCGCGCTCCACAAAGCGCCGCAGCGCCTCTTGAAACATCCGGTGTTCATCAGTCAACAAATGCGCCTGCATAGCTCATCTCCCCAGCACAAGCTCTTCATTCAGCCTGCGCTTCGTTCGGGTTTAGAGTAAGGAGTCTGGTCGGTTGTCTACAAGTCGTCTAGCCGGAGATTGCCCCTAACCTGCCAGCCCTTGTTCTTCGGCCGCATCCTCATGGGACAGTTGTTCAAACGCCTCTTCCGTCCAATAATTTTCGGGCGCGGTCAGGCGGTCGGTGTAGAGAATGCCGTCCAGGTGATCAATCTCATGTTGAAAGATGCGCGCCGTCCAACCGTTGAGCGCCAGACGGTGGGAGCGTCCGGCCTGATCCAACGTTTGCACCCGAATGGCGTGATGTCGCGACACCTCACCCAGATAACCGGGAATGGAAAGACACCCTTCAATGCCATCTACCATCTTGCGCGATTTCCAGGAAATTTCGGGATTGATGATCACATACAGCTGACGGCTGCCCTCGATGGTGTTGCCGGCCTCATCGCGCTCTGGCAAGGTTTCAATGACTGCCAGGCGCAACCCATGCCCCACCTGAGGCGCAGCCAGACCAACCCCATTGGCAGCTCGCATGGTATCGATCATATTCTGGATCAACGTTTGTAACTCTGGCGTCCACGCCGTCACTGGTTGGGCCGGCTGGCGCAAAATGGGGTTGTCAGCCAGCACAATATCTAAAACAGTCATAAGCGTTGTGGTTTCCTCTAGCAGGTTTGTCGTAACAGCCAGTTGCCCACCGCCACAAGCCATCCCTCAAAATAGACGCTACGCATCGGGCGGTGGCGTGCGTCGCGGAATTTTACCTTGCTCCGCCACTTGTTGGTACACATCCAGTAGCAAGGTCATTTCCTCACGTCGGCGCACGGCATCCAGCACCTGTTGTTGCTGACGCAACCGGTCGCGGCGGCGAAAAATTTCCGCCTGAATCTCGTTGGGGCGCGTGACATCTTGAAAAACGATCTCGGCCGAAGCGCCGGCCGTATCAATCACCACACGCCCATAACCGAAGAGGGTGGCCCAGATACTGGGGCGTTCGGCGGCCACATTTTGCACATTGATCAGCTCAGCCGTCTTGCGGCTTTCGGTGAAACCAAACGGGCCGCGGTCGATATCGATCACCAGGTGGTCGGTGATTTGAAAGAGATCATTGGCCCAGTTTTCATAATAGTAGTAGAAAATACCCAGCAAAATGACCAGCAGCACGGTGATGGTGATGCCAAAGAAGGGAACACGGACGCCGGGTAGATCTTGCCACAGGGTGACGCCGCCCCAAAGAACGACAACGACCAGCCCCAACACCCACCAGGCGCGGCGCACCAACACCACCCAATGCCGCCCATACGTCACGGTGTGGGCGGGATCAGGCGGAGGTGGTTCACGTCGAAACCAACCCGACAACCAATCGGCCGCCCCTTCCGCTTCCACCTCAGCCTCGGCCGCCTCTTCCGCCTCGGCAACGGCCCCTGGAATCTGGTAATATTGTTCCAACGCCTCGCGCAACGCTTCGCGGTTGCGGCCGGCTTCCAAACTGCTACCCTGTTGACGCACCCGAAAGAGCGCAGTTTCCGCTTCCTGGGGATGGCGGATTTTGTCGAAAATCAGCCCCACATCTTGAGCGCCGGTGGTCACACGCACCGACCCCACTCCTAACACCGTCTCCAGCAAATTGGGACGCAACACCGTAACACTCTGAACACGATCCAAAGGAATCTTGATGATCTTGCCCTGCAAGGTGGTTACATCAAATTCAGTGTGCACCAGATGTTTGTTGGTGATCACCAGGTGGTCGTTGGCCCAATTCACAAAACGGAGAATGGCGAAAGCCAATGGCAGCAAGCTGCTGAGCAGGCTGATGACCACGATGGTGGCGTTGAATTGGCCGACCAAGGCACGTAACGCGATGGCAATTCCTATCGGGATGCCCACAAACAGCAGCAGGGGCAGCACCAGTTCCCAGGCCAACAGCAACCCGGTGCGGCGCGACTCATACTCCACCAATTCCCCCGGCAACAGTTGGAGGCGCGAAATGGTCCCAGTCGTCGGGGCCGCCAGGCTACGATCCACCTCTTGCCAGGCCGCTTCGGATAGATCAAGCTCCGCCTCAGGCTGCTCCTGCAGAAAGCGGATAAAATCTTCTCCCCGAATTTTGACCAGCCGGCCGGCTTCCAATGCTCGAATCGTAGCCGGGTGAATTTTCGGCGTCAGCAACCAGGTATCATCGAAATAATCCCCCGGCCCATAATAGCGGCGCGGTGGGATGATGACACCGGCGTCATCCACCGCCACCGCTTCCAATCGCCCCCAGCGCACCATGAACAGCGAGTCGGCCGTGTCGCGCTGATAAGCCACCAGCGCCCCGGCTTGAAAATCATATTGCTTGCAGATAGCTGCCAGGTCTGCCAGCTCCTCCTCGCTGAGGCGCTCAAAGATAGTCAGCCGACGCAAAAAGTCGATCAATGTTTCCATGGCGTTGCATCAACTCAGCCTTACAACCATCCTATCCTCACCATTCGATTGTATCACGCCCCGGCCTGCTTTTCATGAGCGCTTGACAATGGACGCCAACGCCCTATCCCCTTTCGCTCTCCGTTTGAGTACAATCAACCGTTTATGCCAATTCTTCAACCTGTCATCGCCGAGACGGAATCTATTGTCCGCCCGACCCATGTGGAAGTCAATCTGGATCGCCTGACCGACAACTATCGCGCTATCCAGACCCAGACGCGGCCGGCCGCCATCATGCCCATTCTGAAAGCCAACGCCTATGGTCATGGTCTGGTAGCCACAGCGCGCCATCTGGCCGACCTGGGTGCAGCCTATTTTGGTGTGGCTTACCTGGAAGAGGGGGTTTTGCTGCGACAGGCCGGCATCCAAACCCCTATTCTGGTCATGGGCGGGCTGCTGGATAATCAGACGCCGCTCTTTTTGCATTACGACCTGACGCTGACGGCGTCGTCGGTGGAAAAGTTACACCAGATCGAAGCTGCTGCCAGTCACTACGGCCGGCCGGCCCGTGTGCATTTGAAAATCGACACCGGCATGGAACGCATTGGGGTGCATTACTACAACGCCGCCACCCTGTTGGAAGCCGCCCTGAGCTGCACCCACTGTGATGTAGAGGGCATCTACTCCCATTTTGCCAACAGCGATGCCGCCGATCTCACCTCTGCCCGGCGTCAGTTGGAGCGCTTCAACCAGGTGCTGGCCTTCTACACTTCACGCGGCCTGCCTCACCCTCGCCTACGCCACATGGCGAACTCCGGGGCCATCTTGCAGTTGCCAGAGAGCTATTTCGACCTGGTGCGGCCGGGAATTTTGCTCTATGGCCATTACCCGGCCCCTGAAACCCACCGCACCCTAGCGGTGCGCCCGGCGCTCACCTGGAAATCACGCGTCGTCTACTTCAAGGTGGTGCTACCCGATCACCCCGTCAGCTATGGCTCCACCTGGCAATCGGAGCAGATGACGCGGGTGGTGACCCTTCCGGTGGGGTATGGGGATGGTTACTTTCGCAGCCTCTCCAACCGGGCGCAGGTGATTATTCGCGGCCGGCGCTATCCTGTCATTGGCCGCATCTGCATGGATCAGATGATGGTCAACATCGGGTGGGAGAGCGCCTACAATGGGGATGAGGTGATTTTGCTAGGCCAAAGTGGTGATGTGCAAATTACCGCCGAAGAATTGAGCGAGTGGGCCGGTGTCATTGTCTATGAAATCCTGACCAACATCAACACACGAGTCCCCCGTGTCTATGTCAGAGATTCCAATCCGCCGCCAGCGCCTTAAATGCAATCAGCCCCAAGCCAGGAGGGAGAGCTTGGGGCTGATTGTTCTGTTCGGCGGCTTCAATGATTAGTTTAGGTCGGCGATGTGAGGCAGGTGTGAAATCGCCATGAGTAGGCGATTAAGAGTCAACTTGGGTCATACACATAGCCAGGCGCTGACAATGTACCCCTCTTCTATATCTTTGTAGCCTCCGTCCCTCCGGTCATCAACAGCCCCAGCCGGGCGCGGGTTGCTTCCCCGGCCGGCAATGTGGCTACCATGCGCCCCTCAAACATCACGGCGATACGATCCGCCAGGGCCAGAATTTCATCCAATTCGGCTGAAATCAAAACCACCGCACACCCCTGATCTCGTTGGGCGATGATCTGTTGGTGAATGAACTCAATCGAGCCAACATCCAGGCCGCGCGTCGGTTGATTGGCGACCAAGAGCTGCACCGGCCGGCTCAACTCTCGCGCCACAATCACCTTTTGCTGGTTGCCGCCAGAAAGCGTCTTGACCGGCGCTTCGGCGCTGGGGGTGCGAACGTCAAATTTACTCACCAGGCGGGACGCATTCTCCAAAATAGCCTGTGTGCGTCGGCGCAGGCGGTGGGCAAATGGCTTTTTGTAATACGTGTTCAGAACCATGTTGTCGGCAATGGTGTAGGGCATCACCAAACCATGTTTTTGACGATCTTCGGGGATGTGCGCCAAACCGTGCTCAAACAGGTAGCGTGGATTGGCCATAAGCGCTGGCGCACTATTGAGCAACATGGCCCCGCGGCTGGCCGGCCGTAAACCGGTCAACACTTCAGCCAACTCGGTTTGCCCATTGCCCTGCACTCCGGCAATACCCAAAATCTCTCCCCGGCGCACCTGAAAGGAGATGTCCCGCACCACGGCCCCACCTCGTCCGTCCAATACCGTCAGGTTCTGTACATCTAAAACGACTTCGGCCGGTTGTGCCGGCTCTTTATCCACCTGCAACAGCACCTCTCGCCCCACCATCATGGCTGCCAGTTGTTGTTCGTCCACCTGCTCCGGCGTGGTTACACCCACCACCTTGCCCCGCCGCATGACTGTGATCTCATCCGCCACCGCTAACACTTCCTTAAGCTTATGGGTGATGAAAATAATGGACACCCCTTGGGCGGTCAACTGGCGCATGATGCGGAACAACTCCTCCGCTTCCTGGGGCGTCAACACTGCGGTGGGTTCATCCAACACCAAAATTTTCGCCTGGCGGTAGAGCGCCTTCAGAATCTCCACCCGCTGTTGTATCCCCACCGGCAAATCTTCCACCACAGCCGTGGGGTCCACTTCCAGACCAAAACCCTGGGAGAGCTGGCGAATCTGTTGATGGGCGGCGCGCATGTTCAAACTGGGGCCGCGGGTCGTCTCCGCCCCTAGAATGATGTTCTCTGCCACGGTAAAGACCGGCACCAGCATAAAATGTTGGTGCACCATGCCAATTCCCAGAGCAATAGCGTCGTTGGGAGAATGGATGGTCGCCGGCCGGTCATGAACCAAGATCTCCCCCTCATCTGGCGTCGAGAGACCGTAGATGATGTTCATTAAAGTGCTTTTTCCCGCCCCATTCTCACCCAACAGCGCGTGAATCGTGCCAGAGCGCACATAAAAATTCACCCCGTCATTGGCAACAACACCTGGATACCGTTTGGTGACGTGGCGCGCTTCAAGCGCCATCGAGTGCGTCATAGTTCCCCACCAACATAATTTTGAGGATTTGGCATAACGGCCTTATGCTCCAGCTTATTCTTTATCATAGGGCACACCATCGGCTGCCGGTGGGCGCGCACGCCCGACGAAACCGGCCAGAACCACAATCGTCAACACATAAGGCAACATACCGATAAATTGGTGGGGCACTTGAATTTGAGCAAATTGCAGCTGGGTTTGCAACGCCGTGGCCAGCCCAAACAACAGGGCCGCCCCCCATGCCCCCAGCGGCGTCCATTTGCCAAAGATCATGACCGCCAGCGCCACAAAACCCCGGCCATTGGTCATACCCCGTTCAAACGACCCCACTGCTTCCAGCGTCAAAAAGGCCCCGGCTAGGCCCGCCAGCGCCCCCCCCCAGATCACATTGGCGTAGCGCACCCAGTAGACATTCACCCCCACCGTATCGGCCGCGCGTGGATGTTCCCCCACCGCCCGCGAGCGCAACCCCCAACGGGTGAAAAACAACACATAATGGACAATCGCCACCATCAGCAACGTCAGATAGGTGATGGGCGGATTGCTGAAAAACACCGGCCCCACCAACGGCAAATCCGCCAGTGGCCCCAGGGGAATAGGTTGCAACTTACCCTCCGTTGTCAACCCCGTCTGGTAAAAATAGCCGGTCAGGCCAAAGGCCAGAATGTTGAGCACCGTTCCGCCAATGATCTGGTCCATCTTCAGCGTGACCGACATATAGGCCAACAGCAAGCCCATCAACGCGCCGGTGGCAACGCCAGCCAAAATAGCCACCACCAGATTGCCCGTGTAGACGTTGACCAGAAAACCAATAAAAGCGGAGAGCAACATCTGCCCCTCAATGCCGATGTTGATCACCCCGGTGCGTTCCCCCAGCAAGCCACACATGGCCCCCAACACCAGAGGGGTGGACTGGCGTAGGGTGGAGTTGAGCACGGCCGTGGTCACCAGTGGATCGATCACATAGCCGATGACAACGGTCGCGCCCACCAGGCCCAGCATGATTGGGACAACGGGTAGCTGGCGCACCCGGCCCCATAGGGTTAATTTGGGTAGAGCAGCTTGCATAACGTCCTCCGTATCTCAGGCCTGTTGGCTCCAACCTGTGCTGAGGGTGATTTTTTCTTCATCGTCCGTGCGCAGGCGAATCATGCGACGCACAATCAAATCGGCCGCCACAAAAAACAACATCAGCGCCAGCACCACATCAATAATTTCTGGTGTTACATCCGCCACGAATTGCATCCGGTTGGCCCCGGCGCGCATCGCACCCACCAAAATAGCGGCCGGAATAACCCCGAAGGGGTGCGTTTTGCCCAATAGAGCAATGGTGATGCCATCGAAACCCAGGCCTACATTAAAGCCCGGCTGGTAGCGTCCCACCACGCCCAGGGTTTCCACCGCGCCTCCCATGCCGGCCAGCAAGCCGCTCAGCATCATCGTCAGAATAACAGTGAAGCTGACGCGCATGCCGGCGTAGCGGGCCGCAAACGGATTGAGCCCAACGGTACGAATTTCGTAGCCAGTGGTGGTGCGCCACAACAACCACCAGGTGACCGCTGCCATCCCAATTGCCAGCACAAAACCCAACGGCCAGTTCTCCCCCAGCCGGGGAATCACGGCGCTGTCCAAAATACGCGGTGTGCGCGCCACAATATTGCTGGGTGATGGGTCTTTCCAAGGGCCATCCGCCAGGAAATCAGTGATGTTGATGGCTACGAAGTTGAGCATAATGGTAGTGATGACCTCGTGCGCACCGGTGTAGGTTTTTAACGCCCCAGGGATGGCTCCGTAGAGCGCCCCGGCCAGCGCCCCACCCAACAACGCTATCAGGACGTGTACCAACGCCGGCAGCCCCTCTATGGCAAAGCCGAGGTAGGCAGCTATGATAGCCCCAAACAACAGCTGCCCCTGCGCACCGATGTTGAAGAGACCCGCCTTAAAAGCAAAGGCGACCGCCAGACCGCTGAAAATCAGCGGGGTGGCTTTTTCCAGGGTGCGGCCTATGGTCTGACTGGAACCAAAGGCTCCATCCCACAGCGCCGCATACGCCGCCAGGGGAAAGTCACCGCAGGCCAGCATTAGCAAAACCCAGCCTCCCGCCAGGAAGGGGACGCCTTTAGGGTCCAGGGCCTGGGCCAGGAAACGTGACCAAGAGGCAGATGGGAATTGGCGCATCGCCGTCTGTCGCAGCGCGCCCAGCGCCAGCAAGAGCAAAATCGCCAGGCCCAAAGACCGCAAGGCTGCGCCGGCCGCCGGGCCAGAGATAGCCAAAATAACCGCGCCCACCAACACAGCAATGAGCACTGCTGTCAGCGGGATGCTCACGGCCGCCCCGGCGCGCCGCAACGAATCTAAACCCGATCTCTCTTCACCCATATTAACCTTCCTAAGGCGCGGTTGGGAAACCGCGGCTACGACTTCTACACCGGATAAAAGAGGGCCTCGTTGTCACACCGTATGTGCTACCGTGTAAACGGCCTCGTAATGGCGCAGCATCTTATCCAGGGCAAAAGCCTGCGCCGCCTCAAAGCAGCCCTCACCCAACCGGTGTACGCTCTGGGGATCAGCCGCGATATCCGCCAGAGTCTTGGCCAAGGCGTTGACGTCACCGGGGGGTATAAGCCAACCCGTTTGCTCCTCAGCCACAATTTCCGGCAGTCCACCGGCCGACGTAACGATAACCGGCATCCCGAAAGCATACGCTTCGAGCGCCACGAGCGTCAACACTTCGGGCCAAACAGAGGGAACGACCATCACATCCGCCTGCGTCAGCAACTCTTTTTTGGCTTCGCCGAAGACTGGGCCGTGCAGGGTGATCTGGGGATGATGACCGTAGTGTTGCGCCAGATGACTATCCAATGGCCCCCAACCGGCAATGTCGAGGTGAATATGCGGGTGGACGGCAGCGCAAGTCACGAAAGCTTCGCACAACAGGTCAATCCCCTTCACCTTTTTCAACCGCCCTAAAAACAGAAACCGCAATCGGTCTGTAGGCGGGCGCTGGCTGGTCAGCTCCTGTCGCAACGCTGCCAGTTCTGCGGTCGAGTAGCCATGTGAATTGTACACCACCTGATGATGCGCCCGGGGGAAAAAGCCACGTTGCGTAATGGCATTGAGGGTGTAGCGGCTGGGAGCGGTGGCCGCCCGCACAGCGCGAGACAAACGTGCCCGCACCTGCTGGTATAAGCTGATCGGCCAGGTGCCCCGGCGCGCCATCTCCCCCACCCGGCCGGTGAGCGCCCCATCGGGGCTGATCATCTCGTAGTCGCGGCACGTTTGCACGATGATGGGGCAACCGGCCGCCTGAGCCGCCGCCCACACGGCCGGCGACAACCCGCGCAACTTCTGCACATGAACGATGTCGGGCTTTTCCCGCTCCAGAATCCTTCTCACCTGCCAATAGACGTGAGGATTCCAGATGTCGACCAGCTGCCAGAGCGCCTTTTTCCACATCGGCTGGGCATCCCGCTCCACCACCCAATAAAGATTCCAGGGGTAAAAGCGATAGTGGGTGATGTTACCTTCCCGGTAGCGCTGAATTTTCCGCTCCCGGCCGGAACCAATGGTGACCACCTCCCAGCCAACATCAGCCAATCCCCTGGTCAGAAGCGCCGCCGATTTGGCCGCGCCAGCGCCCAACTGAATGTCAAACAAGTAGGATAGCAACGCGATCTTCATGTGGTGTGCTGGTTCGCCCCGGCGGCAGAGGGGGCGATGTCTGGGTCGTCTTCCCATTGCAGTAGGCGCTGATAGATGGTTGCGACGGCGGTCGCTTTGCGGCGCAGGTCATACTCCGCGGCTGTCAGCCGGCCGGCCGCTGCCAGCTGTTGACGTGTCTCTGGCTCCTGCAACAAGCGTTCCAGAGCCGCAGTTAAACCTGCCACATCTTCAACGGCAAATAGCAAACCATTGTATCCCGCCTGCACCGTCTGCTGTAACCCACCCACATCGGCGGCCACAACGGCCGCTCCACACGCCATCGCTTCCAATACGGTCAGGCCAAATGGCTCCGCTCGCGAAGGAACGACAGCAATGTCGGCCGCTGTGAACCAGGCATAAACCTCGGCGTGGGGCGTCAACCCCAGAAATTGCACGCGGTCGGCCACCCCTGATCTGACAGCCTGTCGCCGCAAGGGGGTCTCTTCCACGCCTGACCCGCCCACTACAAGCTGAAAGTCGTAGCCTTTCTCTTGCAGCGCCGCCGCTGCCATCAAAAGCAAATCCACCCCCTTGCGCTGGATCAGATAACCGATGAAAACAATGAGCCGGGTTTCGGCCGGCACCCCCAGCGCGGCCCGCGCCTCGTTGCGAGTTGGGATGCGCGGCGGCAACCACACACCCATATCAATACACTCTATGCGGTCGGTCAACGACCGACCGACAACAGCCAGCAACTCCTCCTTATGAGACGAGCTGACAGCAATGATGCGGTCGGCGCGACGCAACACCAGTCGGGTTGCCCAACGCGCCAGCCCGCCCACCTGAGCAGCATTGGAAACATAGTAACCATGGGAGGTCACAACCAGAGGCTTACGCCACACCCAACTGAGCACCAGCCCGATCAATCCGGCCGGAAAAGGGTAATGGGCATGTACCAGGTCGAAACGCCCCGTAAGCAACATGCGCCCCGCTTGAGCCACAACGCGCCCATACGCCAGCCAGCGCTGCCATAGGCTGTGACCTCCGTCAGGAGCTAAAACAGTGATGCGCCAGCCAGCCTGGCGCTGGAGCGCCACATGGCGCTCTACAAACCAGCCCGATTGGGGGTTGATGGCATGAGGATAGCGGTTGGAAAGAAGGACAACTCTGGGCCACAAGGGGGGGTGAACGTGCGTTTTACCCTTCTTGTCGCCCCTGCCCCATAACCATGTGCGGCGCGCTCTGGAGGAGACACGCCGCACACGGTGTAGGTTCATAGAAATGGTGCCAGCGGTATCAGGCCAGGACTACGGCGCGTAACCCGTGCTGATGGAACCGTCCCGCAGGCCGGCATCTAATTCCGCCAGTCTGTCCTTGATCTCGGCGCTGATCTGCGCGTCGAAATCATGAAATGGGGCCAGGCCGACTTCACCCACGAAATTGCCGCTGGGGAAGCTGCCTTCTTGTGAAGCCTGAATCAGATTGAAAACGCCGGGGGTGATAAGTTTCATAGCGCTGGAAACGAGGCAGGCGTGCGCTTCCGGCACAGTTTCCCATTGGTCGGTATCCACGCCAATGCAGAAAGCCCCAGCCTCGCCAGCCACCTCGATCAAAGCGCCGTTGCCTGTCTTGCCACCAGCCCCAAAGACCACATCCGCCCCTTGATCCAACGCCTGGCGGGCTGTGCTCGCGCCCCATTCAGGGTCGGTGAAAGCCACATCCAGACCGCCGGGGTGGTAGGTGGAGATGAGTTGAATATCCGGGTTGATGAAGCGCGCCCCGCTTTCATAGCCTTCCTTGAAAGCTACCACCGGCGGAACCAGATCCGTGCCCAAAACGGCGGCAATGGTGTTGCTCTGGGTGAGCATGGCCGCCAACGCGCCGGCCAGGAACCCGGCTCTATCTTCAGGGAAGATCAGGCCGGCCACGTTCGCCACCGGCGCGCCCTGGAACTGGTCAACACCAATGAAGTCAATGTCTGGGTATTGAGCGGCCGCGGCGGCCGTCGCCTCACCCAAAGCAAACCCGACTGTGACAATGACATCGAAGCCATTCTCGGCAAACAGACCGATGTTGGCCCCGTAATCCTTAGCATCCTTCGTCTCGATGAAGTCCACGTGGGCCCCCAACTCCGTCGCGGCCATTTGCACGCCTTCCCAGGCAGACTGGTTGAAGGATTTGTCGTCAATTTCGCCCACATCGGTCACCAAACCAACACACAGAACATCTGGACTGGCGCAATCCACCATTTCCTCTGCGCCGGTCGCTTCTTCGCTTTCGCCGGCTGCTTCTTCACCCTCACCGGCCGTCCCTTCCGTCGTTTCTCCGGCGGCTGCTTCTTCTTCGGCCGGCGCGGCGGGTTCTTCAGGACTGCCACAGGCCGCCAGGACAAACAACCCCAGCAGCAAGACGATGGCTAAAACACTCCATTTCTTCAGCATATTCTCCTCCACATTAGAATGGGTTTTTACAGCTTGAACAGCTGTTAAAAGCATCAATCACACAGGCGATCTTTCTTTCACCTCTGATTGCCATAGGGCCATGCACTGCCTGACGATTGTACCAGCTTTTGCCGCGTGTGGATCAGCGCCTCAATGATGTGTTGGCGTGTGCTTTCCAGCCGCAAAGAGCCGCTGATATGGCCCGCTTCTGCCAGCACTTTGACCTGGCACTGATGGTACAGAGTAGCATGATGAGGGTTGAGGAAAAAGACATCGGCACCTCCCAGCAAAGGGTAAAACTTGGCCGGAGAACACCGCTCAAAGTAAGGGGTAAAATTCAGATAGTGGTCAAAGACGCCCTGCTCGACATGCAACTCCCGCCCTAACAGGTGCGCCGCGTCCCACATCACCCGCCCCATATCAGGTGACGCCACAATAGGAATTACAGCCCCTAAACGCCCAAACATTCCCTCATACAAGATGCTGACAATCCCCCCCAGACTGGTGCCGGCCGCCACCGTGTAGGGTGCGCCCAACCCTTCGTAATACTCCTGCACCATCTCCATCATGCGTAACGAACCGGCCAGCATTTGATAGAGATGATGCATCGAGGCCATGCCCAGGCGCAATGGTTCGAAGAGATGGGTGTGAAAAGGAGCCTGCAAAATGGCAATATGGGCGTCGAAGCGTTCTGTGGGTTGCAACAGACGGCGCGCCCGCGCATCGTAGGGCGTTTCACAAATACCGTGGTGGTAGAGCAACAAGGGGGCATCCGAGCGGCGCGCCGGCAGCAGGCGTAACCGCAGAGGAAAGCGGCCAAACCATGTATCCAGCCAGAAACGATATTCACCGGCCGCCACCCGCCCCAGCGTCGGCGTCAACGGCAACCGCACGTGGGTCTGTTCGTACACGCTCTCCAGGGGAGGGGCGGTCAGATAACTGTTTTCAAAAGAATCGGGGATTTGCTGATTGAAGGTTGCCAGAAATAGTCTGTCCAACTCTTGCGCCAACCGTGTCCGCCATGACATGTCCGCTTGACTCCTATCTTCATCCGACCCACAGACGCCGCGCTCCGCACCCACAGGTGCAGAAGCCCACAGTTGTTACATCACATAATGGCGCTCGCTTATCATCCTCACTGCCTACCTGCAACCAGTTGAAGCGTGAATCCATTTTAACAGTTTTTTAGCATTCGTAAATGGGGCTTGTGCACACCTTATCCCTTTGTTAGGGTTGAGTCCATTCTTCGTAATCGTAGTATCCTTACTGCGCAATATCGTAGCCGCGGTATCCTTACCGCGCAATATCGTAGCATCGAGTATCCTTACCGCGTAGGATGGGCAAAAGAACATGAGACGAAATGGGCTGCTTTTTCTTTTTGGTTGGCTTATCCTTCTAGGCGTCGGGTTGATGTGGTGGGCCTGGCAACAGCCCCCGGCCGCGCAACCGTTGCCTTCTCCCACCGCCACCGCCACGCCCGAACCGCTCGCCCCCACCCGCACCCCCACCCCGGCCGCAACTGAGACGCCCACACCGACGCTACTGCCCAGTTCGCCCACCTCCACGCGCCTCCCCCAGCCCAGCGCTACGCCAACGCTCGCCCCCAGCGCCACGCCTACACCCCTCCCCAGCGCCACACCGGTTGCCCCAGAAGCTGACCGCTACGCTGAACGTTTCGGCGTGGCCGGCCCCATTGGCCGCGTGGCCGGAGCCCAGGCGGCCGGTCTTCCCTTCAGCGTCTACCTGGATTGGCACACCAACGCTGCACCCGTCGAGCCGGCCGGAATCGTCTACTGGCAAATGGTTCGACTGCACACCGAAGGGTTGGTGGAAAGTTGGGACACGTTGGCTGCCACAGTCGCCGCCCGGCCTGGCAATATCTGGGTGGTGGGCAACGAACCAGATGTCATCTGGCAGGATAACCTCACAGCGCCTCGCTACGCTGAGCTCTACCACGATGTCTACACCTTCATCAAAGAACGCGACCCCTCAGCCCTGCTGGCTGTGGCCGGCGTTTCCCAGTCCACCCCGCTACGCCGCGCTTACCTCGATCTTGTCCTCGATAGCTACGTTGCCCGCTATGGGGAAACGATGCCCGTGGACATCTGGACGGTTCACGCCTTCACCCTGCGTGAGGAAGCCGGCAGTTGGGGAGTAGATATTCCGCCGGGGTTGAACGCCACTCAGGGCATCCTGTATGAGATCGACGATCACGACAACCTTGACCACTTCCAGCAAAACCTCATCGACTTCCGCATTTGGATGGCGGAACGGGGCTACCAGGATCGCCCGCTAGCCGTGACAGAATTTGGCATTCTCCTGCCCAACGATTACGGCTTTCCACCGCAGTCGGTGGCCGCTTATTTGACCGCGACCTTCGATTTCTTGCTCACGGCGCGTCACGAGAGCGGCTATCCGGCCGACGGCAACCGTCTGGTGCAATGGTGGTTTTGGTACAGCCTGGAAGATGACCCTGATTACTACCCAACAGGTGATTTATACGACTCCGCCACCGGCGCGCTGACGCTCCTCGGTCAGGCATATCGCGACTTTTACTTCAGTCGCCAAATCAATCCTTAACACGGTCAGATTCAGCTACAACTTAACAGTTGCGGCGGGGTTTCTAAAGGTCGAGGGAATGGTATACGCCCGCTCCCCTTTAACATAAACCTGAACCGTACAGGGAGTGATCATGGTAGCCACAACAACTGCTACAAGCTCCGGCAAACTCTCCACCTTCACCAAATTCATCTATGGCCTGGGGGACTGGGGGGCCGCCTCCGCCACCACGGCCCGCAATCTCTTCTGGCTCTTTTTCATTGTCAGCGTCGTAGGCGTCGAGGTGCAACTGGCCGGGATCGCCTTCATCATTGGGCGCATCTGGGATGCGATCAATGATCCCCTGATCGGTTCCATCAGCGACCGGGTAAGCAGTCGTTGGGGACGGCGCCGTCCCTTTCTTCTGTTTGGCGCGCTGCCTTTTGGGATTGGCTTTTTCCTCATGTTCAACGGCTCCCCCTTTGAAAGTGGCCTGGCCTCGGCCCTTTACTACGCCAGTATCTTTATCCTATACGATACAGCTTACACCATCGTCAACGCCCCTTATGCCGCGCTCACACCCGAATTAAGCGAAGATTACGACGAACGTAGCAGCCTAGCCGGTTGGCGTATGGCCAACTCCATTCTGGCCTCGCTCATCACAGCCGCTCTTTTCAAGTTGCTGGCTGAACGAGTATTCGCCGGTTGGTTCAGTGGGGAACAGGCGCTGCAATATGGCTACGCCATTTCAGGCGCGATCTGGGGCCTGGTCATCACAGCCACTCCCCTGCTTGTCTTTGCCTTCATCCGTGAGCCACAGCGCACCCCCGACCCCGACCCGCTGAATGTGGTGCAAACCTTTCGGGAAGTGATGAGCAATCGTCCCTTTCGTATCGGCGCAACGATCTACCTCCTGACCTTCACGGCCGCCGACATCATCACCGCCATTTTTGTCTGGTTTCTCGTCTTTTACATGCGCTTTGATCCCCCCTTCGATAGCCTGATTCTGGCGCTGGTGTTGGGTGTCGCCTTTCTGAGCATGCCCCTGACGGTGCGACTGATGCAGCGCTATGGCAAGAACAAAACGTATTTGGGGCTGATGTCCTTTTGGGTGATGGTGATGCTTATTTTAAGCTTCATGCCCCCCGGCGCGCGCACTGCCATCATGGTGGCAGCGGCCCTGGCCGGTTTTGGCTATGGGGCCGCCAACGCCATCCCCTGGGCCATTGTGGCCGATGTGATTGAAGAGGATGAACTGAAAACAGGCAAGCGACGTGAGGGGGTGTATGCCGGCTATCTGGTGACATTTCGCAAAATTGCTACCGCTATCGCCATTGGGGTGGTCACCCAGGTGTTGAGTCGGGCCGGCTTCATTGAGGGCAGCGGTGGGCAATTCGTTGAACAGCCGGCCGCCGCGCTGACCGCGCTGCGCATTTTCATGGGGCCGGTTCCGGCCGTTCTGCTCGGCCTCTCCATGCTGGCAGCTGTTCGTTATCCCTTGACTCGCGAGGCCCACGCCGAATTGCGCCGCCAACTGGCGTCCCGGCGCGCCTCGGCCGCTTCGTGAAGCCTACACGATCCGCCGATCCACCGCCTCGGCTACCCGCTTCAGCTCGGTCACCAGCCGCGCAAACTTTTCCGGCGTGAGCGATTGCCGACCGTCGGAGAGCGCCGCGCTGGGGTCCTGATGCACTTCGAGCAACAGACCATCTGCGCCGGCCGCTACACTGGCGCGCGCCACCGCTCCGACATACTCCCATTTACCGGTACCGTGGCTGGGATCAGCAATGACCGGTAGATGGGAAAGATGTTTGGCCACCGCAATGGCATTGATGTCAAAGGTGTTGCGGGTGTATCGTTCAAAGGTGCGAATGCCGCGCTCGCACAACATCACCCGCCGGTTGCCATGGCTCAAAATATATTCGGCGCACATCAGCCACTCCTCCATCAGACTGCTCATGCCCCGCTTTAACAGCACCGGGTGTTGTGACCGGCCGGCAGCGTGCAACAAAGCGTAATTCTGCATATTGCGCGCCCCGATCTGCAAAATATCCGCATAATCACACACCAGAGGAACCAGCTCCGGCTCCATCACTTCTGTGATGATGGGCAAGCCGGTGGCTTCACGCGCTTCCGCCAGATATTGTAATCCCTTCTCCCCCAACCCCTGAAACGAGTACGGAGAGCTACGTGGTTTATACGCCCCGCCGCGCAAAATGTGCGCGCCCGCCTCCTTGACAGCATGGGCGATCTCCACAATCTGGCTACGTCCTTCGACTGAGCAGGGGCCGGCCATGATCACGAGCTCTTTACTCCCCACCATGTGCCCGCCAATGGGGAAATGGGTATCCTGGGGGTGGTATTCCCGGCTGGCCAACTTAAATGGCTTCTCCACCGGCACGACCCGCTCCACTCCATTCATCCACTCCAATTGCTCTCGCTCCAGCGGACGACCTTCACCAATGATGCCGATGATCATGCGCTCGTCCCCTTCGGAGATGTTAACCTGATAGCCATGTTCCTCAATCTTAGCTACAACGGCCGAAACGTCGCGCGTAGCGGCGCTGGATTTCATGACGACTATCATCATGGGTTCTTCCTTGTTGCCAGGGCGGTCAGGTCAACGTGATGAACGGCCGCCTCAATTTCTTCCAGAGGTATAGGAGGCAGAGTATCGCGATCTGGGCGCAGATGGCGCGCCTCACGCAGGTAAACATGCACAATCTCAGATGCCGGCCGGCGCGTATTCCAATGCACCAAAATGCGAATACAGCGGGGCAACCCGTTGGGCACATCCATCTCATGGCCGCACAACAGCGCTGCATCGTACCAGCCTAGCTGGCGCGCGGCCAGGGCCGGGTACGTGGCGTCCAGGTCGCGGGTGGTAGTGAAGATGGCGCTTGCCACATCCTCAACCGCCATTCCGTTCACCCGCATCATGATGTACAGCAATTCACGTGTGGCGCGCAATATCTCCTCCGCCTCATTGGCGGTCACCGTCGTAGCGCCGCGCACGCCACGGCACATCAAGGGTGCAGGCATGAAAGAGGGGGCAGGTTGATCGGTCATGTAGCTCTCCATTCTAATAGATCGGGGAAGTTCTCGACAAATGGAATTGGCCCCCAATTACCAACAATTGCTCTCTTAGAACATAGGGCTTATAATGTCAATACGTACCCAGCTTTCGTCTAAGGGCCGCTCAGTTTTACAGAGGTGATCCAGTGCCCACCATCGCGGAGAGAAACGTCTCACCGATTTACCTGGATAAGGACGAGGTCAACTCCAATGGAGTGGTTTATACACGCCCCAAACGACGTGGCAAAAAATAGCTTTTGGCTGGTACGGCGGTAAATTTAGCCATCTCAGCTGGCTCTTGCCCTTACTTCCTGAGTGCCATCATTACTGCGAGCCTTTCGCCGGTTCGGCCGCCGTTTTATTAAATCGCGAGCCATCTCCCGTTGAAACCTACAATGACATCGATGGAGATGTCGTCAACTTCTTTCGCGTCTTACGTGACCAACCTGATGAGCTGAGCCGCGTCATCGCCTTAAACCCTCTCTCCAGGGAGGAGTTTCATACGGCAATCTATGGAGAGACCGAAGGGGTGTCTGATATAGAGCGTGCACGACGACTCTATGTGCGCGCCCGACAGGCGCGTACTGATCTGGCCCAAACCGCCACCCTGGGGCGATGGGCCAATTGTAAAGCAACGAGCCGCGCCGACATGTCAGGAGTTGTATCGCGTTGGCTGGGCGGTGTTGAAGGATTGCCAGAAATTGCCGAACGGCTTTTAAGAGTCCAAATCGAAAATCGACCGGCCGCGGATGTCATTCGTTTATACGATAGCCCAACGACCTTATTTTACTGTGACCCACCCTACATCCATACCACCCGTGGCGACGCCCGAGCCTACAGCTTTGAAATGACGGATAAAGCGCACGCCGAGTTGGCTTATATTCTCAACACCATTCAGGGTAAAGCCGCTATCAGCGGCTATCGCAATGAACAAATGGATGCCTGGTATCGAGATTGGCGCCGCTACGACGCCGCAGTTAAAATGACCCACTCTGTCAAGCAAGAACGTCAGGAATGTGTCTGGATGAACTACTAGCACCTCCTATCCTGGCATAAACGAGCCCCCACCGTGAGTCGCCCGGTTTGTCATATTGGCAACTTTTTTATTGGACGATAGCCCATATCTTTGTACAATAGGCGTTAATCTTTGGAGGAGGATCTGTTTCAACTTCGCTTCAGTTGGACAGTTCCTGGCAACGTCACCAAAGTGGCGTATTCGTAGAACCACACTGAACCTGTTAGGAGATGAATAATATGTTGAAGTCTGCACCTCGGCTCTTAGCGCTACTAGGCTTACTGGCTTTAGTCGCCGTAGTCGGGCTGGCGACCTCGCCGGCTCTAGGGTCTAGCGGAACCATAGACCAATTTATCCTCGACGAAATAGCGGCGCAGGGCAAAGCCAATCTTTTTGTTAAAATGGCGGACGACGCTGATTTGAATGCGGCCTACGCTATTCAGGATCGGGCAACCCGACGCACCTTTGTGTACGAAACGCTCACAGCGCACGCCGCTGCCACCCAGGCCCCGGCGATCCGCTATTTGCAAGCCCAGGGCGTGGATTACACCTCCTTTTGGATCAACAACAGCATCTACATTCGTGGAGCCAACCAGGAATTGGTCAACCAGCTGGCAGCGCTGGACGGTGTGGCCTATCTGCGCGGCGACCGCGTTGTGAGGTTGGATGTCCTGACCCCAACCGCCATCGAAGATATCCCAGCCGACGCCGCCCCCCGCGCCATCGAATGGGGAGTGGATCGTGTCAATGCGCCTGATGTTTGGGCTACTGGCAATACCGGCGTAGGTATTGTGGTGGCGAACATCGACACCGGCGTGCGTTGGACACATGACGCTATCGACGGCCAATATCGTGGCGCGGACGGCAACCACAACTACGACTGGTGGGACCCCGATGGGGTTTACTCCACCCCCACCGATAACAACGGCCACGGAACCCACACCATGGGTACGATGGTCGGCGATGACGGCGGCGCGAATCAGATCGGCGTGGCCCCCGGCGCGAAGTGGATCGCTGCTCAGGGTTGCGACGGCGTGTCATGCAGCTCCTTCGACCTGACCAGCTCCGCCCAATGGATCGCCTGCCCGACAGATCTCAATGGCAACAGCCCCAACTGTGCCCTGGCCCCCGACGTGGTCAACAACTCCTGGGGCGGCGGCGGCGGTGACTCCTGGTATCAAACCTACGTCAACGCCTGGCACGCGGCCGGCATCGTGCCTGTCTTTTCGGCCGGCAACAGCGGCCCCTTCTGCAACTCGCTTGGCTCGCCGGGGGATTACAGTAACGTTATCGGTGTGGGCGCGACCAATATTAGCAACAAACTGGCCTACTTCAGCAGCAAAGGCCCCAGCGCTTTTGGCGGCTTCAAGCCCAACATTGTTGCTCCGGGTGAAGATGTGCGCTCCTCCTGGAACTCCAGCGACACTTCCTATGCCGACCTGTCCGGCACCTCGATGGCCGCGCCACACACCACAGGCGCTGTGGCCCTGCTTTTGGATGATACCGGCAGTGCCTCTTACACCGACATCGTGAACGCCCTGGAAGGGACAGCTAACACCAGTAGCCTGGTCGCGCCCTCCTTCCCGCGTAAGTGTGGCGGCATTCGTTGGTTCAACTACCCTAACTACATTTATGGCTACGGGTTGATCGACGTCTGCGCAGCAGTGGACTCATCCTCACTGCCGGGCGGCGCTGCCTGTCCATAACATCCCGTCTACTCACACCAGGGACGTAAAGAGGGGGCCTATGTCCCTGGTGTACCCCCTCAACCCCAGTCCATCCACTGGAGTTGAGGGTTTTGTCACAAGCGAGAAGTTGCTCCGTCTCAGTTATGATCCTGTTTTCAGGTAAGGAGGTGAGATTATCGGCCTAAAAAAGTGACCCCGCCTATGCGTATATTTACCTTCCTTTTCTCTATGCTATTCCTGAGATTTCTGACAGCTGTCAAAAGTTTTAGGAAAAGGTTTGTATTGCCATGAAATGGTTCTCTCGTGTCACTGTATTTGTATTCGTTACGGTAGCCGTGGCAGCGCTCGTCAGTTGGGGGGCGCGACCGGCCTCTGGTTCAAATGAAACCATTGACTCCTTTATCTGGGAAGAAATAGCCGCCCAGGGTCAAGCCAATCTGTTCATCAAAATGGACAATGACGCCAACCTGGATGCAGCCTACGCCATCACAGATCGTGTTGAACGACTCAACTATGTCTACAACACGCTCACAGTTCATGCTGGCGCTTCCCAGGCCAACATCATCACCTATCTGCAAGCCCAAGGCCTGGACTACACTTCTTTCTGGATCAACAACAGCATCTACGTGCGCAACGTCGATGCCGCCATGGTTGAAAAACTGGCTGCCCTGGATGGGGTAGCTTATCTGCGTGGCGACCGGGTCATTATATTGGATGTGCCGGAACCCACCGCGATTGAAGACCTCCCGGCCGACGCGGCGCCCCGCGCCATCGAATGGGGCGTCGACCGTATCCAGGCCCCTGACGTTTGGGCCAGCGGCAACACCGGCACAGGCGTTGTGGTAGCCAACGTTGACACCGGCGTGCGTTGGACACACGATGCGGTGGATGATCAATATCGTGGCGCGGATGGCAACCACAACTACGACTGGTGGGACCCCGATGGGGTTTACTCCACCCCCACCGATAACAACGGCCACGGAACCCACACCATGGGGACAATGGTCGGGGATGATGGGGGCGCCAACCAGATCGGCGTCGCCCCCGATGCTCAGTGGATCGCCGCTCAAGGTTGCGACGGCGTGTCGTGCAGCAGCTTCGACTTGACCAGCTCGGCCCAATGGATCGCCTGTCCCACCGACCTCGGCGGCGGCAGTCCCAACTGCGCCATGGCCCCCCATGTGGTCAACAACTCCTGGGGCGGCGGCGGCGGCGACGCCTGGTACGACACGTATGTCAACTCCTGGAATGCGGCCGGCATCGTCCCCGTTTTCTCCTCTGGCAACAGCGGCCCCAGCTGCAACAGCCTCGGCTCTCCCGGCGACTATCGTCGGGTAATTGGCGTCGGGGCCACCAATATCAGCAACGAGTTGGCGTACTTCAGCAGCAAAGGCCCCAGCGTTTTCACCACCCGCGCCAAGTCCGACATCGTAGCCCCCGGTGAAAACGTGCGCTCCGCTTACAATACCAGCGATACCGCCTACGCCAACCTGTCAGGTACTTCCATGGCCGCCCCGCATGTTGCCGGGGCAGTCGCGCTGCTTGAAGCCGACACCCCTGGTGTCATCGCCCGTGTCGTTCATAAAGCCCTATCATTTACTGCCTTGCAAAATCTGCCGGCCCCGGCCTCAGGTGCAACCACCTGTGGTGGCATTCCTTACAATGTCTACCCGAACCATATTTATGGGTCCGGTTTGATCAATGTCTGCGAGGCCGTCAACACGCCACCTTTCCCCGGCGGCGCACCCTGTCCGTAAACGAGCTGGCTTAAATCACTCAGGGCGTAAGCTATCCAGCTTACGCCCTTTGTCTATCAGGCAGCAACGGCACAATAGCAGCGACTCATGGGGACAGGGTGTTGGCCTTGCTGGCCCTGGTTACGCCTGGCGTCACCAATCGTAACGGCCACCTCGCCTTGAGATTGACTGTTGCCCAGAAGGCTGCCTATTCCTAATAGCCGGCGCCACCAGCTGCGGCGACCTCCCATCCAATGTCTATCCCAACCACATCTACGGCTGGGGTTGATCGACATATGCGCGGTGGTGGATACGCCTCCCTTCCCCGGCGGTTCTCCCGTCCTTAGCAACCTCTAAGCCCCCAGGGGCCTAAACCCCTTGTGTGCGTTCTTTCTTTTGTGTTATTATTTAGGGGCTATGGGCCAATAACAGATATGAGATGTTCTGTTATGGTCAGGCGCTTTTCGCCCCCTCAATACCGAAGCTTATCGGTTGTGTCTTATTCAAAGAAGGAGGTGAGGCTATCGAACGGTGGGTTTAGGAGCTGGAAACCTTGTCAATTCCACGATTGACCTGAAGAATTTTTGCGACTGTCAAAAACTTTAAGGAGAAAGGTTGATATGCAAATGAAGTTAGCCCCTCGGGTTGCCATGTTGTTGGTGGTTGTGCTGGCGGTTGCCGCCCTGTTTGGTCTGGCAGCACGGCCGGCCATTGGCTCCAATGGAACCATTGACCAGTTCATCATGGATGAAATCGCGGCCAAAGGCCGGGCGGATCTGTTCGTGAAAATGGATAGCGACGCCAATCTGGATGCCGCTTATGCCATCGGTGACCGCGTTGACCGCCTCAACTACGTCTACAACACGTTGAAAGCGCAGGCTGATGCCTCTCAGGCCCACATCATTGCCTTCCTGCAAGCGCAAGGTTTGGACTATACCTCGTTCTGGATCAACAACAGCATCCTCGTGCGCGGTGTAGACGCCGCCACCGTTGACCGTCTGGCGGGGATGGATGGCGTCGCCTATTTGCGCGGCGACCGCGTGATCGTCCTGGACATGCCGGCCGAAGTGAAAGTGGAAGAGGTCCCGGCCGATGCAGCTCCCCGCGCCATTGAGTGGGGCGTCGACCGCGTCAACGCGCCCGATGTGTGGGGCAGCGGCAACACCGGTGAAGGTATCGTCGTCGCCAACATCGACACCGGCGTGCGCTGGACACACGACGCCATTGATGATCAATATCGCGGCGCAGATGGCAACCATAACTATGACTGGTGGGATCCCGATGGCACCGCCTCCGTCCCAACGGACAGCGCCGGCCACGGAACCCACACCATGGGCACCATGGTGGGCGATGATGGCGGCGCCAATCAGATCGGCGTAGCCCCCGGCGCCGAGTGGATCGCGGCTCAGGGTTGCGATGGTATCTTCTGCAGCTCGACTGACCTGACCAGCTCCGCTCAGTGGATTGCCTGCCCCACCGATCTCAACGGCAACAACCCCAACTGCGCCATGGCGCCCCATGTGGTCAACAACTCCTGGGGCGGCGGCGGCGGTGACTCCTGGTATCAGACCTACGTCAACTCCTGGAACGCGGCCGGCATCGTCCCCGTTTTCTCCTCTGGCAACAGCGGCCCCAACTGCAGCACGCTCGGTTCGCCAGGCGACTACGCCACCGTGATCGGCGTGGGCGCGACCAACATCAACAACGAGCTGGCCTACTTCAGCAGCAAAGGCCCCAGCGTCTTCACCACCCGCGCCAAGTCTGATATGGTAGCCCCCGGTGAAAACGTGCGTTCCGCCTACAACACCAGCGACACGGCCTACAGCAACCTGTCGGGCACCTCCATGGCCGCCCCTCACGTTGCTGGCGCGGTCGCTCTGCTTGAAGCGGACACCCCCGGCGTCATCACCCGCAACATCCATAAAGCCCTCTCGCTGACCGCGATGCAGGGTCTGCCCGCCCCGGCGTCTGGCGCGACCACCTGCGGCGGTATTGCCTACAATGTCTACCCGAACCACATCTATGGTTGGGGTCTGATCGATGTTTGCGCCGCAGTGGATACGCCGCCCTTCCCCGGCGGTTCCCCCTGTCCGTAAGCTGTTCAACGCTTAAGTTACGCTTTGCAGCGGGGGTAGGCCAGCTGGCCTACCCCCGCTTTTTATTTGTCTCGTCGCTAACCCAACCGCCAAATAGACTGATTTCTGGCACAACCAGAACAAATGTTTTATTATTGTGGTATGGAACCAGTTGACAAACTCCACACCATCGCAACCCAAATGCACCTCGAACTGGCAGAGGAGATCCAGCCGGGGCCGACACTGGCCCCGGCCGCCTGCGGCGGGCCGATCCAGGCTGGGCCTGGCATCTTTCAAGCCCATGTGGGGGGTGGGCGCACCGTGCCCATGCTCAAAACAATGTTGACAACGGCCTGTGAGCGCAACTGCGTCTACTGCCCTTTCCGCGCCGGCCGCAATTATCGTCGCGTCACCTTCAAACCGGAGGAAATGGCCCAAACAGTGCTGCGCCTCCAGCAAGCCGGCCGGGTGCAGGGGTTGTTTCTCAGTTCCGGGATCATCCAGGGGGGCAGCACCACCCAGGACAAACTCTTGGACACGGTGGAGATTTTGCGTCGGCGTCACGCCTTCACCGGCTATATTCACCTCAAGATCATGCCCGGCGCTGAACAAGATCAGGTACAACGCGCCATGCAGCTGGCAGATCGCCTTTCCATCAACCTGGAAGCGCCCACCATCAACCGCCTGCACACCCTCGCCCCTATGAAACAGCTATTGGGCGAGCTATTGCCCCCCTTACAGTGGGTTGACCAGCGACGCCGCCAACAACCCCCGCGCCTGGGGTGGAATGGGCGCTGGCCCAGCACGGTCACGCAATTCGTTGTGGGGGCGGCCGGGGATACTGACCTGGAGCTATTGCAGGCCACGGAGTATCTCTACCGGCGCGCCGGTCTGCGCCGCGCCTACTACTCTGCCTTCAGCCCTGTGCCCGGTACGCCGCTGGAAAACGCCCCGGCCGAATCTCCTTTGCGCGAACACCGCCTCTATCAGGCCTCTTTTCTGCTGCGCGACTACGGCTTTGACCTGGAAGATTTGCTCCTGACCCCGGCCGGCCAGCTGCCGCTGGAAAGCGACCCCAAAATGGCCTGGGCGCAAGCGCATCTGGCCCACGCCCCTCTGGAACTTAACCGCGCCAGCCGCGAAGAGTTATTGCGTGTGCCCGGCATTGGCCCCCAAAGCGCCAGCGCCATTGTGGCGGCGCGGCGTCAAGGGCGCTTGCGCGACCTGCAAGATTTGCGGCAGTTGGGGATCGCTACCAAACGGTTGGAGGCTTTTGTGACACTGGATGGGAAGCGGCCGGCCCATCAGTTGCGCCTCTTCTAGCTCTCAGCGCGCCCGCACCACGCCCCGCTCCACCACGGCATAACCGGGAAAGACAACTTCCAGTTGCGGGTTGTTGAGACGCTGCCGCACCACTTCCCCCAAAACGTCCCGATAGTCGATGGTGATCGCCAGATCGCCCGGCCCAACCAGCTGTTCAGGCGCCAAACCCGGCCACTGAGTCACCACGCGCCCTCCGCGTACCTGACCCCCCAGCAACAGCATGGCGTTGCCGTGGCCATGATCCGTGCCGCCGCTGCCATTTTCCTCCACCCGCCGCCCAAACTCCGACAGGGCGACCAACGTCACGCTATCCACCTGGGGAAGAATATCTTCGTAAAAGGCAGCCAGCCCTTCCGCCAGCAGCGTCAGCTGGCGCGCCATGATCCCCTCCACACCTCCCTGCGCCGCGTGGGTATCCCAACCCCCTAGATCGATGCACGCCACTTCCACCCCCACATCTGCCTGAATCAGGCGCGCCACAGCGCTCAAAGCCTGCCCAAAGGGATGCGCCGGGTAAGCGCGCCCACGGGGGCGATACGTTTTCGCCTCCACCTGCCGCAGCAAGCGCACCATCTCCAACGTCTGGCGCGCCGAAGCGGCCAGCAATTCATCCGCCTCCTGGGCGTACAAGGCCTGCAACGTCTGGACATAAGCTGCCCGATAGCCCGGCTCAGCCCGCAAGCGTTCACGCTCAATGGAGGGGAGGACAGCGGCGTTGACCGGCCCCAGCAGGGACAGAGGCAAGAGGTCTCCCAAACTGACCGCTCGCAAGGGGGAATCGTTGTCGGTGTCCAATGTCAGCAGGTGACGCGCCAGCCAGCCGGTGTACCCTTCGGGTGCTACCCCTCGCTCCATCAAAGCCTGGGCGGCAAAATGGGAACGGGATTCATCCGGCGCCCCGACCGCCTGGATCAGGGCCAGATGGCCGGCCGTGTACAGCGCCTGGAAGGAGGTCAGGGCCGGGTGCAAGCCGAAGAAGCCATCCAGGTCTATCGCCCGCGCCCCCGCGCCGCGGTCATCCGGGCGTGGAATAGCCAGCGTGGGCCGGCGCGCATAATAGGCCTCATCCCCATGCGGCACGACTAGATTCAACCCGTCCGCCCCACCGCGCAGGAAAATGCACACCAGGGTGTCGCCGCGTGGCCCCACGTGGGGGTCTGCCAGATGCACGCGGGGCATCCAACTGGGGGCAGCCACCTCTTCTGGGCTGAGGACAAAGCCGCCGGTGGCGGGCAGGCGGTCGGCAAAGAAGCGATGCTCCGCCAACCGCTCATATTCACGACAAAAAATAGAGGTGGGCATCTTCACACTCCTGGCTGACGCTGCGCCGGCCGGGCTCACATCCATTGAAAGGCCGGGCCGGCCAGCAACAACGCGGCTGCCTGTTGCAAGCGCGCCCTATCATCCTCGCCGCCGTCGGTCATCAGAAAGCGCCGCAGAGCGTCTTGCGCGCCGGGCGTGCTCCCCTGGTGTAGCACGTGACGCGCCAGTTGCTCCACCGCTTGCGACAAAGTGCGGCCGGCCGGCTGCCACATTTCCCAGGGGACCTGGACGCCGGCCACCCGCCCCGTTGTCAACCCCAAAGCAAAGTTCCAGCGCGGCAACAGTTTGTTGCTCCACGAAGAGGCGCTTTCAGGATACCCATCCGGGGCCGGCCATTGGAACAACGGTTGCCCCAGGCGCTCCAACCAGCGCGGCAAATCATTTTCGACTGCCACCTGAGCCCCCAGATAACGCACCGCTGAGAGCAGGTAAGCCAACGGACGCCGCAGCTTGGGGGGGGCGGTCGCAAAAGCCGGGCTGAGAAACATCGTCCGCACAGTCTGCCGGATGTCCCCGGCGCTGGCCTGAAAGCTTTGCGCCATCTCCTGCACCAGCGCCGCAGGGGGATCATCCGCCACAAAGCGGCGCGCCAGCTTGCGGCTGATAAAGTGCGCCGTCGCCGGATGGCGCGCTAACATCTCTGCCAGCGCCCAGGCCTCGCCTTCTCCCTGCCGGCCGGGAAATCGCTGGCCCAGAACGCGCTTAGGGCCGCCATCGTGCCAGCCGGGGCGGAATAGGCGCTCACCCCAACCCGGCCGGCGGCGGTCGCGCACAATGGTATGCCCGGTCAAAATGCGCGCCGTTTCATCGATATCCCCCTGAGTGTAGCCGCCCGTCAGGCCCAGGGTGTGTAGCTCCAAAAGCTCACGGGCGTAATTTTCATTGGGCGCGTCGCGCCGATTATGGATATTGTCCAGATACACCAGCATGGCCGGGCTGCGCATGGAGGCCAGCAGCAAATCGCGGAAGGAACCCAGAGCGTGGGGCCGAATCACCTGCCGATCATCCAACACCTTCAAATAAGGGACAAACTGCGTTTTGCGCAGGTAGATATTAAAATGATCGGCCCAAAACATGACCAGCGCTTCATACACCTGCCGACGAGAGTAAATCGCCCGCAGCAAGGTGGTGTGGATCAAATCCTGGGCCACCTCGGCCGGGGTGTGCTGAATCATGGCCGTCAAATCCAGGTGGTAGAGAGGCCGGCCGGCTATCCAACGCTCAGCCACTTCATCTTCGATGCCTTCCGGCGTCAGCTGCTCTTCCAGATACGCCTCAAAGCCCAATGCCTGAGCGTGCTGCCCCTCTCCCGGCCGTGCGCCATAGCCGACCCGATCCAACAGACGTCGTAAGCGGTTGGTGTCATCTTTGCTTGACATGGTGTTATCTGCCCGACGGCCGGCGCGCTGGATACGCGCCTGGGTCACACTTTGCTACAATGGGCCCCATTCCGGCGGCCCTGGCCGTCATGGGGAAGTTTAACAGAGGTGACGCCATGTTCCAATGTCTACACCGCTTCCTGAGCAGCGCCTTCATCACCCTGGGGTTGCTCCTGGGGCTGTGGTGGGCCATTCATTGGCAGGCGACCGCTACGGCCGGGGGTGCCCTCTTTTTAGATGTCAGCGCCAGCGTTGGCCTCACCGCCCCCCACCAGGCGCCGCCCTTGACCTATGTTATCGGTCAAGCCTGGGGGGATTACGACCGCGATGGCTGGCCCGACCTTTACGTCACCAACGCTGAGGGGCCCAACCTTCTTTTTCACAATCAGAGCGGAACCTTTGTCGCCGCACCCATTTCCTCTCAGGTCGCCATGAGTGTTAGCCTGAGCAGCGGCGCGCTGTTTGGGGACTACGACAACGATGGCTATCTCGATCTCTACGTCCTCAACTGGGGGGAGAACGTCCTGTGGCGCAATCTGGCAGGTGCAGGCTTTGTGGATGTCACTGCTTCGGCCGGCGTGGGTGATCCTGGGCGTGGGCAATCGGCCGCCTGGGGCGATGTGGATCAAGATGGACATCTCGATTTACTGGTAGCCAACTGGTGCTCCAGCTGCGACAGCGACGCCCCTAGCGCCCTGTACCATAACAACGGAGATGGAACCTTCGCCAGCTGGACCCATCTGCTGGGGGCAGGCGCGGCCGGCCCGGCCTATGTCGGAGCGTTTGCTGATTATGATAACGATGGTGACCTCGATATCTACCTGGTCAAAGATCGCCTCACTTACGCCAATGTTTTGTGGCGCAACGATGGGCCCGGGTGCGGCGGCTGGTGTTGGGCCGATGTCTCTGAAGCGGCCGGGGCCGATGCCTATGTTCAAGGCATGGGGCTGGCGCTGGGGGATTACGATGGCGACCTCGACCTGGATTTTTACTTTTCCGACGCCGGCCCGATGGTATTGTTGCAAAACCAGACCAGCCAGGGCAGCCCCACTTTTCTCGACCAATCCGCCGCCGCCGGCGTTGATTTCGACGCCATTGGTTGGGGAACCGCCTTTCTGGACTACGACCGCGATGGCGGGCCCGACCTCTATCTGGCAACCATGGACGCCGACTCTGCCCGCGCCAATCGCCTTTTTCACAACCAGGCGGACGGAACTTTTCTCGATGCCAGCGCCGGCAGCGGAGCGTCTGACCCCCGCGCCTCGTTGGGGGTGGCCTATGCGGATTACAACCGGGATGGCTGGCTCGATATTGTGGTGGGCCATTGGGATGACAGCTATACCTTGTATCAAAATCAAGGGGCGGCCGGTCAAGAACATCACTGGCTTCATCTGCTGGTGCGTGGCGGCGGGCCTGTCAACCAAGACGCCATCGGGACACGCCTCTATGTGACAACCAGTGATGGGCGGACATACCTGCAAGAGCTACACAATGGGTCTGGGTTGGGGGGCGGCCACGCCTTGGGGCTTTATCTAGGGTTGGGAACAGCCTTACCCCTCACCGCAACCCTGGTCTGGCCGGATGGGGTGACAGAAGTATGGAACTCTCCACCGATGGATCAAGAGTGGGAACTAACCTACCCTCTGGCCGGTGCCGTCTGGACACCGGCCGCCTCCCACCGTGTCGCCCCCGGTCAGACCATTCACTTTCGCCATCTGTTGACCAACACCGGGACGCGGCTCGACACCTTGACGCTGCAGGTTGTGGCGACAACCGGCAGCGCGCTGGTTACCCCCACCCAGGTGACGCTCTCACCCCAGGCTTCCACCTGGTTGACGGTCAGCGTTAGCGCCCCGACTCAATCCTTTCTCACGTTCACCACCACTTTGACCGCTATCTCCGGGCGCGACCCGGCGGTGCAGGCCGTGGTGGTAGATACCATCCATGTGGGGGGATTGGAACGTTATTTGCCGGTGGCGCGCCGACCGTAACCTTTAATCTGAACGCGCCTCACGACGGTTTCGTTTCGGCCGGCCGCCTGTCTGTCCGCGATACCCCGGCGCTTCCAGGACAAAAAAGGTGCAGCGGTTGTTATCCAACATCCGCGCCGCCAGCCGGGGGTCTAGCTCGTCAATCGGCGTGGCGGTGGTGATCACTGTGGGCAAATGGGCGTTATAGCGGTAGTTGAACAGCTGGTACAACTTCTCCCGCGCCCAGGCAGTGGCACTCTCTGTGCCCAAATCATCCAACACCAGCAATGGGATGCTGCGCACCTCATCAAAGCGCTTGTCCAGGCGCGTCCCACTGCTGGGGTTGAACGTGGCGCGCAAATGATCCAGCAGGTCGGGAACAACAATAAAAAGCACCGATTCCCCACGACGCGCCACCTCGTTGGCGATAGCCGCCGCCAGATGCGTCTTGCCATTGCCATACACAGTGCTGTTAAACACCAGCCAATCTTTCGGTTCCTGCGCAAACTGACGCGCTGTCTCCACCGCCCGGCGTAAATTGTCCGCCTGGGCGCGCAACAACTCCTGTTGGCGCAACTCGAAGCGCTCAAATGTTTGATCGGCGTGCAGATGCAAGGTCGAAAGCTCCGACTCCTCCTGGTAAATGCCTCCGCGGCGGAAATCGGGGGCCAGAATGGTCACAATCTGCACAAAGCTCAGATCCGCCAGCCGGGAACGGATGCGAATTTCAATCGATTCCAGGTCCTCGTTCAAGGTGATGACGGTGGGCAGGCGGGCATTGTAACGATAGTTAAAAAGCTGGTACAGTTTTTCTTGGGCCCACTCACTATTGGCCTGCGACCCCAAATCGTCCAAAACCAGAAGGGAACTATTGCGAATCTGTTCAAAGCGTTGATCGTAGGTGACATCGCTGGTGGGGGCGTAGGTGGCGCGGAGATGATCGAGCAAATCGGGCACATTGACAAACAAAACGGGTTGCCCGGCCGTCAGGCGATGATTGGCAATGGCCGCTGCCAGATGCGTCTTGCCGGAACCGTAGCCGCCGCGCAACATCAGCCACCCTTCCGGCTTTTCGGCAAAAGCCAGGGCGATATCATACGCCTGGCGTAAGTTACGTGCTTTGGGCGGCGTCAAGCCCAAACCATCGGGCAAAAAGCCCTCAAAGGTGAGGGCGCTCAGGGCGCCCATCTGACTCAGGCGGGCCAGGCGCTCCGCCCTTTGCAGCTCCAACTCCGCCTGCTTGCAGACACACGGCACAGCCCGGCCAAAGCGCGGATCGGCCGGGGGCACATCTGGCATCAAAAAGCCCATGCCGCCGCAGTGGGGGCAAACGGCCGGGGCTGCTTTAGCGTTTGATAATGCCTTTGTATTGGTCGGGGATACGTTGGCGAGACTCTTTTTGAGCGCCTCGGCGATGTGTTCCACTCTCTTTACCTTCCTGTCGCCAGCTTTCCAAAACGCCTATCACATAACGCCATTTGCGCGTATTGTTGTTGACCGCGATTTGAATCGCCTCTTCAATCCAGCTCAACGGGTATGTCTGTTCCGCGTCGCGCAACTCGTCCGCAATGAGAGGGGTCAGCGCCCCAATGTTCTGCTCGTAAAGCACAAAGATATTGGGGCGTTCCACCAACAGAGAGATAGGTTCCTCCCCCTCCAGCGCCGGCCGCCACTCTCCGCGTGTGATCCCATCCACCGCGGCCCGCCCTTTCTCCGAGTTGATAAAGTAAAGGTCAGCGTGTCCGTCCGCTCCTTCAATCGAGATATGCAAAAAGGTGCCCCGCGCCACAGCCCGTTCCAGAGCATTCAGCGTCGCCTCCGCTGCCGCGGTCGGATTCTCCCCCATGCCTTTGATAAATTCTGGATCGCCCAGAAAATCCACCAGCCGCAGGTAACGAATATCTCCCTCCTGGTGTGTCAACGCCCAAAAAGCGTACAACGTCACCTTCAGCTCGGCCAGATCGTCGATGATCGGCAGCAGATCGCTGAAAAAGAGGTTGGGCACTGGCGTGGTGCGCAACTTGCCCGCAGGGAAACCAGCAAAGCCTTTCATGCTACCTTCTATTATAGTTTAACTTCCTGACGATGGAGGTTGCGAAAACTGGCTAATTGGCTGTGCCAGTACAAATCCACGCTACCGGTGGGGCCGTTGCGATGTTTGGCGATGGAGATTTCAGCAATGTTAGGACGCTCGGTCGTACCCGGGTTGTAATATTCGTCCCGATAAATAAACAACACCACATCCGCATCTTGTTCAATGCTGCCACTGTCGCGCAGGTCGGAAAGCATAGGGTGTTTATCCTGGCGTTGCTCCACCGCCCGGCTCAGCTGCGCCGCTGCCACCACTGGCACATCCAGCTCGCGCGCCAGTAGCTTCAAGCCGCGCGAAATGTCGCTGATCTCCTGGACGCGGTTGTTGGAGGGGCGATCGCCCTGCATCAGCTGCAAATAATCAATCATCACCAGATCGATCCCCTTCTCAGCGTACAGACGACGACACTTGGTGCGTAATTCACGCGGGGCCAGGCCGGGCGTGTCGTCAATATAGATTTGAGTCTCCGCCAGCCGCCCCACAGCTTCGTAAAACAGGGGCAACTCGTGTTCCGCCAGGTCGCCCCGGCGAATGCGCTGCGAGTCGATCTGCGTCTCAGCGGCAATCATGCGGTGCAACAGCTGCTCACCCGACATCTCCAGGTTGAAGATGGCGATGCGTTTGCCGTGGCGGCGGGCGGCGTGGAGCGCCATACTCATCTGAAAGGCTGTTTTCCCCATGCCCGGCCGGGCCGCCACAATGATCAAGTCAGAGCGATTTAACCCGTTGAGGAGCCGATCCAGGTCGGCGAAACCGGTGGGGACGCCAATGATCTCATCCCCCAACTCCCGCAGCCGTTCAATCCGCTCCATGTAGGAGCGCGCAATCTGTTTGATCGGCAGCAAATCGCGGGTTGTGCGCTCCTCGCTGATGCTAAACAGGCTTTGCTCTGCCCGTTCCAGAACAACATTCACATCTTCTGCTTCATCGTAAGCCAGGTTAGCCATGTGGCTGGCAGCGTGGATGAGGCTGCGCCGCGTGAAGGCGGACTCCACAATCCGGGCGTAGTGTTGGGCGTTGACGGCCGTGGGAACCACGTTGACCAGGTCGATCAGATACGCTTCCCCCCCAGCTTCGTCCAGGCGTCCCGTTTTGCGTAGCTCTTCCGCCAGCGTGATCAGATCCAACGGTTCGCGCCGGTCGAATAGATCGAGCATCGCCTCGTAAACCCAGCGATTGTGCTCCAGATAAAAAGCCTGGGGGCGCAGAAAGTTGGTCACCTCAAAGATAGCATCGGGATCGATCAGCAATGATCCCAGAACAGCCTGCTCGGCCTCGCGGCTGTGAGGTGGTAAGCGCTCAATAGTCGCCATCGATCAAGTTACTCGGGTTGGGAACAGCTTCCCGCTTAGCGCCCTTATTCCGGCCGGCTGGAAACGCTGCCCCCTCTTTTTCAGCCAGTTTAAGATAGCGCCTGGGATTGGGGGCTAAAAAGCAAACGTGAAATACGACCCTGACGTATTTCACGTTCCATCTAACGGATGTGACAGATTAAATTTTAAGCGTCGAAGTCGAGCGAATCCAAAAAATCTTTGAAGGCGTCGGGCGTCTCTTCTTCTTCCGATGCGGCGCTCGATTCGGGCGCGCTCCGCTCATTAATATCTGGCTCCGGTACAATGCCAGCCTCTTCCATCACTTCCTCCGCCACATAAATGGGCGCTTTGGCGCGCACTGCCAGCGCAATGGCATCAGATGGGCGACAATCGATATCCTGGGTGCGCCCATTGAGGCGGATATGGAGCCGGGCGTAAAAAACGGAGTCCCGCAGTTCACTGATGACAATATGCGTGATCGCACCCCCCAGCGCCTCAATCACATTCTTCAAGAGATCATGCGTCAAAGGACGCGCGATCTCTGTGTCCTGCAACTCAATCGCAATTGCCTCAGCTTCAAACGGGCCAATCCAGATAGGCAACTGCTGGTCGCCCTCAATATCCCGCAACATCACAATGCGTTGGGATGAAATTAAACTAACCCGGATGCTGTCAATCACAACTTCAATCATAAGCTTATCCCTCTTTGGTGGTGGGGATGCATCTCGCCGCAGTGCGTTTAGGAACATTGTCCCAAAATCGCGTCTAAATGGCAAAACTTTATCCGGCGTCGCCTAGTTTCTCAAGTGCGGCCGGGCCAGCATACCATTTGGGAGGCATTGTAACATAAAAAGCGCAAAGCTTCATCCTTGCCTGAGTGATTGCTAAATCCCCACCCAAGGCAAAGCCGCCAGACTCAGAGCCACGTTGCAGGCGTGGCTCATGACGCCGATGCGCCCCTCCAAGAGTGCCTGGGGGAGCGTCGCCACAGGCGTCCAAAAAAGGCGCATCGCTTCCAGATCGCCGGATTGGGGTGTGGCAACCTGGCGCGCCTCCCAGGCCAGGAAAAAGTGCCCCACGCCACATCCCCGGTTGGCGTCGACCACAAAGCTGCCGAGGGCGCGCCATTGCGTACAGTGGTAACCTGTCTCCTCCAGCAATTCCCGCTGAATCGCCGCCAACGGCTCTTCCTCTGGTTCCAACAGACCGCCGGGAACCTGCCAGGTCGTCTGGCCGGGGCCATGTTTGTAACCTTCCACCAACAGCGCCTGGCGTTGCCCATTGATGACCAGAACATTAGCGAAGGCTGGCAGGTGAATGGTGGGCCAGTCGGGAATGATGCGCCCATTGGGCAATTGGACGGCATCCAACGTCACCCGCACGTAGGGATGGGTCAGGGCCGGGGTGTGAGTTAAGGTACGCCACGTCTCAGACATAAGCCTGTTGCTCCGCTCAACTCAACTATGCAGTTCGGCCGTTAGCCCGCGCAGGGCTGCCTGGCGTTGCTCATACGACTGTTGTCGCTGCCAAATCGTCGGCTCGGCTGCGCGCACCGCACAGTGCGCCGCTGTCAGAGGACAGCGTTCACAAGTCTCGTGGATGATCGCCAACGGAATCGCCGGATCGTCCAGGAAGCGCACCACCTGCTCCAACTCCCGATCCACTCGGAAGCCCAGAACCACACTGCTTTTGACGCCCGGGGCCAAAGCCAGCCGACGCCCAAAACCAATGCAAAAAAAGCGCTCGCGGGTGGTCAAAAATTCCGACACCTGCACCCCAATATGGGGCGCGGGCGCATCTAGGGGCAGGTCGTCCATTTCGCGCAGCAGACGTACCGTCAACCAGCGCCGACAGTAATGCTCGTTCAATCCCAAACCGCTGGGCAAAGGTAGCCGGTTCATATTCAACTGCTTGACCAGCTGGTACACCCCTTGCGCGTCGTTGAAGCGCAAAAAGTGCAACCCAACGCCCAGATATTGGGGCATCAGTTCACTCAAGCGATAAAACAACATCTCAGGCGTCACGTCGTAGCGCGTCAGCATGGCCAGCAAGCGTTCAGGCTGCCAGGTGGTCTGGGAGAAAAAGGCCTGTACGTCTTGCAAAATGGCCTCCCGGGGCATCAACAGAGCGCCGGCGAAATAAGAGGCTTTGAAGTCGTTAAACACCTGCTCGAAAGATTCTACCACTTCGGGGGGGGAGGTGTAGGCGCGTCCTCTCAGCTTCAAGTAGCTGTGGCCTATTTCACGCGCTACCAGAAACTTAATCTGAGCCGGGTGCAAAGCGCGGTTGATCAGCAAGCGGGGCTGCCGTCCCTTGATGACAATGGATCGGTAGCCGGCCAGGTCGGGCTGGCGCGCCAGGGTGGTGTGGTCGATGCAATAGTGAAATGTTTGCTCCAGCAGCCGTTCCAAATCGGCCAGTGCAGGCGGTGTTTCCAACTGATAGGTGTGGGCTACTGACCGAGCCGCCTCTTCCAGGTCGGCAAAGTAATTTTCATGCAATTCCTGGTAGGAGCGCAAGGCGGCGCGCAAGAAATGTTCTTCCTTCATATCGTAACGCCGGCCGATCTCCAACATGGCGTGCAGCAAAGCGCTGGCCTTGTCCGGCGCACGGGTGAGCAAGGCGATCAGGTCGCCCACCTCCAGGCCAAATTCATCAAATGGAAACCGCTGCAAGAGAGGCGAGCTCAGGGCGGATTGCAGGTAATCTAACGATGGATCGAGGCGGATGGAAACCAGCTCATCGTATGACTTCCCCAGCTCCTGGGCCATTTTCATAACTTTGTCCGGCCGGGGATGTTTGCGTCCTTTTTCAATCTCTGTCACATAGGAGGCAGACAGACCGCAACGAGTGGCAAACTCCGACAGGCTGAGACCGGCCTCCAGGCGCGCCTGTCGCACCTTCATGCCAAAGATCACATTCACCAATTCGACATTCATGTTGTATTTTCCCCTATCATCCAGGCTTGCTGCCCTGCCTTGCCTGATGCGCTTTGTCGGCCAATTACCTGTCAAGTTCTTGACAGTTAGTTAACACTGTGTTAAATTCTGGCGAAAATTCGCTAGGTGTAAGCTTTCGCTCAGACGCTTAGCTTCGCTATCAGGATTATAGCGAGATTTTATCCAGTGAGGAGCATCCTACATGCTGTTGTTAGATGGTGTTGAGATTCACGGCGCTATGTCGTCGGCCTCTGAGGAAATTTTAACTTCAGCAGCGGTAGAGTTTATTGTTAAATTAGAACGCATCTTCCGTCCCCAACGACAAGCGATATTAGCGCGTCGCGTGGAACGTCAAAAGCTAATTGACGTCGGTCAGATGCCTGACTTTTTGCCGGAAACCGCTCACATCCGAACAGGCGATTGGAAAGTAGCCCCCATCCCCTACGATTTATTAGATCGGCGCGTGGAGATCACCGGCCCGGTCGACCGCAAAATGGTCATCAATGCCTTGAATTCGGGGGCTAATGTTTACATGGCGGACTTCGAGGACGCCCACTCCCCCACCTGGGAAGCAACTATCGAGGGACAGATCAACCTGCGCGACGCTGTCCAGGGTACGATCACCTACCTCAACCCGGCCAACGGTAAACTGTACACCCTGCAGGAGAAAACAGCCGTTCTGCTGGTGCGACCACGCGGCTGGCATCTGACGGAGAAACATTTGCTGGTGGATGGGGAGCCGATGTCCGCCAGTCTGTTTGACTTTGGCCTATTCTTTTTCCATAACACAGCCGCCTTACTGGACAAAGGGGCCGGCCCTTACTTCTATCTGCCTAAACTGGAGAACCACCTGGAAGCGCGCCTGTGGAACGATGTTTTTGTCCTGGCGCAGGCAGCGTTGAGCGTTCCGGTGGGAACTATCCGCGCTACAGTTTTGATTGAAAATATCCTGGCCGCTTTTGAGATGCACGAAATTTTGTGGGAGCTGCGCGATCATTCAGCCGGGCTGAACTGCGGACGATGGGATTATATCTTCTCGGCTATTAAGAAATTCCGCAACCACTCCCATTTCTGCTTTCCCGACCGCGCCGAGGTGACGATGACCCGTCACCTGATGCGCTCCTACTCGCGGCTACTGATTCAGACGTGTCACCGGCGGGGCATCCACGCCATGGGGGGCATGGCAGCGCAGATTCCCATCAAGAGTGATCCCACAGCCAACCAGATCGCCCTCGACAAAGTGCGCGCCGACAAGCTGCGGGAAGTGCAAGACGGGCATGATGGAACCTGGGTGGCGCACCCCGGCCTGGTTCCCATCGCCCAAGAGGTTTTCAACACCCACATGCCCACCCCCAACCAGATTTTCCGCCTGCTGGAGGATGTGACCATCACAGCAGCCGATCTTCTGCGCCCGCCCCAGGGCAACATCACCCAGGAAGGTTTCCTGGTCAATATCGATGTGGCCTTGCAATACCTGGAGTCGTGGCTAGGCGGGGTGGGGTGTGTGCCCATTTATAACCTGATGGAAGATGCCGCTACAGCGGAAATCTCCCGCTCGCAGCTGTGGCAATGGTTGCACAATCCCCTGGCGCGGCTGGCTGACGGCCGGCCGATCACCCCCGATTTATACCGCGCTCTATTACCCACCGCGTTGGAGCGCGTGAGGCAGGCGGTGGGAGCCGAGCGTTTTGTCACCGGCCGTTTTCAAGAGGCAGCAGCGTTGCTCGATCAATTGGTGCTCAATGACGAGTTCACCGACTTCCTGACTTTGCCGGCCTATCAACACCTGAACTGATGCGCGACCGCTGGCGCGCAGACTTCAAAATCCTAAACATCCACCATAGAGAGGGGCATCATGAGTCAACACGTCGCCATTCAACAACTGAAGCAGGAGTGGAGCACCGATCCACGTTGGGTCGGGATCGAGCGTCCCTACAAGCCGGAAGATGTCGTTCGACTGCGTGGTTCGATTCAGATCGAACACACTCTGGCGCGGATGGGCGCCCGGCGTCTGTGGAAGCTGATGCAAACCGAGCCATTTGTGCGGGCTCTGGGCGCCATGACCGGCAATCAGGCGGTGCAGATGGTGCAGGCTGGCCTCAAAGCCATTTACGTCAGCGGCTGGCAGGTAGCAGCCGATGCCAACGGCGCGGCCCAAACTTACCCCGACCAGAGCCTCTACCCGGCCGACAGCGTACCCAATCTGGTGCGGCGCATCAACAACGCCCTGGTGCGTGCCGATCAAATTCACCACCTGCACGATGATCATCACATCTACTGGTTTGCCCCCATCATGGCGGACGCTGAGGCGGGCTTTGGCGGTAATCTCAACGCCTTCGAGTTGATGAAGATGATGATCGAAGCTGGCGCGTCGGCCGTCCACTTTGAGGATCAACTCTCCTCCGCCAAAAAGTGCGGCCACATGGGGGGCAAGGTTCTGATTCCCGTTCAGGAAGCGGTCGCCAAATTGATTGCGGCGCGCCTGGCGGCCGATGTCATGGGCGTTCCCACCCTGGTGGTGGCGCGCACCGACGCTGACTCTGGCAACCTGCTCTCCAGCGATGTAGACCCCCGCGACCGCCCCTTTATCACGTCGCCTGAGCGCACCGCTGAAGGTTTCTACCACGTGAACTGTGGTCTGGATTACGCCATCATGCGTGGTCTGGCTTACGCTCCTTACGCCGACATTTTGTGGATGGAAACCAGCCGGCCGGACCTCGAAGAAGCGCGCGCCTTTGCCCAGGCTATCCACGCCCGCTACCCCGGCAAATTGTTGACCTATAATTGCTCCCCCTCTTTCAACTGGCGTCTCAACCTGTCACCGGAAGCGATTGCCAGCTTCCAGGAGGAGCTGGGTAAGATGGGATACAAGTTCCAATTTGTCACCCTGGCCGGCTTCCACGCCCTTAACACCAGCATGTTTGATCTGGCGCGTGGCTACGCCTCTCAGGGCATGGCGGCTTATTCGGTTCTCCAGGAAAAAGAGTTCGAGCTGGCGCGCACGGCCGGCTATAGCGCCGTCAAGCACCAAACGTTTGTCGGCGTTAGCTATTTCGATGAAATTCAACAGGTGGTCATGGCCGGGCACGCCTCCACCACAGCTCTCCACGGCTCCACTGAGGAAGAGCAATTTGAGGATGTTCCGGTCACCGCGGATTAAGGCACGCTGTCCATCAGGTGGAAGTCCTGGCTAACGGCTCGGTGCCATGCGGGCTATCCAAACAGTGACCGGCCGGCTCCACCGCAACGGTTGATGTTGGCAAACGCAACCTGATCCCCTTTGGGGCGTCGGCGTCTGATACTTCCCCATCAGCGGCGACGTCCTCCTCCTCACTGGTTGCGAGGGCAATCGCTTGATATATCCCCTGATTGCCCTCGCAATTCTTTTCTCGCTTCCCCCGGAATCTGCTACACTCCACAGGTGTGAAGCCCCATCATTCCCCTCTCCATCTCGCCTGGCAACTGGCCGCCCTGACCTTTGGGCGCTTTATCGTGACCACCGGAACACGCCTGGTTTACCCCTTTCTACCAGCCATTGCGCGTGGTTTGAACGTCACGCCAGCCGAAATTGCCACCATTTTGGCGCTGCGGTCGTTGTTGGCGATTCCCGCCTCCGGTCTGGGCACTTTGAGCGAACGCTTTGGTCGCAAGCCGCTTCTGATTATTGCTTTGGTGCTCTTTGCGGCCGGCAATGGGCTGGTTTTTCTCGTGCCCACCTATTGGATCCTGGGACTGAGCCTGACCGTGGGCAATCTGGCCAAAACGGTTCACGATCCCGTCATGCACGCCCACCTGGGGGATACCATACCTTACGCCCGGCGTGGGCGCGCCGTCGCCATCACCGAATTTTCCTGGGCTGGCGCCTTGTTGCTTGGGATGCCGTTGGTCGGTCTAATCATGACACGTTGGGGCTGGCAGGCTCCTTTTGGCGCGCTGGCTATCCTTAGCTTACTGGCAGCCCTGACGGTGGCCCTGACCTTGCCGCCCACCGGTGGGGCGGCGCGCCAATCTCTCTCCTGGCGACGCAGTTTGCAGCTGCTACGCCGCTACCCGGCTGTATGGGCAGTGGCGGGCTTCGCCTTCCTGCTCATGATCAGCAGCGAGCTCTTTTTTGTCGTCTATGGGCAATGGATGGAAGGAACGTTTGGACTCAGCCTCAGCAGCCTGGGGCTGGCAGCAGCGGTGATTGGGGCAGCCGAATTGACCGGGGAGGTGGGGGCCGGGCTGATCGCCGACCGAGTTGGCAAGCGGGCCACTGTCCTGGTGATGGGGTTGGTCGCCTCGGTCAGTTACATCGGGGCGTCGCAGGTGCAAAATAGTTTGCCGCTGGCGTTGGTCGGCCTGTACATTCTGTTTGTGGGGGTGGAAATGGCTTTCGTCGCCGCCATCCCCATCTTCTCGGAACTGATTCCAGAGGCGCGCACTCTGGCGCTGACGGTGATGACACTGGCGCTGGGGGTGGGACGGGCGCTGGGTGCTACCTTAAGCCCGGCGGTGTGGTCATGGGGAGGTATGCAAGCCAATGGTCTGACAGCAGCCGGCTGTGTTTTGCTGGGGGTTATGATTCTGTGGTGTTGGGCGGCTGAGATTGAGCACCCCCAGCACTCACCCCTATCTGGCGCTGATTGAGGGCTGACAATGTCGCTGGATCAATTCTCTTGATCCCCAAATAAGCTGCGCCACAGGTCAATATCTTCCGGCGACAGGCGTGGATCGGCCGGACGAGATGGTTGTGCGGGCGGTTTAACCGCCGGCCGCCTTCCCTTTTTCGGCAGGGCGGTTTTCTTGCGCTCCGGTTCGCCGCCAAAGAGAGCCAGCCATTCAGCTACTTCGGCCGGGGTTAGCAGCGGCTCTGTGTCGCCGGCCGGGGTGGGGGCGCCGCCGGCCGCCGGGGCGGCCGCTGCTGGGGGTGGAGCCGGCCGGTAATGGCGTATAGGGATATGTCGCTCGCCCCCGAAGAGTTGCAACCACTCCGCCACGTCGTCGGCGGTCGGCCGGGGGTCGGGCGGCGGTTCGGCCGGCGCTTCCCTCATTTGCGCCTGCGCCGCTGCCCATTCGGCGGCCACCTGCCCGGCAAAGTCCTCGGCCGGGATCGTTTTGATGCGCCGCGCCTCCGCCTCCCGCCGCAGAGCACGGTCGCTGCTGACCAGGATGTACTCCTGTGGATTACGCACCTGTTGACGCATGAAGGTGATAAGCCATTGATCGGCCGACCGTCCTTCTGGCACAAAGATCACCTTGAGATAGTCGCTTGCCAGTCGCAACCACTGCGGCCCCGGCAATCCCCGGTCAAACACCACAATCGCCCGGTTGTTCTTGCTCACCGCCGCCCAATTCAACAACCGCAACGTCAGGCGCGCCTCATCATCCTCATCGGGCAGATGAATGTCCGGCATTTTGCCAATCAAATTATGGCCGTCGATCAGATAGTTCATGCGCAGGTTGTCGAAAAGTTGTGAATTACATGCAAATTTGCAGTTTTTCTGTGAAATCAGGCTCTATATGAGAGGTTTAACATGCTGATCGAATTTCGCGTTACCAATTTTCTTTCGTTCAAAACGGAGCAACTTTCAGCTTGGTCGCCCACACGGATAAGTTGCCGCCCAAGAATATCATAACACATCCCCTCTAATTCCCAATCCAGTCGCTTATGTGCACCAATTGGTGCAGACTTTGGTGGATATGCGTCTCTATTAACCAATAGCGTCATCATTGAAGAGATCGACGCTATTTGGGGTGGGCTTGCGGCTACCTTTCTCCCGCATGGCGGCGGCGAAACGGGCGTCGTAGCGGCGCGTCTTGATGGGAATGGGCATCTTCACCCCCCACCCCAACAGCAGCACCTCCTCCTTCTCTTGCAAGCGGGCCAACATCCCGCGTAACTGATCCCGGCCGGCCAGACCCGTCAACACAGCATGGATGTCATCCTCATCCCCCAGCCAGCCGGTGATGCGCGTGCCCAGTTGGGACATAATCTCGGAGTCGATACCCGATGGGCGCTGGTCGATGACCAACAATGTGACATAATATTTGCGCAACTCGCGGGCAATCGTCCCAAAGGCGGTGTGGGGGGCGATAGCCGGGCTGAGCAGCTTGTGCGCCTCCTCCACGGCAATGACCAGGGGGCGCGGCTCCGGGCCAACCCCACCTTTGAAGTCGTTGGTCAGCCTGACCCAATGCTCGCGGATGCGGCGCGTCAGAATGTTAGACACCAACAAGTAGTCCAACTCCTGCTCATATTGACCGAAACTGAGAACGACATGCCGGCCGGACTGCAACGCATCAATCAACAAGGTAACTGGATTCAGCTCCTTGAGCACCACATACGGCTTGCGGTAGATGGGCGTCAACTTGCGGTGCAGGGCATTGGCTGACGATTCATGAATGTTGTGCTGGCGCGCCCACGCTTCAACAGAATCAGGGGCCGGCGTGCGTTGCAACTTACCTTTGTCATCCAGGTACTCCTCCACTTTGCCCGGCGTCAGCTCCATGAAACGCTGCAACCAATCAAGGCCAAATACATTTTCCAATTTGTCCAAAACCACAGCCGCCGATTCGTTGAGACCCAAATGTTCGCCCAGCAGGCGAATATCGCCGGGGGTGATGTCACGGCTGCCAATTTCCAGGTGCAAACTGGGCGTGTGGCCCCGCACCTGGGTCCCGGCCCCCAGAGCCACCACCTGCACCCGTGTTCCGCCAAACAGGTCCTGCAACCCGGCCACCGTTTGCCCACGGTCGGAGTCGATGTCCCCATAGCCATATTCGTTGTGCATGTCAAAGACCAGGGCCACAGCAACATTGTCGCGCATAATACCGGCCAGTACCATGCGGGTGGTGAAACTCTTGCCTGTGCCTGTGGCCCCGAAGATACCGCTGGAGCGCTTGACTAGCCGCCCCAGGTCCAGTCGCACGGGGTGGTGTGGCTCTTCAATCGTGGTTCCAATCTCAAAGTTGCCGGGGAAAATTTCGGCCACATCATCCTTATCCGCCAGACGCACGGCGGCGTGGTGGGCCGGGACGGTCTTGACCGGACGAGGAGCAATCTGTCCCTGATCGGCACGCTCTTGCCACTTCCAATATCCGTCGCGGTCCTCTTCGATCTCTGGCTGAAGTTCCAACATCAAGGTGGGAAACATAGACAGGGTGGTATAGAGCGTTTTGCCCAGCAGGGCAGAGCGGATCAGCGGCGTTTGAATGCGGGTGGGCTGCTCGTCAGCGAAGCGGGGGTCGGTGGCCCCCAGCTGCAAATCCGTCACCAACCCATAATAACGCCAGCGGCCGCTGTCGCATACAACAAAACTTCCTTCCTGGATGGCATCGGCCGGCACAGTCAGCCGGATACGCAACCCTTCTTTCAAACCGCCGCCTACTACATAGCCTATGGTCTCACTCATCACCACGCCTCCCCGACAGAGTACCGGCTACTGGCCGGCCATCCCCACCGTCTCCCTTATTCTGAGCTGCTATCGCCATCACAGATGTCCCCCGACCAACTAAACACAATCTCCTGACATTGGGAAGTCAAAGCACGGCTAAAGCCGTTACTACGAGCCATGGAGTGCCCAACGAGTGCAATCTTCTGACACCGGGAAGCCAAAGCACGGCTAAAGCCGTTACTACGAGCCATGGAGTGCCCAATGAGTGCAATCTTCTGACATTGGGAAGTCAAAGCACGGCTAAAGCCGTTACTACGAGCCATAAAGGGCCCGAGATGGCAACAGAGGCAGGGCATCTCCCAACGCTTCCAACGTCGGCAACAAGACCTCGTAATTGCTGCGCAATAGGTCGATGATCTCCTGGATCACCAGCGACGCCCAGGCAGTGTCATTCCCCCGCAAATGGTAGACAGCGCGTACATGGGCCGTCAACAACTGTTCCACCGGCAAGCTCTCAGCCCGCAAAATCAGGCGCAAATACGCTACCTGACGGGTGAAGGCGATCACCTCGGCCGGGTCCGACACCATATACACTGGATCAAGGTTGAGAGGCGGGCGCGGCGGCAGGCCGGCGTATGGCTGCCCCCGTTGGGTATACCCCACCGCCAGGGCGCTCATTTCAATGGGCAGGAGGCGGTTGGTGCGCTGATCGTTGACGGCCGGGGCCGGCAAATTTTCCGCCATCACCAGGCGGCGTACCAGGGGGTCATCATCCACATGGATATCATAGATCAGGCCATAGACCGACTCATCTTCACTGGCTTGCGCTTTCACCAACCCACCGAAGTAGGGAATGGACAACTGATTGACGCGACAGCCAACCGCAAAACCCACCGTGCTGGCGCGCAAAATACGACCGATTTCAGGATTGGGAATCATAGGCTGATACAAGATAGTTCCTGGCGGCCAGAAAACTCATAATGAATAGCGCGTCTTGCCGGCGCGGGTCCACTCTTTGCCCCACTGCTTACCGGTAAAATCCCCCGACACGCCGCGCCGCTGCATCTCCAGAGCGATCAGGTTATCCAGATATTCCTGGTCTTTGGGCTGCACAACGGCAATCTCATCCGCTCGCGTCAGAACATAGGGATAGCGCCCCAGGATATGACACTGCTCCACCAACAGGGCGTGCAGATACGCCACCGCCTGGGGATGACGCGCTACCCACAGGGGAATATCCACCCGCGCCAGGTCGTTGGTCTGCGGCGGCTTGAAGTAGAAGAAGCACAGCGCCTGGCCCGCTTCTTCAAAGCGAGCGTAATGCTCATCGGGTTGCAGCACCTGATAGAGAGGCGAGCGCTGCCCAGGGGTTAACAGCGCACGGTAGAGGTCGGCGTCGGTCACCGGCTGGCGTCGGTTGAGTTGGCGAGCATCAAAGTCAGGTTGGTCAATGCCCAGGGTGTACAGCAAGGTCACCACAGCGCTGGTACCCGGCCGGTCAATATAGCCGGCCAGCCACGCCCCGGTCTGCTCAATGCGTTGCATCGCCGCCAACCAGTCCGCTACGGCGCGCTGATTAAAGTTGGCGTCATGGCCGCCGATGGGCCAATATTGCAAGCGCTGATCGAGCAAAGCCAAAACAGGTCTGGCGGCCGGCCGGTAACTCTCGCTCATTCGGGCCAGCGTGGTGATTTCCGCCAGGTCGCGCCGAATGGAAACCTGGCTGACAGTAAATTCAGCCTCCAGGTCACGTTCAGGATCGTCGTCAGGATACCCCAGCTCCGGCCAGGTGCTGGTCAGGGGGGCTTCCATGCTGCCGTGAGGGTAGACAATGGTCCCGATGTTCACCAGATAGTAGAGAAAAGGATCATGTCGGCTGGGCAACCTCTGGGAGCCATCGACGGCAATGAGGGTCGCCGGCCCGGCCGGCAACGGATCAACGCCCAGGTCAAGCGGTTCATGCCAGTCCAGCGGACGCGCCCCCCGATAGAAAGGCCCATTTATCAGCGACGCAGTCTGCGTCAGACAATGATCGATCCACTCCCAGGCCACAGCGTAGATGTGCAGCCGGCCGCGCAACATCTCCAGCAACTGGCGCGAGTTATTCGCCCGCCGCAGTGTCATCTCCCCCATGCTCTGAATTGTGTCTGTCAGTTTCTCGAATTCAACCGCCATACGTTCCCTGGCGCCAGCCCGATCCTACGCTTGAGTGCCGCCCAGTGTAACACACCCGGCGGTGACACGCATAAAAATGCCAGCCGGTCAATGGGAATCCTGCGACTTGATCTCAATTGAGGTCACCGCTTCAAAATCCAGGGCTGTGCCCCCTAGCAACGTTTCCAGGGCGATCTGGGCAAAGCGGAAAAAGGCTTGCAGGTCGCTCACCCGCTCCAGGTAAAACGCGGCCAACTCCCGCTCCTCTGGCGACAATTCGGCCGTGGCGGATTGGAGCTGTTGAATGCTCTCCCCCAAGACTTGCAGCGCCAGCTGCACCTCGCGCCGCTCCCGCCCCTGCAGAACATTGCGAATAACCTTCCAGAAATCAGACTCCGCTTTGTAATATTTGCGGCGCTCGCCCCGCACCCAATGCTCTTTGGCCATTCCCCAGCGCTCCAGGGACTGCATATTCATGCTAACCGAGCCTTTGCTAATCTGCAAAATATCCGCCAGATCGTCCAGGCTCAGCGGGCCGGGATGGAGCAACAAAACACCGTAGAGTCGCCCCATGATTTCGCTGAAGCCGAAAAAGCGCGCCAGTCGCCCCAGGCCAGATACTGTACTTTCGTTGACTGCTTCCAATGTCGAATGCATGTTGTCTCACACCATTCAGAACGTTCTGAATGTAGAGTAGCAAATTTTCGGGGAATGGGCAATGCGCCGCTGATGAGAAAAGGGGAAAGGGATTCAGGTCAACCAACCCACCGGGCCATGACCAGCCCCCAACCGCCAATCGACCGCCGCCGCCAGGGCACGATAAGTCCAGGCGCGCGCCTGCTCAACGGCGGTCAGCCAGGGAAGCCCCTGAGCCAACCCGGCCGTTATCACGGCCGATAGAACATCACCACTGCCGTGGGTGTTGCCCGTCGCAATCCAATCGGCGGTGAAGGTGTGCAACTGCCGGCCGTCATAAGCCACATCGATGATCGTCTCCGGCCGGTCGGCCGGCCGCCAGCCTTTAATCAGCACCCGGCGCGCCCCCTGCTGGTGTAATCTGTCAGCCGCTTCCTCCAGGCCTGACAGGCTGTCCAGTCGCCGGCCGGTCAACAGCTCCGCCTCGCGCCAGTTGGGCGTGATCAGCGTCGCCCGCGCCCACAGCTGGCTGCTATACGCCTGGGCAACCGCCGGGGGGAACATGGCCTGGCCACGATGATTGACCAGCACGGGATCAATCACCACCGGCCCGCTGTACTCTGCCAGGCACTCAGCCAGGGTGCGAATCAGGTCGGCGTCACCAATAAAACCCGTTTTAATGGCGTGCGCTCCATAATCCGTCAGCACCGTGCGCACCTGGAGGGCCACAAAGGCGGCCGGCAGCGTGATCAACCCGGCCACTTGCAGGCTGTTCTGAGCCGTCACCACCGTCAGGGCGCTCATGCCATACACCCCCAAAGCGGCCCAGGCGCGCAAATCCGCCTGAACGCCGGCCGCCCCGCCGCTGTCCGAGCCGCCAATCGTCAACACCTGGAGCGGTTCAGCCATTGTCATGTGCGCCCCGGCCGCGCCACCACCCCCAACCCAGCGCCGCCAGCGTGCCGGTCGCAGTGAGTGCGCTGACAGCTACCCCGCTCAGCCAGCCTGGGGGATGAAAGACCATCGTCACCTGATGCGTACCGGCCGGAACCAAAACAGCGCGAAAGGCATAATCTGCCCGCAACAAGGGGACAGGCTGACCATCCAGGAACGCTTCCCAGCCAGGGAAAAACATATCGCTCAACACCAGATAGCCGGCCGCTTCTGTCGTCACATCCAGCGCCACCCGATTGCGGCTATAAGCCACAATGCTCAGCGTGTGGGGCGATGGCGCGCCGCCCTGCGGCCGGCCGGCGCAAACTGGATTGTGTTTGCAGTCGGCGCTCAACACCACATCCCCTTTTTCCAGAATCACCGTCGCCGTGGGGTCAAAATCGGTTGCGTGCAGAGCGTCAAACGCGGCCGCCTGATCCGCCACCGTGTGCACGCCATACGCCATGCGCACGCGGGGCAGGGCGCGGGTGTTGAGATAAATGTCCACGGCCGGGTCCTGATTGAACACCGGCCGAATGAAGCGGGTATCTCCCGGCGGCTCCTGTTTACCCGCCACGATATATTGAATGCCCATCAGGTTATAGGGCGGGGAGCCACGGTAACCAACTGACCCCATGTAGACCGTATGGGATGCCAGGGCCAGGGGGTTAAAAACACCGCCGGCCGAGTATAGCCCCGCCAGCTGGGCCGTCCCCGGTTGCCAGGCAGCCGTGGCTTCATCAATGCGGTTCAGACCGGCCTGAGCCTGCAAATAGGCCAGCGCGGCGGTGTGTTGAAAACCGGTGGTGGGGTCCTGTCGATCAATCTCCACGCCACTGCCCAACAGGATGAGATCGCCGGCCGTCAAGGCCAGCGCGACCGCCCCCAGAGCCAGGCCACGCCCGCGTCTATGTTGCGCCCACCACAGCCAGATGGCGCTGAGCAGCGCCAGCCCCAACCATACACCCAATGCCTCCTGCATCATCGGCCGGCGGGCGGGAAAAGCCTCCCCCCACACGGTGATCAGATGCCACAGCCAGGCCCCCACACCGCCGGCCGCCAGCAACCACAAGCCGGTCATCCCCCGCAAGCCGGCCGGGCGCAAGCGCAACTGTTCCAATCCGGCCGCCGCCAGAAAAGCCAGGCCCAGATCCGCCAGCAGCACAAAGCGCGCCGGTGCTTGAAAGGGTAACTGCAACGGTCCCAAAAGCCAGCCATGCAGCGGGGTGTTATCACCCAGCGCCAGCCACAAACTCAACACAGTCACGCCCAGCCAAAAAGGGCGGTGCAACCAACGGTCGCCAGGCCCACCCCGGGCCAGCAGGGCGGCCAGCGCCAAAGCCCAGGGCAACACACCGGGGTAGCCCGCCTCTACCCGCGCCCAGGGAGCCCAAAAGACACGCGCCCCCCGGCCAAAAAAGTCGGGGGCGAAAAGGCCGGCCAGGGCGGATGGAGGCAGCGCGTAGTTGGTGGATTGGGCATAATCGAAGCTACCCCGCAACGAGGCCTGCGTCAGGCTGTAGGCCGGGAAAAGCATCAGGGCCGCGCCGCCGATAGCTACTCCACCCGTGACCCCCAGCCACAGCCAGGGCCAGGCGCTTTTATCCCGACCACTGCGGTAGAGGGCATATAGCCCCAACAACGTTGCGCTTAGAAAAGTCATCTGACCATGGCCGGCCAGCGCGCTGAGACCCACCACCCAGCCCGCTCCCACCGCCCAACGCCAGCCTCCCCGGCCTTGATCGCAGGCGTGATGGAGCGCCAACAGCGCCAGGGGTAGCCACGCGGCCACCGCAATCAGGTTAAAGTTGCCCAGATGGGTGATGAAAAGATCGGAGAACATGAAGGCGACGCCGGCCACCAGCGCCGACCAACGCCCCAGGGGCGCGGCCAGCCGCCAGCCGCGCACACATAGATACATCGCCGCCCCGGCCAGATACACGTGTCCCATCACCAACCCCTCCAGCGCCCGATAAGAAAAATCAGGCCACACGGCGTAGAGGAGCAAAAGCGGTGGGTAAAACAGGCCTGCCTGGTTGTCTGCAATAAGAGGGTAGCCGGCGTATTGATGCGGATTCCACAACGGCAACTCGCCGGCGTGCCAGCTGGCGGCGATGAAGCGGTACATGGGGAACAAAAAAGAGGCCGCGTCCCCGCCCCCATAGGGCAGCCAGGCCCCGCCCAGCCAGATGGGCGCAAAAAAGAGGGCGGTGATGCCCCCTAGTAATCCCAAAGCGCCGCTATCCGCCGCATAGCGGCGCCAACGACGACTGGATAGCCAGGTCAACATGCAAACCCCGGCCGCCGGGGGTGGTCAGATGACTACCCCCGGCGCAAGCCTCGGCCGCGTTACAGGTGGCTGATGATGGCGTCGGCGAACTCAGAACATTTCAGCTCGGTCGCCCCGGCCATCTGGCGGTGCAAATCGTAGGTGACCGTCTTGGCCTGAATCGTCGCCTCCATGGCGTTGGTGACCAGATCGGCCGCTTCATACCAGCCCATGTATTCCAGCATCATCACACCGCTTAAAATCAGGCTGCCGGGGTTGACTTTGTCCAGGCCGGCATATTTGGGGGCGGTCCCATGGGTGGCTTCAAACATTGCCACCCCGTCGCCAATGTTGCCGCCGGGGGCCATGCCCAATCCACCCACCTGAGCGGCGGCCGCATCGCTCAGATAATCGCCGTTGAGGTTGAGGGTAGCGATAACATCATAATCGGCGGTACGGGTGATCATCTGTTGGAACATGTTGTCGGCAATGCGATCCTTGATCACCAGCTTGCCGGCCGGCGGCCGGCCGTCATAGTGCGCCCACAGATCATCTTCACTGAGCGTCTGGTCGCCAAACTCCTGTCTGGCCAGCTCGTAACCCCAGTTCTTAAAGGCCCCCTCGGTAAACTTCATGATATTGCCCTTGTGCACCAGGGTCACGCTGGAGCGACCGCGCGCCAGGGCGTACTCCAAGGCCTTGCGCACCAGGCGCTGGCTGCCAAACTGGCTCACCGGCTTGATGCCAATGGCCGAGCCAGGGCGCACATGTTTGCCCAGCTTCTCGCGCATGAAGTCAATGATGGCGTCCGCCTCTTCGGAGTTGGCCGGCCATTCCACCCCCGAGTAGACATCCTCCGTATTCTCGCGGAAGATCACCACGTTCATTTGCTCTGGGCTTACCATCGGGCTGGGCGTGCCTTTGAGATAGCGCACCGGCCGGACACAGGCGTACAGATCAAGCACCTGGCGCAGCGTCACATTCAGACTGCGAAAACCGCCGCCCACCGGCGTTGTGAGCGGCCCCTTGATGCCCACCAGATATTCCCGCATGGCGTCGAAAGTCTCTTCTGGCATGTAGTTGCCATCGTATAGAGCAGCCGCTTTCTCGCCGCAATAAATTTCCATCCAGGCAATTTTGCGCCGGCCGCCATACGCCCTGGCGACAGCCGCATCCCACACCTTGATCGAAGCCGGCGTGATGTCCACGCCAATGCCGTCTCCCTCGATGTAAGCCACAATCGGGTTATCAGGGACCTGCAGCCTGCCATCGGTATAGGTGATTTTCTCACCGGCCGGGATTTGAATATGTTGAAAAGACATGTGGATTTTTCTCCTAAAGATAACCGCCTGGCGTGCGCCGACGCACAGATGAGGGCGCGCCATTGGGTGAACTCGCCAGTCGGACGAGGGCAAATAAGGATGTTCAGCCTCAAAGTGGGATTATATCCAGCCGGCCATGTGAAACAAGAGAAAACAACCCCTCCTTAGACCAATCGCCCCTAAGGCAACTTGGATATTGATGAGAAGCGCCTCCGGAAGGCAGTCAGGCAGGCGCGGCGTGCGTATAATGGATAGATAGTAATCGAGGGCGTCAGCTGCTGGCTATACCAGCGCGGCGGCCGCTCTCCATCTGTGGTTGTAACGGTCGATGACAGGTTTGTGGCGCACATTGCTTGGGGGGGCTGCCCTCTTGTGGTTCCTGGTAGGTTGCCGGTCGGCGACCCCCACACCGGTCGTCTTGCCTACCATCACCCCCACCCCCTCCACCATTCCCACCCCCTCCCTGCCCCCCTCTCCAACCGCCCAACCCACTCCCCGGCCCACGTCTACCTCTCAGCCGCAGCCCAGCGCCACTCCTCTCCCCACAGCTACCCCGCTGCCTGACCTGAATCTGACAGCGGAGGGGGTGACCATCTACCCTGTGCCTCAGTTATACGTTGGGGATCAGGTGACTTTTCAGGTGGCCCCCTTCGTGCCCGACATCATCCCCCCCGGTGACGTGGATGTTCACATCTATGTCAACGACCAACTCATTTTGGATGGGCACCTCAACCGACCCAACCTGGGCGGCGTAGTGACCGGGCTTTATGAATGGATCTGGCAGGCCGGGCCGACGGCCGGCCTCTACACGGTGCGGGTCGAGCTAGACCCTGACGACCGCTTACGCATCGGCGATGAAGAGCCGGATAACAACCGCGCCGTTCTCGCCGTGGCGGTGGCAGAAACCGGCCCCGATGCAGCGACTAATTGGCGCACCATCCAAACTCCCCACGCCAACATCTATGTCGTCGCCGGAACTGCCGCTGACCGCGACAACGACTGGTTGGCGCAACAAGTGGAAGAGGCTGTCAGTCGCGCCAGCGCAGCGCTGGCCGTCTCGCCAACCCAGCCCGTCGAAGTTTATTTTATTCAACGCACCATTGGGCAGGGGGGCTACGCCGGCTCGGCCATGGTCATCACCTACTCCGACCGCAACTACTCCGGCGGCGGTTTGCTGGAAGTATTGACCCACGAAACCATCCATCTGCTCGATAACGTTCTGGGAGCAGCTGATCACTTCCGCTTTTGGACGGAAGGGCTGGCGGTGTGGGGCGTCGGCGGCCATTACAAAGTGGAATCGTTGGATCAACGGGCCGCTGCCTTGCGGCTCGAAACGGGCCAGTATATCCCGTTGGCCAGCCTGATCGACGACTTCTATCCGGCGCAACATGAAATTGGCTATCTGGAGGCGGGGGCGCTCATCAACTATCTGGTGGCGCAATATGGCCGGGAGCGCTTCTTCAATTTCTTCAGCACCCTGCGCCCCAGCAACGGCCAAAGCCTCTCTTCCGCCACCGATCAGGCGTTGCAAACCCATTATGGCAAAACCCTGGCTCAGGTGGAGGAAGAGTGGCACATCTATCTACGCAGCCAGCCGCGTGATCCTGACGCGGCGGTTGATTTGCTGACCACCATTCGGTTTTACGAGGTCATGCGCCAATACCAGCAGCAATATGATCCCACCGCTTACTTCTTGTTTGCCTGGTTGCCCTCACCCACAGCTTTGCGCGACCGCAATCTGACCGCTGAATTAACCCGCCACCCGCTCACTGAAGTTAACATTGCTCTGGAAGCGATGCTGGAAGCGGCCGATGTGGCTCTGCGTCAGAAAGAGTACGACCAGGCCAACGCCCTGCTCGACAGCGTGCAGCGCGTCTTGCACAACGACGGCCTGTTTATGGAGCCGCTGGCCAGCAGCTATCTGGAACTGGTGCGTCTGACAGCCGAACTGGGCTATGAGGCACAAAAGATCACGGTGGAGGGAACGACGGCCCTGGTTGTAGCCTCTCCCCCGGACAGCTCCGAACTCCGCCAATTCCGTCTCTCGCTGGAAGGGCAAACCTGGAAATTTAGCCGCTAACATCCTATCGGCCGGCCGGCGCGACGAGCGAGGTGTGGCGCTGGATGAAGGCCACTATCATTTGCCACGCCTCTACATGCGCCGGATCGAAGGAGCGCATCAGCTCATGCCCGGCCCGGGCGAAAATGCGCAACTGTTTATCGGCCGTTGCCAGCTGGCTGAAGAGTTTCTCCGTCGCCCCCGGCCGGGTGGCCGGGTCATGATCGCCCTGCAAAACCAGCGTGGGCGTCTGAACCTGAGGCCAGCGTTGCCTACCCAGGCGGGCCACTTTGCACATCTCATCCAGGGCCGAGGTGGGGATGCGCGTCGCCTGGGGTAACCACGCCTCCACCTCCGGGTCGGAGAGGTTGATGGTGGGATCAAAGTCCAGAACGCGGGCGCGAATCAACCGTGCGTCCACCTGTTTGAAGCGCAGGGGGTAGACATAGGGCTGCACATACCGCAACACGCGCATCAAATAAAAGACACGACTGGGAGGCTCATATAGGGGAGCAATCAGCACCATGGCGCGCACAGCATGACGGGGGCGCGCCAGGTGGGCCGCCAAAACCGCCCCCATGGAGTGCCCAATAAGCACAATCTCCTGACATTGCTGGCGCAAGGTTGCCAGACCCTCTTCCGCAGCATCGATCCAGGCTTGATGCGAAGCCCCACGCAACCGCTCCGGCAGATGGCCGTGGCCCGGCAAGAGCGGGCAATGGACGGTCAAACCCTGAGCGTGCAGGTGTTCGCCCAGGGGCCGAGAGCTTTTGGGGCTACCCATGAAACCATGTAGCATCAGGCACCCCACACGCCCGCCAACCAGGGTGTAGGTGCGGCGTTCGGTGGGAATTTCAGATGGAACAGAGAACGACATAAACGCCTGCTCCTTGTCGTATGAAGATACGGTTCCGTGTGGCGGGGCGCTGCCCGCCCTCAGCATGATAACCACAGCGCCCCCAACTGGCAAGACCTCTGGCCCTAACCGGGTCGGCGCGCCGATTTGTAACTGAACATTTATTGAACAGCTTTTGGTCTGTCAACCACCCGGCCGAAACGATATAGTAGCTTTATCTCGTTCAGGTGTTCCCACATCTGATCCCATGGAGGTAAGCTGATCGTTTAATCCAGAGATGCAACCCACCTCAAACTGCGTATTATCCTTTAGCTCGCGAGTTGTAAACCCAGGTACTGGTAAGGGCTGTTTTCCACAACCAACGCAACAACTGGTTTCAGATAGCTTCTCGGGCCCAGAGGCGGCTATCTACCTGGGTTGCGTTGGCTGTTAACCTGCTTTGTCACCCAATATTCTAACGCTCAAGTAAGGAAGGAGATGCGATGATCGCTTCATTACGATCCCGGCCGGCCCGCCGGTTCGGTGTGGCTGCTCTTGTTATGCTCGCTGTCATGTTGATGCTGGCGGCCTTGCTCATGCCCCGCACATCAACCCTGGCCTCCAGCCACCGCGAGGCCCCCCTCATATCCCAGGACCCCTTTGCCGACAACACCGATACCTATGTGTGGATACCCCAGGGCGTGACCGACCGTCTCGTTCTGGCGGCCAGTTGGATTCCCTTTGAAGGGCCAGAAGGCGGCCCTAACTATTGGGAGTGGGGTAAAGATGTTCTGTACGACATTTACGTTGACACCGATGGGGACGCGACCGCCAATGTGACCTACACCCTTTCCAGTCGCGTGGAAATCCTGAACGGCAACACTTTTCTCTACAATACCAATGTGATCGACTCCAACGATGATCCCGATTGGAACCGGCGGCAATATTACACCGTGGTGGAACAATGGGCCCCAGGTAGCGCTCCGGCCGGCGTCGCCCCCACCAACCTCCTGGTGGACGACGAACTGGCTGCGCCCGCCAACATTGGCACCAAATCTACCGGCGACTACAACACGCTGGAAATGCAAGCCATGTATGAGTTTGTCGATCCCGCCAATGGGGACAGCCTGGATGTGTTTGCCGGTCAGACAGACGATCCCTTCTTCGTCGATCTGCAAGTGTTCGACCTTCTGACCTTGCGTGGGCAGGCTCCGCCTATCGGCTACACCCTGCGTCCCAACGGGCCGGTGGATTCTGTGGCCGGCTTCAATGTTCACAGTCTGGTGGTTGAACTGCCCATCGCCCGCCTGACCAGCACTCACAGCGAGCCTGTAGTGGGCGTGTGGTCAGCCACCCGCCGGCCGGCTTTGACCGTCCTGGGCAACGGCCAGCAAATCACCTCCAGCAGCCACGTCCAGGTCTCCCGCCTGGGGATGCCTCTGGTCAACGAAGTTGTGCTGCCCATGAGCCTGAAGGATGTCTTCAATAGCATTCCTCCCAGCGTTGATCTGACCGTCTACAGCGCTTTGCAGGAAAGTGTGGAAGACCCTGAAATCGGCAACCTGTTGTGCGCCCTCTACGGTGTGCCTCTGCCGGGTGACACCGATGACAACTGTGTCACTGAATACACCCCCGGCGATGCTCGCAGCGGGCGTGGTGACATCTTCGACATCTTCCTGACCGGCATGGTGTTGGAGAATCCTTTCACCATCACCCTGGCAGATGGTTCCAGTCTGGAGCTACCGGCTGGCTTCAATGTCAATCGTCCCGCCAGCGTTGTGCCGGCCGAGATGATCCGCATCAACACCACCATCAGCGGCAGCCTGTGCGCGCCTGAGCCGAGTCGGTTAGGCGTCCTGGGCGGCGATGCTTGCGGCTTCCCCAACGGCCGGCGTCTGACGGATGACGTGGTGGAGATCGAGTTGCTGGCGGTGGCCGGCGCGGCTTATGAAGTGTTGGATGACCGCGATGGCGACTTCGTCTTCAATCCGGCTCTGATCGATGTTCTGACCGACGGCGTTGATCGCAACGACCGCCTGATGCGCGACACCTTCCCCTACATTCCTCAGGCGCAATCGGGCCAGCGCCATCGCCACACCAACTCCAGCTACCTGGTCATGGCTGGCCTTGGCGGCCTCACCTTGCTGGGTGCGTTCGGTGTCGTTTCCTACCAACGGCGCAAACACCATCACCTGTCCTCCTCCATCTAGCCCCACCTGACAGATAGGTGTTATGTGAGGGAGATGGTCAATCCATGACCATCTCCCTCCTTTCGTTTCTGACAACCATCCGGGTGTAATATAATTAGAGATGACTGCAAGCGCCCCATTCCATGAGGTGATAGACTTGAACAGTCTCACCCTTCTGGAAGTAAGGAGGTTCTGATGATCAGTAAATATTACCCCAAAGCTGGCGCCATTTGCCGCGCAACCTTCAAGCTGCCGGCCGATGTCGCGGCGGAAAAAGCTTATCTCGTGGGTGACTTCAACAACTGGGATCAACAGGCGTTGCCCATGAAAAAGCTCAAGGATGGCAGCTTTAGCGTTACCATCTCTCTGGAAACCGGTAAAAGTTATCGCTTTCGCTATGTTCTGGATGGCGAGCGCTGGGAAAATGATTGGGAAGCGGATGCCTACCGCCCCAATGCCTATGGCAGTGAGGATTCGATTGTCAACACTTGATGGGATGTTAGCCTGAGCGCATGTTCTGGCAATTGCTGCGCTTTCCCGACCAGGAGGCCCTAAACGCCTACGCGGCCGAACAGTGGGCTGGCGTCGCACGTCAGGCGGTGGCGGCGCGAGGTCGCTTTTTGATAGCCCTGGCCGGAGGCGAAACACCTCTAGGGTTGTACCGGCGGCTGGCCCAGCCCCCCTTTCACAGCCTGCCCTGGCAGCACATCTATTGTTTTTGGGGGGATGAACGGGCGACGCCGCCCAATGACCCCGGCAGCAACTATGGTCAGGCGCGCCGGGTGTGGATCGATCACGTTCCTTTGCCGGCCGATCACGTTTTGCGCATCCAGGGTGAGTTGCCGCCGGAGGAAGCCGCCGCCGACTATGCCCTCACCCTGGCGCGCTTTGGCGAAGAGGGGCTGGCCTGGCCGCGTTTTGATCTGGTGGTGTTGGGAATGGGGCAGGATGGGCACATCGCCTCGCTCTTCCCAGGGCCAATTCCGCCGACCGCCCTGACCCAACCCACTCTGGCCGTGACCGCTGAGTATGCCGGCCGGCCGGCCCACCGCATCACCTTGACGCCACTCGTCTTCAACCGCGCACGCCTGATCTGGGTTTTGGTGGCCGGGCCGGCCAAAGCTGCAACCCTGGCCCAACTCTGGAGCGCCCCCTGGGACCCGGAACGCTGGCCCATCCAGCGCCTTCAACCAGACATCGGCTCAATCATCTTTCTGGTGGACGAAGCCGCCGCCAGTCAACTCGATTAAGCGCCCGGTCGGCGCACACACGTCCTGGGTGGCGAGCTATCCATCCAACCACCCGGATGATTCTTTCAGGAGCAAGGTATGGAAATTGGGATTGTGGGATTGGGAAAGATGGGAGCCAACATGACCCGGCGTCTGGTGCGAGGAGGGCATCGGGTGGTGGCGTTCGACCGCAAGCCGCCCACCGTGGCCTCGCTGGTAGCGGAAGGCGCCGTGGGGGCCAACGACTACGACACGCTGGTGGCCCAGCTGACTCCTCCCCGCGCTATCTGGATGATGGTGCCGGCCGGGGCGGCCACCGAGAGCGTCATCGCCACCCTGGTCGAGCGCCTCAGCACCGGTGACATCCTCATCGATGGCGGCAACAGCAACTATCAGGATACCCAGCGTCGCGCTGCGGCGCTGGCGGCGCAGGGCTTGCACTTTGTGGATGTGGGCACCAGCGGCGGCATTTGGGGGCTGAGCGAAGGTTACAGCCTGATGGTAGGCGGCGCGCCCGAAGTAGTCAACTCATTGCGCCCCATCTTCGAGACCCTGGCCCCGGCCCCAGATAAGGGCTGGGGGCATGTCGGCCCCAGCGGGGCCGGTCACTTTGTCAAGATGGTACACAACGGCATCGAGTATGGCCTGATGCAGGCTTATGCCGAGGGGTTTGAAATCTTACGCGCCAAAGAGTCCCTGGAGTTGGACATCCACCAGATCGCTGAAATCTGGCGCTATGGCAGCGTCGTGCGCTCCTGGCTGCTCGATTTAACCGCCCGCGCTCTGGCCGACGACCGGGAACTGAGCGACATCGCCGGTTATGTGCCCGACAGCGGCGAGGGGCGCTGGACGGTGGCCGCAGCCATCGATCTCGACATCCCGGCTCCTATCATCACCCTGGCGCTTCAGATGCGCTTTGTCAGCCGCCAGAATGAAAGCTTTGCTGCCAAACTCCTGGCCGCCATGCGCCAACAGTTTGGCGGCCACGCGGTGAAGCCCGCCTAAACGCCCAGGGAGATGCCATGTCCACTTCCTCGCCCACCACGATTGTCATCTTTGGCGCTTCTGGGGACCTGACCCAACGCAAACTTATTCCAGGGCTGTTCACGCTCTATCGCAAGCAGCGCCTGCCGGCCGATTTTTATGTCATAGGTCTGTCGCGCTCCGGCTGGAGCTCAGCTGAGTTCCGCCAGAAGATGCGCCAGGCTGTGCTGCACTTTATCCCCGACACCTTTCAGGCAGCAGATTGGGAAGCTTTCGCTGAGCACATCTACTACCTGCCTGGCAACTTCAACGACCCGCTCACCTTCCAACAACTGCGCGACCAGTTGCAAATCCTTGAGGCAGCGGCCGGCAACCGCCTTTACTACCTCTCCACCGCCCCTGAGTTCTTCGCTGAAATTGTGACCCAACTGGAGACGGCCGAGATGACGGAGGAAGAAACAGGCTGGCGGCGTTTTGTAGTGGAAAAGCCCTTTGGTCACGATCTCGCTTCCGCCCAGGCGCTCAACCACATCCTGCACGCCATGCTCGACGAGCATCAAATTTACCGCATCGACCATTACCTGGCCAAAGAAACGGTGCAAAACATCATGGTGTTGCGCTTTGCCAATGCCATTTTTGAACCCATCTGGAACCGCAACTATATCGACCATGTCCAGATCACGGCCGCCGAGGTGGTGGATGTCGGCCGGCGCGCCGGCTATTACGACACCTCCGGTATCCTGCGCGACATGTTCCAAAACCACCTGTTGCAACTTTTGACATTGGTGGCGATGGAGCCCCCGGCCTCATTCGAGGCGGACGCCATTCGCAATGAAAAGGTGAAGGTGTTGCAATCCATCCGCCCCATCACCCCGGCCAATGTCGCTCAGCAAAGTGTGCGGGCGCAATACGCCGGCTATCTGGAGACGCCGGGCGTCGCCCCCAACTCTCAGACGCCCACCTACGCCGCCTTGCAACTCTTCATTGATAACTGGCGCTGGCAGGGAACGCCCTTCTACCTGCGGTCGGGCAAAGCGCTGGCGGGTAAAGATACCGAGATTTCCATCCGCTTCAAGCGCCCACCCCACATGATGTTCCCCATGCCAGAGGATGCCCATCTGCGCAGCAATATCCTTTCCCTGTGCATTCAACCGGATGAGGGGATTCACCTGCGTTTCGAGACCAAGACGCCCGATACGGAAGCGGAGATGCGCTCTGTCAACATGGAGTTTCACTACACCGACTCCTTTGGCCCCGGCGCGTTGCCCGAAGCCTACGAGCGGCTATTGCTGGAAGCGCTGCAAGGGGATGCCTCGCTCTTCACCCGCGCCGATAGCATCGAGCAGTCATGGAAGATTATCGATGCCATCCTCGAAGGATGGGGCGGCCCAGACGCTCCGCCGCTGGTGACGTATCCGCCCGGCAGTTGGGGGCCGGCCGAAGCGGATGCCCTGCTGGCGCGTGATGGCCGTCACTGGATGCAGAACTGTCTGGAACATTCGAGAGTGAAGGGGGATTAAATGCGCGTGGCTGTGGTAGGCGCGGGTGGGGCGGGTGGCTATTTTGGTGCGCGGCTGGCGCTGGCCGGGGTGGAGGTTATCTTCATCGCTCGTGGAGCGCATCTGGCTGCCCTGCAAAGCGACGGCCTCTATCTGGAAAGCATCCAGGGGTCTGAGCGCATCCATCCGGTTCAGGCGACAGCTGACCCCGGCCGGGTGGGAACGGTGGATGTAGTCTTGCTGGGGGTGAAGACCTGGCAACTGGCGGATGTGATCCCCAGCCTGCCGCCTCTGATTGGCCCCGATACCCTGGTGGTTCCCTTGCAAAACGGGGTGGAGGCGGCCGATCAGCTGATTGCAGCCCTGGGGCCGGCCGCTGTGGTGGGTGGTTTGTGCCGGGTTCTGAGTTTTATCGCCGCTCCTGGGCACATCCGTCACCTGGGTGGGGCGAGTTCCATCACGTTGGGCGAGCTGGACAATCGACCGTCCGCGCGCACCACCCGCGTGCAGGCTCTCTTGACCCACGCCGGCGTGAAAGCGGAGATTCCGGCCGATATTCACGCCGCCCTGTGGGAGAAATTTCTTTTTGTCACCCCCTTTGGCGGCGTAGGGGCGGTGACCCGCGCCCCCATTGGCGTGTTGCGCGCCCTGCCGGAAACACGCCAGCTATTGTGGCGCGGAATGGAGGAGATCGCCCAGGTAGCCCAGGCGCGTGGCGTTAAACTGGATGAGGAGGTCGTCAGCCGCAACATGGGGTTTCTCGACCGCCTGACGCCCGATGGCGTGGCGTCATTGCAACGCGACATTCTTGCCGGCCGGCCCTCTGAGCTGGAAGCGTGGAATGGGGCGGTGGTGCGCCTGGGGGAAGCGGCCGGTGTGGCCACCCCGGTGCATCGCTTCATCTACCAGGCGCTCCTACCCCAGGAGCGGCAAGCACGCGGCGAATGGGCTTTCCCGGCGTGATCGACTATGCTGGCCTTGACTTCTTTGCAGCTGACCATCATCGCCTGTGTGCGCCAGCGGCCGGGGATGTTGCACCGCAGCGCTCTGGGCAAACTGTTGGTGGGTTCGCACTCCGTGCGGGTAGGGCATCTGGCCCATGACCCCCATTTCGGCCGGCTGGCCGGCCGGTCACGCAAAGAAGTGGTCGATCAGGTGGATATTCTGCTGCAACAGCAGGTATTAGCCCTTGACCACGCCGGCCGGCTGATTGTGGGGCCCTATGCTCCCCCAGAAGCGCCGGCCGCTAACATACACAGCTCCCCCACATCAGATAAGCCTGGAGGGCGCTGAAAGCCGCGATGAACAAGAAGAGTACCGCTATCATTCGCGCGATGCCAACGCCGCCGGCCGAACCGGTAGCCCTCCGATTGGCGTGCTGAATCACAAAAGAGAGGCCCAATATCACGGTGGCAAGACCGCTGCAAAAGCCGGTAATGAAAACATAAAGCACGAGTTCCATAGCCACCTACTTGTATCTCTATGCAACAGGATACGGCTTTTTGGGTTCCTTGTCTATCGCTCACCTGTCTGACCGGCTACCTGACACCCATTTCTCTTATCTATCCCTCACCCGGCTCAGGCCGCCCTGCCGCTGACCTTTTGGCTGACGCCCTGAATACGGGCCGGCCGGCCCACAAGGCTATGAATCGATGACTATGAACGGCCCCCTCTCTTCCTTACGCATTCTCGACTTCTCCACGCTGCTACCCGGCCCCTTTGCCACCATGCTCCTGGCTGATTATGGGGCCGATGTGATTCGGGTGGAAGCGCCCGACCGCCCCGACCTGACACGCCTGACGCCTCCCTTCGACGGTGACCTGTCCGCCTGGCATGGGGTTCTTAACCGCAACAAACGCTCATTGGCGCTGAACCTGAAACAGCCCGCCGCAGCGGCGGTGGTGAAGCGTCTGATCCAGACCTATGATATTGTGCTGGAGCAATTTCGCCCGGGCGTTATGGATCGGTTGGGGGTGGGCTATGCCGCCCTGCGTGCAGTCAATCCCCGCCTCATTTATGTCGCACTCACCGGCTACGGCCAGACGGGTCCCTATCGGGAACGCGCCGGCCATGACATTAACTATCTGGCCCTGGCCGGGATTGCCAGCCACACCGGCCGGCGCGACAGCGGCCCCGTTCCCCTGGGCGTCCAGCTGGCTGATGTTGGCGGCGGCTCGCTCCTGGCGGTGATGGGCCTGCTGGCAGCTGAGATTCACCGGCGGCATACAGGTGAAGGGCAGTTGGTAGATGTGAGTATGCTCGACGGAGCGCTGAGCTGGAACGCTCTGGCTGCCAGTCACTTTTTCGTCGGCGGTGAGAACCCAACCCGGGAGGGGCAATGGTTGAACGGGGGCAGCTTTTACGACTATTATGAGACGCAGGATGGCGGCTATCTGGCGGTGGGCAGTCTGGAGCCTAAGTTTTGGATGGGCTTTTGTCGCGCTATCGGCCGGCCGGACTTGATCAACCCCGGCTTCTCCTTAGACCCCGCCACACAACACACCGTCAAGGCTGAGCTTCAGGCCACCCTGCGCACCCGCACCCGCGCCGAATGGGAGGCCCTCTTCGCCGCTGAGGATGTGTGCGTCGAACCTGTCTTGACTCTGGCGGAGGCTGTGGCCCATCCCCAGGTGGTGGCGCGCAAGATGGTCGTTTCTGTACCCAGGCCGGAGGGAGGTGTGCAACACCAGATAGACGCGCCCATCAAGTTTTCGGCCGGGGCGCCCCCCCACCGCCACACCGGCGCCCCGCTGGGCGTACACACCTACACCATTTTGCAGGCGGCCGGCTACACCGCCGACGAACTCGCCCACCTCGCCGCCCAGGGCGTTATCCCCCCTCCCCCCAACGGCTGAACGATTCCACTATCCCTCAGGTTTCTCAACTTCCCAAATGCCGTTAGGGCCGATGATAAAACGCCTCTCCATCCCTGTCACCGCGCCGGGGGCGTAGCAAATAACAGCCTCCTTGCTCAGCGACCAATTGGGCTGTCCCTCTTCGTTGTTGCGCTCCCAGCCAATCAGAGGTTCGATTGCGCCGCTCATATCGTTAATATTTTTCGTTTTCAGATGAGCAAGGATAGGGCTGTTTTCTTTGACGCACGCGACCGGTTCGTCCCCGCCACACGCTTTAGCTTCCTCACAGCAAACCAGCTGCAATCTTCCCCAGCCGTAGCCCCGATCAGCTCCCACCTGAAGTCTCTTAAAGGCCTCCGGCCACTCAGCCAGCGGCGTCGGTAAACCAGTTTGGACATATAAGTCGCCTGTCAAGTAAACGGGCCGGCCGGTGCGCGTATAAGGGGCGATGAACTCGGTTTCGTGCAACATGGCATCCTCAGCCGCCTGGCTGAGATAGTCCAGGGCAACGCTGACGTAACTGTTCAAAAAGAGGTGGTCGAAGTCACTGTCCCAGGGATAGTGGGTCTTCCATCCATCATCATGGCGGGTGGCTGGGTAAAGATAGGTGAAACGAAAATGGTCTTGTACCTGTTGGCCGATTGCCACATAACGTTGACCATTGGCCCCATTGTCAAAATCACGGGTCAGGCGAGCGGTCAGGGCCGCCCACAAATTTTTCCCCGGCACATAACCGCGCGTTTGCATCAGATTGCCCACCTTGCGGTAGCCAACATGCAGTGGGCTTTCCAGCCGAAACACCAGCCAGTACACTTGCCAGGCCATCACGCCCCCTTCGCCTTCGCCGCCTTGGCCCCATAACGGGCATAAATCAGGGTCTGCTCGTACAGGTCTTTAACGAGTAACAGCCTATCCAGATCATTGCACACATTATCGCTGTAGAACTTGAGTACGTCTTTAGCATCTTTCGGCAGATCAGGGCTGGAATGGAATGCCGGCAGTTCCTTCAATAAGTCGTAAAGTGGTAACAAGACAGTTCTATACTTGTTAGCCAGCAGATAAAGAACACAGGCATATACCCCTTGCTCTTGAAGCACTCCCAACGACTTGGTAACGGGGTTATCAATTTCTGCCCCTCCCTGTTCTACTATTTTTTGGGCATAGCAAGCCGCTTTCTGATCCAGATTATTGGGGGTGGACATTATTGAACCTCCTCGTTGAGCAGACGGATGCGCCCAAAGCCCCGAGTGCCCATGCCGCCGATGCCGAGATGTTCGGCCAGCTTGAGACCGGCTTGCACCACGTCCAGTGGCTCTTGCCAGCGTTCAGCCTTGTCAAAGGCGTGGCCTGTTTTCGTTTGTAAAATCGGCCAGGCCGGAAATGTTTCGGGTTTTTGCGGATTTTTGCGGTAGTCATCTTCTACCACATCACACCAAAGTAATGCCGCGCGGGGGATGGCTTCGTAGGTAAAGAGAAATTTGTCAACGGCCGCGCCCGTTTCCGGGTCAATGCTAACGGAGGTACGTACTTCCAGGTTGCTGTTCACAATCTGGCTAAACAGCTTGTCGGAGACGAGCATGGCCCGTTCTTTGATGGTAGCAGGCACATGATCAGGCAAAGCAAACTCGCCATTCTCTTTAGCCAGCATCAGCCAGCCCAAATTAAGATGTTCTTTGCCCACTGCGCCTTTAATTTTATCGTCAGCGACGCTGGCGTCGAGGCGGAATTCAGCCAGAATGCTGGGGCAGGTAACCCAGACCGGACCGGCCAGGGAATAAACAGGAAAAAGCAGCAGCCGGGCATCACTGATGCTCACGCAGCCGCTTTGCCCACCATCACTTCCTTTGAGGTAGCCAAAGGTGTAACAGATAGGGCATTGGGGGTCTTTGCAATGCTGTTTATTTTTATCTATGTTTTGGCCGCTACCGGCGCATTGCAGTTTTTCGTAGCGAACAGCGGCGTATTGGCGGATCGCGCCGTGCAGGGCGGTGCCGGGGATTTTGGGCAATCTCGTGCCCGGTTCACGCACGATGCTGAGATCAACGCGCCCGAGCCGGTTGCCGCCCGTGCCCACGTGCAGCGGGTCCAGGGTCATGATGAGATAACGTTCTTGCCGATAAAATGCACTCATTCTCTTATTCCTCCCGGTGCGGTTTTTCTTTCATAATGCCCATATACACTTGAATCACATCGGTAAAGAGACCAGAAACGGCCCAGTTGGTTAGCCGGTCAACCTGTTCTTTCGTCGGTTTGTTTGATTTGTCTGGTTTGTCTCGTTCGTCTAGTTTGCCTCGTTCCTTTTTCCAGTTGGCATTGACAACGGCGTCGCGACAGAACTGCCAGAACATGCCAGCCTCCTGTGTAACCCGACCGTCTTCACCAACAACAGGCGGCCGACAATCCACTTCCCAATTGTTAGCCATAGGTTGCCAGCTTTCCCGTTTGGTCTCAATGAGGTCGCGCAGGGCATAAATCTGACTGCTGCTAAGGCCATCCGCTTCGGAGATCAGCTTCCACGCTTCTTGGAGGGTGTCCAACTCGTCCAGCAGATAGGGGCGGATAAGATGATTGCGCCGGCGGCCGTTTTCATCGTAGGCAATCTCAAAACGCCGGCCGGCACTGTCCAGCCACTCAAAGTCGAGCGTAGCAGGGGTGAAGTAGACCTGATCGCTCGCTTGCAGTCGACCAGCGTGGATGAGCCAGCATTCTTCGCTGGCGCTGGATCCGTCACTTTTGGGGCGTCGGGCTTTGAAGGTCTGGGGACGGCCGTTGACATTGCTTTTGACGAAGACGTAGGGGTACCAGTTATCATCTGTTTGCCCGTCACCCATTCTGGCGGGGACGTACCAGGTTAGGGAACGGTCTTTTCGCTCTAACTCAACCGCGATAGTTTGGTCAAATTGCTGTGTACCATCGATCAGATAAGCTTTTCCACCAGGCAGTTTCCCGGTTGGATCAACCCGTTTCACCGTCCACACTTCATCCTGCATCATTCTTGATTCATACCTCAACATCCGCCGGCCCGCATCCAGCACGGCCCGCAGTGGCGTGCGCCGCTGAAAGTAGACAACTCCCAAATGCAGAGGCAGACGGTTGCGTACCTTGCCCATTTCCCGTTCATATTTCGCCCTGATAACATCAAGGATGGAGAGGGCTTTGTCAGCAGGGACAAGGGCCATGAAGGTGCGCGGTTGGGCAAGAATGGGAATGGCGGTGGCATAGGCGGCGTCCTGATACTTAACATCGGCAATCTGGATATCGAATCGCCTGTTTTTCTCGTCATCAGAGATCAGTAGGAAAATCTGTTTTTGACCCGGCTTGCTTTTGTGTTGTTCCAACCATGTGCCTACATCCAGGGCTAAATCTTCGGGAGTCCTTTTTGCCCCTGTTTGAGAGTCTTTGAGCGGAAAACCAAGTTGTGAGGCGATGTAGGAAAGGTTATCAATACTGAGCAAGTAGTTGCCGCCCCAAAGGACGCTCATGCGTGTCTGGCCGAGCAAATCCAGTTCGTAAGTCTGGTTTTCCTTCAGGCCCGGTTGATTGCCCAGGGTAATAATAAGACGCCGGCGAGCATCGGTGAGGGTTTGGTTGATGTTGGCTTCGGTTTCTTCCCAGAAGGCTTGGGTAGTTTGCCAGATGCGCTGTATACGCGGGAAACTGGCGAATTTGGAAACGGGCTTTTCCTCCTGATTCATACGCAATGCCAAAGATTCAACCAACGTTCCATCCAGCCAATTATTGAGCGGGAATTGGCCTGTTAGGAGCGCAAGACGGCCGTTACCATCAGCGACTTCATCCAGCCAAATTGTTGAATTGAAGGCACTTAGCCAGGGTTGGACACGGCTTTGACGATTACTTTTACAGGTGAAGCAGTAGTTTGTTTCTCTGCTGATTACGGGACGTAAGCTGCAAACTGTGCAGATTTCAGTGGCGCTGTTTTGCCACCACTCCTCGACTTTTTTAGGGTCAATGGAGGGGCGTCTGGCTTCATCTTGGTGCTTAATTTCTTGACCCAAGTTGAGTTGTTTCCCTCGCAGGTTTCTACTCCAACCAATATGTGGACGCAGGTCTTCAAATCGTCTTTGCTGAAGTTGTTCGTTGATAAGGGTCTGTAAATCTTCCAATCCAAGCTTATGTGAGTCGGGGACGACAAAAAATAGGCCGTTTTCATCCTGGTAGACCTGGCTGGCGACAGGTGTTTCTTGCGTAAGGGCGACACGAATTTGGTTGAGTATCTCTTGATATTTTTGTTGACGGCCAAGCAAGTCTGCAGTGCTTGTGGCTTGCAAAATGTAATCCAGGCCATCAAAGCGAACACCAAGCAAACGCCAGTGCATTTGGTTAGCATCGGCAACGGTACCTTCAAGAAAACTTTTGGCAATACTGGTTTTGAAGAGAGCGGCTATAGATGAGGCGTAGTCCCAAAGTGTGATTTCGTTGATCGGCCGTTGAGTGTCCCCTAAACCATGTCGCAAAGCGGCCTGGAATTGCAAGCGCCATTTGTCATCGTCTAGTGACAGTCCAGATATGTGATTTATCAGGGTTTGTTGCTTACTCTGAAGATTCCACACGCAGATAGGTATTTCGTATCCAAATGCTGTTGCAATTCGCAGATTCTTAAAGGATGTTTCTTTCTGTTTTACACCTTGGGTGATGATTGTTCCCGTATCTTCATCTACAGCAATTTGATACTTTTCTGAACCAGACATTTCCCCATGGGCGTGAATGAGGAGGTGTGGCAGACCATTTGGTTTACTGTTGAGCCAGCGGTCTAAAGCATAGGTGCGTTGATAATCGCTGTTGTTGGGTTTGTGAAAAAAATCATCCCAGAATAAGGTCAACAAATTGGTCAATTGCCACTTTTCGCCAGACACCTCAAGTCGCATTTTGTTGAATGACTGGGCTTGCTTATCGTTTAGTGGACCAACTCCACCATAAAACTTATGGAAAGTCTCAGCAGCCTTTTTTTGCTTTATTTCCAAATCGCTTGTGAAGTTGTTGGATAGTTGGCTTACATCCAATTTTTGGCTATTTGCCAAAAACGTTCTGACAGATGGATCAAGAATGTCTTCTGATGGCTTGGCAAATCGCTTGAAAGCATACTCTCCTACAAATTGAGAGTGTTGTTTTAGTAATTTAACGGCCGCACCTTCATTATCCACTGTACTTCTGAGAAAGTTAGGGTTAAGTTTGCCTATGTTGTGCAGTAAACCAGCCAGTTCCGCCAGCAGGATAGCATCGCGGTTTTGGGCCAGGGTTTTCAACTTACCCATGGGACACCTCCTCAATGAGCCATTCAACCTGGGCAACGATTTTTTCAGCTGTGGTCAATGCTTCTTTTGCTTCCTCTTCGCCAAACAATTCCCAGGGTAAGCGGCCGCCATGCTCATCCCCATAATCAGTCTGCACATGTAGGTGTGGCCCCAGCGGTTGGCCTATTTCGGCCAGTTTCTGCACGGCCGACTGCCACTGAGAGGGAATCTGTTGACGGGCGATGAGTTCCAGCAAAATACGAGCCGGGTCGTGGGTTTTGGCGACCGGTAAAAAGAGGCTGATAACGGCCTTCAAGCCATTTTCAACCGCTAACGGCGCGTGCGATACGGCGGAACGCCATCGTTGTAACGTCAAATCTTGTTGCGCCTCGCGTAAAAAGCCGTGCGCCAGTTCAAGGCGGTAGGTAACGCTTTCTTTCACGGTGTCCACTCCAATTCCCAGTGGCGTTGCGGCTCACCACGCCACAGCCAGATCCATTCATTTTCGATGGCGTGGCGCTCCAACCCTAAATGGGACAGCTGCTTACGCAAGGTGGATAGGCGGGCAGGAAGCAAGCTTTGGGAGTTGTCATAGAGCAAAACACCATCTAAGGCGATGTCCAGCGCCAGGGGGGTGACACGGGCAAACCATTCTGCGGGTGTATGAGCCAGAATGTTAAGGCGATGCCACCACTCCCGGGGCAATAAAGTTAAAATTTCTTGGTGACGACGCCAGGGTGAACTCGGCAGGTTTTCCGCAATCAACAGCAAGTCCCAGTCGCTGTCTGGGGCGGCGTCGCCGCGGGCGCGGGAGCCGAAGAGGATCAGGGCTATCAGGTTATCGCCCAGGGCGGTTTGCAGGGCCGCGACCACGGGCTGGAGTTGGCGGATGAGTTGGTCTTCCGGGTTCATGTGACCTCTCCCGTCCGGCGTAGAGCATTGGCTACTCTTTGGGCCTTGGTCGGCAAGTCCGTGAATGTGTCAAACGTTTCCCTGGCAAGCGGATAGGAGAAAGGCATTTCTGGCGCAGGTTGCGGTTCGATTTCCGACTTTGCTGCGCGTTGTTGGGGCAACTGTTCCCCTTCCCGTTCCCACCATCCCTTGGCTTTGGCATAGAGTTGCCCATCTCGTTTGGCGTATTTCTGTCCACGGCCTTCGATCAGCTTTTGATATTCTACTTCGCTCTTGAAGTTGCCCGCCTCGGAAACAAAATCGGGATGAAGCCGGTCAGGAGCAACCAGGTAACGGGGTAAATCCGGCTGCGGTGGAGCAGAGGATACAGTTTCAGGAGTAGGCGCTTCGGATTCGTATGCCAAACCGCCGACAACGATGACTCCATCACGAACCGCGCCGTCGGCTAGCCCAAAGCCGCTGCTGGTTTTGGCACCAAAGCCATAGACGGTGAACAGGGCTTCTAACGCTTGCGCCACCAATTGCAGATCGGCAAAAACTTGCTTGCGGATTTCCGTTTCACTCTGGCCAATGCCGGCTAGGGGCGTATAAAGGAGAGTGAAACTGCCGCTTGCGCCGCTGGGGACGGCTTCAAAGTAGATGGGGAGAGAGCCGGCTCCTGTCTCACGGTTGTGAGGGTTGATGACTTCCAGGCTAAGTTGGTCAAAGAAGGTGGGGTAGAAGTAGAGGCGGCCTGCCAGGAAACCCGTATTGGATAGAAAACGACGGACGTACCGCTTATGCCATTTATTTAGCTTCTCATCTCCACACTGGGCCAGATATTGTTGGACATTTTCTATTTCTGTGCCAAATAAGCGGGTCAATTGGACACGTTGGGCTACAAACTGCTTTCGCTGCTGTTGTTGACCCTGGTCTAAATTCTGCCACCATTCTACCAACTGTCTGACCATTGTTGCTTGTAACGCCCCTTTCCACTGGGTTGAGGCAATATAGGGTAGCTTGAATACCCATTCCTTCTTTACCGGGTTGTCTAGCAGGTGCAGGGCGACGTCGTCTTTGCTGAGGTAGGGGCTGGCAAGGGTAAAGGTGAAATGAAGGGCAAAAGTGCCGGTAGGAAGCAGGCTCAAATCAGGCATAGAATGCCTGGACTGATCCAGGTTCAACCCATCTAACCAGCGCCGTTGCCGGGCCAGGAATTCTCTGGCTCCATGCTCCAGCCAGAAGGCATAGCCGCCGAGGTCACTGCGTACCCCGACTCTGGCCTGCTCTTTGTAGGAGGTGACCAGAGTTTGGGCAAGTAAGGTCATGCATGCCCCATCATCTTCGACAGCGGCCAATTCTGGCCAGGCATGGGGGGGATGAGTGCGTTTGCGTGCCAGAAAGTCAATGGCCGCGGACTGGGTAAGGCTGTCCTGCAGGGCAAAGGGAAAGTGGGCATGAAATTCATATTTCATGTGGATTCTCCGTAACCAACGAGCAGACGGTTCCACGCCTCAATGAGCGGGGCAAAGACCCGGCGTAATTCACCTTCAGGAGCGCTCTCAACCACATCCCGCGCAAACCAGACGTGAGATTGGCGAAACTGAAAGGCAGTGATGTAGGCGTAGAGCCAGGATTTGGCATGGGTCCAGGGATACCCGTTCCTTTGCATCAGCGCAGTGAACTCGGTTTCGCCCTTTTGCAGCAACCGGCCTGCCATCTGACGATTTGTGGCCACTCTTTCGGCGATCTCTTGCCTGGCCGGTCCCTGTAACAGGTGCAATACGTATCCATCAAAGTCTCTGCCGGGGATACCATCCATCCCGACATCGGCAATATGCAGCACAATGTGCAGTCTGTCCGAGAGATGTTCAAAGAGATTGGGCCAGTTTGCAATGGATTCAAAAGTAAATGTCTGCCAATACCCATCGGGGTCAGACCAACGTAAATCGGCTTCGATTCTTCGACAGCGATCTTCAGCCTGCTGCTCGTCCTCTTGATCGAAGAGAAGTAGAACACGTTGGCTCTCTGATGTTTCGGAACGAAGCGTTTCCAATAGGCCACTCTCCCCTTTTAGTGCACCGATAACTTTGTCATATCCTTCCCGGCTGCCGGTATCAGAACGTTTCCAATTTGGCGGTTTGGGTGCCCCCCGTTTGGAAAGTATTTCCCGGCCATGGAGAACTTTGCCTACCTCACGCTCGGTTGCCCCCTCAGTAATGACGTGAATATTCATCAGGCTTCCTCCAGAGAGTGAAATAGGTGGGACAAAGGGGAATCCATGCCGTCTTCAGCTATCATCCGAGGATCACCGAAATAGTCTATCCAACGCCCTAAGGCCTTTCCCTTGAATATCTGAGTATGCAATGTTCCATTCTGCAAATGTAAGGAAAAAACATGGAATTGCTCAGAAGTAGTGTCAAGTTCTTCTAAATATCTGGCCAGCCAGGCCAGCACTTCAAGACTTTGGGTGGAGAAAAAGAGTTGAATTGGCCTGTGGCGTACAATCCCTAAGACTTCATCTAGCAGTCGTCCTAGTGTAGCAGCATGCATAAATAGTTCTGGGTCTTCCCACAAAAAGAGGCCGGGATGCGCCTCATCCACACTTTCGGCCAGGGCAGTCAGTCCAGCCAGTAATTTGAAGGCGTGGCGGGCACCGTCACCGAATTGATCAATGGACAGTCGCCCTTCACCTTGGCGCCGGATGTACCCGCTTTCCCCCTCTTGCATGTCGGGCGCGTCGTCAATCTCGATTTTGGCCCCTTTCAGGTCGGGAAAGATACGCGCAAGATGATTCCCGATCCGCTTTGCCCAGTCCCAGGGCTGATTTTTAGCCCATTGAGCAAAGGTTCGAGTAAAGTGGGCATTGGCTGTATGGAAATCGAAAAAGAGTACTCGGTCTGCCTGGAGAGGATCGCCTGCCTCTGCCCAGATTGCCATATGGTCAATGGGCGATTTTCGCTGGGCCAGGTGAACCCATTCCGGCTCCCAGAGATAGTGCCAGCGAGTATCTTCTGCGCGAACCTTCATCTTTTCAAAGTACGGGGGAATCATGCCGGCATGAACTTTGCCGGCACGCGCCAGTGTAAACAAGGCTAACCGTTCAATATCAGCCTGGGTAAATTGGGCGCTTTTTTTGACGCCCCACTCTTCCAGAGGGGCGCTGAGTTGAAAGCTTTTCCAGGAAGAATGACTGTTATGGATAACGGCCAGATTCACCTGTAAGCTGCCAGCTTCGGTAAGAACAGCCGGATTGTCTGGCCATAATGGACGCTTGCCATGCCTTTCCCGCAAGCGAGACAGGGGAGAGAACCCCAGGAAATCAGCAGACAGGGAAGTAGTAGCTTTAAAAATACCTTCTTCAGAAGGTAAATCCTGGCGGATGAATTGGGCGGGGCGGCCACTGGTGCTACCCAGATAGAGCATTTCCAGAATGGCTGTCTTGCCACTGTTGTTGGGGCCGATCAACAGGTTAATTTTACCCAGGTCGCTCAGGTCTCCCTGGCGAATGCCCCGGAAACGATGGATTACTAGACGTTCAATCATTGGGTTGTCTCCAGGAATTGCTGCACTGCAGCGATAGACCAGGTTTGCCACTGCGGCGCTGGATGCAGATCGAGAGAACCCGGTTCACCTAAGACGCGCTGCCACAGATTCTGATCGCCAAACATAACCCAAACTGGTTGCGGGGCTACGTCGTGCAGCCAGGCGTGCCCCCTTACTTCCCAACCATTGCTCTGGGAATATGCCCAACTTACAACCACTTTGCTACGGATCCGATCTGGATGCAGGGTTCCGAGGAAATTATATGCGTTTCCCCAGGCGGACTGCCAACGATGGTAGCGCCACTCATTTTTTAAGGCGGGAGCGACCGGGATAGCGCCTTGTTTGCTTACCAGGGGGCTGACTCGGGTCGCTACTCGCTCCATGCCAGGTGTTTGAGTCCACCAGCCCGGTTTTTGCGGTTGAAACTGGTAGCGAAAAAAGACAAAGTGGCGCAAATCAGGCAACCTGTTGTCAGGCCTATTTGCTCCCATAGGCTGCCATTGTGTGGCATGTCTGGCAATGTCTGAGCGTTGTTTTATCTGAAAAAGACCATAACCCAGCTGGGATTTAGCCCCTAAGCTGCCCCACCGTTCCAAAAAGAGTAGGAGGGCAATTAATCGGGAGCATGTGTGGCTATCTCCATCTATCCGTAGGGCAAATGTTCCCATCCGTCCTGGCGGCAGAAACCAACCCCGATTGCGATCTGGTGGACGGATGTTGAGCATTTGATCGGCAGGTGTCCAGGTGGTTTCTGTATGGTCGTCTACAACGGCTAATCGAAAGCGCCGCCGCCAACCGGTGGCTCCAAAAAGCTGGCAAACATCACACAGACCGTTGTCAGGCTTTTGAAGATCATAGATACAGGAGTGTTCGGTTGGATCACAGGCATGGCCGCCCAGGCCACGCACGATGGCTTCGTACCACCAGCGCAGGGAGCCGATGATGCTGGTCTCGTGCAGGCGGTCCATTTTGCCGGTTTCGACGCCGCCGGTCCAGATAGGGGTGAGTGTTTTAAGCTTTATTTCCACTTCTATCTCCATTCCAGTTTCTGGATATTACACGAGGCTACTTCGCAGGCAAAGCATGATAGTAAAGCCGGAACAGTAGACCGGAACGGCAAATGGCATTTGCCAGGCTCTGCGACATGAGTACAAGGGTCCCTAAAATGCGGCAAGGCGACATCTTCATTGCTCCTCCCCGAGGATAGTAACAGGAGAAATGGCCCTCGTCAAGGAGTGTAAATGAAGGCTTGAGGCGCTTGTACAGGGCCTCACGTTGCTGATCAGTACGGCACGCCCCCTGCAAGGAGCTGTTATGTTTCCTTTTCGGTGAGAATTTGTTTAGAGCTAATTTACCCCAAACAGTAATAACCTGCAAGGAGCTGTTATGTTTCCTTTTCGGTGAGAAAGCGCTCGATGCGACGGTCTGGAATGACCCACATGAGGGCCACGAAGCTGTAGATCGCGAGGGCTATCCACGGCGATAGAAACGCCAGGATGATGGCAACAACATAGAGAACTGGGGAAAGTTTGCCTTTCCAGTCGTTGCCAATCGCTTTTTTCAGAATGGAGTCTGACCCCTGAGAGATAATAATTCGTTGCTGCAAGATCCAATAGGCGAGCGCCGCCATTAGCAACACCAGGCCATACGCAACCGTCGGCAAGGTCGCAAAATCGTTTTCTCCCATCCAACCCGTTGTGAATGGGATGAGAGATAGCCAGAAGAGAAGATGTAGATTGGCCCATAGCATAGAGCCTGTGGCTCTATGGCAGGTGTGCATCATGTGATGATGATTGTTCCAATAGATCCCCAGGTACACAAAGCTGAGAATGTAACTCAACAACACCGGAATCAGGGGGGACAATGCTCCGATGTTGTCGCCGTGTGGGGCCTGCATTTCCAACACCATGATGGTGATAATGATGGCGACCACGCCATCAAAGAACGCTTCCATTCGATTCTTGCCCATAGCTGATTATCCTCATTCCAAAGATCTTTTACGTAACAACAACAGCTTTCGTCAATCAGGCCACTTCTTTCGCCATCCTGGCCTTATCTGGCTCGCCATGCTTAAGACGCTTGACACCCGTATCTTCAAAGTGGTTTACGTCAGCTACAATGCGTTGTTAGACTTTGTTATCATGTTCTACGATGATGACCACGTTCCCCGTCCTTTGCCCTGCTTCCATGTATCTATGGGCATCAGCGGTTTGCTCCAGTGGGAAGTGTTTATCAACGATGGTTTTTATCTTCTCTGCCTCAACCAATTCCTTGATATGGAGCAGGTCGGCCGGGGTTTCTGATGACAAGGCACAAACAACTTTCTTTCCGCTCCTCATGGAGGTTGTCAACATTTGCCAAAGTTGCGGCATTTTGAAACTGGCTAAAAGATAAATTCCGTTGTCGGTAAGTGAGTGTTTACAGCGTGAAAAGGAACTCTTACCTAGCACATCAAAAATCACGTCATAGGTCTTGCCGTTTTGAGTGAAGTCTTCTGCGGTGTAATCAATGACATGACTCGCTCCCAATGCTTTGACCAGGGCCACTCTTGGCGTACCGCATACGCCCGTGACCTCTGCGCCGTCGTGTCTGGCAAGTTGAATCGCATACGAGCCGATACCGCCCGAAGCGCCGTTGATGAGAATTTTTTGTCCACGCTGGATGTTCACCTTGCGAAGGAGATTCAAGGCGGTCATCGCTCCATAAGGCACAGTTGCCGCTTCGGCGAAGGTCATGTTGCTGGGTTTGATGGCCACCAATCCACTTTCGGACATACAGAGATATTCAGCATTAGCCCCAAAGGCAGGACCACGATAGCCAAATACTGGGTCGCCCTTTTTGAAGCGTGTGACTTTGTTGCCCACCGCTTCAACCTCGCCGGCAAATTCTGCCCCCAGAATATTTATCTTTGGTTTGTTTACACCAAACATGAGGCGCGTGAGAATCCAAAAGGGAAATGACATTGAAAACTGGCCAGGAGAAATGGCTTTGATATTTCTCGCCCATATATCCCCGATTTTGACAGACGTGGCATGGACTTTGATTAGGATTTCGTTGTCCTTAGGGGTGGGCTTTGCCACTTCAGTCAGTCTAAGAACATCAGGCGAGCCGTATTCGGTGTATACAATCGCTTTCATGAGTTCCATCCAAAATTACTTTGATTCAATCATTTTCAGCATTGCTACGACAAGTCATTTTGCAAGGCTACAAAATCTAACAGTGGGCTGCAAGCCGTGTTGGGACGCCGGACAGCTTAAGTTTACATCTGTTTCAATATAGCCTCGATCTGCTCACAGTGTTCGTGCTCGTGTTGCGCGATCCGCCGCGCATAGCTGTACACCGTTTGTTCCCGGCCTCTTGTGGTCCCCGTAAAGGTAGCTCCCCGTAACCAATCCTGGTAGGTCAGGACTTGCAATACCTTCAACAGCTGATAGCGTTGTTGGGTAAAGGCCAGTAAGGACGCGCCAAATTCCTGTTGCAGATAATCTGTCTTTCTAATCCAGGTACGCGGGGAAACATAGCGCAGCCTGGGGTGATCCTGCCCCAACATCGCCAAAATACCCCGGCCCCAAACATCTGCACAGGCTCGCAAATGCGCTAGAATATCATTCGCCGACCAGGTTTCTTGATCCAGGTTGAAGTGTAACTGGGCTGCGGGAAGACCTTTGCTTGCCGATGCAATCCAATGCGGCGTATCTGCAAGTGATTTAAGAACTGTCTCGATTTCTTCAGGCGCAATGTCCATTTTATTTCACTTCACCTGTGAGTTGACTTTAAGCACACTCATGAGTAGGCGATTTATCAATTGCTGAATCATTGGAGTTTGGTTCATATTTTTAAGCCCACTTATTTTCCATCATTTGCTTAAACTGCGAAACGCCTGAACTACACCCATCAAGGTGACACGAAGAACTGGGATGATTAGATTTCACCATCAATCCCGTGGCCCTAACCCTCTAAGCTTCCTATCCAATTCCCACAATGCCGTTTTGTTGCCATCGTACTTGAGTAAACTCCGTGCTTCTTCATACTGCAACCACTTGTAATCAGTATGTTCTTGAGAGAGAGCAATCTCTCCCCCTATGACTAAGACGCCAAAGCAATATTGAGGTATTACATAGACACTGTCACCCCAAAGGTAACTATCTTTGAATTCCGTAACGGGAATAGGTTCAATCGTGTCTAATTTGAAAAAGAACAAGTTTTCCCTTATGCCAGTTTCCTCGCCAGTTTCCCGTCTAGCCGCCTGAAGAATAGACTCGTTATCTTCACCACCTCCCGCTACTCCTTGCCAGAATCCAGCGTCCCGCCTTTTGAATAGGGCATACTCAAACTCACCACCATTGACCTGTCGATAAGGATAGACTAAAACTTGAAATGGCGCTCTTGCCATCTTCGAATTCTCCTGCCTGCGTTGGCGACCCGGCACTTGCGATCAGCAGCAGCCCGTCAGGGCCATCCACTGCAGCGAATCGTTATATGCTACAGCCCAAACACTAACTTTGCATTCTTGTGCAAAAACAACTCCCTGGTTTTATCATTAAGGCCGAGCGAGCTCAACCCTTTCAGGCAAGTCGCTGGCGTGAGCATGGGATAGTTGGTACCAAACATGACCTTGTGCTTTCCATGAGCCTTCGTATAGGCCACTAACTCAGGGGGATAGCTTTTCGGCTTATATGAAGCGGGCGGCCAGATTCCGATAAAAAGGGACACAGAAATTAATCGTGTCCCCTCTTGAGGCTGTTCGGGTGCAGGCGGTTATGGGGCCATCTGGTTGAGTGTGGGCGTCAGGTGTTCATTCACGCGACCGTCACCGGCAGTTCAAGAAACGCGCCATAGCGTTGCGCCGCCACAGCAATGGCGTGTCTTTCTGCTCTGTCCAGTCGGGTCAGCAGGTTTGTCTGAATCACCACGCCATCTTTTCGGATGGCCCGTTTCCATGTGCCAACGATTTGACCCCCAACCACGATAATATAGCTCAAGTCATTGCCCAGTGCCTTTAACTGCTCCCCCACCCTGGCTTCACCAATTGCACTGCGGTCTTTGTAGCTCGACACATATTCATCATAGACCGACAACAGATGCGCGGTCGGTACGATATCTTCGGCAAGCGATAAGGGCGCCGCAAACCAATACTCGTGATCGCCCATTTGCTCATGCTCAAACTGACCCCTGACGGCCTCCAGGCCACGTCTGGCGTCGGCCAGCGTCAGCCCAGACCACCTGGCAAAGTCCTGGACTGTGGCCGGTCCCCGGCTTGGAAAGTAGCGCCTGGCCAGTTCCGCCAGAGCTTCTTCGCGGCCTAGGGTTTTGGCATGTGGGGCGCGCTCCGCCAGCAACGCGTAGGTGAATTGTTTCCCGCGTCGCGCACCACTGCAGATAACGCCATCCAACTCAGCCGCCATCAGGAGATAGCCCAGGCGCAACCCATCGCCAGTGGCAATGCCCGACTTCTGAAACACCTCTCGCACCTCAGCACGGGTCAGTTGGCTTCGCTCTTCAAGCGCCTTGACCAGTGCGACTTGACCCCATTTCAAAGTGCTATCGTTCAATTCGAGCTTGCGATACATGAAGGCGTTGACGACATGCACCCGTGGGGCGGTGAGCGCCAGCAGCCAGCTGATATCGGCCGGGGTGACAAAATGCCAGGTTGGGCGCATTACGTGGGTGCGCAGAATAGCGCCTTCAGTCAGCGCTTGCTCAATGCGACTATCCGTGGCGGTCAGCATACGTAGCCCAAGCGCCCACTTAGCGCCGGCATAGTCCTGGGCCTGGACCGCTACCAACCACTTAACAACTTCAGTTGGCTCTTGGAGTCGAGGTGAGCTGATACATTGGCTATGGAGTCGCCAGCGGGCAATATCAATGGGTATCACCATGTTCAGGAATCCAACCGGGTCTTTCCAAAGCTGGAAAAGTAGGGAAAAGAACCCCTGGCCGCTATGCGCGGGAGATAGTTCGATGGGTCAACCCTGTCGACGCACCATTTCGTTGATCCAGATTGGGGCGAAGGGTGAGGTGCACCCCTTTGAAACGGGATAGTCACGATAGATTCCCAATTTCTCTCCGATGGCGATGGCACGCTCACGATAGCTGGAGAAGTGGATACCCACGCCGGCCAGACAGAAGTTCATCGTCCATTGCACTTGTGAAGGGGCATCTCCCATTTCAGACTCGATACGATCTAGAAGGGCCGGCAGGTCAAGCCCGTCCGGAAACCTGGCGATCCGCTCCGACGTCAAGTTCCACCCGGCCCGCGCTGCCCACGGATCAGTCGCCTCCATCCACGCCTGGCGAAGAATCTCCTTTTGAGGATGGTTTTTGACAATGTAGGCATTGAGCCAATCCGCAACCTGCACAAAGTTGACGGAACGCACCATCCGATCCATTTCGTCGTGGGATAGGTTTTGAGGCTTGAGCAGCAGAATCGCCAGGAGCCGGGCATCAATGTTCCCGGTCTCCCAAAGAGCCAGGCCCAACTCGTGATTGATCTTGATTTCCTGGGCCAGTTTCCGAATATCACCAAGCCGAACACCGAACTGATTATCGCCGGCGCCCTTCTTCTTGTTTTGCGCACGTACCTTCTCATTGCCAAGCGATTCAAGCTGCGCCAGGGTTTCCTGAAGGAGTTGGGGCATCATTTTGATTGATCTCCAAAGTGGACTATCCGCCTACACCGGCGATCAGCTCTCAACCTACTGCTTTCTTCACCAGCGCGCTGATCATGGCCTCTTCGGCCGGGGTGAACTCTTTCAGCGCGAAGGCGACGGGCCACAGGGCGCCTTCGTCTAGGTTGGCTATGTCGGTAAAACTAAACGTCGCGTATCTGGTGTTGAACTTATCGGCGCTCTGGAAGAAACAAACGACTTTGCCATCCCTGGCATAGGCCGGCATCCCATACCAGAGTTTCGGCGCGAGAGTAGGCGCGTTGGCTTTGACGATGGCATGGAGCCGCTCGCCCATGGTACGATCGGGTTCCGGCATTGCGGCGATCTTAGCCAGTACGGCGCTTTCCTCGTCCGCCCTGGCCCCGCGCGAGCCACGACGTGCGGCCGCCTTCAGCTCTTGGGCGCGCTCCTTCATGGCAGCTTTTTCCTCATCTGTGAAGCCCTGAGACTTCTTGTGGCTGGCGGTAGCCCTCCCGGCGGGCTTTGGCGTGTCTTGCTTTGAGCTCATCGAAACCTCCTGAAAGCGTGGTGGATGATTGTTACAGCCCAGGTTCCACCCACGCTAGGTGATGGGTGAATAGTACATTTTAGAACATTTATTCTAAGTGGTCAAGAAGGATTTTGTCCCCATCTGGTTTGGCCGGCCTTTCTCTAACTGTTATAATCGAGCGTTATGGGTTTCAAGCCGCTCAGGCCCGGCCCATTCAGGCACTCCAACCTTAGGAGCGCAGCCATGTCTCTGACACGCGCTGAAGTCGAAGCGATTGCTCATCTGGCCCGCCTTGAATTAAGTGAATCGCAGCTGGCTCTTTACCAGGAGCAACTCTCCGCCATCCTGGATTACGCCGCCATGCTGGATGAGCTGCCATTGGACAATGTCCCACCCACCACCCATGCCGTCCCTATGACAAATGTCCTGCGGGCGGATGAGGTGATGCCGTGTCTGCCCCTGGCGGCGGTGCTGGCTAACGCTCCCCAACACCGGCAGGATCAGTTCCTCATTCAGGCGGTGTTGGAGCTGTAACGGGCGCCGGCCGGGCAGCCCGCCTGACTTGACCCCTATGGACTTAACCCGCTTAACCCTGCTTGAGTTGCGGGCGGCTCTGGATGAAGGAGCCACCACCAGCGTGGCGACAACAGCCGCCACACTCGCCCGCATCCGGGCGCTCGATCCTCAGATTCAGAGTTATCTGGCCGTTCTGGAGGAGAGCGCGTTGGAGCAGGCAACCGCGGCCGACCGTCGGCTGGCGCAAGGGGAACGCACCCCGGTGTTAGGCGTGCCAGTGGCGATCAAAGATATTATCTGTGTTCAGGGGGCGCCGACCACGGCCGGCAGCCGCATCCTGGAGGGTTTCATCCCCCCCTATGACGCGCATGTCATCGAGCGGCTGCGTCAGGCCGGGGCGGTGCTGGTGGGCAAAACCAACACCGACGAATTTGCTATGGGGTCTTCCACCGAGAACTCGGCCTACTTCACCACGCGCAACCCATGGAACCTCAGCTGTGTGCCGGGGGGCAGCAGCGGCGGCAGCGCGGCGGCGGGGGCGGCCGGCCTGGCACACGCCGCCCTGGGGACGGACACCGGCGGGAGTGTGCGGCAGCCGGCCGCTTTTTGCGGCGTGGTTGGCTTGCGCCCCACCTATGGGCGTGTCTCACGTTGGGGGGTGGTGGCTTTTGCTTCTTCGCTCGATCAGGTGGGCTGCTTTGGGCGCACAGTGGCAGATTGCGCCGCCATCTTTCAGGTTATCGCCGGCCACGACAGCCGCGACAGCACCTCGCTGCCCCACCCACCCCCTGACATCCGCGCCGCCCTGACAGGCGATATTAGCGGCCTACGAGTGGGCGTTCCCCAGGAGTATTTTGCTGGAGGGCTCGACCCAGAGGTGGAGATGGGAGTGCGCTGCGCCATTGAGACGCTGGCCGACCTGGGGGCGACCGTGCACCCCATCAGCCTGCCCCACACCCGCTACGCTGTGCCCGTCTACTACCTGATCGCCCCGGCCGAAGCCAGCGCCAATCTGGCGCGTTACGATGGCGTGCGCTACGGGCCGCGCCTGGTCGGGCGCGACTTGATCGACTCGGTCAAAAAAACACGGGCCCTATTCGGCCCAGAAGCAACCCGGCGCATTATGTTGGGAACCTACGCCTTGAGCGCCGGTTACTACGATGCCTATTATGGGCGCGCCCTCAGAGCGCGCACCTTGATCACCCAGGATTTTCAAAAGGCCTTTACTCAGGTGGATGTGATCGCTGCGCCCACCACCCCCACCACCGCCTTTCCCATCGGGGCGAAGGCGGGCGATCCGCTGAGCATGTACCTGAGCGACATCCTGACTATTCCCGTCAACCTCAGCGCCAGCTGTGGCCTGTCCCTGCCCTGTGGGCTGGATGGCCAGGGTTTACCGATTGGCCTGCAACTGATTGGCGACGCGCTGCAAGAAGAACGATTGCTGAACGTGGCGTATGCCTATGAACAGGCTACGGGGTGGCCGCAGCGGTTGGCGCAGGAACTGGCGCAACGCTGGCCGACCACGCCTCCAGCCGGCGCACCATCCTAATCTGGAGAAAGAGATGAAAGTTATCGTCCTACTGGCCGGCTATGGCACACGTATGCGCCCCCATACATGGAGCCGGCCGAAGCCGCTCATGAAAGTGGCCGGCAACACCGTTATCGGCCACATTTTGGAGCAACTAGGCGCTATCCTGACCGGGGAGGTCATCTTCGTGGTGGGTTACAAGGGGGATATGATCGAGGCCTGGATTCGACAGCATTACCCTGACCTTAAGGCACATTTTGTGGAACAAGCGGAAGCTCTGGGTCAGGCCCACGCTGTGTGGTTGTGCCGCCACCTGCTGCCCACCGATAGCGAGGTGGTGGTGGCCTTCGGGGACGGCATCATCCGCGCCGACTACGCCAGCTATCAGCGTGTCGCCGCCCCCGACGCCGACGCTGTCTTCACCGTGATGGAAGTGGAAGACCCTCGCCCCTTTGGCATCATGATCACCAACGCCGAGGGGTACGTCACCCGCTTCATTGAGAAACCCCCCACCATGGAGCATCGCCTGGTAGCGGCCGGCATCAACTGGTTTCGCAGCAGCCACAAGCTATTTGACGCCATCGATACCATTATGCGAGAGGAGCGGCGCACCAAGGGGGAGTTCTTCATGGCCGACGCCTACCAGGTGTTGTTGGAGCGGCAGGCCCGCATCCGCACCATGTCGGTGGATTACTGGTATGACGCCGGTAGCCCCGGTAACATTCTAGAAACGAACACGCGCCTGTTAGGTCTCGGTTTGGGTAGCTTAGACGCCCTAGAGCGCAGCCTGAGCGAGGGCTTCACCGTCATCCCTCCCGTGTACATCCATGAATCGGCTGACATTGATGCCAGCGTGATTGGGCCTTACGCCCACATTGATGCCAATGTGGTGGTGCGTCAGGCAGTGATCCGCAACAGCATTGTGGACCCGGGGGCGCAGATCGAAAATTGCGTGCTGGAAAACGCCCTGGTAGGTGAAAAGGCGCGCCTGGTCGGCCGGCCGTTGACCCTCTTTGTGGGGGACAACGCCAGCCTGCACCTGTAGAAGCGGATGGGCGCGCTGAAGGCTTACGAAGCGGTCATTGGGCTGGAGATCCACGCCGAGTTGTTGACCGCCTCCAAAATGTTTTGCAGCTGTCAGGTGGTGGACAGTGTCACCGCGCCCCCCAACAGCGCTGTCTGTCCGGTCTGCCTGGGTATGCCGGGAACGTTGCCGGTCATCAACAGACAGGCCGTCGAATTTGCCCTGCGCGTGGCGCTGGCGCTGCATGGCGTCATCCAGCCCCACAACGTCTTTGCGCGCAAAAGCTACTTCTACCCTGACCTGCCCAAAGGGTATCAGATCAGCCAATATGAGCTGCCATTGGCGCGCCAGGGCTGGCTGGAGCTTGAGCTGGCCTCTGGGGCGCGCCGGCGCATTGGCATTCGGCGCGTCCACATGGAGGAAGATACCGCCAAACTAACCCACACGCCCGATGGGGCCAACTCGCTGGTAGATTACAATCGCTCCGGCGTGCCGCTATTGGAAATTGTCACCGAGCCAGACATACACTCAGCTGAGGAAGCGGCAGCAGTAGCCATGCTCCTACGCCAGCTTTTGCGCTACCTGGAGGTCAACTCTGGCGATCTGGAGAAGGGAGTGCTGCGGGTCGAGCCAAACATCAGTTTGCGCCGACGGGGGGCGACGGCCTTGGGGGTGCGCACGGAGCTGAAGAACCTCAACAGCTTTCGCAATCTGGCCCAGGCCATTGATTATGAAGTGGCTCGCCAGGCAGAGATTTTGGCGGCCGGGGGCCAGGTCCGGCAAGAGACGCGGGGATGGCATGAGAGTGAGCGTGTCACCTTCACCCAGCGGGTGAAAGAGGAAGCTGACGATTACCGGTATTTCCCCGAACCGGACCTGCCAGCTCTGGACATTGACGCGGCGTGGCAAGCCCGGGTGCAGGCATCCTTGCCGGAGCTGCCAGACGCCAAACGGTTCCGCTACCAACACACCTGGGGGTTATCGGTCTACGAGGCCGGCCGTCTGACGGAAGAACGCCCGATAGCAACCTGGTATGAAGGGGCGGTGGCGGCCGGCGGCGACCCCAAAGCCATGACTAACTGGGTGCTCAACGATCTGTTCAGCCTGATGCGTGACGCCGGTCAGGCCATCGACGACATACCCGTCACGCCGGTCGGGCTGGTGGCGCTGCAAGCCCTGGTTGACCGGGGCGTTATTAGCCGCCACACAGCTAAAAGCGTGCTGGCGGAGATGTTTGCCAGCGGCGACTCGCCTGACGCCATTGTCACCCGGCAAGGGTTGATGCAGGTCAGCGATGCGACAGCCATCCAGGCAGCGGTGCTGGCAGCGCTGGAAGCCCACCCCACGCAGTTGGCGCAATATCTGGCCGGTAAAGAACGCCTGCAGGCCTTCTTCGTAGGGCAGGTGATGCGCACTCTGGGCGGGCAGGCCGCCCCCGGCCTGGTCAATGAGTTGGTGGGCGCTGAATTGGCCCGCCGACGGGGCTAACGCCCTCTGACGTGGCTGCTTTGCCGGCGCGTTCTCGTCTGGTCTGGCTGGCTCAACCGGCCGCCTGGTGGGTTCCGGCCGGCCTGATTGGCCTGTTGTGGCTGACAGCGGCGCTGTATGCCCCGGCCCTGGGCTTTGGTTTGTTGTGGGATGACCCCCAATGGTTCGGGCGGGCAGCGGCACGCAACGGGTGGGCGCTGCTGGCGCCGGACCCCACCTTTCAGTTTTATCGCCCCGGCGCCTTGCTCTACAACCGCCTCTTTGTGGGGGCAGACGGGGTCATCAACGCCCCCCTGCTGCATCTGGCGGAAATTGCCTGGCACCTCCTGAATATCACACTTGTTTACACACTGGGGCGGCGCAGCGGTTTACGGCCGGCCCCGGCCGTGTGCGCCAGCGCGCTCTTTGCCCTGTGTCCCCTGGCGCAGCAGGCAGTGGCCTGGGCCGCGCCCCAACAGCCGCTGGCGCTGGCGCTGCAAAACGCCGCCTGGCTGGCCTTCCTGTTGGCTTTTCCTGCCCGCCCCGGCCGGACGCGGCGCGCCCTGGCCCTCAGTTACCTCTTCTTTGGCCTGGCGTTGGTTGTTCAGGAAAGCACAGTCGCGCTGGCCGGCATGCCCCTGGTGCTGGGTCTGGCGCGTCGGCCAACATCACGGAGGGTCTGGTTGCCGGCCGCTCTGGGATATGTCGGGCTGGCGGCGCTTTTCACCTTCATCTGGTTGGTGGTTCCCCGCCAGAGCGGCTTCACCGGTCTGTACGCCGAGCTGTCTGTTCTGGCCTATCTGACCCAGGGGTTGGTATACCCGGTGTGGGGCAATGTGTGGGGGTATCCGGCCGGCATCACGCCCCAACCCCTCTGGCTACTGGTGACCTCGGCCGGGGTGACGCTTCTGCTGGTGGCGCTGGCGTGGCGGCATGGGTGGGGCCGGCCGGCGCTGGTTGGTCTGGCGTGGGCCGGTCTGAGCATCTTGCCCCCCTTCATCGGCCTGCGCTACGATTACGTCTCGCTCTCCCCCCGACTACTCTACTACGCTGCGGCCGGGGTGGCCTGGTTGTGGGTGGCCGGGCTATGGCCTTTACGGCGGGGGGGCGGCGTCCTTATTCTGGCTTTGATCCTATGGCAGAGCAGCGCCCTGCTGCGCCAGGCGCAAACCCTCTACGCTCACGGCGCAAGCCATCTGCAGACAATTGTGGGGGCACTAGAGGCGGCCGGGGCCGGGGAGACACCGCTCTTCCTCAACGTCCCCGACCGCTACGCGCCCCGTCACCCCCCGTATCCTCTGGGGTACTGGGGGTTAACCCTGGCCCCGATAGCGCTTGATCTGGCTGAATTTGCCCCCGCTGATGCCGACACCCCCCACCAGACACTGTCCTACGCCCTTCCCTGGCTGGATCAGGCGGCGCGGGAAGGAGGGCCGTACCAGGTGGACATGCGAGGGGTGATCATCACCCCGGAAGAGCTGGCGGCGCTGGCTCCTACAGTGGACAGCGTCTTTATCTCACGTTACACTACCACTGGCGCTTTTAATCTGGAGCGGGCCGGCCGGGTGGTGGAGCCAGAGGGTAGCGGTTGCGGCCTGGCCCAATTCGGCACGGTGGCTTGTTTGCAGCGCGTGGTGGCCCGACCGGCCGGCAACAGGCTGCACCTGCACTTGACCTGGGAACGGCTGGACGAGGCCAGCCCACATCTGACGGTTTTTGTGCATCTTGGCCCACCTGACCAGCCCCCTCTTTCCCAAGCAGATGGGGACGCCTGGCGAGGCGCGTTGCCTGCGCGCGCCTGGCCGTTGGGGCTGTGGCTGGAGGATGAACGCAGCCTGCCCCGGCCGCCGGGCGACTGGCGCGAGGTGCGGGTGGGGCTTTACGATTGGACAACAGGGGAACGATTGCCGGTTGTCGGGCCTGACGGTTCGGCCGGCGGTAACTGGTTCAGCTATCCTATCCCAACCTCAACAGATTAAGGGTGCGTTGACGCAATGAATATCGTCATACAGCCTGGCCGTAAGGGAGACATGCGATGTTAGACGTGGCGATCATGATCGAGGGGCAAAATGGCCTGACCTGGCAGCGCTGGCAACGCCTGGCCCACACAGTGGAAGAGCTGGGGTTTGCCGGCCTGTACCGTTCCGACCATTACACCAACGCCTCACCGCCGGACAAAGAATCGCTGGAGCTATGGGTCTCGCTGACCTGGCTGGCCAGCCACACCCAACGGCTGACATTCGGCCCGCTCGTTTCACCGGTCTCTTTTCGTCACCCCACCATGACAGCGCGCATGGCCAGCGCCGTGGATGACCTCTCTGGCGGCCGACTGACGCTGGGGGTAGGAGCGGGCTGGCAGGTGCGGGAACACACTCATTACGGTTGGGAGCTGCTGGAGGTTGCGGCGCGCATGGATCGTTTTGAAGAAGGGTTGCAGGTGCTGCGGTGCTTGCTGCGCAGCAACGAACCCTGTCACTTCAGTGGGCGCTACTACCATTTGCAAGAGGCGGTTGTGCTGCCCCGGCCGGCGCGCCCCGGCGGCCCACCACTGCTGATTGGCGGCAACGGCCCGCAACGCACCCTCCCGTTGGTAGCGCGCTACGCCGACGAGTGGAACGCCGTTTTCCTGCCGGTCGATGTTTTCCGGCAACGTCGCGCCCGGTTGTTGGAATTGCTGGAGGCTGAGGGGCGGCCGGCCGAGGCCGTGGCCTGCTCCCTGATGACCGGCCTGGTCTTTGGGGCGGATGGGGCAGAACTGGCCGGCAAATTAAGCCGCACCAACCGCTCGGCCGATGAGCTGCGGCAACGGGGGCTGGTGGTGGGGGTGGGGGCTGAGGTGCGGGAACAACTCCACACGCTGGAGGCGGCCGGCGTTCAACGGGTGATGTTGCAATGGCTTGACCTGGACGACCTGGCCGGCCTGGAAGCGCTGGCGCGGGCGGTTCTGGTTTGAGGGAAACCTGACATAGGAGCAACAAGATGGGCATTGGCAAAGTTATATGGGGCTCGCCACGTTATGAAACGTTGGTACACCACGGCGATCCACACCGTCGGCTGGATGTGGCGATTCTGGGGGATGGGTACACGCAGACAGAGATGCCCCTCTTCTACGACGACGTCGACCGCATCATCCAGGCTTTTCACGAGATCGAACCGATGAAGAGCTACATCGAGCACTTCAACTTTCATCGGGTCAACATCATCGCCCAACAGTCCGGGATAGCCGATCGCTGGCAAAAGCCACCCGTCAAGGTGCGCAGTCCGCTGGGAACGCACTTCTCCTGGCTCAATGAGCGTCGGCTGGTGGGGCCCGACCCGTGGGTGCAATGGGTGGCCTGGCGCTCCGGCGTCCCGTGGGACAGCCTATTGGTGGTGGTCAACACCCCCCGCCGGGGAGGCGCGACTTTGTTCACCATGGGGGTGGGGTACGCCTCACGCAACTCCAGCGACTTCCCGCGCATTATGATCCACGAAGCAGGCCACGCCATCGCCAAGCTGGCGGATGAATATGGCGGAGAATTGCCCGACATCAAGCTGTTGCAGGGGCGCTCCCTGCCCAACCTGCTCCCCTTTGCCAACGTCAGCACCAACCTGAAGCGCCCCAAATGGGCTGCCTGGCTGAGCCAGGAGGTGGTCCACGGCCGGCCGACCGCCGAGGAGGATGCGCCGCTTGATTGTGTGGGCGCGTTCGAGGGCGCCAGTTACACTAATTTTGGCGTCTATCGGGCGCAGCCCACTTGCATGATGAAGCGGCACAGCTCCGATTTTTGTTGTGTATGTCAAGAGCAGTGGATTAAGCGTATTTATCGGCGCTCGCCCATCAGCGATGGTTTTTCACCGGCCGGTGGTTGGGGCCGGCCGGCGCTGCGCGCCACTCCCTACACCCCTCTCACCTTTGAAGCTCAGGTCATCCACCCTGAACATATCCACACCACCTGGCGCGTCAGCGAGCGCCTGGAGCGGGAGTGGCGCGTGCGCCAGTTCACCACCGATTACGCCCCCTTCACCAGCCGCTTTGTGCCGGGGCGGTGGTTGGTGGAGTGCATTTTGGAAGACCACAACCCCAAGATTCGCAAGCCCGGCGTGCACCGGGCCACCCGCCAACGTTACCGCTGGCGGGTTAAAAGCCAGCTTTGAAAGGAAAGGCCGGGGCGGCCGGTTCACGGGATGATCTGGTACACCCCTCCACCCCCGTGGTCCAACAAGTATAGTTCGCCGGCCACATCTTCGCCAAAACTAGAAGGGTTCAGCCCGGATGGCAAAACCAGAGTCGGCGTCCACGTCCCCGGCGTGGCGGCCCAGATGTGACCGTTGCAGTAATCGGCGTAGAAATAATGCCCCTGTAGAGCGGGGAATTGGGTACCACGGTAGACATAGCCGCCGGTGACAGAGCAGGCCCCGACCTCATGACCGTAAGCGATGACCGGCAGGGTGTAGGCCGCCGGGTCGCAAGCGCCGCCAGTGCAGCGCCGCCCTTCCATGACATCCCAACCATAGTTCGCTCCGCCGGCCGCGCCGGCCGGCTGGTAGTTCACTTCCTCAGCGACGTTTTGCCCCACGTCAGCGATGATAAGATCGCCCGTCAGGCGGTCAAAGCTGAAACGCCACGGATTGCGCAGACCAAGCGCCCAAATCTCCAGTCGGCCGGCCGACGTGCCCACAAAAGGGTTGGAAGGGGGCGCAGCATAAGGCGTCCCGTTGTCCACATCCAACCGCAACAGCTTGCCCAACCAGGTATGAGGGTTTTGTCCATTGCCCTGCGGGTCATTGGCCGCGCCACCATCCCCCACGCCGGCGTACAGATAGCCATCCGGCCCAAAGGCCAGCTGGCCGCCGTTGTGGTTGGGGAAAGGCTGGGGAATGGTGAGCAACACCCTCTCGCTGGCCGTCTGAGCCTGATCGGGCTGGTCACTCACCTGGTAGTGGGCGATGACCACATCTCCCTCCAGGTTGGTGTAATAAACAAAAAAGCTCCCGTTGGCGGCATAGGCCGGGTGAAAAGCCAGGCCCAACAACCCCTGTTCATTACTGCGCGACCCCACACGGTCACGAATGTCCAGGAAGGGTGGCTCCAGCCAGCGTCCCTGCTCTAAAATATGAATCACCCCGGCCTGTTCCACCACAAACAGGCGTTCATCACCGGCATGGGTCAGGTAGACGGGGCGCTGCAACCCCTGCGCCACCCGGCGCAACTGAATGGCCGCCAGCGGTTGCGGCGCAGGCGTGGCGGGAGCAGTCTGGGAGGGGATCGGTCGGGGTGAGGCGACGGCCGGGGTGTAAGTTGTAGGCTGGGACGATGTGCAGGCTGTCGCCAGATAGCCTAAAATAAACGCGGCGCACAGCAGCAAGAGCCGTGCGCCACGCTCCAAGACACCACCTGCCAAACGATTAGCCACGCGCTGCCAGCGGTACAAAGTCACGCGCATCTGGCCCCAGATAAATCTGCCGCGGGCGGGCGATGGCCTGCTCTTTATCCTGCATAAACTCTTCCCAATGCGTCAGCCAGCCCACCGTCCGCGCAATGGCAAACATGACGGTGAACATGCTGGTGGGCAACCCCATGGCCTGGTAGATGATGCCCGAATAGAAGTCCACATTGGGATAAAGCTTACGCTGCACAAAGTAATCTTCTTGCAGAGCGATGCGTTCCAGCTCCAGCGCAATATCGAGCAGGGGGTTGCGGCCGGTAATCTCGAACACCTCATCCGCCGTGTGCTTGATGATGGCAGCGCGGGGGTCATAATTCTTATACACCCGATGCCCAAAGCCCATCAGACGCACTTCGCGGTTCTTCACTCGCTGGATGTAATCCGGGATATGCCTGACATCCCCAATCTCGCGCAACATGTTCAGAACTTCTTCGTTCGCGCCGCCGTGACGCGGGCCAGACAGGGCGGCCGCGGCCGCCGCCACCGAGCTGTAGGGGTCGGCGTGGGAACTAGCTACCGAGCGCATGGCGTTGGTACCACAATTTTGCTCGTGATCGGCGTGCAAAATAAATAAAATGTCCAGGGCGCGCTGCAACACCGGGTTAGGCGTGTACTTTGGCTCCACCATGCGGAACATCATGTTGAGGAAGTTACCGGTGAAGCTCAACTCATTGTCCGGCAGATTGAAAGGTAGTCCCATGGCGTGGCGGTAGGCATAGGCCGCCAGGGTGGGCATCTTGGCAATCAAGCGAATGGCCTGCAAACGGCGATTGGCCTGGTCGGTCACTTCACGCGCTTCAGGGTAAAAGGTTGCCAGGGCCGCCACCGTGCTGATCAACATACTCATAGGGTGGGCGTCGTGGCGAAAAGCCTGGAAGAGTTGCTTAATATTCTCATGCACCATAGTATGCAGGGTAATTTCATTCGTCCAGGCGGTGAGTTGCGCCGCCGTCGGCAGATCCCCATGCCAGATGAGATAGGCCACCTCCAGAAAGGTACAGGTGTCGGCCAGCTGCTCAATGGGATACCCGCGATAGCGCAAAATGCCCAGGTCGCCATCAATGTAGGTGATGGCGCTCTTGGTCGAAGCGGTGTTCATAAAGGCGGGGTCGTAACTCATGACCCCGAAGTCATCAGGTGCAACCTTGATCTTACGCAAATCGGTGGCCCGGATCGTCCCATATTCAATCGGCGCTTCGTAGGTGCGGCCGGTCCGATTGTCCGTAATCGTAAGGGTATCGGTGGACATATTTCGTTCACTCCTTGTGCGGATTGATTCACATGCGCCGGCGAGGGTTAACCTGTCTGGCGTAACCGTTCGCCGTACTGACGTTCGTAATAGTGCTGAAACTCACCCGCCTTCGCCTTGCGCCACCACCACGCATTCTGGCTGTACCAGCGCACCGTCTGTACAATGGCTTCGAGAGCCGTGTGGCGTGGCTGCCAGCCCAGCGCTTTGATCTTGTCGATGTTGAGGCTGTAGCGACGATCATGACCCGGCCGGTCGGCGACGTGACGGATCAACGTGTGCGGGCGGTGGAGCGTTTCCAGGACAATCTCCACCATGTGCAGGTTTTCCATCTCCGTCCCTGTGCCCACGTTGTAAACCTCCCCCACTTCTCCCCGTTGCAAGACCACATCTATCGCTTCGCAATGATCTTCTACGTATTGATAATCCCGTTTCTGCCGGCCGTCGCCATACACCGGCAAAGCCTGGTAATCGATGGCGTTGGTGGTGAACAGGGGGACAACCTTTTCCGGGTGCTGGTAGGGGCCAATGTTGTTCGAGCCGCGTGTAATGGTGACCGGCAGATTGTAGGTAACATGATAGGCCAACACCATCAGGTCGGCTGAGGCTTTGCTGGCGGCGTAAGGGCTACGCGGGGCCAGGGGATCGCTTTCCACACTGGCGCGTCCTTCTGGCACATGCCCATATACCTCATCGGTTGAGATCTGATGGTAGCGCGTCACCCCCAACTGGCGAGCGGCTTCCAGCAGGACATACGTCCCGTAGACATCAGTTTGAATAAAGGCGTCCGGCTCCAGAATGGAGCGATCCACATGGGTTTCAGCCGCGAAATTGACAATCGTATCGATATCAAAGCGCTGGATGGTCTCCCTTACGCACCCGGCGTCGCAGATATCCCCCTTAACAAAGCGAAAACGGGGGTTGTCCGCCACCGCCAACAAATTGTCCATGTTACCTGCGTAGGTGAGCTTGTCGTAAACCACAACAGTGAGGGCAGGATAGCGACGCAACAAGTACGCCACAAAGTTAGATCCGATAAAGCCTGCGCCGCCTGTAATCAATATGTGCTTCAAAAGAGAGCCTTCCTTTTATCTACCTGGGCGAGGTCATGCAACGCCGTGGGAGGGGCAAGCAAAGAACACACCACACCGCACGTCCAGATCAGAGGGCAGCCGGCGCGTCCCCGACTGGAACGCCCATATCCACGCTATTGTAGCGATTTTACCTCAGCCGACGCGTTCAGCCAACGACCATATCCGGCAATCCCCTACTTGGGGCGGAGATTTAAGGTGCGGTCAGCGGCCGCTTCAATTGCGGTGGCGTTGAATAACAGAGGGAGATAGTCCCCATTGGCCCATCGGGTGATCAAGTCATCGTAGTGACGATGAAAAGGATGACCGCTCTGGCCGGTGGGGTGAATCCCCAGGCTGGCGTCAAAATCTGCCAGATCGACGATCAGGCGCAGCGAGGGGTGCCACGTGACCGTCGCCGGCTCATCCCAACTCCAACCATTGGCGTTGACCACGCTGGAGCCGCCATCCACCGGCACAGGCCCCCGGTTGACCAATGACTCAATCGGCCCGACGCCGCTCTGCCCCAGGGGGGCGCTGGTAAAAGTTACCTGATGGATGGCGCCCCACGTCCAATCGTTCATATCCTGCCCCACATTATCCTGGAACCAGGCGACGGCATCCTCGACTGAGCGCAGAAGCATATCGGCCTGGGTCTCGCTTGCTTCGGTGGCAACATCATCCCACCAGACAGCGCCCGGCTCACCCGCCAGACGATGGAAAAGAATACGCTGGTAGTCGCCAAAGAAGAGATAATCCTCTGCCCGTTCCCCCAACTCATCCGCCAGGCTGTTTTCCACCAGGAATTTGAAGAATAGTTCAAAAATAGCCCCCGGCACGCTTTCGCGCCGCAGCTGGCCATCCCAACCCCGTAGCCGCTCCAGCGCCGCCTGCACCTGTGCATCGGGGCTGGATAAGCCTTGTAGAAGCGGCTGATAGGTTTCAACCAACATCTCGTAGCTATCGAGCTGAATGGCGGCCATGGTCTCAGTCGTCAACGGCTGACCGCTGGCTATGGCGGCTTGAATCAAAGCATGAATGCGCTGGGCCCGGTCGCCATCGTCCCAATAGCGGGAAAGGAAATAGGGAAAGTTGGCGTCTACGACAGCGTTGTTGGCGGTCACGATGTAACCCTCGGGCGGGTTCACAAGGGCCGGCATCTCTTCATAGGGAATCCAACCCTGCCACTCAAACGCTCCGTCGCCCGGCACAATTGCCAGACCATCCCAGCCATCTCGAATCGGGTAGCGCCCGGTGGCCTGATAGGCGATGTTGCCCTCGACATCAGCGTAGACAATGTTTTGCGGGGCGGTATCCCAATAGCGCAGCGCCTCGCGGAATTGGTCGTAATTTTGGGCCTGGTTGAGCAACACGAGCGCCTTGAAGAGACGGGTCGGCTCGAAAGCTGTCCAACGCACGGAGATGGCATCGGTTAACTCGGCATTGACGTTGTTGAGCAACGGCCCATGCACGGTCTGGCGCACAGTCAGGGTGACGGGCGCGCCGCCATTGACCTGAATCACCTCTTCGATGATGGTCATATCACGCCAGCTGTCCTGGAAGCGATATTGGTTGGGGTTGTCCGGGTTGAGGGTTTCCAGGTAGAGGTCCTGGCTATCCGCCCCCAGGTTGGTGACTCCCCAAGCGATGTGGCTGTTGTGGCCGACGACAACGCCGGGGACGCCGGCGAAGGTGAAGCCCACCACATCCAGGTCGGGAGCATGGAGGCCATTTAGATACCAGATGGAAGGCATCTGCACCCCCAGATGGGGATCGTTGGCCAGCAGCGGCCGGCCGCTGGCAGTGTGTTGCCCGCCGATGACCCAGTTGTTGCTCCCCAGGTCGCCCACTCGTCCCCCCAGAGCGAAACCGTTGGGGGGAATATGTCCAATCTGGTGCCGCTCGAAGGCATCCCAATTGATAGAGACAGCCGGCCAGAGAGCGGCCGATTCATTTTGCTGTAACCTGTCCGTAGGGGCGATGATGGGGCGGTTAGGGGGGTAGCCGGGATAGAGCTCAGCCATCATCTCCGCTCCCAGACTCTCCCTCATGCGGGCCAGGTCTTGCTGATCTGTCATATCGCCAAAGCCACGCAGATCCCAGGCCATCACCGTCGCCCAGCCCAGGGTATGCTCCGGTTGCCACGGTTCGATCTCCCAGGGTTCGTTGACCAGCCCCAGAATGGTGACGTTCAGCGAGAGTTGCTCGCGGTTGTCTTCGATGTAGGCGTTAACCCCGGCGCTGTACGCCTCCAGGATAGCCCAGATATCCGGTTCTTGCGTCCGGTAATAATCGGCTGTGGTCTGGGCGATGCGGTTCCAGCCCAGGTTGCGGATGAAGCGGTCAGTCTCCAGGGTGGCGTCGCCAGCGATCTCAGAAATGCGCCCCATGGCAATGTGCCGCCACCATTCCATTTGCCAGAAACGATCCTGGGCGTGGGTGTAGCCCTGCGCCAGAAAGAGGTCGTCCAGATTTTGCGCATAGAGGTGAGGCACGCCGGCCGCATCGCGGTGCACCATCACCTCCTGTTGCAAGCCAGTGATCCGCAAAACCCCTGTGGTCTTGGGAAACGGCCGGCGGCTGACCACCATGCCAATCAAGGCCACGATCAACAACATAACGCCCACGATTGCCAACAACACCAGACCTAAACGCCTCAACCGTCGCATTTTGCTCTCCTTGCACAACCAGCTTGATCCGGCTTCATTTGTAACACGCCCCTGCCATCACGGCAATGTGTGAAAATGACGCCAAATCATCAAGCCAGGTGTGACATTTTTTACGTTGCCGCCCTTCAAGCCTGTTACAATTTTATCAGAACAGATATGGCGGAGCGTCGGCATCCGGCCGGCAAACCGCGACGGTAAGGTGATTGAACCGCGAAGGCGCTAAGAACGCAAAGCAAAGACAGGAAAAACCTTCGCGTCCTTTGCTCCCGTTTTCACGGGGGCTTGGCGGTGAGAACAAAATGCTCCCGTTTTCACGAGAGTGACGAACCGCGAAGGCGCTAAGAACATGTAGGGGCGAACCTGTGTGTTCGCCCCTGTGTGAAAAACCTTCGCGCTCCTGGCGTCTTGCTCCCGTTTTCACAGGAGGTGAAAACTGGAAAACCGACGCGGTTGGGAAACCGCGACGACGGCCGTTACGACATGATGCTGTTGGGTTACGATTGCCCGCGTCTGGTACATAGCTGCAAGGAGAGATGGTATGCGCAAGTGGTTTTTCTGGTCTGGTCTGATGCTGGCTCTGACTGCCGGCGCGCTGGCAGTGGATGCCGGCTCGCTTCGTGTCAACACAAGCCTGCAAGCTTTTCTGCCCATCAGCATCCGCCCCCCGGAACCCGTGGTGGGGCCGATTTTGGTCAACGGCTCTTTTGAAGAGGGGTGGATCACCCTGCCCCCCGTTGGCAACGTCAGCAACCAACAACCAAACGGCTGGCAACTGAGCTGGGTGGAGATCGGTCAGCCGCTCTTCGACTCGCCGGAGATTGCGCATGGGGTGTGCGAATGTCTGCACAAACTGGCCGAGCAGCTGCCGCCCCACGAACAACCCGGCGGCCTCGATCCCCTGATCTTAGACGGAACGACAACCTACAAGGTGTTCCACGGGGCCACCTCCTTTGGCGCTACCCTCTCTCAGACCATCACCGGCGTGCCGGCCGGCACAGTCTGGCAGTTACGTGTGCCGGTGCGGGCCCACCATCATGGCGGGTTTGATCTGAGCGACGTAGAAACGGGCGTCTGGGCCAATGATGTGGGCGGCTGGGTCAGCGGTATGGTCATGGGGGATCGCACCTGGTACACCCATGAGCTGACCTTCACCACCCCGGCCGATGGGGAGATTGAGATCGTCATTCACTTCAAGAGCCGAATCCAGTGGCGGGCCAAAGATTTCTTCATCGACGATGTGCAGCTGGAACAAATCGTCGAGCCCTAGCCTCTACCTCCAGCCGGCCGGTTGGCAGTCGCCATCTCAGGGTGATCCCGCTACAATAGGCGGGATGAGTTAACCACAGGCCACACAATCAAATGGGCGCGGTCGGCCAGAGTACCGGCCGGCCCAGCCGCTGGAGGGTGTCATGCCAACTGTATTTCTGACCGGTTTCCCCGGCTTCCTGGGCTCCGCTCTGGTGGAGCGGCTGCTCGACCGTTACCCGGTGGATACTTCCATTGTCTGCCTGGTGCAAGCCAAGTTCCGCCCCCTGGCGCAGCAACGCGCCGACACCATTGAAAGCTATGTCCCCTCCCGTGTGGGGCGCATCCGCCTGGTGGATGGGGATATTACGCTCCCCGGCCTGGGGCTGGGTGAGGAAGGGGCCACCCTTCAGGCAGATACGGTGGAGATTTATCATCTGGCGGCCGTCTACGACCTGGGGGTGAAGCGCGATCTGGCGATGCGGGTCAATGTGGAAGGCACCCATCACATGTTGGAGTTTGCGGCCGGCTGCCCGGCCTTAAAGCGCTTTCAATATGTCAGCACCTGTTACGTCAGCGGCCGGCATCCAGGCCTCTTCCACGAGAGCGACCTGGCGAAAGGGCAGGCGTTCAACAACTACTACGAGGAGACCAAATATCTGGCGGAAGTGGCGGTGCAAGAAAAGATGCGCCGCGGCCTGCCCACTACCATTTACCGCCCCTCAATTGTCGTGGGGGACAGCCGGACTGGGGCCACCCAAAAATATGACGGCGCGTACTACTTCGTGCAACTGCTGGTGCGACAAAAAGGCGTCGCCATTGTGCCGGTGGTGGGCAACCTTAAAAAGCATGAGTTCAACATCGTACCCCGCGACTTTGTGATCGACGCCCTCACCTACCTCAGCGGCGTGGAACATTCCCTGGGCAAGGTGTATCATCTCAGCGACCCGGCCGCCCCTACGGTGGAACAACTGCTGGATATTTGCGCCCAGGCTGCCCAACGACGGGTCATCCGCATTCCGGTCTGGAAAGGGTTAGCCAAAGGTTTTGTCAAATATGTCCCTGGAGCCAACGCCCTGCTGCGGGTGGAGCCGGAAGCTATCGACTATTACACCCACCCCACCCTTTACACCTGCGACAACACCCTGCAAGACCTCAAAGGGACAGGGATCGCCTGCCCCACTTTTGCTGAGTACGCTCCCAGGCTGGTTGAGTTTTACATGAAACATCCAGAATTTTCATCGGCCGCTATGGTATAGTAGCTGGGCGTCACATGTCGATAAGGAGCCTGATGTATGTCTGACACCCACCGCCCACGGCCGGCCCAGGCCGCCATCAACGAATACCCTACCCTTCGCCCCGCCCTTTACACCTGGCAAGAAGAAGTGATCCACAGCCTGACCCACGGCTTCGGTGCTGTGTTGAGCGCCATCGGGCTGGTGCTGCTGCTGGCGCTGGCCATCTCCTACGGGGATGTGTGGCAGGTGATCAGCTTTGCCATCTATGGTAGCTCGCTTTTTCTGCTCTACCTCGCCTCCACTCTTTACCACAGTATGCGACACCCCCGCCTCAAGCATATCTTTCGCGTCTGCGACCATGCCGCCATTTATCTGCTGATTGCCGGGACCTACACCCCCTTCCTGCTCAGCAGTGGCATCCGTGAATCGATTGGTGGGGTTCTATTCGCGGTGGTGTGGGGCCTGGCGCTGATGGGCGTGGCCTTTAAGACGGTCTTTATTGGGCGCTACGAAAAGCTGGCGACGCTGGGTTATGTTCTTATGGGGTGGTTGAGCGTTTTGGGGTTCCGCCAGCTGATGGCCAATGTGCCCACCGACGTTGTTATCTGGCTAGGCATCGGAGGCCTCGTCTACACGCTGGGTGTCATCTTTTATGTCTGGGAGCGCCTGCCCTACAACCACGCCATCTGGCACCTCTTCGTCCTGGGGGGCAGCGCCTGCCACTTCGTCGCCATCTTCGGGCTGCTGTGAGCCTCTCCGCCCACAGACAGGGTCAGTCGCTAACGAGGTTCTTCACCCCCTGAAAAAAACATAACGGCCGGCGTGTTGCGCCGGCCGTCATTTCCCAATACCATAAGCTATCCGTTTCAGGCGTCAATTCATGCTCATCACCGGCCTGGCCTGCACCGCCACATACTCCAGGAAATCGGTGACGGTGATGATGCCCACCAGGCGATCACCCTCCACCACCGGCAAGGCCCCAAATTGATGGTCGCGCAACAAGATGGCAGCCTGATAAACGGGCATCTCCGGGGTCACGGTGACAGGATCGGGCGTCATGATGCTCTTGACGGTAGATTTCTCCAACAGATCCACCCGCCGGCCCAGGTCGATCTCCACAATGGTGGAATCCATTGCCAACCGTACATCGCGGTCGGTGACAATGCCAACCAGCTTATCCCCTTCAACCACCGGCATGTGGCGGCAGTTGTACTTGTTCATCCTGGACAACACATCCATGAGCGTCGTATCGGGGGTGACACTCTGCACCGGCCGGGTCATTAAATTGGCTACAGCTAACATGAGGCAACTCCTTGAGGTCATGGCCAGATGGGCATCTGACCGTCAGCAACCACACACCCTGGGAACCAACCGTCAGGTTCCCGTGGTTGTAGTGTAACAAGAAGCGCCTCGTCGCAGACCGTGGCGAATGTCACCAATTGGGCGTGACATTCATCGCCCGCCTATTCGTAGCGAAAACGCCACACCCCCAACGCCATAAAGAGCAGAGCGAACCCCATCAGGACGCCCGCCTCCAGGAGAACATCCTGCCATCCCTGGCTTCGCAGGACCAGATCGGAGAAACCCTGCATGGCCCAGCGCGTAGGCAAAATCTGGGTGATGTTTTGCAACCCCGGCGGGAAAAGTTCCACCGGATACCAGCAGCCGCCCAATAACGCCATGACCATCCCCAGGGCGATGCTGAGGTTATTGGCCTGGCCTTCTGTTTTGACCCAGGCAGCCAGCATCACCCCCAGGGAGACGGAAGCGAGGCCAAAGGTGACCATCATCAGCATCAGGCCGGGGATAGATTGGCCCCAGTTTGCCCGTACCACCCAAACGCCCAAAAGCACCAGGATGATCATCTGGATCAACGCCAGGGTAAACTGGCCGGTTACGGCCCCCACCAAAAAGGTGGCTTTGTGGGTGGGGGTGGTCAATAGCCGGCGCAATGTGCCGGCGCTGCGCTCATAGGCAAAAAGGCCGGAGATGCCCAATAAAGGGATAAAAACCCAGGTCACCAGCTGGCCGGCCGATTGGTGGCTGGCGATATCAAAGGGGCGTCCCGTCGCGCCGGCCGGTCGAGTGACGACGACGTATGTTGGCGACTGGGCCAGGCGGCCGGCAGCGGCCGTGGCGACGGTCGCAAAATAGGCGCTGGCATCGGCCGGCGAATCCACAGCCTGTAAGCGACGCGCCTCCACCAGGCTCTCCCGCGCTACAATCAAGGGGGCGCTCACCTCATGAATGGCGGCGCGCACCGCCTGGGCGGCCGCCAGGGCGTTGGTGTTGTTGGGTTGTTGGCGCCATGTCAGGACGGCCGGCTCACCCGCGGTCACCGCCTGCTCAAAGCCGGCCGGAATGACCAGCCAGGCCGCCGCTTCATTGTCGTCAAAGGCGACCCGCGCTTCCGCCTCTGTCCGGGCCAACGGCTGCACCGCCTCTGAGAGGCCGACCACACGCACCAACTCAGCCGCCAGGGGGCTGCCGTCCAGATCCGTCACCAACAGGGTAATGCGCGTATCCCCCGTGTCTTGTTGGGCCAGCGCCAGGGTGAAGACGGCCGGCAAAACGACAAAGAAGAGCAATTCCGACCGACTGGCAAAGCGCACCAGGGTATCTTTCCAGGCAATACTCCACACCTTCCACATCATCGACCTCTTTTTGCGCTGCCGCGAAGCGCACGCGCTGGGGCGAAATGAATTTTGTTCGACTTTGGGCGTCAGCGTCAACGCAGCCAGTTGCGACGAAACAACACAACCGCCGCCACAAACAACACCGCCGCCAGCGCCAGCAAACCCAGCAGGTCGGTGGTGATGTCGCTCAGCCCCCCCCCTGTTCCCAGGGCGAAAAACCCATCCAGGGCCCACTTGTTGGGCGTGATGCGCCCCAGCCAGGCCAGGGTCGAGCCGGCGCTGACGGGCACAAAGGTGCCGCTTAGAATGCCGAACAGCAACATCATGGCAGTACCAACGCTATTGACCTGTTCCGGCGTTTGGGCCACGGCCGCCAGCGCCATGCCCCAGCCTGTGGCGCCCAGGGCTGCTGCCAGCGTCAGCAAGACCACCCCCAGAGGATCGCCCCAGCGCAAACCGAAAAAGAGGCTACTGGCCGTGATGAGAATCCCCACCTGCACCGCGCCAATGAGAAAAGTGCCCATCAGCTTGCCGCCCAATAGCTGACTCACGCTGGTGGGGCTGGTGAGGATGCGCGCCAGGGTTCCCTGACGGCGCTCCTGCAACAAGCTGCGCGCCCCGATGGTCACGCCGTACATCAAGAAAAAGAGCGCCATGCCGGGAGCCATGAATGCCAGAAAGTTAAAGCTCTCTCCGGCGTTGAGGCTGGCAGACTCCGTGCGTAAGCCAATCAGAGGAGCAACCTGGCTGGTTTGCAAACGCTGGGCGATGCTCTGGGCCAACTCCGCGGCCTGTGCCGGCGTGATGACCCCACGCTCGATCATAGCACCGACCGTCATTTCCACCGTCGTCAGGTTGATCGCTACCTGGCTAGTAAACTCAGTGGCAATAGCAGTGACCACACCGGTCGAAATGGGACGCTCCGGGTTCTCCACCACCTCTATCGCGCTGCGGCCGCCGCCCAGAACAGTCGCGCTGTAGTCGGCCGGGACGATGATGGCCGCCCCTACCTCGTCGGCCGCCACGGCCGCCCGCGCCGCTTCGGCCTCCGCATAAGCCACGGGTGCAATCAGGTCAGTCAGGGCCGGGGCTTCCAAAACCGCCTCCAGCGCCTGGCCCAACGAGCCTTGATCCAGGTTCACCCAGGCGGTTGGGATACGTTCCAAACCGGTGGGTTGGTCGTCCTGGCGGAAGCTGCCCGACACCAGACCCAACCCCAACGTCAGCAAAAAAGGGGTCAGCAACAACAGCAGCAAGGCCGTGCGATCCCGAAAGGTAATTTCCAAATCCTTGAGGGCAATGTAGAACACTTTTTTCATACGCGCCTCCCGGCCGCCTAATCACGCAGTGCTCGCCCGGTGAGGTGTAAAAAGACCGCCTCCAGATCAGGCTCGTCAATCTCCACCGTGCGAATACGCTGTCCTGTCCGGTGGGCGGCGGCCACAACATCGGGCAAAACTTCAGCCGAGCTGCCCACCGTCAGCGTCACCTGGGCATCCAGGTGGGCAAGATGGGTCACCCCCGGCAGCTGCGCCAGGGTTTCCAGCAAGGCGGCGCTGACCGGTGTTTGTCCATCCCCCAATGACAACCGCAACGTTTCTTGCTGACCTACCAAAGCTTGTAGCTCCGCCTGAGTTCCCAGGGCGATCAGGCGGCCGTGATCGATAATGCCCACGCGGTCAGAAAGCTCCTCCGCCTCCTCCATGTAGTGGGTGGTGTAGAGGATGGTCATGCCCTCCTGGCGCAGCGCTTTCACCATGTCCTGCGTCGTCGGCTCTGGGGATCGATGCCTACGGTAGGTTCGTCCATAAAAAGCAGGCGCGGCCGGTGTAACAAGCCGACGGCAATATTGATGCGTCGTTTCATGCCGCCGGAGTAGGTTGCCACCCTTTCCTGGGCGCGATCTACCAGTTCCACCTGTTCCAGCAGCTCATCTATGCGCCGGTTCAATTCTCTGCCCTCCATGCCGACCATGCGCCCCCAAAATTGCAAATTTTGCCGTGCTGTCAACGTTTCATAGAGGGCAATCTCCTGAGGCACCACACCAATCCGTTGCTTAACCGCCAGCGGCGCGTTGATAATGGAGTGGCCGTCAATCGTGGCCTCGCCGGCCGTAGGGGATAGCAAACAACTCAACATGGCAATGGTGGTCGTCTTGCCCGCGCCATTCGGGCCTAAGAGGCTGAAAATCTCCCCCTCGTACACCTCCAGGCTGATACCCTGGACAGCCTCGAAATCGCCAAACTTTTTGCTCAGCTGGTTGATCTGGATCATAACTCTGTTCATCATTCCTCTCCAGGCCTATCCCCTAGATTTGGGTCACCATTATGTTGTTAGAGCCCTAAATGCGCGGCAAGACAATGTGTTGCTGGCTCTGATATTTGCCCTTGCGGTCCGCATAGGAGACCTCGCACACCGTATCGGCGCGGAAGAAGAGCACCTGGGCAATGCCCTCGTTGGCGTACACCCGCGCCGGCAGCGGTGTGGTGTTGGAAATCTCCAACGTGACAAAGCCCTCCCACTCCGGTTCAAACGGAGTGACATTGACAATCAAGCCGCAACGGGCATAGGTGCTTTTGCCCAGGCAAATGGTGATGACATCACGCGGAATGCGGAAATACTCCACTGTGCGCGCCAGCACAAAGGAGTTGGGGGGGATGATGCACACATCCCCTTCAAAATCAACAAAGGATTGGGGGGTGAAATGTTTGGGATCGACAATGGCTGAGTGAACGTTGGTGAAAATCTTAAACTCATTGGCGACCCGAATATCGTAGCCATACGAGGAGAGCCCGTAGGAAATAACTCCATCGCGCACCTGTCGGTCGACAAACGGCTCAATTAAGCGCTGTTCCAGGGCCATTTGCCGAATCCAGGTATCAGGTTGAACCGCCATACACACCTCCATCAACGGATAAGAATCATCTTGAGCCGGCCGGTCAGGCCGTCAATCCATCCGGGGCCGGGCTGGACGCCTGGCCTTCCTCCAATTGGCGCAGCAACGCCAGCCGGGGATGCCAGCGTTCGCGTGCTTCCCCCACCAGGTACATCGAGCCGGTCACCACAATGAGGTCGTGTGGGGGCTGGACCTGGGACAGCGCCAGGGCCAGGGCATTGTGGACATCGGGCGCGGTGTGAACCGGACAATGGGGGTGCTGCCCGGCCAGCCACGTCGCCAGGTCTTCTGGCGAATGGGCGGGCTTGCCCCATACATGGGGGCGAGTGACGATCAGGCGCGCCACGGCCGGCGTCAGGGCCTCCAAAATAGCGGCGGCGTCTTTGGAGTAAATCAAACCCACAATGGCTGTCAGCCGTCGTTCAGGATAAGCGGCCCTGAGGCTGTGCACCAGGGTGCGCATCTTGTGGGGGTTGTGGGCCCCATCCAGGACGATGGCCGGCCGGTTTGACATCACTTCAAACCGCCCTGGGGCCTGGAAATCCTGCAACGCCTGCTGAATATGAGCGGGCGTGAAAGCGAAGCCATGAGCAGCAGCCAGCCAATCCACCGCAGCGATAGCCAGGGCCGCATTGGCCGCCTGGTAAGGAGCGCTCAGGGGCAGAGGCAAGCGGTCGTACTGCTGGATGGGGGTGGTCACGCTCAGGCCGCACTCCGGTTGCCAGGTGTAGGCCACCCGGCGCAACATAACCCCGTGGCGTTCCGCTTCGGCCGTCAGAATAGCCAGCGTCTCTGGGCGCGTCTCGGCTGTCAGGGCGAGGCCGCCGGGCTTGATGATGCCGGCTTTGTGCCAGGCAATATCGGCCAGGGTCGGCCCCAGGGCGGCCAGATGATCGTAGTCAACGTTGGTGATAACTGCCAGGCCGGCCGGCACGACATTGGTGGGGTCGAAACGACCACCCAGGCCGGTCTCCACCACGGCCCAATCGGGCTGCTGTTGCGCAAACCAGAGCAGGGTCAGGGCGACCCAGGCCTCCCCGTAGAGCAACGGCTCGTCCTGACGCTCCCAGCGGCCGTGATAGTCGCGGAAGGTGCGCACCAGGGCTGCCAAACCAGATGGGGAGATCATCTGTCCATTGAGGCGCAGCTTTTCGTTGGGAATTTGCAAATAGGGGCTGACGTGATCCCCCACCTGTTGACCGGCGGCCGCCAGCAGGGCGGCAATCATGAGGGTGACGGAGCCTTTGCCGCTGGTGCCGGCCACATGCACAACGCGGAGATGGGCCTGCGGCCGGCCGACAAAGGTCATGAAGCGCTGCATCCGCGCCAGCCCAGCCTCCATGCGGGCCCGTTTTTCGGCCGGCGGTCGGGGGTGCAAAAAGCGCTCTCCGGCCGGGTCACGAATCAAGCTGCGCAGCCAGGTCAGTTCTGCTTCGTAGGCGGCCAGGATGGGGGTGAAATCAGAGGCCATCTTGGGTTTGCTGCCCGGCCGGGGGTAAGGTCAAGGCCCCGGCCAGGCCATGCTCTGCCTGGGCGATCAAAGCAGAGGTGGGAAACCACAGCTCGCGCACATCTCCCACCAGATAGAGCGACCCGGTAATCCACACCATATCTTGTGGGCGCGCCAGCGATTGCGCCAGGGCGGTTGCCTGCAACGGATCGTCGACCACATAAACGGTGACATGCGGCGCAACACGTTGCGCCAGACGGGCCAGATCAGCGGCCGGAATGGGTTGCCACAACCCCTTAACATAAAATTGGGTGGCGACCAACACCTCAGCCCGCGCCAGCGCCAGCGGCAAAACATCCTCCAACGCTTTGTCCGATTTCATACCCATGACCACAATACGTCGCCGATCAGGGTAGGCAACCTCCAGGGCGGCAGCGGCAGCCGCCATTTTATCTGGGTTGTGCGCCCCATCCAGGATGGTCAGAGGACGTTCCGCCACCACCTCCAGCCGGCCGGGCAGGCGCGCCTGACGCAAACCATGCGCCAATGTGGCAGGCGGCAAAACGTCGCCGACGAAGGCCTGGGCGGCCGCCATAGCCAGGGCGGCGTTATGGCGTTGAAAATCCCCGGCCAGAGCCAGTTCACAGGCGGCCGGTTCCGTCACCAGCTGCCAGGTCGCCCCCACCGCCGCGCAACGGGCGGCCACGATGGCGCGGACGCTGGGCTGCGTCACACCGGTGACAACAATTTGCCCCGGCTTGATGATGCCCACCTTATCGGCGGCGATTTGCTCCACGGTATCGCCCAAAATGTTGGTATGATCCAGTCCTACATTGGTCAAAACCGCCACGCGGGCCGGGATGACATTGGTGGCATCCAGTGATCCCCCCAGCCCCACCTCCACCACCGCCACATCCACCTCCTGACGGGCAAACCAGAGGAAGGAAAGCGCAACCTGGGCTTCAAAATAACTGGGCCAGCCCCAGGGCAAATCGGCCGCCACCTGCGCCAGGGCGGGCTGCATCGCATCCAGCAAATGGGCCAGGCTGGAGGTGGGGGCAACGTAACCATCGATTTGATGTCGTTCGTTAAAGAGTTGCAGATGGGGGGAGGTGTGCAGGCCCGTTTTGTAACCGGCGGCGGTCAAAATAGCGGCCAGCATGGTTGCCGTAGAGCCTTTACCCGACGTCCCACCCACATGCAGGGTGGGGTAGGCCAGGTGGGGATGGCCCAACAGCGCCAACAGATGGGTGATGCGCTCCAGCTTCAGGTTGATGGCGGCGCTGAACTTGACCGGACCAATCAGCCGATTGAGCTGCTGCTCTAGCTGGCGATACCATTCCAGCGGAGACATGTTGCTTACATCACATCCGGGGCGGACATGCCCATCAACCCCAAAACCTGGGCCAGCAACATCCTGGCAGCACGATAAAAGCGCAGACGCGCCAGACGCACGGCCGGGGGTACCTCGCTGTGCAAGACGCGGCACTCCTCATAGGCGGCGTGCAGGGCCGTCGCCAGGTCGTAGGCGTAGAAGGCCAGATGGTGCGGTTCGTAGGTGCGGGCGATCTTTTCGATCACTTCAGGTAACTCCAGGGCCCGCCGCAAAAATGCCAGCTCCTTATCGTGGGTCAGCAGGCTCAGGTCAGCCTGGGCGTCGGCCGCCGGATCAAAACCGGCCTCCACCCAACGGCGGAAGATGCCGGCGCACCGCACATGGGCGTTTTGGATGTAGTAAACCGGGTTTTTGTCTGACTGCTCCAGCGCCAGATCAAGATCGAAATGGATGTGGCTATTGGCCGACCGTGAGATGAGAAAGTAGCGGATGGGGTCTGGGCCAACCAGCGTGGTCAGCTCGTCCAGAGTGACGAACTCCCCCCGGCGGGTACTCATGCGCACCTCTTTGCCCTCACGTACCAGTGTCACAATCTGGTGCAACAGTGTGTAGACAAAGCTGGTGTCGTAGCCCAACATCTGCACTCCCATCAACACCTGGGGGGCTACGGCGTGATGGTCGGGGCCAAAAATATCCACCACCAGGTCGAAGCCGCGATCCGCCTTGTCCTTATGGTAGACAATATCCCCCATGCGGTAGGTGGGGATGCCATCCACAGAACGAATCGCCACGCGGTCAGCGTCATCGCCCAAGGCGGTGGTTCTGAGCCAGATCGCGCCGTCCCGCTCGTAGATATAGCCGTGGCGCGCCAGCTGCGCCAGCGTCGCCTGAATGCGGTCGCTGCGGTAGATTTCGTTCTCGTTGAAAAAGGTATCGTGGTGAATGCCAATGCGGTGCAAACTGATCTGTTGCTGCTGGCTGATCACCTGTTTGGCGTAGTCGCCAAAGAAGGTGGCAGGCGCAGTCTGTAAGGCGGCCCCATGCTCCTGCCACAGGGTGCGCGCCAGGTCGACGATGTACTCCCCCTGGTAATGTTCCGTGTCCAGGCTGACCGGCTGGCCGAGTAGTTGCAGATAGCGCAGCTGAACAGATTCCCCCAACAAGGTGATCTGCCGGCCGGCGTCGTTGTAATAATACTCCAGCTCGACCCTGTAGCCGGCCGCCCGCATGACACGCCCCAGGGTATCGCCGATGACTCCGCCGCGTGTGCGCCCCAGGGTGATGGGGCCGGTGGGGTTGGCGCTGACACATTCGATCTGCACCCGCTTCCCTTGACCGAGGGTCAAATGCCCAAACGCCCCCCCGGCCGCCACAATATCGGCCACAACCTGTTGCACATAGGCCGGGCGCAACCGGAAATTGAGAAAGCCCGGCGGGGCAATGGTGGGAGGATCAACAGAGTCGGCCGGCGGCAGATGGGCAGCAATAGCCTGAGCGATTTTCAGCGGGGCCAGACGGGCTGGACGCGCCAGCTGCAGGGCGACCGAGGTGGCGTAATCGCCATGCTGTGCATCGCGGGGATGCTCAATGGTAATGGGCGGGATGTCAAAAGGGGGTAGCGCGCCGACGCGTTGGGCCGCCTGCACAGCCTCGTACACCAGCGCAGCTAACGTGTGGGGAAGGTGCATGGGGTGGGTCGATCCTCAACTCCAAAGTAGCCAACACCCCGAATTGTAACATGAAGCCGCCTCTTCAGCCCACTATCGCCGGCCGGGTCACTTCTCCCAACGACTTCCCTCAGGGTACAGATGGTAGACGCCGCCATCCAGGCTGCGCAGATAAACATGGTTGTAACGAGTGTAGGAAGTCGTTTGCCAGGTTGTCACATAGCCAGCCTCTGGGGCAAGACCCCAGCCCAGGCGGGCGCGCACGTCAGGATAGGTGCGCCACACCAGGCCAAACCCGCGCACCGGCTGATAGCGGCCGGTCGGCGGCGTCAGGTTCGGGTCATCAGTCGGCTCCTCTTCATCGAACTCATCGACGAAAGCGCTCCAGGCGGGCGAATCATCATGGTAGAAAACGTAAATGCGATCCAGCGCCCCCACCCACACCATCGCCCCACGCTCGAAGGGCTGTTCAGCGGCCGGCGAATACAGCGGCGGCTCCTGGGGGCAAACATCGGGGGGGGAGCTGATGAACCACACCGCGGTACACCGCAGCCGGATGGTGAGGGTGGCGCTCACAACCGGCAGGGGCGGAGTTTCAGCAAAGAGGACAAAGGTTGCCTGATTCCGTTCCTGCGGCGGAATGGCATAGACCACACTTCCCGACGCCCCCACCTCCCAATGCGGCTCTCCCAGACGCCCATCAAAAATGTGGTAGATGGCTACGCTGGTCGCCCCGGCCGTCGACCAGCTTAGGGTAGCCGTATCGCCGGGGGCGGCCTCTGTCACATCAGCCTGGAAGTAGTGCACCACCGGAGGAGCCGGCGTGGGTGTGGCGTCTGGTGTGGCGGTGGCCGGCAACGTGGGGGGTGGCGTGGGCGACAGGGTGGGAGAAGGGCTGGGGAGTGGAACGGTGGGTGTGGCGGCCGGGGTTTCGACCAGAGACGTCGACTCAATGCTGGGCGTGGCAATGGTCGGTGAGACCGCCGCCGTTGGCGCGACCAGGGTGGGGCCGGGGGCCGGCCGGCAGCCCGCCACACCAAGCAACGCGACCAGACTCCAAAAGCATACGCGTAGCTGCCATCGCATAGCACACCTCCTTTAAACAACCTAATGGTATAACGTTCTTCACCCCTCCCATGTTTCCGGGGGCCGGTGTGGCCTAAACGTCGGCTTAATAGCGGCCCGCCCCGGCCTGCCGCCGCCAGAAAGGCCGCCGCCTATGGTATAATGGCTCCGTTAATCTATGAGCCCAACGCGGCATGAAATATGACTATGAGAAACAAGTTGACCCTTCCCTTTTTAACCCTCGCCCTGGCCGGCTGCATGGCCGTTGTGACCCTGGTCGCCTGGCCCCAGGGGCGCGCCCTGTCACAAGATGACCCCACTGTCTATCTGCCCATCATCATGAAAGAGGTGTGTTGGGGCTTCAACGATGAGTTTGATGACCCCAGCAGCGGCTGGTTTGTGGGGGATGATGATGTCTTTGGGGATGGCAGCAGCTACGCCAGCGGTGAATATCGCATTGGCGGCTTGAAGTTTGCTGTGCGTGAATCCCCCGGCTGCAAAGCGGAAAATTACACCATAGAAACCGAAGTGCGCCTGCTTTTCGATACCCCCGGCCGCTTCTACGGCATCGCCTTTGGCGTGGTAGATGACGTTTCGCCGGTGTACGCCTTTGTCCTCTTCCCCAATCCCCATGAAGAGGAACAAGGGCCATCTTACGTTTTGCTCTACACCAGCCCCACCGACATCGAAGATTCCATCGAGTTGGCCAGCGGCGAATCGGGTCTGATCGCCCCGGACAATGGAAGCAATGTCCTGGAGGTAGTGCGCGACGGCAGCAACATCACCATCCGCATCAACGGCGGGCAGGTAGCCTCGGTGACGGACACCCGCATCACGGGTGTGACGGGCATCGCCCTTCTGGCCGGCATCGACCCCCGCCAGGCCGGTAGCTACAACGCCGGCTTTGAATATTTCCACATGCAGGCGCTACCCTAAGGGCCGGGCCACCCCTCTTACCAGGGGTGGCGGCCGATGAATTGTGCCAAAATAGATCGGCCATGGCCCGCCTGGGTTGTCGCCCCCTAAATTCGGTGCGGTCACTTTCCGCTTCCCAGGCGCGGGGGGCGGCCTGTAGGCTGGCTTGTTTCAAGGGGTGACGGTTAGTTTCACACCCAGACCATGCAGCACTTTTAGAACGGTGTCATAGCGGGGTTTGGCACCCGGCGCCAACGCTTTGTAAAGGCTCTCCCGGCCCAGCCCGGCGCTTTGAGCCACGGCGCTCATGCCTCGCGCTTTGGCCACATCAGCCAGCGCCGCCAGAAACACATCGGGGTTCTCATCTTCCAGCGCCGCGGTCAGGTATTCGGCAATCATTTCTTCGCCGTCTAAATAATCAGCCGCGTCAAATTTGGCAATGTTTTCCATGATGGACTACTCCTCTAGCCTATCTGCTAACGCTTTGGCTTTTACAACATCCCGTTTCTGAGAAGATTTATCTCCGCCCACCAACAGCAATATCAACAAACGGTCTCTTTGGGTGAAATAGACCCTGTAGCCGGGGCCATAATGAATTCGCCTTTCGCTGATGCCTTCGCCCACAGGTTTCACGTCGCCCAGGTTGCCTAATTCGGCTGACCTGATACGGGCCACAATCCGCGCCTTACCCTTTGCATCTTTTAATCCGGTCAGCCATTGGTCAAATTCAACAGACCGTAGGACGGTATACATGTTTACATTGTATCCGTTCGGATACATAATGGCAAGTAGGGGCCCATACACCCCCACCGCCTGCCCTAGACCTGATAGGTTTCGGAAACCTGTCAGGTCTGCCCTTCGACAAGGAGTTTTTCGGCCGGGGTGAGGGCGTAGAGGGTGTAAACGTGGTGGTCAATTTCTCGCTGTAGAATGATTGGGGAAAATCGTTTTACACCCGGCCTTCGACGATGGCGATTTCGGCTTCGGTAAGGCTGTAGAGGGCGTAGACCAGGCGGTCAATTTCTGCTTCCCAGGCGCGGGTGTCGGTCTTGCGCCTGGCAGTTTAAACGGCGCGAAGATAATCGCTCAGGCACTGTAGCAGGCGTTTGTGCCGTTCGGGAGCAATTGAGCCAATGCTGCCAATCAGTTGACTGTGGGAAATAAACGCCAAAAAACCAAGCCGTATAACCGAATCGGCCACCAATCCGCTGGCAGAAAAATCGTTATCCTGGTGGGTGATCAGTTCATCAAAGTTGGGGACTTGTTGATGCAGTTGGGTGCTGATGCCACAAACGAGGGCATCGTTGAAGGGGGGCATTACCCGTAGGAAAAGCGCCGGACGGTTTTTGACTTGTCCGTTGGCTTGCGGAAGTGGGGTCAGGACAATGTCACCCTGTTTCATAGGCGGGGTTCGGCTCTTTAATCAGGGTCGTGGGGTAATCTGGTTCGTCATCGCCATAGGCGGCGTTAAGCCTCCGGGCTGAAAGCGTTAGCCAGGCCCACTGTTCTGCGTCTGGCGGGCGGATGACCAACACCAGCAGGTTGGTATTGGGCTGAAGCTCATATGGGTCTTGCAGTAGAATTTGTTTGCCGTCAAAATAGGCGCGTAAGGTTATCGGTTTCATGAACACAATTTACCATTTTAAGCAACCTACGTCAATTACCCCGGCCTTCGACGATGGCGATTTCGGCTTCAGTGAGGCTGTAGAGGGCGTACACTAGGCGGTCCATTTCTGCTTCCCAACTGCTAACGTCGGCTTGCGGGTCGGCCTGTTTGGCGGCCAGAATCTGCTCCACAAATTGAGATATTTTCTCGTCTTTTGGCTGGGTTGGGATGGCTATAGGAGAAACGTACATAGGTTTGTATTCTAAATAGCCGCCTTGTCTTCCCGCTCCACTTTGTGCAACCAGAAATTCGGTGATTTTTGAGTTGAGTATTCCAAGCAAATATTTGCTGTCTGACGCGATTAAGTTCGCTGGTGCGCAGATATATGTTCCCGGTTTAGCAAATGCAAAATTGGGCTTGGTTGCCAAATTACCCCAAGTAATCAGTGTGTTTTCAAACTCCTCCCAATAGGCGATATTGTCTTGAATTTCATACCATTCATAGCTGCCAGCCTTGCGCCCCGGCCAATTACTTCCCTGCCAATCTTTAGGTTTCGGCATTAGCCGCTCTTTGTAAGCCAACAAATGGTTCTTGATGGCGGGGTAATCGTCAATGTTAATTCCGCGTCGGGTGAAAATAAGCCATAAATCGGGGAAAGTTATCTGCCACCGTTTCACATCCCGGCCGCGTAGGAATGGTTTGATGATTTCGGCTGATGACGGGTGTTCAGCAATCAGTCGGTCGCGGGTGGTGCGGTCTATCACAAACGCTTCATTCAGCCCGGTTACAACACCACGATAAAAACACCCCTGCACATACTCCCCCAACGGCGTACCGGCCCGGCGCAGTTTGTCCAGCACTTCGGTGGCGACGAGGATGCGGATTTTTTTCGGTTTGTTCCAGCGCATGGTGGATGGCGTGGAAGCCGCTGGTGTAGAAGTAGCCCACCAGGCAATCAAAGAAGTGGGCGTCGCGAATAAGAACTTGAAAGCGATCTTTCAGGCTCTGGTTGTTTTCGTTGGTAATAAAAGTGAGATCGGTCGTCATGTGTGAATCTGCCAGGTTAGATGGTGATCATAAGCGGATTACGCCCCTGATGGGGCATTATAAAGGGTGCAGGCCCGGCGTACAAGGGGGCGCGTCATTCCGCTGTCACCCTGACCCGGCCGAATTGCCCCACCCATCAGCTTTCGGCTTGCTTAGAGGGGATTGTCTGAAACTTTCCGCTTACCAGAAAGTTTGCCTGTTGAACCGCCGGCCGCTAACCCGTTGGCATAACGTACACCGGCCGGGGCGAGAAGAGCCTTAAGCGGAGGGATGGGGTCGGCCGGCGGCCTGACACACCTGATCGTAAACCAACACTGTCTCGTGGGCGGTGGTCTCCCAGCGAAAGCGGGCCGCCTGGGCCAGACCTTTACGCCGCAGGTCGGCCGCCAGGTTCTCTTGCACCAGCGCGGCAATGATGGCCCCGGCCATGTCACGGGCATTGTCGGGGTCGATGGCAAAGCCCGCCTCCCCCACCACCTCAGGCAGGGAGCCGGCCGTGGTCGTGATCACCGGCGTGCCGCAGGCCATGGCTTCCAGCACCGGCAGCCCGAACCCCTCGGCGCGACTGGGAAAGACAAAGGCGCTGGCCTGTCGGTAGAGGGCCGGTTTGTCTTCCTCCTCGACATAACCGATCCAGCGCACGTAGGGGCCAACCCCCAGGCGTTCCACGATGGCGTCGTAATCAGGCCACACGAGGGAAGTGTGGGGCGGTTTGCGGCCGGCCAACACCAAGGGGTAGCTCTCCCCCAACGCTGGCCCAACATAGGTGTAGGCCTGCAAGAGAGCGGTGACATTCTTGTGCAGCTCGTACCCCCCCAGATAGAGAACGTACCAATCGGGCAGGTTGTACTTTTGGGCCAGGGCCATATCCATCAGGCCGTGACTATGCGCTGTATAGGCCGGGGATACCCCCAGATAGATGGCGGTCACCCGCTCCTCTGGCAAGCCAAGCTGGGTGATGACATCGCGGCGGCTGGCCTGGGAATCGGTGATGACGTGGCTGGCTCCACGTGCGCCGGCGCTGACCAGGGCGTTGTAGAGCCGCGCCTTCAGGCCGCGCCGGTATTCGCGCACCAGCCGCGTCGTCAAATCGTGGATCGTCGTCACCAGAGGGGCCGGGCAGGTCAGGGGAGCGCCCCAATAGGGCACATGGGCCACATCGGCCGCGCTGACCCCCACCAGGCGGGGAAAGGTGCGCTGCTCGAACCACAGCTTGCCCCACGGGCCGGGGCGGGCGGCCACAGCCGCCACCTGCACGCCGGGGGGAACATCGGCCGGCGCAGGAGCGCCGGACAGCTGCGGCCAGACCAGGACGATTTCCAGATCAGACACCAGACGGCGCAGGTGGTACACCAGCTGACGGGTATATTGCCCGCTGCCGGTGTGGGGTTGGTCCCAAAAGTAGGCGTTGATGGCCAGGCGCATGATCACTCGAAGCGTAACGCCTCGATGGGGTGCAACGAGGCCGCCCGCGAGGCGGGGTAGAAGCCAAAGAAAACCCCCACCAACAGGGAAAAGCCCACCGCCAACGCAATGGCCCCGGCCGAAACCACGGTGTCAAGATCGGGCACAGCCAGCTCCACCGCCGCTGCCCCCCCGATACCCAACACAATGCCTGCCACGCCACCGATCAGGGACAACACCACAGCTTCCAACAAAAACTGGCTCAAAATGGCTCCGCGTTTGGCCCCCACTGCTTTGCGCAATCCAATCTCGCGGGTGCGTTCGGTCACCGACACCAACATGATGTTCATGATGCCGATGCCGCCCACCAGGAGCGAGACGCTGGCGATGGCCCCCAAAAAGATGGTCAAGACATTGGTCACGGCGCTGAAAGCATCCAGAAAATCGCGCTGGGTCAGCACGGAGAAATCATCCTCATCGCGAAAGGAGATGTTGTGCAGCTGGCGCAGCCGGTCAGAAGCGTCCAGCACCACATCGTTGACCACGCTTTCATCCACCGCCTGCAGCATAATCACATCCACCAGGTATTGGCCGGTGCGCTGACTGCGGTTGTTGAAAAGCCGATCCTGGCCGGTGGTCAGGGGAACGGCCACCAGATCATCCTGGCTGGCCCCAAAGGCATTGGCCCCCTTGCGGGCCATCACCCCCACCACCTGGAAGCGGATACTGTTGATGCGTACATTTTCCCCCACCGGCTCTACCTCTGGCGGAAACAACGCCTCGACAACATCCTGACCGAGCACCACCACGCGTGAACGGCCGGTTAAATCGGCGTCCACCAGAAAGCGCCCATGGTCTGGCTCCAGGTTGCGCACCACTCCATACTCCGGTGTGGTGGCGCGCACCGTACCCTGATAGTAGTTGCCTGCATACTCCAGATTCGCGCCCCAAAAAACGAGCGGGGCCACCGCCGCTACGCCCGGCACAGCCCCCGGCTCCGCCAGAAAGGCAGCGTCGCGCACCGTCAGGGAGGATTCGGCAAATTGGGCGTTGGGGTTGCCGGGTTCCACGCCTTCAGAGACGATAAACACCAGATTGGAACCCAACCCCACAAACTGCTCCGTCACAAAGCGAGTGACGCCATCTCCCAGCGCCAACAAGGTGATGACCGCTCCGACGCCAATCATAATGCCCAACATGGTCAGCAGGGAGCGCAGTTTGTGGGTGGTCAGAGCGCGCCACGCCAGGCGGAAGTTTTCTAGCAGAGGCATACGTTCATCCTCCTCTCGACCTGCTGCCGGGGCGCTTACTCATAGCGCAACGCCTCGATGGGATGGAGGGCAGCCGCACGGGTGGCCGGGTAGATGCCAAAAAACAACCCCACCCCGGCCGAAAAGGTGACAGCCAAAACGACTGATTCCCAGGCCAGGGTAGGCTGCAACACATCCGATAGATAGGCGATGGCGACCGCGCCGATGACTCCCACTACCAGCCCAATGACCCCGCCCAACAGCGCCAATAAAACGGCCTCCACCAGGAATTGCCACAAAATGTCGCGACGCCTGGCCCCCACCGATTTGCGCAGGCCAATCTCGCGGGTGCGCTCCGTGACGGAGACGAGCATAATGTTCATGATGCCGATGCCCCCCACCAGCAGCGAGATGCCGGCGATCACACCCAGGAAGATGGTCACAATGTTGGTCACCTCGGAGAAAGCGCCGATCAACTCTTCCTGACTCAGGACACTGAAGTCATCCTCCTCGTCAAAGGCCAGCTGGTGGGTTTCGCGCAAAATGATCTCAATGTCGGCGATGGCGATGTCCTGGCGGGACTCATCCACCACCTCGGCCAGAATATAATCGACACTCAGCAGGCCATCCGGCCGGCGCGCCGGATAGAGACGACTCTGCGCCGTGCTGAGAGGAACGAGCACCACATCATTTTGGTCCTGGAAGCCGGAAGCCCCTTTGTCCTCCATCAGGCCGATGACGCGGAAGAGGATGCCGTTGATCTTGATATCCTCCCCCACCGGGCTGGTCTGATTGGGAAACAGTTCACGGTAGACCGCCTGACCCAGCACAGCCACCCGCGCCCCGGCCGTGACATCCTGAAAGTTGAAAAAGTTCCCCTCCACCACGCTAAAGTTGCGCACGGTCGGAAAAACCTCGGTGACGCCGCTGACCAGGGTGCGCGTCTCAAAGTTGCCGCGTGTGACAACGGCCGGCCGCTCAAAAGCAGGCATCACCTGGGTCAAGTCGGGAGCGCGGAACGGGTCGGCCAGGGCCTGGTAGTCGTGCATCGTCAAGCCGCCGCCGCCGGCGCGGCGCGGCCCCTGTTGATCGGGGCTTAACTGACCCGGCACAATGAAGAGCAAATTGTTGCCCAGCCCTTGAAACTCGGCCACAATGAACGACTCCACGCCGCGCCCCACCGAGACGAGGGTAATGACCGCCGCCACACCGATGATGATGCCCAGCATGGTCAGGGTGGCACGCAGCTTATTGGCGGCCAGAGCGGTCAGGGCAAAACGCACGTTGGCGCTCAACATAACAGCTTCAACCTTGCGGCCCCGTAGCCTGAGACGGCGCGTGCAGGGCGGCATCCGAAGGGCGCTCCACCTGACCGGCCGCCAGCGGGTTCTCAACCACCTCATCTCCCACCACCCGGCCATCTGCCAGGGTGACGACGCGCCGGGTGTGGCGCGCAATCCAGGGATCGTGGGTCACAAAAATGACGGTGATTCCCTTCTCGCGGTTGAGTTGTTGAAAAATCTGCATGATCTCCGTTCCCGACCGGCTGTCCAGATTGCCGGTGGGTTCGTCCGCCAGAATGATAGCCGGCTCATTCACCAGGGCGCGGGCAATGGCTACCCGCTGCTGCTGTCCACCCGACAACTCGCTGGGCTTGTGGTGCAGCCGATCTCCCAGACCCACCAGCTGCAGGGCGCGCACCGCCTGTTCACGCCGGCGGCGCTTGTTGGCATAAATGAGCGGCAACTCCACCTGCTGCACGGCCGGCGTGCGCGCCAGCAGATTGAAGTTCTGAAAGACGAAGCCGATTTGCTGGTTGCGAATTTCTGCCAATTGGTCATCGGACAGATGGCTGACATCGGTGTTGGCGAGCGAATAGGTCCCGGCGCTGGGTTGATCGAGCGCGCCCAAGACATTCATCATGGTGGATTTGCCGGACCCAGATGGCCCCATGATGGCGACAAACTCGCCGGGGTAAATATCGAGGGAAACCCCATCCAGCGCTCGCACCTCATGTTCGCCCATCTGGTACACTTTGGACAAATTGCGGATGGAAATGATCGGCGTGGCGGCCGGCTGTGTCTGGTTCATGCGGCTGGCCTCCCCATTAGTTGTTGCCGCCGAAGAAACTGAAGGTTTCCCGTTCGCTGGTGATGACCACCGTATCCCCTTCCTCCAACCCGCCCACCACTTCGCTGAACTGCTCGTTGCGCAGACCAGTGGTGATGGGTACTTCCTCAAACACCCCAGCGGCGATCAGGCGGTTGACAAAGGCCGCGCCGGTGTCTCGATTAACGCGGATGGCCCAATTGGGAGCGATGAGAACATCGTTCAGCTCTTGCACCACGATGGAGGCGTTGGCCGTCATGCCGGGGCGGAGGTCGATCTCGCCCGCCTCCAAAATGTTGATGGTCACCTGATAGGTGACCACCCCGCCTGTCAGGCTGGTGGCCGTGGGGGCAATATCCGCCACCGTCCCGGCGATGACCACATCGGGCAAGGCGTCTAGGGTGATCTCCGCCGTTTGATCCAGGGCGATGCGGTCGATGTCGATCTCATCCACACTCACATTGAGGTGATAGGCGCCCTCATCCACCAGGGTGATGGCAGGCGCGCCCAAAATGGCCTGCTCGCCTTCCTGCACCAACAGGCTGGCAACCACACCGTCGATGGGGGCGATGAGGCGCGACTGATCGAGGCGTAGCTGGGCCACAGCCAGGGTGGTGCGGGCTGCATCCACCTGGGCCTGCAAAATGGCAATATCGATGTCGCCGGGGCGCTCCAACAGGCGGGCATAGGCGGCTTCAGCGCGAGCAACGTTGGCCTGGGCCACCTGGACGCTGCCTTCGGCCGCCAGCACGGCAGCCTGGGCCGAGGCGATGGCGGCATCGGTAACCTGAATATCGGCCGGCCGGGGCCCGGCTTCCAAAACCTCCAGACGGGCCTGGGCAGCGACTAAAGCCTGCTGGGCGGCGTTGAGCTGCAAACGAGCATTCTCTTCAATAAACCCGCCGATGCCTTCGCCAATGATGCGGATATCGTAATTGTCCTGCAACGCTTTGACATTGGCTTGCTGGGCGGCAATATCTGCCTGGGCGCCGGCAATTTCAGCCGTGGAGGGGCCGGCTAACAACTGCGCTTTGGCAGCCTGGGCCTGGGAAACGCTGGCCTGGGCCTGGGCCAGATTGGCCTGGGCAATGGAGAGGTTGGCCTGGGCCGCATCCACATCTGCCTGCGCCGCTGCCAGGGTGGCCGGGCTGGGTTCCTGGCTCAATGCCTGCTCCAGCAATAGCTCCTGAATGCGCACCGCATCGTCGGCTTGTTGCACCGCCAATTCTAACTCAGCGGTGTTGAGCGTTGCCAGGACGGTTCCGGCCGTCACCGGTTGGCCGCGCACGACGTTGACGGCGGTGACGGTTCCAGGCGTGCCAAAGGAGAGAGAGACCTGAGCTTCGGGCTCAATCGCCCCGGCCGCGCTGACCGTCGCCGCCAGGTCGCCCCGTTCCACCAGCGCCTGCCGCACAATTTCAAACTGGGGTTCGGCCTGTGAAGCCTGCACCTGCTGCCAGATGAAATAACCACCTACGGCTACGACAGCCATGATCAACAATATGATAACGATTCGTCTCATAAGGCCCAATCCTCTGCTGGGGGGTCTGGATGTCGGCCGGCGCCGACCAATTGTGAAATTTGTAACCAAGGTGGATTATAATCCATTGGGCGACTAGCTTCTATTAGAAACGCGCTAATGCAGTCGGTTGACTCATGGCCCCGGCTGTGACCAGGCCAGAGGACCAAGGTGGGCGCGCCAAACGGCCAGGGTGGTTTGCCAGGGCTGCTCTTGCTGTTGCCAATGGGCGAACATAACGGCCGGGTCGTTGATGAACTCCTGGGCTGGATTCGTCCAGGTGTAGTTGATGAAGAGCAAGAGGTAAAAAGCGGTGTAGAGGATCAGGGCAGCTATCAAGGCACCGGCCACAGCCGGCCGATACCGTTCCCAACCTTGCGCCCCGGTCGGGGCCAGCAGGGCACTGACCGCCACAACGTACACCGGAAACAGCTCGCTCATGCGGCGCATCCCATAGGTCTCGCCCGCCCACCAATCCAACACCCCACCGTTGAGCCAGAGTTGCAGACCGATAGCAATGGCTATAGCCAGCGCCCAGCGCCGACTGCGTCGCCAGACAAAGGGCAGGCCGGCCAGCGCCAACCACAACAAGGGGGAATGGCGCAGCCACAACAACGCCACCTCCCAGGTGTGGCCGGGGAAGGTCAAAAAAGGGGCGTCCGTGACCGCCTGGTAGGGCACGACGAAGGGGCGGCCGAACATCGTCTGCCACACCAGCGGCAGGGGCAGCGTCGTTAAGGCGGCCGCGCCGAGCGCCAACAAGGGGCCGCGCCAACGCCGGGGCCACAACACCAAAAGCCAGATCGGCGCAGCGACCAGAGCCAGTTGCCAGCGGGTCAGCATCATCAAACCGCCGCACACCCCCAGCGCCAGCCACAGCCAGGTCGCCGGGCGCGCTGCCTTCTCCCCCGGCCAGGCTCCCAGCGGCCCCACCAAACCATACACCATCAGGGTGGTTAAGAAAGCGCCGGGATTATGGGAATTGAGAGGGGAAACGGAGGCGTAGTATACCAGGGGCGTCCCCACAAAGAGCGCAAAGGTGACCAGAGTGGCCGGCCACGGCTTCAGCCACAGCCGACTGATGCGCCAACCCAGAGCGACTGTCGCCAGCCCCCAAACGTTGGCCCCCAGCATCAACCACAAGCTGTAAGGCCGCCACACTCCCTGCATCTGATGGAAATAATCTGGGTTGGCATCCCACCAGCCTCGCAGCGCAAAGGCGTGCCCCACAGCATAGAACGGAGCTTGCAACACAGCCGCCCCAAAGGGGAAGATGTTGACCCATCGCTGCGTGGTCTCGTTCCAGGTTATCTGGTAGGTGTTGACCGGGGCCAGGCGCGCCAGCTGATTGTCGAACGTCAGATCGAAATCGAGCACCAACGTATCGACCCAGGCCAGATAGGCCACCCCATCACCGCGAATGAGGGGGCGATCTAGAGCTATCAGAAGCGCCAGCGTGACCAGCAACAGCACCCCCAGCGCCCGCCACGCGGATCGTTTGTCCGCCATCGATACGAATGCTCCCTGCAGCCGTTGGGGCCG
>DAOTXO010000048.1:0-9739 GCA_034435495.1 Anaerolineae bacterium
CCGCACTCTGGTGCGGCCGGCTTACGCCAACAAAAAAGCCCACCCCTGGTGGGGCGGGCTAACCATGAGCCGTGCAGGATTCGAACCTGCGACCAACAGATTAAAAGTCTGCTGCTCTACCGGCTGAGCTAACGGCCCCGGTTGGCCGGAATTATCCCACTGTTGTGGGGCTTGCGCAAGCGGGGATCGGCCGGCGTGGGATGATCGTATGCAACACGTGATGGACACTCCTCATTACCCTTTGGTGCAGGCTATCTATGCCTTGCCCCGCCTGACCGGCATCACCGGCCATCGCCAGCGCCCCGATTTTCTCTATCGTAGCTCTGCCAGCGGTGTACCCTTGCTCTACCGTTGGGATGGGTCGACCGGCGGCGCGCAACTGCTAACCCCCGGCGATGAGCCTGTCCTGGGGCCGGCCGTGCTACACGCCACTCGCCCCTGGGTCGCCCTGGGTCAGGACGCTGGCGGCAGCGAAAACCATGCCTTGCAGGTATTGGATTTTGCCGCCGGCCGGCGCCACAACATCACACAGCCGCTGGGACGCCTGGGGGCCATCCACTGGTTAACAGATGATGCCTGGGTGGTCATAGGCTCGAATCAGGTGGAGAACTTTGTGCGGCTGATCCGGCGGGATGGTAGCCAGCAGACGCGTTATCGACCTGAAAGCTGGGTGCAGGGCAGCGCTTTAGATGCTGGCCGGGGGCGGTTGGTGCTTTCCCTCAGCCGCGGCCGCTCCACCAACTACGATCTGGCGGTGTTAGATTTGCACACCGGGGCGATTGAGGAGTGGCTTTCCGAAAGCGACCACTCCCGCGAAGTGTGGCCGGCCGTAGCCGGTGATTGGCTGGCCTATACCACCAACGTACACGAGGCGTATGAAGAAGTGGTGTGCCGCTCATTGGTCGATTTTCGCGAGTTGGGGCGTTTCCCCATCCCTGGCGATGCCCTCGATCTGACCTGGGCCGATGATCACACACTGCTGGCCACAGTGGCGCGCCACGCCGTCATAGGCCCGCAACTCCTGGACATCTTCAACGGCCATTGGACGCCCCGGCTCAGCACCGGCTCTTCGTGGAGCGTGGCTGCTACCAGCGAAGGGCCAGCCTGGATTGAAAGCAGCTTGTCCCAGCCGGGCGCATTAAGGCGACAACAGGCGCAGGAGGCCATCACCTTACAGGCGACAACAACGGAGATGCCTTTTGTCCAGGCTGAATGCCATTGGTATCCCTCCTTCGACGGCCGGTTGATTCAGGGTTGGCTGCTACGCCAGCCGCGCTCAGATGCGCCGCTGGTGGTCTATGCTCACGGCGGCCCAACCTCAGTCACGGCGGATATGTGGCGCAACGACCTGCAAGCGCTGGCCCTGGCCGGCTATCATGTCTTTGCTCCCAACTATCGCGGCAGCACCAGCTTTGGAGCCGCCTTTCGCGACCTTAATCTGGGCGACATCGGTGGTGGGGACGCTCAGGATGTGCTGTATGGGGCGCGCTATGCCATGCAACTGCTGGGTTTGGGTACGCGGCCGGCCATTATGGGGGGCAGTTATGGCGGCTACCTCACCTTGTGGGCGTTAACCACCCAACCCGAGGCCTGGGCTGGCGGGGTGGGCATCGTGCCGGTGGCGGATTGGGTGGAAGATTACTATCTTCTGGATGCTTCCTTCCGCTATTACGATGTTCACTTCTTTGGCGGGACGCCCGAGGAAAAACCTGACTTATACCGCGAACGTTCCCCCATCACCCATTTGGCGCAGCTGAAAGCTCCTCTGCTCATCATCCACGGTGAGAATGATTCCCGTTGCGCCATCCAGCCGGTGATCCGGTTTGCGCAACAGGCTCAGGCCAACGGGCAGCCGGTGGAGATGATCATCACCCGCGACGAAGGGCATGGTTCCGTGCGTAACATCAACGCCATTCGTGACCTGACCCTGGCGCTGGATCACCTGGCCCGCTTGTGGGTGTGACGGGCGCGCTGATTCACCACCCTTGTTCCAGGCGTTTGATCAGCCGGGTCGGCAGGCGGTGTCGTCGCATTCGTTGCTGCGTGACCTGTACATCATACACCACCCGATGATGTTGCCATGTCATCGCTTCTGTATCCAGGATGGCGTAGGCGGCGCGGGGGTCGTTGTCGCGGGGTTGCCCCACGCTGCCAGGGTTTAAGATGAGGCGCATCTCCGGTGTCAGCAGAACGGGGTGGGCGTAATCGGCGTAGTAGCCGACGACGCGCCGGGTGGGCGGCAACTGGTGAAACACGGCCGGAAAATGGGTGTGCCCTACCAGACAGAACGGCGTGTCGAAGTGGGCGAAATTCTCCTCCGCCGTTTGTAAGTCCGCAATATACTCCCACACGGGTTGCCGGGGGCTGGCGTGCGCCAGTGTGAACAGAGGCAGATCAATCCGCGAGGGCAAAGGCTCCAAATAGGCCTGGGCTTCGGGCGTGAGCATCTTTTGCGTCCACTCAATGGCGGTGCGCGCCTCGTCGTTGAAGGTGGTGATGTCCAACCGCCCCAATACAGCCCAATCATGGTTGCCTGAAAGGCTGGTGTGGGGGTAGCTTTGCAGCCGGGCGACGCATTCGTTGGGGTCAGGCCCATAGCCCACCACATCCCCCAGGCACCATAAAATCTCCCACGCCCCGGCAGCGTGGGTCAACACAGCATCTAAAGCGGTTAGATTGGCGTGAATATCCGAGATGATGAGAATGCGCATAGCCTCTATCCCGCCCCGCCCCCTGGCTCAGGGGCGGCGGCGCGCAGGTATGATGGAAACGCCCTGACTTCCTTAAGAATTCACGCCCCTATCATACCATGATCGTCCAGGATAGGTATAATCAGCCGCAAGGCGCGCTGTCGCCGGGCGGTGGCGATGCCAACCGTCAACCTGAAGCGCCATGGCTATTTTGACCGACGACACGCTGGATTTTGTCAGCAACAGTGAGGAGCAAACCCTCCGCCTGGGCATTCGCCTGGGGGAGTTGTTGCACGTTCATGACATCCTCTGCCTGGCGGGCGACCTGGGAGCGGGCAAGACCACCCTGGCGCGGGGCATTGGGCGCGGCTGGGGCACGGCCGGCCGTGTCACCAGCCCCACTTTCACCCTGATCAACCAATATCCACGGGCGCGTGATGGGGTGATGCTCTATCACGTGGATTGTTATCGGCTGACCACCGCCGCCGACATCGTTACCGCCGGCCTGGAAGATGTTTTGGATGCACCCGGCGTGCTGATGATCGAGTGGCCGGAGCGTTTGGGTGCTTTCCTGCCCCCGGCGCATCTATGGGTGGCCTTGCGCCATGTGAGCGAAACCCGGCGCGGCTTGCGCCTCACAGCGCATGGCGACCGTGCCCGGCAATTGCTGTTGGATTTCCGCCTGAGCGCCTTTGGCTATTGAGCCGGCGCGCCTTTGGCCCAACCGACCTATGATTTTGGCTCTGGATACGGCAACGCGATGGACGGCTCTGGGGCTCCACGATGGGAGCGCCGTGGTGATGGAGATGGGCTGGCAATGCTTCCAACGACAGACGGTGGAACTGGCCCCGGCCGTGGACGATATGATGCGTAAAGTTGGTGTAGAACCCACCGACCTCAAGGCTGTGGCGGTCGCCCTTGGCCCCGGCTCCTATACCGGGCTGCGAGTGGGGTTGGGTTTCGCCAAAGGTTACGCCCTGGCCTACAACCTGCCGTTGCTGGGCGTGCCCACCCTCGATATTATCGCCGCAGCTTTCGGGCAGGGGACAGGCCAGTTGGCGGTGGTGGTGGAAGCCGGCCGCGGCCGAATCGCGTGCGCCCGCTACCTGTGGCACGATCGGTGGGGCTGGCGCGCCAGTGCTGGGCCTACGCTTCAAACCTGGGAACAGTTTCTGGCTGACCTCTCCGGCCCTGTCACCTTTGCCGGTGAGATCTCGGCCGCAGCGCGCCAGTTGATCCGCGCCGCCAGCCCTACTTTTCAGGTGGTGGGGGCCGCCGCTGGGGTGCGTCGGGCCGGCTATCTGGCAGAACTGGGTTGGCGACGCCTGCGCAGCCGCCAGCCGGCCGACCCCGTCAGCCTGACCCCCATTTATCTGGGCAACCCGGCCGGCCGTAATGATGGGCATGAAGGATGATCACCCCTCTGACAGCACCATAGGCCCGTTTGTGGTGCGCCCCATGCGCCTGGACGACATCGAGGCTGTGCTGGCGCTGGAAGCGCTCTCCACCCCCACTCCCTGGACGGCCGTCGGTTATCGTCACGAGCTGACCGATAACCCGCTGGCGCATTACGCTGTTTTGGGCCGGGGCGAGATGCTGATCGGCTATGTAGGCTACTGGTTGATGGCGGACGAGATGCACATCAGCATGATTGCTGTGCATCCCGCCTGGCGCAGGCAGGGATGGGGGGCGTGGCTGTTGCTCCATGCCTTATTGGATGCCTGGCGTTTTCGGCCGGCCCTGGCGACGCTGGAAGTGCGCCAGCACAATCTGGCGGCGCAACAGCTCTACGCCCGGCTGGGCTTTGTGACGGTGGGGGTGCGGCGGCGTTACTACAAAGATACCAACGAAGACGGGGTGATCATGACTCTGGCTCCTTTCGATGACGCCTGCCGGGCGCGCCTCCTGGCGCTTCAGGGCAAAGCACGAATGGAGTTGCGGGCTGCTACTGCTGCCTAGCGCGCCGGCCGGCACAGGTTGCATCCTGCTCACCCCCCTTTTATACTACACAGGCATAATATCTTGATGGACATCGCCATCGGCCGGCCGGGGACGTTGCGCCTGTGCGCCCTATCCAATCACTGACATAGCCAGCGCCAGCCCCGGCCCGCAACCAGGGAGAGAAAGATACATGGCAGCACGTTATTTCCGTACTGGAACCGGGGCTTTGGTTTGCGTTCTGATTCTCAGCCTTTTGGGAGCGGGAACCGCCCCCATCTCCGTCGCCGCACACGGGGTCGGCGATGTTGGGGTGCAGAACAACTGCACCGACTATTGGAGCCCTCCTTTTACTGAAGAGGCCTATTTTTACCCTGAATTGAACGCCACCTACTGGTTTTGGCGTTATGATGGCGATGATCCCAGCGCCCAAAATGTTGCCTTTCGCCTGCAAGGCCTTTACCCCTATGCTCGCAACAGCAGCTACCATTTTTACCCTACCCTGAACGGAGGGTCGGCCGATAACTCGTTGCGCGATACCTTGATTGTGCCTGACGCCGGCAATGTCAACCCCTACCACCCTGGGGTTGACCGCCACGCCCCCAATCGCGCCTTCACGTTGTGGATTGTGCCCTGGGACAGCGAGCGGGTGGGGGAGCTGAATACCCTGGTCAGCACCCCAGAGACCGAATATCCAACCTTCATGCTGCGTGTCTACCGGCCAGACGCTGGCTTTGAAGATGGGGGAGTGCCGTTGCCAGTGATTGAGGCCTTTGATGACGACACGGGGGAGCCTGTGCCCTGTCCCCCGACGTTGAGTGCCGTCCCCCCCATCCCCGTTGATCCCGATTTAGGGCCGCCGGCCGATAGCCTGGTCAGTTTCTACCGTTCAGGCGGCGAGGGCTATTACCCCAATGACGACAACAAATATCTGGTGGCGCGCCTGGCTCCCCGGACTTTCGGCCGGTTGCTGGTGGTGCGCCTGTATCCTCCCACCTTCCTGGATACCTATGAACACCCGGAAGCGGTTTTCACTGGCGATGAAGAAGTGCGTTACATGTCCTTGTGCATGGGCGGGCAGATCAGCACCCGCACCAGTGAATGTATCGCCGACGATGAGTTTCTGCTCAACCAGGATGGCTTCTTCAACGTGGTGGTCGGCCCCGACAGCGACTTTCTGCGTCTGGTGGCGGCGGCGCGTGGGTATAACTACATGGTGTGGTATAATCTGACCAACCCCATGTTACTCTATCGTCAGATGGTGCCCCACCCGGATTTCAGTGGCTCGATCATCAACGTGCCCCCTTATGATCCTGAACAGCCGGCCGCCGGTCAGGAGGCGCAGAACTTTATTGGCGATTATGCCCCCTATGGGCGCTACTGTTCTATCACCGATTTTGTGGCCGGCAGTGATTGCGGGATGCCCATGCCCCAACCCATTCAAGGCGTGCCGGCTCATTTTGCCCGTCAGCGCTAAGACGGTCTGACGACCGGTGTAGCGATTGAGCACAAGTTGGCCGCGCCAGGTAGCCCCAGGATTGTCCTATTCGGTATAATCCTGTTCAGCAAGCTGCCACGGCGGTGAGGTTATGCGAGCGAATCGAGAGCGCTGGCGCGCTATTGAAGGACGCCTGGGACGGGAAATGGACATCTGGGTGGCGACAGTGCGGGCTGACGGCCGGCCCCACCTGACGCCGGTCTGGTTTGTCTGGCTGCACGACAAAATCTATTTTTGCACCGGAACAGACACCCAGAAATGGGTCAATTTGTTGAGTAACCAGCGTGTCTCCCTGGCTTTGCCCGACACCCAACGTGTCATCCTGATCGAGGGCGAAGCCCACGCTGCCAACCGCGCCACAACCGAAGAGCTAGCCGAATATTTCTTCAACAAATATGAGTGGGATTTTCGCTTCGATGACAGCACCACCTGGCGACTGGTAGAAGTGACGCCCCTGAAAATTCTGGCCTGGGGGGACGGCTTCGATGAGGCCGGCACACGTGTGCTTTGAACCCTGGGTCACACCCCGTTTTATTTATTCATTTCTGATGCGGTCGGCCGGCCGTTCTTATACGCCTCCAACTCTGCCACGCTATACTTCTAAGATGAGTGCCCCGGCATCGCTCATTACCAGGTGAACCGCGGGCCGACCACGTAACGACAGGTAACTGGTTCATTCACCGCCTCTTCCCCAAGCAGAGACGCGATGACCTTTTCTGAGGGAAAAAAGTATGCGCTTTGATCGCTTTACCGAGCGCGCCCAAGACGCCGCGGCGCGCGCTTATGAACTTGTCCAACGCTATAACCACACCCAGGTGGATACCGAACATCTCCTGCTGGCCCTGCTCGACCAGGCTGATGGTATGGTGGCGCAAATTTTGGCCCAACTCAATGCGGACATGGCGGCTATTCAAGAGCGCGTCGACCAGGAGTTGCGCCGCACGCCCAAAGTGGCGGTCTATGGCAGCGGTGGGACAGGCCAGATTTTTTACACCCCCCGCATCCGCACCGTACTAGAACTGTCGCAACGAGAGGCGGGTAATTTAAAAGATGATTACATCTCCACCGAGCACATCTTTTTGGCGATGTTGGCGGAGCGCAACACACCCACTGCGCGTATCTTGCAGGAGTTTGGCGTCACCCGCGAGCGGGTGATGAGCGCTATCCAACAGATTCGGGGCGGCAAACGGGTCACCGATCCCCAGGCAGAAACGCGCTTCCGTTCCCTGGAAAAGTTCAGCCGCGACCTCACGCAGATGGCCAAAGAAGGGCGTCTCGATCCTGTCATTGGGCGCGATGCCGAGATTCTGCGTGTCATTCAAGTGCTCAGTCGGCGTACCAAAAATAACCCGGTGCTGATTGGTGAGGCGGGCGTGGGTAAAACCGCCATCGTGGAAGGTCTGGCTCAGAAAATTGTCAGCAGTGATGTCCCCAATAACCTGCTCAATAAGCGCGTTCTCTCTCTTGATCTAGGAGCGATGGTGGCGGGCAGCCGCTTTCGGGGTGAATTTGAAGAGCGGCTTAAGGCGGCCATTCAAGAGATTCAACAGGCCCAGGGAGAGATTATCCTCTTCATTGATGAACTCCACACGGTGGTGGGAGCGGGCGCGGCCCAGGGAGCGATGGACGCCAGCAACATGATGAAGCCAGCCCTGGCGCGGGGGGAGCTGCAATGCGTTGGGGCCACCACCCTGGACGAGTACCGCCAATACATTGAGCGCGATAGCGCCCTGGAGCGCCGCTTCGCCCCAGTCTTCGTGGATGAGCCGGGGGTGGAGGAGACCATTGATATGCTGCGCGGGTTGCGCGGCCGGTATGAGGCGCATCACAACGTTACCTTTTCCGATGCCGCCCTGGTGGCGGCTGCCAAACTCTCAGCGCGTTATGTCACCGACCGTCGCCTGCCCGATAAGGCGATTGATTTGATGGATGAGGCAGCTGCCAAGTTGCGGGTTGCTTTGCACACCTTGACGCCTGACTTAAAAACGCTCAAAAAGTCGATAGATCAGCTGAAAGCTGAAGAAGAAGAAGCCGCCTCAGGCCGCGAATACCAGCGCGCCGCCACCGCCCGGGCTGAGCGGCTGCGCCTGGAGAGCCAATTTCAAGCGGTCTACGACAAATGGCAGGCGGAAAACTCGCTGGATGAGATGGTGGATGAAGACGACATTGCCGAGGTCGTGTCAGCCTGGACTGGCATTCCGGTCACCCAAATGATGGAGACCGAAGCGGTCAAGCTCCTGACGATGGAGGAGCGTTTGCACGAGCGGATAGTCGGCCAGGATCGCGCCATTGCCGCTCTGGCGGACGCCATTCGCCGCAGCCGCTCCGGCCTCAGCGACCCGCGCCGGCCGATCGGCTCCTTCATTTTCCTGGGTAGTTCCGGCGTGGGCAAGACTGAGCTGGCCAAGGCCCTGGCGGAGTTTCTTTTTGACGATGAAGACGCTTTGGTGCGCGTGGATATGAGCGAATATCGCGAACAACACACTGTCAGCCGTCTCTTTGGCGCGCCCCCCGGCTATGTGGGGTATGAGCAGGGCGGTCAGTTGACAGAAGCGGTGCGTCGTCGCCCCTACAGTGTGGTCTTGTTCGACGAGATTGAAAAGGCACATCCCGATGTCTGGAACGCCTTGTTGCAGCTGTTGGATGATGTCCGCCTGACGGATGGCCAGGGGCGCATTGTCAACTTCCGCAACACGGTGGTGGTGATGACCAGCAACGTCGGCACATCCTTTGTGCGTCGTTCCGGCGCGCTCGGCTTTGCCGGTGTAGGAGATACGGAAGACAAGAAGGCGCATCAGGAGATTGAAGAGGCATTGAAGCGCACCTTCCGGCCGGAATTCATCAACCGCATTGATGAAATCATTATTTTTGAGCCGCTGACACGCGCCGATGTGATTCGGATTGTGGATCTGCAGATGAAAGATATCGAAAAGCGCCTGGCGGATTACGATCTTCATCTGGAGCTAACCCAGGCGGCTCGCGAATGGTTGGCCGACCAGGGTTTTGACAAAGATTTTGGCGCCCGGCCTCTCAAGCGCGCCTTACAACGGTTCGTGGAAAGCCCCATGTCAGTGCGGATGCTCAAAGGTGAATTCACCAAGGGGGATCGCGTGGTGGTGGACGTATTCAACAACAACCTCATCTTTGTTAAAAAGGCTGACGTGGTTACGTCGCCCCCGGTCGGTATCTGATCCCTTACGCCTTTCCCAAAAGGTAGAAGAAGATAGAAGCACCAGACGCTTGAGAAGCGTCTGGTGCTTTGTATCAGGTCAACGCCGCACCAGAGGCATGAAGGTGTGCTGTGTCAGCCGGCGCGCACCGCGCAGGGTGAGGATGAATTGGTTGTTGGCGCTGTTGTCCTCGATCCACACCACCAGGTCCGCATAACTGACCGGCCCATCGTCAGTAGTGGGACAACTATAATTGTAAGGTTCGCACTCATCGTAGACCAGGAAGCGCTCACCGGTAGCAAAGTCCAGGCCCCAAATCTGGTTGTGGTCCAGCGTTTCATCCCACTGCTGCATCCAGGTGATAAGGCCGTGGTGGACATAGGGCTGGTCTTGCCAGGCTGGGCCATCAGCCACGGTGAAGGTCTGGCGGGTGTCCAGGTCAT
>DAOTXO010000049.1:0-28281 GCA_034435495.1 Anaerolineae bacterium
CCCCCCCCCCCCGACTTGGAGAGAGGAGGAGAAGAAGATCAGGAAGAAGTTAAGCATTTACGCCGCTGGGCGAGACCTCCGGGGTGGTGGGGGTTGAGGGCTGAAAGAAGCCACGGAACCCGCCGGGGCCACCATGATGACCGCGCTCATGTCCGCCGAAGCCGAAGGGGCGACCCAGCCCGCGAATACTGAAGTTGGGCAGATTTTCCAGCATTTGGTCAGCCTGCTCCTGGGTAATTGCGCCCTCAGCCACAGCCTGTTCGACGGCCGCCTGGTAGAAAGATTGCACTGACTCATTCAGGGCGTCGTAATCCAGATACCCCTCGACGCTGCGATACGCTTGCATCAGCGCCGCCTGTTCCTCGGTCAGGTAACCCGCCTCGACCATAGCTGTCAGGCGCGCCGCGAAGGCGGTTTCCTGAGCTGCTTGCAGCTCCTCGACGGAGATGCCCAGAGCGTCGGCCAGCAGAGCATCGAAATCAATCTCGCTTCCCAGGAAGCTCAAGCCATGATGGAAGCGTGGGTTGGTCGTCAGCGCCTCAGCCTCTTCCTCGGTCAACAGACCTTCGGCTACTGCTTGTTCCAGAGCGGTTGCGTAGGCACTCTCGACGGCCGCTTCCAGTTCATCGGTGGTGATGCCCAAGGCCTCCGCCAGGGTGCTATCCCCGGTTTCACTGCCCAGCCAGCCGCCGCGGTCGAAACGACCACCCCGGCCGGAGAAAAGGCCCCACCCACTTTCGGGTACAATGGTCTCGGTCTCCGTTTCGGCGTCGGAGTCGCTATCGGTTTGAGCGCTGGCGGAGTAGATGCCGAAGATTAATGCCAGAGAGGCGACAGCGCCCAGGGCTACGTAGGTCAAGCGTTTGATAAGTGACATGATGTGTCTCCTTGTATCGTTTGTTGCCGCGCATTGGCGTGGCGGTTGTGTGTTGATAAGGCCCATGATAGCGGCCGGCTGTTCAGAAAATGTTAGGAAGTGATGGGGAACCTGTTGGGATCACCGGCCGGTAAGGCTGGCGGAGCTGTATATGGAAGCGCAAACACCTGTCTAGCCTACCTTCGCGCTTCCCCAACACCTTCTTAACATTTTTTGAACAGGTTTCACCTATAATGGGAATGTTGGCGCTCTGAGGGCGCTGACATTCAGAGGATACAGCTATGGCGCAAACAATTTTGGTGGTGGACGACGAAGTCAAATTGCGGAGTCTCCTGCGGGTATATCTGGAACGTGAAGGGTATCGAGTGGTGGAGGCGGGCAACGGACGCGAGGCGTTGTATGTGGCGCGTTACGAGAAACCCGACCTCATCATTTTGGATCTTATGATGCCCGAAATGTCCGGCTCTGATTTCATGCGCGTGTTTCGGCGCGAATCCGCCACCCCCGTTATCATGTTGACAGCCAAGGTGGAAGAGACAGACGAGGTGCTGGGGTTGGAACTGGGCGCAGACGACTATATCACCAAGCCTTTCAGTACGCGGGCGGTGCTGGCGCGGGTGCGGGCGGTTTTGCGACGCGCGTCGGGCGAACCTGTGGAAGCTGCCCTGTTGCGCGCCGGCAACATTGTGGTGGATCGCGCCGGCCGGGCGGTCAAGGTTAGCGAGCAACGGGTGGATTTAACCCCTTCCGAGTTTGCCATTCTCGTGGCGCTCATCTCCTCCCCCGGCCGCGCTTTTTCCCGCCTTGATTTGTTGGAACACACTTCCGGTGATGCCTACGAAGGATACGAGCGCACGATTGATGTTCACATTCGCAATCTGCGCGCCAAGATTGAGCCCAATCCCAGCAAACCAGTCTACATCCAAACGGTTTATGGCATGGGGTATCGCTTCACGCCTGACGCCGATAATCCTTTGTAGGAGCGAACTCCCGTTTTCACGGGAGCGAGCCTCTGGGTGTTCGCCCCCGTGTAGAGGCAGATGCTGTGATCGGCCTCGCTCAGCGAGCTTACTATGGGTTCCCTGGCTACCCGACTGACCTTAAGCTTTGTAACCGTTGGCATCATCGGCGCTATCCTGGTGGCGCTGCTGACCGGTCTGCGCACGCGGGTTGAATTTAGTCGCTTTGTGGGCAACCGCGACCTGGAGGCGCTCAGCGACGCCCTTAGCGCTTATTATCTGGTTAAAGGGGATTGGGAAGGGGTGGAGCGTTTTGTGCAGAGCGACCGCCGTCTGCACACCTGGGGCAACCGCGTGGTGGTGGTAGATGAACAGAACAACATTGCCTACGGTCCTGGGCCGCGGGTGGGGCCTGCTGCCTACGAAGCAGATACCCTGGCGCGTGGGGTAGCTATCGAGGTCAACGGCGAGCGGGTGGGGGTGGCGCTGCTAGAAGAGGAGCGTTTTGCCGGTAACCGGCCGGGCTTGCCGCTGAATGGTGAAAGCGCCTTCCTCAGTGGTGTGACGTGGGCCGCGATTGTGAGCGCCGGGATAGCGGGCTTGCTGGCGTTGGCGCTTGGCCTGTGGCTGACGCGCACGCTCACACGCCCTATTCACGCCTTAACCGAGGCAGCCCAGGCGATGGCCGGGGGGCAGTTGGGCCTTCAGGTGGATGTGCCCAACGACGATGAGCTCGGCCGGCTGGCAGCTTCTTTCAACCAGATGAGTCACGACCTGGCGCACGCCAGCCAGGTGCAAAAACAGATGACGGCCGACATCGCCCACGATCTACGCACCCCCCTGAGTATTTTACGAGGTTATGCGGAAGCGCTGCAAGACCAGACCCTGGCTGGCTCACCGGAGCTGTATGGCATCATGGTGGATGAGGTGATGCACCTGGAGCGGCTGGTGAATGATTTGCGCACCCTGTCGCTGGCTGAAACAGGCGGACTGGCGCTCAACTTGCGGGCTGTCGATCCCAAAGCTTTGTTGGAGCGGGCAGGCTTGAAATATGTTCTGGCGGCCGAGCAACAGGGGATAGCCTTACGCCTGGAGGCTGCTGATGACTTGCCCTCCATCATGGTGGATGTGGATCGCATGACCCAGGTTCTCAACAACCTGGTCGCCAATGCGCTGCGCCATACCACCGCGGGAGAAATTGTCCTTACGGCAGCGCAGGAGGGGAATGAGGTGGTGATGGCGGTGCGCGATACCGGGGCCGGGATCGCGCCGGAAGATACCCCCTACATTTTTGAGCGCTTTTATCGAGTGGATAAATCGCGGCAGCGGGCCGGTCAGTCGCCAGCTTCTGGCCTGGGTCTGGCGATTGTCAAAGCGTTGGTGGAAGCGCACAAGGGCAGCATCCAGGTTACCTCGACGCCTCAGCACGGCTCAACTTTCACCTTGCGTCTGCCCGCCCTGGCCACGAGCTAAAGCCTTTCGGCCGGGGCCAGGTAAGCCTGGACTTTTTCCAGAGGTACATGCCACAAGGTGTCGCTCATGGAAGGGCGGAAACCAAGTTCGCGGTTGATTTGCAACATAGGGGCGTTGGAGCCGGCGTTGCCGGTGCGCACACGCCGTACCTCCGGCCGCTCCTGGCGTATTCGTTGCAGCATGGCGGCCTTGAGCCAACGCCCCAAACCCCGGCCCCGATGATCGGGATGCACCGCAGTATCGCCCTGGTTGAGTAAAAAGGGTTGAAAGGCGCTCCAATAAACGGAGGAGTAACCCACCAGCCGGCCGCTGGCGCGTTGACGCGCCACAACTGTCCAACGAACAATCCCGCCATGCTCCAAACTGGCATCTATCTCGCTTAACTGTTCTGGCGTCCAGTGGATGTCCTCGAAGGGCATATCCTCTCTGGGGGCGGTGTTCATCAGCTGGAGCATCTCCGCCATGGCCGGCAGCATATCTGGCGTGTAGGTGCCCTCTAGAAAGATGATCTCATAGTCGCTGGCCCGCTCCTGGGCCTGGGCGATCCAGCGGTATAACAACGCACTATCCAACTCTGCCATCTGCAAATCGTTGGTGACCATTTGCAACCCCGGTTGTGCACCAAGACGCTGCACAAAGGCCATGCCGGCCGGCACGGCCGAGGTGGTATGGACGGTCAGCGTCTGGCGACCAATCTGGGCGGCGGCTTCCACAATGGGACGGAGCAGTGTCCGACCCAACCCACGCCGACGGTAGGCCGGGGCTACCATCATCCTAAAATCTGCCAGATGTTGATTGGTTTGCATGTCAACCAGGTAGCCCAACTCCCCGCGAGCCATCACCTCCGTTCGTTCGGCGTTCCATACCCACCAATGTTGCTCACGATAGAAGTTCTCCGAGGGCAACAGACGGCGGCGCAACTCAGCCCCATCCAGGGGAACCAATTCCGGGTCTATCTCCAGCCGCTCATGATTGTACAGCACCGCCAGCGCTTCCCATTCAACATCGGTTAGCGCCTCCTTGTGAAAGGGTTCGATAGTAGGTGAAGCGGAGTGAGCAAGGAAAGTGTGCATGGGGTTTATTATGCCACAAAAAGACCACCAGGGTAGAGGGACAGTTCGTGCCGCTGTGTCGGCCGGGGCGTGGTTGAGGATAAGGCGTCGACCGGCCGGGGCTACGATTCGGCGTGTTCGATCCGGGGGCGATCAAGCTCATGTTCAAGGGCATATAAGACCGCATCCACCCGCGTTTCCACCCCCAACTTGCGAAAGATCCGCCGCACATGGTTCTTAACCGTGGAGGTGGTGATCACCAGCTCATTGGCAATCTCATCATTTTTATATCCCTGAGCCATCAGAGCCAGGACTTCTACTTCTCGATCTGTTAATTTGGCTGCCGGTCTATCGTTGTAGTTGCGCATGGCCTTCATGAGAATGTCTGCCACACGCGGCGATAGCCACTCCTCGCCTCGGGCCACCACGCGCACCGCCTCCACCAACATATCTGACGAGTCATGTTTCAAAACATAACCCATCACGCCGGCGCGCACCAACCCGACAACATATTCACTGCGTTCATAAGCAGACAGCACCAAGATACGCACCTGAGGATGTTGGTGGTGCAAGAGTTGGGCCACGGTGATGACTTTACCGCCCGGCATGTGAGCATCCAGGAGTAAAACGTCGGGTTTGAGGCGCTCCACCGCTTCCAACAAATCCCCGGCGTTAGACACCTCCCCAATGACCTCCATGTCATTCTCTTTGGTCAACAGAGCCGCGAAGGCTGTGCGCACCACATGGTGATCTTCAGCCAAAATCACTTTTATCTTCTTCTTCACGGCTTTTTATCCTTCGGGCGTTAAGAGTGGCCGGCCGGTTCAGCCGCCGGGTGTGTACGCCACCCTGGCTGTCAGCCGCACCCCTCTACCCGGCGCGGTTTCAATCTGCAGACGCCCACCGAGTGATTCCAGGCGCTCTTGCATCCCCAACAAACCAATACCTTTGGCAGGGTGAGGGGAGCCTTTTCCAACTAGGCCCTCAAACCCAAGCCCATCATCCTCCACCGATAGGGTTACGCTGTCCCCCTGACAATCCAATTTCACCACAACTCGTTGGGCGTGGGCGTGCCTGGCGACGTTGGTCAGCGCCTCTTGCAAAAAGCGATAGAGGCAAATTTCAACCTCCCCCGGCATGGTAGGTAGTTCCTGGCCGAAGTAATCGATGCGTAACTGGGTTCGCTCCACAAAGTCGCGACAAAAGCCTTCCAATGTCAGGTTCAGACCCAGATCATCCAGGGCGGCCGGGCGTAAATCATGGGCCAATATGCGAATTTGGGCCATCGTTGTCTCACATAACGCCAACGCCCCGGCGATGCGCCGCTGAAAAGATTTGGCTGTATCTCCCTGTTCTTGTGTTAGGGGCAGCTCCGCCAGCATCATTTCCAGACTCACCTTGAGGGCCGTCAGGGCCTGGCCAGCCTCATCGTGCAGTTCACGCGAGACGCGATACCTTTCTTCCTCTTGAGCCAGGATCACTTTCCTGGCCAGTTGTCGGCGCTGTTCCGCCAAAGCGCGCAACTGCTCATGCTGTTTCTGCACCTTCTCAAGTAAGCGGGCTTTCTCATCTTCAATTTGCTTGCGCCGCGTGATGTCACGTGAATGCACTACCACGCCATCGACAACGGGATTGCCCAACAGATTTTTGCCGATGGATTCCAGAATACGCCAGGCCCCATCTTTGTGCTTGAAGCGAAACTCGGCCGCCCGCATTCTTCCCGGCACAGCGGCCGCCTCTTGAAAAACATGCCAGACACGCTCCCGATCATCAGGATGGATGTAATCAAAGGCGTTATGGCCCACCAACTCCTCCGGCTCATACCCCAGCAGCCGCTTGATGGAGGGGCTTTCGTAGCGGATGGCACCATCACCGGCAATGACGGAGATGATGTCAGCGGCGTTTTCGCTCAGGGCGCGGAATAGCTCTTCGCTACGCCTGAGAGCAGCCTCAATTTGTTTGCGTTCGGCAATTTCAGATTGCAGCGCCTGGTTGACCCTGGCCAATTCTTCGGTGCGTTGCTGCACCCGCATCTCCAGTTCCGTCCGCGCCTGTTGCAAGGCCTCTTCCGCCTGCCGACGTTCGACAATTTCAGCCTGCAGGGTTCCATTGATCGTCGCCAGGGCTTCGGCTCGTTCGCGCACCCGCAGTTCCAGCTCTCCATACAATTGTTGGAGTTCCAATTCCATGCGCTTGCGTTCGGTGATATCGACGCAAGTGATCAGGATAGTGGGCTGGCCCCGAAACATCACTCCTCTGGCATAGGTCTCTGCCCAACGTACCGACCCATCTTTATGGGGAAAGCAGAGCTCTAGCTGGGGCGGCAACGTCCCGGTCATGAGCGAGCTCACCAACCGCTGCCAGGCGCGTGTCCGGTTTTCAGAGCGCAAGGTAGCTATAATAATCGCCGCGGAAAAGAGGCGCATCTCCTCCAGGCTGTAACCGGTGATCTGGCTCAGAGTGGGGTTGGCGTACACAATGTCGAAGTTCTGGACGAGAGCCAATCCCTGGAAGGAGTGCTCCACCAGAAGTTGATGGATACCTCCCGCTATGGTTTCCGGCGTCGGGCGCGGCGTCGCCGGGTCATCTTTGGAGCCAGCCCGCAGGTCGGCCTCCATCTCTTCCACAGCGCCGTCGCCTGACAAAGTAAACCACAGCTGAAGGAGCGTTTCCAGCTGTCGCTCAAACTGATTGCCAAGCGCGCCAGTGGCCCCATTGTGCTGCATCTGTTTATCTCTAGCTTGTGTGGTCATGGAAGTAACATTACACCCGTTTTCACGGGGGTATGGCGACGTGCCGACGGAAATGCCAGGTAGCTAGCTTACATTATACCACTTCCTGCCAGACGCTGATGCCGGGTGGCGCTGGCTGGGGCGCAAATGAGTACCTGGGTATCAAAAAAGTAAGTACTTGTGGGCTAATCTCACGCTATACCGGGGTGATACAGGCTCCCCATGGTGCATGACAACCTATGTTACTATTATAGAACGGGGGTAGTTTTTAGCGCTGAGGGAACAATCGACTATAGCCGCCGCTCGGAGTACGGTCATCAATTGAGGAGCGCATATATGTGTCTTGGAATTCCAGGCCAAATTGTTGAATTTGTGGACGAGGCCAACGACATCGCCAAAGTGGAGGTGTCTGGTGTGAGGCGCAACGTCAGCGTGGCGCTGGTGCGCCCGGATGGCATTCGACAAGGCGATTGGGTTTTGGTGCATGTCGGTTTTGCTATGAGCAAAATTGATGAGTTGGAAGCCCAGGAGACATTAGCTTTGTTGCGCCAGTTGGGCGAGGCGTACCAGGACGAATTACAGATGTTAGCCAGCAGTGATATTTAGCCGACAAGTCGAGAAGTAAAGATGGCGCAAACCAACGGTCACAACGCCACCATTGATTTACACCGCCTGGCCACGGCTCGTTTTGAACGGAGTATGGTCGTACCGGAGGCTTTCCTGACGGCCGAAGCGAACCGTATTGCCGAAGCTTGTTGGGCGATGGCCCGGCGCTTTCACCAAGGCGGCCGGCTCATCACCTTTGGTAATGGTTTTTGGGCCAGCGACGCTCAGCATGTCTCGGTCGAGTTTGTCCATCCTGTGATTGTGGGCAAGCGCGCCTTGCCGGCCATATCTCTGACCAACGACAGTGTGCTGTTGGGTCTCCCCTTTACACGCCAGCTGCTGACCCTGGCCCGGCCCCAAGATATAGCCCTGGGTTTTGCTCATTCTGATCAGGACGAGGATGACCATGTTGTGCTGGCGTTGTGCCAGGCGCAGGCGATGGGGCTACTGACACTGGGGTTGACAGGCGGTGGCGGCGGCGGCGGCCGGCTGGCAGCGGTCGGGCTGGATTTCTGCTTCTGTGTTATGGATGATGATCTGCTGGTTGTGCAGGAGACGCACGAAACCCTTTACCACATTTTGTGGGAATTGGTACATGTCTTTTTTGAACATGAGGGAATGCTGGTATGAGCGACATTTTTTACCTCCAGCCTGTGCTGCCACCTGTTACCCCTTTGGGCGCTTCTTGTGAGACGGATCTTCACGGCCATTGTTTGACGTGTGGTGATGACGCCCGGCCGGCCGTCATCCTGCGCCTCAAACAGGCTGAGGGGTTGGCCGTTGTCCATTTAGAGGGACAGATGCGAGACATCGATATCACCTTGCTGGAGGATGTGGCTGTGGGGCAGATCGTCTTGGTACATGGCGGCGTCGCCTTAGAACGCCTCGGCTGACACGTCTGAGCAAAACGGTTGGACAAGATGACAACTCCCATTGAGGGATCCGAGTACGACCGGCTTTTTTACCCCTTTCTGTTTGAGGGCGGGGAAGTTAACGCTGAGGAAGTGTTGGCTCAGGTGCGCCATTCCACCCTGACGAAATGTCAGGAAATTGTGGCCTTGCGTCGCTTGACCCTGGCGCGGTATGAGCCAGACATCATCGCTGCCGCACAGGCTATGGCCCAGGCCTTTGCCGGGGGGGCGACGCTCTTTGCCTTCGGCAATGGCGGCAGCGCCACCGATGCCCAGGATATTGTTGCTGATTTCTTTCATCCCCCACAACCTGGTTGGCGCTCGCTGCCGGCCGTATCCCTGGTCAATGACATCGCGGTGATCACGGCGGTTGGCAATGATGTGGGCTTCAATAATGTTTTCACCCGTCAGATCATCGCCTTTGGGCAGGCTGGCGACATCGCGCTTGGCATTTCCACCAGCGGCAACTCACCCAACGTCCTGGTAGCGTTCGAGCAGGCTAAAAAACAAGGAATGCTCACCGTGGGGTTGGCGGGCTACGATGGCGGCAAGATGGCGCGGCTGGCTGCTGTGGACTTCTGCATTGTGACACCCAGCGACTATATTCCGCGCATTCAAGAAGCCCAGGCGACGGTGTATCACACACTCTTGGAAATGGTGCAGGTCATCCTGGGCCTGGCCGGGACAAGTTCATCAGCTGTAAATCGGGAGATGTCCTATGAAATATGTCGATGAGTATCGGGATGAAAGTGTGGCCCGACGGCTGGTGCAGGAAATTGAACAGGTGAGCCAGGGCCGGCCGTTGCAAATCATGGAAGTGTGCGGCGGCCATACCCACACGATTTACAAGCATGGCATTGAAGATTTGCTGCCGCCCAACATCGATCTGGTGCATGGGCCGGGTTGTCCGGTGTGCGTTTTACCTATGGGGCGCATCGATGATGCCCTGGCTATTGCCCGTACTGACGGCGTCATCTTCACCACCTTTGGTGATATGATGCGTGTGCCCGGCTCGTGTGGCAGCCTGCTCGACGCCAAGGCAGAAGGGGCTGATGTCCGCTTTGTTTATTCGCCATTGGACGCCCTCAAGATCGCCCGCCAGAATCCGGATCGGGAGGTGGTTTTCCTGGCCATTGGCTTTGAGACGACTGCCCCCTCCACCGCCATCACGCTGCTACGCGCCCAGGCGGAAAACATTCCCAACTTCTCCATTTTCTGTAACCATGTCACCATTGTCCCGGCCATCAAGGCCATTCTCGACTCGCCAGATTTGCGCCTGGCTGGTTTCGTTGGCCCCGGCCACGTGAGTATGGTAATCGGGATGCGCCCCTATCAGTTTATTGCCCGCGACTACCACAAACCGGTCGTGATTGCCGGGTTTGAACCGCTGGACATTATTCAATCGGTCTATCTCATTGTGCAACAAATCCGTGAGGGGCGCGCCGAGGTGGCGAATCAATATGCGCGGGTGGTGCGGCCCAACGGTAATATCAAAGCGCTGGAAGTGATGGCGCGAACCATGGAGCTGCGCCCCTTCTTTGAGTGGCGTGGACTGGGTTTCATCACCCACAGCGCCCTGAAGTTGCGGCCGGCTTTTGCGGCCTGGGATGCTGAACTGAAATTTGAAGTACCCGGCTTGCGGGTGGCCGATCCCAAAGCGTGTCAATGTGGTGAAGTGCTCAAAGGAGTCATCAAGCCGTGGGAGTGTCGCGTTTTTGGCACCACCTGTACCCCAGAGACGCCTATCGGCACCTGCATGGTGTCACCCGAGGGGGCGTGCGCGGCTTATTTCAATTATGGCCGTTACTCCATGGCAGCCGAACGAGCTGCTATGCCGGAGATTGATCTGCTGGGAAGCCGGGATCTGTAATCGCCGGGTAAGATGACCCACTTCCCACCAGCTTAAGGCCCTGAACCCTATGATCCAAGACCCCATTGCGACCGTCCTGGAGAAGATCGAGCGAGTGCGGCAGCACCGGCGGCATAAATTTTACCTGCGTGATCAACACGTGACATTGAGCCACGGTAGCGGTGGCAAGGCCAGCCACAATCTGATCGAAGGCATCTTCGCGCCCGCTTTCTCCAATCCCTGGTTGGATACGATGGACGACGCCGCCACGTTCACCCTTGACGGAACAGACCAACGCCTGGCCTTCACTACCGACACCTATGTTGTGAGTCCCCTTTTCTTTCCTGGCGGTGATGTTGGTAAATTGGCTGTCCACGGAACCATCAATGATCTGGCGGTCTCTGGAGCGGAGCCGCTGTATCTCTCGGCCGGTTTCATTCTGGAGGAGGGCTTTCCTATAGCTGACCTGCGCCGCATAGTCCATTCGATGGCTCAGGCCGCGCGCGAGACGGGCGTAGCTATCATCACCGGCGATACCAAGGTGGTGGAGCGAGGCAAAGCGGATGGATTGTTCATCAACACGGCCGGCGTGGGTCTGGTGCGCGCTACCTGGCCGATGGGGCAGCTGCAGGTGCAACCAGGGGACAAGATTTTAATCAGCGGTTCGATGGGGGATCATGGAATTGCCGTCATGTTGGCGCGCGAGACGCTGGATATCGAAAGTGATGTTCAAAGCGATACGGCCCCCTTGCATACCCTGACGGCGGATCTGCTGGCAGCGGTGGGGGCAGGCGTCCATTGTCTCAAAGACCCGACACGCGGCGGCTTGGCGACCGCCTTGAATGAGATCGCCATCGCTTCAGAAGTTGCCATTGCTTTAGATGAACGTCTCATCCCTGTGAAGCCGGGCGTGCGTGGCGCCTGTGAAATCCTGGGATTGGACACATTGACCATTGCCAACGAAGGCAAGTTGCTGGCTGTTGTAGCGGCCGAAGCGGCTGCACAGGCCCTGGCAACGCTGCGAGCGCATCCCCTAGGCCGGGAGGCGGCGCTCATCGGCGAAGTTCGGGCCACCCCAGCAGCTATGGTCTTCCTGCGCACCGAGTTGGGCGGCACTCGGGTGTTGGATATGCTCGTTGGCGATCCCTTGCCGCGAATTTGTTGATGGATTGCGTCAGGCGTCTTGCGTCGCGCCCAGACCGGGCAATACGCGCCGCTAACTGGAGGTAAACGTATGGCATCACCACAGATTCAAGCGCACCGAACACCGGCCGTGAAGGAGATCCATATCGTCTGGATGACGACCGGCCTGGGCTGTGACGGCGACTCGGTATCCATCACAGCCGCTACCCAACCCAGCCTGGAGGATATTGTCCTGGGCGCTATTCCCGGCCTGCCCAAAGTTCATTTGCACAATCCTGTCCTGGCCTATGAAGTCGGCGACGATTTCATGCAATACTGGTACATGGCGGAACGTGGTGAACTGGACCCCTTTGTGTTGGTAGTTGAAGGCTCCATCCCCAACGAAAGCATCAAGAGCGAAGGGTATTGGGCGGCCATGGGCACAAATCCTGACACAGGCCAGCCCATTACCACCAATGAATGGATCGACCGTCTGGCCCCGAAAGCTCTGGCAATTGTCTGCGCCGGAACCTGCGCCACCTACGGCGGTATCCATGCCATGTCCGGCAATCCCACCGGGGCCATGGGGTTGGCTGACTACCTGGGGTGGGATTGGAAATCTAAGGCCGGGCTGCCCATTGTGAATGTGCCGGGCTGTCCGGTGCAACCCGACAACTTTATGGAAACGGTGTTATATCTGCTCTATCAGGTGGCCGGCCTGGCCCCCATGATCCCGCTGGACGACGCCTTGCGCCCCACCTGGCTCTTTGGCATGACGGTGCACGACGGTTGTGACCGGGCCGGTTATTATGAGCAAGGCGTTTTCACCGAGGAGTATGGGACGCCAGAGTGCCTGGTCAAAATTGGGTGCTGGGGCCCCGTGGTGAATTGCAATGTGCCCAAACGAGGCTGGATGGCCGGCATTGGCGGTTGTCCCAACGTGGGCGGCATCTGCATTGGCTGCACCATGCCCGGCTTCCCGGACAAGTTCATGCCTTTCATGGATGAACCGCCGGGGGCCAGGGTTTCCACCGCCGCCAGCAGTCTGTATGGGGGCATTATTCGCACCCTGCGCAGCCTGACCAACGAGACGGTCAACCAGGAGCCCAAATGGCGACACCCTCGCCGTGAGCTGACAACTGGTTACAAGCCTCGCCACTATGGTTAAAGGCGCGGTTTCCCAGTTTTCACCGCCAAGCCCCCGTTTTCACGGGGGCAAGAGCGCGAAGGTTTTTCTCTTTCTTTGCTTTGCGTTCTTCGCGCCTTCGCGGTTCGTCACTGCCGTGAAAACGGGAGCGCGGCTACGATGGTTAAAGGCATGGTTAGGCTCATCTGGCAATACCTGATTGGCGCATCGTTTACAACTCACATGCTCATGAGGAGACAAAACAATGGCACTAGCTGAACCTAGATTAAGCGAAAGCCCGGCCGCTGGCGAGTTGGTAGAAATGTCGTGGGATCCGATCACCCGCATCGTCGGTAGCCTGGGCATCTACACCAAGATTGATTTCCAAAACAAGCAGGTGGTGGAGTGCCATAGCACTTCATCCATCTTCCGTGGCTACAGCATTTTTATGAAAGGCAAAGACCCACGCGATGCCCACTTCATTACCAGCCGTATTTGCGGCATTTGTGGCGACAACCACGCAACTTGTGCCACTTACGCCCAAAATATGGCTTTTGGCGTGCATCCACCCCCTCTGGCTGAATGGATCATCAACCTGGGTGAAGCGGCCGAATACATGTTTGACCACAACATCTTCCAGGATAATTTGGTGGCTGTGGACTTTTGCGAAAAGATGGTGCGTGAAACGAACCCCAGTGTATGGGAAAGGGCGAAAAGGACGGCCGCGCCCAACGCCCAACACCATGGCTATCGCACTATCGCCGACATCATGACGGCCATGAACCCCTTTGAAGGGGAGTTTTACCGCGAAACATTGCATGTCAGCCGTTACACCCGCGAGATGTTTTGCCTGATGGAAGGGCGGCACGTCCATCCTTCCACGCTTTATCCCGGTGGGGTGGGAACTGTGCCCACGGTTCAGCTCTTCACCGATTATCTCACCCGCTTGATGCGCTATGTGGAGTTCATGAAGAAGTGTGTGCCCTTGCACGATGACCTGTTCGACTTTTTCTACGAGGCGCTGCCCGGTTATGAAGAAGTAGGCCGGCGGCGCGTGTTGTTGGGGTGCTGGGGCTCGTTCAACAATCCCGATGTGTGTGACTACACTTATCGACGGATGGGTGAATGGGGCCGGGCGATGTATGTGACGCCGGGTGTGGTGGTGGATGACCAACTGGTGACCACCGACCTGATAGACATCAACCTCAACATTCGGATTTTGTTGGGCAGCTCTTACTATGAGGATTGGGACCACTCGGAAACGTTTGTCACCCATGATCCTTTGGGCAACCCGGTGGACAAACGCCATCCCTGGAACCAGACCACCATCCCCAAGCCGCAGAAGCGGAACTTTAACGATAAGTACAGCTGGACGATGTCGCCGCGCTGGTACGATGGGCGCACCGGCGACTACCTGGCGCTGGATACCGGCGGCGGCGCTTTTGCCCGTCTGTACGCCACGGCCCTGGCCGGTCTGGTGGATATGGGCTATGTCAAAGCGCCAGGGGATAGGACGGTCAAAATGTATCTGCCCCGAACGGCGCTCAAGCCAGAGGCGACGTTCGTGTGGAAGATTCCGCCGTGGAGCAACGCCATTGAGCGTGACCGGGCGCGGACTTACTTCCAGGCGTATGCGGCCGGCTGCGCTCTTTACTTTGTTGAAAAGGCGCTGGCTGAGCTGCACGCCGGCCGAACCAAAGTCTGGACAAGCTTTGAAGTGCCCGACGAGGCTCTGGGTTGTGGTTTCCATGAGGCGGTGCGCGGCGTGTTATCTCACCATGTCGTCATTCGGAACGGCAAGATCGCCAACTATCATCCTTATCCCCCCACACCCTGGAACGGCAGCGTGCGCGATGTGTACGGCACGCCCGGCCCGTATGAAGATTCGGTACAGAATACCCCCATCTTTGAGGAAAATGGGCCGGATAACTTCAAGGGCATCGACATCATGCGCGCCGTGCGCAGCTTCGATCCCTGCCTGCCCTGTGGCGTCCACATGTACATGGGCAATGGAAAGGTGTTGAAGGTCAAGCATTCACCCATGTTTGGCTTACACACTGGTTGAAAGCTCGACAACTGGGCGACCAGAAGCCCCAGGCCTGGCGCGGCAAGCGTAATGGGCGGGAGACGTTTCACGTCTGTGGCCCGCAGGGACTAAGATGGTAGCAAAGATGGCAACAGAGGAAAATGGCGCATCGTTTCAGGCGAGGCTGCGACGTATCGAGACGCTGATTCATAACCTGCAAGCGACGGCCAACCCGGCCGTGCGCACCAGCGCCGAGGAGTTGCTCCAGGTGTTACTGGAGCTGTACGGGGTTGGCCTGGCGCGCCTGTTGGACATCATCTGGGAGGCAGGCGCAGTGGGCGAGGAGATTATCTATGAACGCCTGCCCCAAGATGATCTCGTCAACAACTTGCTCCTGTTGCACGGCCTGCACCCTATCGGCATCGAGGAACGGGTGCAACGAGCCTTGAACAAGGTGCGGCCCTATCTGCGGTCGCACGGCGGTGATGTGGAACTGCTGGGCGTGCAGGCTGGGGTGGTGCAGCTGCGGCTTCAGGGAAGCTGCCAAAGCTGTCCCGCCTCCGCCATGACGCTGAAGTACGCGGTGGAAGATGCTATCTACGCCGCTGCTCCAGATGTGGTGGAAGTGGCCGCGGTGGGGGTGGCAGCGCCAGCGCCCACCCCAGGGTTTATCCCCCTGGCGCAACTGGATATGGCGGCGCCGAGCGGGTCGGCCCCGGCCGGGTCAGCCCATTGGCACGAAGTGGATGATGTGCTGGCCTTGCCAACGCGTGCCGTGCATATTCAACCGGTCAACGGGCGTTCCCTGCTCTTTTGCCGGTTGGATGAAAGCCTGTACGCCTATGGCGACATCTGCCCCCACTGCCGCCAGCCTCTGACCACAGCGCGTGTTGTCGGCACAGCCCTCACCTGCCCCCACTGTCGCCAGCGTTACGATGTGATCCGGGCCGGTCGTGGACTGGATAAACCCGATCTGCATTTGGAACCCTTCCCCTTGTTGGTCGAGGCCGGCCGCGTCATGGTGGCGCTGCCGGCCTAGAACGGGACACGGCAAAGGTGTATGAACGCTCCCCAACATCGTTCCTTCGCCACTTTGCAACACTTTGCGCGCCGGCCGCCAGGGGCGACAGCGCTTGAGCATTGCGACCTGTGCCATGCCGCCATCCCGCCCCGGCACCGCCACCTGTTACAGGTGACAACGCGCCAGATTGTGTGCGCCTGTGACGCCTGCGCCTTGCGCTTTTATGATGTCGTAGAGGGGCGCTTCAAACTCATACCCAGGGATGTTTACGTCTTACCCGACCTTCAGCTGAGCGATGCCCAGTGGGATAATCTGGCTATTCCCATCAACCTGGCGTTCTTCTTCTACAGCACGCCAGCCGCCCGAATTGTGGCCATGTACCCCAGCCCGGCCGGGGCGACTGAGTCGCTGCTGGCGCTGGATGCCTGGGAGACCCTGGCGGCGGAGAATCCAGCCCTGGCACAATTGGAACCAGATGTGCAGGCCTTGCTGGTCAATCGGGTGCGGCCGGGCGGGGCGTATTACGTGGCCCCGATAGACATCTGTTATCGATTGGTGGGGCTGATTCGCACCCATTGGCGCGGTCTCTCCGGCGGCGAGGGTGTCTGGCGCGAAATTGACCAATTTTTTACAAACTTGAACAAACGCTAATGGAGGTGTCTCATGACCAGATTGGTCGGTAGTCTTGTCATTTCAGTTGTCTTGGCTGGCGGAACACTGTTGGTTCTGCGCTCTTTGCCAGACCTGGCGCGCTATCTCAAGCTGCGCGAGATGTAGGCCGATGATTCGATTCAAGCCGGTATCCAACCGTTCTGAACTGGCTCTGGAGGCGCGGTCGAGCGTACATCCTATCCGCTCCGTTACCACGGAACTGGATGGGTATTTCGAGGCTCAACTGGATGGAAACGGGGGCCTCGATCTCTCGGTCGCGCCTAGAGGGCGTTTAGAAATCGCTGTCGAAAAGTTAAAAAGCGGCAATGTTCTGATCGATCACGCTATGCAAGGGCGTCTGGATACCCGGCGTTTCCCTTTGATCAAAGCGGAGCTATCGGGGCTGCGCGCCACAGGCCAGAATGGGCGTTACCACGCCTGGGGCGACATCTCTTTCCACGGCGTCACCCAACGCCTGGAGGACGAGTTGATCATCACGTTGTTGGATGAGGCCACGTTGGAAATTCGCGGCCAGACAACCGTTGACGTGCGTGATTTCAAGATGCAACCGCCTCGCTTGCTGATGCTCAAAGTTGAGCCAGAGGTGCAGGTGAGGCTTAACCTGATCGTCAAACGGATGGAGTGAAGAGAACGCCGATAGATCATGCTCTTCATCCCACATGGAGATAGTGACACATGGAAGTGGCAATCGGTTTTGCGGTGGGATATTACCTGGGTTCGATGGCCCAGCCCCTGGACTTTGACGAAATCAAGCATGCCTGGCAGGAGATTAAAAAGTCGGAGGAAGCTCAGGCCCTGCTGAGCGGTGGCGCGCTCATTGCCCGACAGGTCTTACGTCATAGTGTGACAACGCTCCTGGGCGAAGGCTTGAGCAGGCGCTAGAATGCCGAATTTAGCCTTCCAGGTGATTGGGGTTGAAGCGCCCTACCATGCGGCCACGCCGTTGCTTCTCTTCAAGCTGCATATTGCCAACGTGCCGGCCGGCGAGCTGATTCACACGATCATCCTGCAATGCCAGGTGCAAATTGAAAGCGTGAAACGCTCTTACACCCCGGCCGAAAAAGAGAAGTTGCGCGACTTATTTGGCGAGCCGGAGCGTTGGGGGCAAACCCTGCGCAACAAGTTGTGGGTGCATGCTCAGGTCAACGTGCCCTCCTTCACCGGGGAGGTGACGGTCGATCTCCCGGTAGCCTGCACCTACGATATGAACATCGCCGGGGCCAAATATTTCTACGCCCTGGAGCAGGGGGAGATTCCTCTGCTTTTCCTGTTCAGCGGCACGGTCTTCCACGCCACCTCCGATGAGCGGTTGCAAGTGGCTCAGGTTCCGTGGAACAAGGAAGCGGCTTTTCGGCTGCCGGTGGCGGTGTGGCAAACGATGATCGAACATTACTACCCCAACACCACCTGGTTGATACTGCAACGGGATGTTTTTGACCGGCTCTACGAATACAAACAGCGCCAGGGCCTGCCCACCTGGGAACACGTGCTGGCACAGTTGTTGCCAGAGTAGCCCAGAGCAAAGCTATAGACGCAGAGCGTCGGTGAGCCCTGGCATGGGGGCGCCCAGCTGACCCTACACAGGTGCGCATGAAAAGCGACAGAGTAGATCAGATCGTCCAGGCGGTGCTGTATGAGGGGTATATCTTATACCCCTATCGCCCATCAGCGACGAAAAATCGCCAGCGCTTCACTTTTGGGCGCGTTTATCCCCACGCCTTCAGTGAGGCGCGGCAGGGCAGCGAACCCTGTAGCTTGCAGACACAATGTCTGGTGCAGGGGCGGGCGGGCCATGCGCCCCCCGCGCTAACCGTCAAAGCCCGTTTTTTGCAACCCCTGGCGCGCGATATTGGGCGCTTGCCCAAACCGCTGCCTGTGTGGACGGCGGCCCATGCACCTGAGTACAGCGGTGTAGCTGAGCTTCGGGTGGAAGAACGCCTCTACCAGACCTGGCAGGAAGCGGTGGAGCAGACGATTCCGGCCGGCCCCTTTCAGTTGACAGCCTTGGTGGAACAGCCACATGCTCAGCCCTTCAGCCTGCCCGCGGCCTACCGGTGGGAACCCATTCAGGATGGAGCCGGCCGGATGGTGGGCGTCGTGGTCAGGCGGCAGGCGGCGTTGACCGGGCAGGTGGATGTGTCAGCGGAGCGACTGGAGGCCGGGCTTTACCGCGTCACGATCCGCCTCGTGAATCTGACGCCGCTGACCGAACCGGATCGGGGTACAGAGGATGAGGCGGTGCTGCTGCGTACCCTGGCCTCTACCCATATCATTTTGACGGTGGAGGCTGGAGCCTTCATCTCCTTGATGGATCCCCCACCCTCCTATGCTCAGGCAGCGGCGACCTGCCAACACCAGGGTGTGTGGCCGGTTTTGGTGGGGGATGCTGCCCAGGGGGAGTGTCACACCCTGCTGGCCTCGCCAATTATTTTGTACGATTACCCTGAAATTGCGCCGGAGAGCATGGGTAACATGTTCGACAGCACCGAAATTGATGAACTGCTGATGTTGCGTGTTCTGACCCTGACCGATGAGGAAAAGCAAATGATGCGTCAGGTAGATGAGTACGCACGTCAGATTTTGCAGCGCAGCGAGGCCCTATCGGCCGAGCAGCTCTTGCGTCTGCATGGAACGGTGCGTGAGATGCGCCCGGCCGAGTAAGTCGGGGCAACCCGACGCCTTCGCCGGCGCCAACGAGTGTGAACAATCTGCCTATGAACCTTGAATGGGATTTTCTGAATACCAACACCCGGCTGGAAAGCATCCAGGTGCAAGGTGTCCTGTACCGCGTGGGGGACCGGGTGCGCATCCACCCCCGGCCTGGGGCTGACATTCTGGACCTGGCCTTGAAAGGCAGGCTGGCTATCATTGAAGCCATTGAACAGGACTTTGACAATCGCGTCTACCTGGCTTTGGTGGTGGAAGATGATCCCGGCCGTGACCTGGGGCTGATGCGCCAGCCGGGGCATCGCTTCTTTTACACACCTGACGAGGTAGAGGTGATTCGGACGAGTCAACCATGAACGCCCGCGCTACCTCAGACCCCGCCGCCAACGTCACCACGCCTCGGCCTATTCTGGTCGCCGGCATCGGCAATATCTTTCTGGGCGACGACGCCTTTGGGGTGGAAGTGGCGCAGCAATTGCTGCGCCATCCTTTGCCAGAGAGAGTCAGGGTGGTGGATTTTGGCATTCGCAGTTACGATCTGGCTTACGCCCTGATGGAGGATTACACGGCCGCTATCTTGCTCGATGCGGTGCAGCGCGGCCGTCCGCCGGGAACTGTGTACCTGATGGAGCTGGATTGGAACGCCTGGGAGCAACTGGCCGCTGAGGCCGGGCAGGTGATGAATGGACACAGCCTGCACCCGGCGCAGGTGTTGCAGCTAGTGCAGGCGTGGGGCGGCCGGCCGATGCCGCTCTATCTGGTGGGGTGTGAGCCGGCCGTTCTGGAAACAGAGGATGGCGCTATGGGCCTGAGCGCCCCGGTGGCCCCGGCCGTAGCGGAGGCCATCCAGCTGGTCACCGATTTAATCGACCGCCTCCTTGCCCCAGAAAGTGAAGTCGGGAAACCATGCACGAATTCAGCCTCATGAGCTATCTGCTTGAGGCGGTGGAGGCCAAAGCCCAGGCAGTTGGGGCGAGCCGTGTGATAGCTATCAACCTGGCGCTGGGGGATCGCGCCAGCATTGTGGATGATTCCCTCTTGTACTACTTTGATATGCTCGCTCCTGGCACGCTGGCGGAAGGGGCGCAACTGAATGTGCGTCGCGTACCCACCCGTTTCTACTGCCAGCCATGCCAGACCACCTATCCGGCGTCCGGCTTCGATTTTTCCTGTCCCACCTGTCACGCCATAGGCCAGCTGACGGCCGAGGGAGGGGAGCTGTTGATCGAGAGCATTGTCATTGAGAAAAATGAGGAAGAGACATGAGTGTACAACATCTGAAGGTGGTCAAAAACATCCTGGTGGGGAACGACGAGGTGGCGCAACGCAACCATGAACGCCTGACGGCGGCCGGCGTCTTGACGTTGAACATCATGGCCTCGCCCGGCGCGGGCAAGACCAGCCTCATCACCCAGACCATTACCGCCCTGCAGGGGGAGGCGCGGATAGGGGTCATCGAGGGAGACATCGCCGGCAATCTGGATACAGAGACCGTTTTGGCGGCCGGGGCTGGCGATGCGTTGCAAATCAATACCGGCGGCAGCTGCCATCTGGAAGCGCACATGATTTATAAAGCGCTGGACGCCTTAGACTTGCCGCACCTCGACATCTTGTTTGTGGAAAATGTGGGCAATCTGATCTGTCCGACCCATTGGTCTCTGGGCGAGCATGTGCGGCTGTGTATCTTGAGTACACCCGAAGGGCACGATAAACCCATTAAATACCCTCAGCTTTTTGCCGTCAGTGACGTGATTGTGTTGAACAAAATTGACTTAATGGCCTGGGTTTCGTTCGACCGCCCCTTTTTCTACCAGGCCGTGCGGGCGCTGAACCCCAGCGCGCCCATCTTCGAGGTCTCCTGTCGTAGCGGTGAGGGAATACCCGCCTGGGTGGCGTGGTTGTTGGGGCAAAAGCAAAGAGTCGACCGGATGCTGTTGCCTCAGCGCGCTTGATGGCCGGGTGGCATCCGCTACTTTTCAGGCAGCCAACGCCAGACCAAAAGAGAAGCGCCAGACGTTTCCCCACGTCTGGCGCTGACAAAAACTAGCCGGGGGCACAAACCCGGCGTGTCGTTGTTGGCGTTAGGGCAGAATCTCCACCTGGCCGCGAATCGCGCCGCCGGGGTTGGTTTCGGTGTGAATGTTGATATAGGCATTGCCCGCCACCATATCAGCTACAACGTCGGCAATGGTTGTCCAACCACAGGTGTTGCCCACGTCGGGGGCGGTGATGATGGTGCGAAAAGTGCCTGTACCGGAGAAAGCGCCGGCAAATAACGTGACCCCCACCGGCCCATCCACCCCCACCGGCGCGCAATGAATGTGGGAAAAGGTGGTGGTTGTCATATCAAACATGCGCATCCGCAGTCTGATAAAGGTGGTGTCATCGGTCAACAGATGAGCTATGGCCGTTTCATCTGTCACAACAGGGGGGACTTCGTCATCTCCCGTGAGCATGGCTCCAAAGCGCGTTTCGTTGGGGCTGATAGGATCCATGACGCTGGAACCCATATCACGCGTGAAGGTTCCGGCCGGCAACGTGGTGGGCGGGATGTTACAGACGTAGTTACTGGCTGCAAAGGCGGGCGTGGGAGCGGCCGCCTGAGCGATAAGGCCGGTCACACCCAGCAAGAAACCAAGAAGTAAAATAGACAACCAACGTTTGAGCATGATGTCCTCCGGTTATGAGGGCCAACGGGGGGGGTAGGCCGCAGGCAAATTGTTTGCAAAACCTAGATATATATTGTACGAAACGGATAAATGCCTGTCAAGCTTATGGGTAGCTCTTAAGCCCTGTGTAACATTTATGGCACCGCCAGGGTCCAGGTCAACTCCGTTTGCTGTTTGGGTGGCGAGCAGCTGACCATCACGCCGTTTTCCGGCCGGCCGCGCACCGTCAGAGAGGTGACCATGTCGCCTGGAATGCGCCAATCAACTCGCCAGGTGTTGTTGTCGATTGCCGCCATCCCCTCCAGGCGCAAGGCGTTCAGATCCAGGTTGCCGCTTTGCTGCCGCCAGAACCGATCGGCCGCCTGCACAGCCGGGGGGTAGAAGGTGCGCCCTCGCCAGCGGGGAAGGTAGAGCTGTTGCCGGGCGCGGGCTGCCAGCCAGGCAGCGCATTCCTCTGGCTCCAGAAAGCCAAATTGCGCTCCCTCAGGTAACCACAGCGCCACAGGAGCAAAGCGATGGCCCGCCAGGTGGCTGCTTTGCCACACGCGATCTACGCCTAGCTCACGCAATTGGCGGTAGAGGGCGGCCCCAAAAACCCCGCAACAGCGATCACGGCGCGTGTTGGTGCAGACGAGCGTCAGGCGGTCGTGACAGCGGTAGTGGGCGTAGCGCCCCTCATCCGCCAGCAAGCCGGCCGTGTCCACATCTGGCAGCTCAGCATAACGGGTCAAATCCAGGCTGTAGAGCCGCTGATCTTGCTCTCTGGCGACCGCCAGATAGAGCCGTATGCCGCCGGCCGGCCGACCCAATTGTCGAATAAATTGCACGCGCTCCTGTCCCTGATCATGAGCCGCGATCCAGGCCTGGGCTGCCGGGGGCAGGTCGTTGTCCTGGGTGGCTTTGGCGGCCCAGGGACGGGTCACTTCCAGGAGCCACCACACCTCAGCCTGAACCGCCGAGCCAGTGAGCGCCGCGCCGTGTTCGCGGGCCACGGCTGCACATAAAGGTGTTGCAGTGGGGGATGTCGATAGCATAGAGCGTTATTCCTTGTGGCGGCATGGGTTGTCGCTTTGCCGGTTGACTATGTTACAATGGCAACCAAACCTGTTCAAGGAGCTGCTATGTCGATTTTGCGCACGCCTGAGGAGCGCTTTCACGACTTGCCCGATTACCCCTTTGCGCCCCACTATGTGATGGTGGACGGGTTGCGGATGCATTATGTGGATGAAGGGCCGGCCGGAGCAGAACCTGTGCTGATGTTGCATGGCGAACCTACCTGGTCTTTCCTCTATCGGCGCATGATTCCAGTGGTGACGGCGGCCGGTTATCGGGCTGTGGCCCCGGATTTGATCGGCTTTGGCAAATCGGACAAATGGGCTGACCGCGCCGCTTACTCCTATCAAAAGCTGATGGATTGGTTGACCGCCTGGCTAGAAACGGTCGATTTGCAGCGCATCACTCTGGTGTGTCAGGACTGGGGGGCGCTGTTGGGGTTGCGCCTGGCGGTGGAACAGGAGACGCGCTTTGCCCGTATTGTCTTGACCAATGGCGGCCTGGTGACCGGGGATCAAACCATGCCCGACGCTTTTTATCAATGGCGCGACTTTTCGCAAAACATCTCCCGTCTGCCCATTGGGCGCGTTATCCAGGGGGGCACGGTCACCAACCTCTCCAAAGAGGTTCTGCGCGGTTATGAAGCTCCCTTTCCTGATGAGCGTTATAAAGAGGCAGCCCGCATCTTGCCGGCGCTGGTTCCCACCACACCGGCCGATCCCGCCAACCGGCCCAACCGTAAAGCGTTGCTCAAGTTGCGGCGCTGGGAAAAGCCTTTCCTGACCGCCTTCAGCGATGGAGACCCCATCACGCGGGGGGGCGACCGGCTGTTTCAGGAGCATGTGCCCGGCGCACAGGGACAGCCCCACACTACCATAGCCGGGGCCGGCCACTTTGTCCAGGAAGACAAAGGGGAGGAGCTGGCGCAGGTGGTGGTGGATTTTATGCAGCGGAACCCCGTGTAAGGTGGTAGCAAGCACACGTCTATAAACTTTTAAGGAGACACACGATGAGTGTCCGGGTGGAGAGAAATGGACCTGTGGTGACCGTGATTTTGAGCCGGCCGGAAGCCCGCAATGCCGTCGACCGCCCTACCGCCGACGCGCTGACGGAGGCTTTCCGCGCCTTTGAAGGGGATCCCACCGCTCTGGTCGCCGTCCTCTGGGGCGAGCATGGGCACTTTTGCGCCGGGGCGGATATGAAAGGGATGCAGGATGAGGCGCGCCGCAACCGCGTAACGCTGGAGGGAGATGCCCCGATGGGGCCGACCCGCTTGTTGCTTTCCAAACCGGTGATAGCTGCCATCAGTGGTTACGCGGTGGCCGGCGGCCTGGAGCTGGCGCTGTGGTGTGATTTGCGTGTGATGGAAGCTGATGCTACGGTGGGTATCTTTTGTCGGCGTTGGGGCGTCCCCCTGATCGATGGGGGAACGGTGCGCCTGCCGCGCCTGATTGGCCTGAGCCGTGCGCTGGACCTGATTCTGACCGGCCGGCCGGTGGGGGCGGAGGAGGCGTTGCAGATGGGGCTGGTGAATCGGGTTGTGCCGGCCGGTCAGGCCCGCAGCGCGGCTGAGGCGCTGGCCCGGGAATTGGCGCACTTTCCCCAGGAATGCTTGCGCGCCGACCGCCTCTCCGCCTATCGCCAATGGGATGACGATCTGCCAACAGCTTTGCGCCGGGAGTTTGAGCAGGGGTTGCAACCCCTCTTAAAAGAAGGAGTCACCGGCGCCGCACGCTTCACCGATGGCGCCGGCCGGCATGGCCAATCAGCCTAGAGTTCCCGCTTTAAACGAAATTCTCACCGCAAAGGCGCAAAGGGCGCGAAGGGGGCAACGAAATTCTCACCGCGAAGGCGCAAAGAGGGCAAAGGGGGCAACGAATAGGAACGAATAAACGAATAAACGAAGTTCTCACCGCAAAGGCGCAAAGGGCGCGAAGGTTCTTTCTTGGCGTTCGGCGTTCTTCCCCCCCGTTTTCACGGGGTAAAGGACGCGAAGGTCTTGCCTTTCTTTCTTGGCGTTCTTCGCGCCTTTGCGGTTTGTCACTCCCGTTTTCACGGGGGTTCGCCCCTACCGCGACTACGGACTACGGACGAATCGGCGTGAGCGCGGCTAGGCCGGGATTGGCTTAGGGCGTCAATTCACTGGTCAGTGTGGTCGCCCCCCGGCTCAGACCATCGCTCTGGCGGACGCTGAGGATAACTGTGTCATAGCGCACCTCTTTGGCCAACGCCCCGGCCGGCCATGTCACCGCCACCGTCACCTCACCGCTGGCCCCAGGTTCCAGGACCAGACTGTCCGGCGTCACCGTGGTCCCCCAACGGTTGCCGCTGGCCCACACCGTAAAGGTATCGCTCGTGGTCTGGGTGTTGGTCACCGCCACCGTATAGGTCAAAACCGTTCCCGGCGCGCCGCTGGCTGAAGCCGGGCCGGCCGGAGCCACCTGACTGCCCCCATCCAGCGCGATCGTGGAGAAAAGCGGATCGGCGCTCTTCTCTGGCCCCCACACGGCGCGCCAATGCGCCCGTTCCTCTCCCTGCAAGTAGAGATTGAAGAAAGCCGTCACCAGGCGGCGGCTGATGGCGCGTGACTCCTCGCGGCTGAGGGTATGTTCCCCACACCAGGCGGCGGCGTCAAAAGGCCACACCCGATCCTGCCACGAGCAGTGATCCGCCCCGGCCACCTCCACCAGCTGGCGACGCGCCTGCAGCTGCTGGTAGATCGGCGCAGCTGTGAAATCGGTGGGCGTCACGCTGTCTCCAGCCCCACTGATGAGCAAGACGGCCGCCGACATGGGGGTGGGGGTGTTCAGGCTGGCGGCCGGGGCGAGAGGCACCCAGGCCCGGATACGCTCATCCGCCAGGGTAGCCGAGAGCGTGGCTGCCCCGCCCATCGAGTGTCCCATCGCTCCGTAATGGGCGGTGTCCACCTGACCAAACAAGAATGAAGCGGGATCCGTCTGGGCAACATCAAGGTAAGTCAAACTGTCGCGCAACTCGTTGACAAAGCGCTCCTGGTTGGGAAACCAGCCATTGGCCGTATTAGGCGCAATCACCAGATAGCCCCAACTCGCCAGATGCCGTCCCAGTGAGGCGTAGAGGCGGGCGTTTTGGCGGAAGCCATGCCCAAAGACGATGGCCGGGTAGGGGCCGCCACTGGGATCAAGCGGAGTATCCTGACCGGCGCTCACAGCCGGATAGTGAAAATAGGCCGGGAAATCCTCACTGTTGGGGGCGGTTGCCAAAACACGCGGCACGGTCAGGGTGGTGAATCCTACCGCGTAGGGGCCGGGTTCGGCCAGATAGGCATCCTCCAGCGTGGGCGCGGTGGGCGTGGGGCGTTGAGAAGTGGGGTTGAGCCGGCCGCTCCACTCCGGTGCGCACTCGTTGGCAAAGGTGATGGTGAAGTTCTTCGTGCTCCAGGCCCCAGCGCCTGGCCCGGCGTAGCCATCGCTGACCAACACGCCGGTGAAGCTCAGGGCATCCTGGGGATCGGTCGGGAGGTAGACTGTTCCATCAGGGCAGGTGGGATGATCGAAAGGAATGGAAAGCGTCACCTCAAAGGCCAGAGCGTCGCCCGGCGTCAGGGGCGCGGTGTATGGCCCGCACTCATCCCCGGCCGGCAGCTGATAGTGACACACATTGGCCGTCTCCGCCTGCGCTCCCCAATAGGCCAGCGCCCAGGCATCGGCGGCATCGGGCAGGCTGCAAAAGCTCTGGGAGACAGAGCGTGCGCCACACACCCCGGCCGAGGTGGGGGCGGGGGCGTCGCTGATGGTGATGATGTTCCAGCCGGCCGGCGGCAGGACGTAGAAACCGGCAGCAAAGTCATTTTGTTCGGCGCTATCCGCCACCGGGGTCATTTCGAAACGAATGCGGACGGAACCGCCGGGAACCAACGAGCCGGCTATCAGGGATGCACTGCCGCTGGAGTTTACCCCCAGCGCCTGGCCCGGCTGGGGCGCCCCCAACATGACCAGAATAAGCCCCAACAAGAGGCTGACCCACCACAAGCAAAGACGTTTGGATAGCATAAAAACCTCCGACGATGATGGTGGCTGTGTTGGGGACATTGTACTGTGTCCGCAGGCGGCCGGCTATAGCCTGATAGACGATTGGGCCGGGCGCGGGTATCCTATTCCTGCCTTTTATGGTAGACTAGCGGTATGTGTGGAAGATTTAATCTGATTGCAACCGGTGAAAGCGTCGCCGAGGCTTTTGCGTTGCCAACGACGCCCCAGATCGCTCCGCGTTACAACATCGCGCCCACCCAGCCGGTGGCGGCGGTGCGCTTGCAGGCCGATGGCAAAACCCGCGAGCTAACCCATTTCCATTGGGGTTTGATCCCCAGTTGGGCCAGAGATACGAGCATGGCGGCGCGGATGATCAACGCCCGCTCGGAGACGGCCGCGGAGAAGCCCGCCTTTCGCCACGCCTTCAAGCGTCGGCGCTGCCTCATCCCCGGCCACCGGCTTCTATGAGTGGCAAAAGGTGGACGGGCGCAAGCAGCCAATGCACATCCAGCGCCGAGACGGCGGCTTGATGGCGCTGGCCGGCCTGTGGGAGGTGTGGCAGGGCGCGGATGGCTCAGAGATTGCCTCTTGCACCATTCTGACCACCGAACCTAACGACCTGCTGATTCCCATCCACAACCGGATGCCGGTCATCATTCCCCCGGCCGAGTTCGATGTCTGGCTCGACCCGGCCACACCCCCGCTGGTGACTCAGGCGTTGCTGCGGCCGTATCCGGCCGGGGAGATGCACGCCTATGCCATCAGTACGCGGGTCAACTCCCCCCACTTTGACGACCCCGCCTGCCTGACCCCATTGGCGGCCTAGACCGGCGGGCTATCCAGGTTGTCAGGCCAGGCTTGACAACTTTTTTTGTGCTGCTATAATTCAATACTAAATGATTTAATATCGAACTATTTATTATGGGCACACATTATCAGGGGCATCCCGATGCCCGGCGGGCGCTGGACGCCTACATCAAACTGACACGAGCGGCTGAAACGCTCAACCAACGCATCAACGCCCATCTGACTGATTATCACCTGACGGTCAGTCAGTTTGGCGTTCTGGAGGCGATCTACCACTTGGGGCCACTGCAACCCTCGCAGCTGGCGCACAAGATTTTGCGCAGCAGTGGCGATTTGACCTTTGTCATCGATGCTTTGGTGGGGCGGGGGTTGGTCACACGTCAGCGGCGGCTGGATGATCGGCGCTGCGTGGATGTGGACCTGACACCGGCCGGCCGCGCCCTGTTGGATGATCTCTTCCCTCGCCACGTCGCTATCGTGTTGCGAGAGATGGCCGGCCTCACGTCGGCCGAACAGGAAGACCTGGCGCGTCTGTGTCGCCAGATAGGCCTGTATCAATCCCCTCCGGTAGGGGAGCGTCAGCTGCCACCCAGCCAGTAGAGACACCCGCCCGCGAAGGCGCAGCGGTGCAACAAAATCAGCGTTCTAT
>DAOTXO010000050.1:0-10274 GCA_034435495.1 Anaerolineae bacterium
CCGGCCGGCCGCCAACCACCGTGAACCAACCCCTGCCGCTCGCGCATGAGCCTGCCACCTGGTCAGGTCGCCGAGCTTGACGTCTGTTTTGCCAACCAACTGGCGCGCCTGGAATCTTTTAACAAACACCTCTATCGCCCCAACACCTATCTGCACAAATGGTGGGCGCGTCGTTGCGGGACGACTTTTCGCGCTATCCTCAAACACCTTGTCCCCAACCCCGACCAGCGCGACTATTACACCCCCGGTGGATTAGAAGGGCAGATCATTCTAGACCCCATGCTGGGGGGCGGAACGACGTTGCATGAAGCGATTCGCCTGGGCGCAAACGTGATCGGGGCGGACATTGACGCAATCCCTGTCCTTCAGGCTCGCGCCACTCTGACCTCAACCCCGTTGCCCGAACTACAAGCGGCATTCACTCTCTTACACCAAAGATTGAACGCCCGATTGAGGGATTTCTATCAAACGGCCTGCCCGGATTGTGGGCAAATCGGCCCCCTGCGCTTCTTGCTCTACGGCGTCCGACGCCATGGTGTCGGCGGCGAGGCGTTGGTTGTGGATAGCTATGTCCTGCGGCGCAACCGCGATGGCTCAGAGGTGACCATTTGCCCTGATACTTACGCCATTCGGCGTGATCGGCACATCATCAGCCATAACCCCCATCCTTACCCTCTGCCTTTGTTGGAAAAGACGCCAGATCACAGTGACGGTGTGGGGGGCAGTCAGCTGCGAGACGATCTGAACCTTCCCTATTATCGTCGCTATGCGCCTCTGGCCGTTGTTGGTGAGTGCCCGGTGCATGGTCTGTTTTTTGCTGCCCCCCAGGTTGCTGACCTTGAGGCCAGCCGCCGCGCCGACCGCCAGCGGGCTAAATTGAGGTTTGACGCCGCCGATTTTGCCATTGCCCCTGGGCCTAAGTCGTTAGACCTGCAGAAACGGGGCATCCATACCTATCTCGATCTCTTTTCAAGCCGTCAACTGCTCTACTTGCAGGCGTGTGTGGATGAGCTGGCCCGGCTGGATGTCAGCCCGGCTATCCGGCTCAAACTTGCCCTGCTCATATCCACCGCGGTTGAGTTCAACTCTATGTTGTGCGGTTATAAGGGCGCGGCTGCCAACCGGCCGGGGGCCATTCGTCACACCTTTGCCCACCATGCTTACGCTTTCCCCTACACCGCGTTGGAAAACAACCCGCTTTATCCTGCGCCTGCATCGGGTACGTTGACCAATCTCTTTCGCCAGCGGCTTGTGCGTGGGCAAAAGTGGGCCCAACGACCGGTGGAGCGCTGGCTGGAAAATGGCCGGGTCTCCCAAGTCCCCATTCAAGGGGAATGGGATTTTGGTGAGGAGGTTAACTCTTTCAGCGCCCTGCAATGGGACACCCATCGCTATCTGCTGCTGCATGGCTCGTCTGTTCACCTACCTATCCCCGACGACAGCGTTGACCACGTGGTGACCGACCCCCCTTACTTTGATAGCGTTCAGTACAGCGATCTGGCTGCTTTCTTTCGAGTCTGGCTCAAGCAATTGCTACCCACCGACGGGGGCTGGGCGTATGCCTTGACAGAGGCGGCCGTTGACCAGGAGGCTAACGGGAATGGGCAATATGAAGCCGTCTTGGGAGGAATTTTTAAGGAATGCCACCGCGTTCTGAAAAAGGATAGCGGCCGGCTCATCTTCACCTTTCATCATTGGAACCCTAAAGGTTGGGCGGAGTTGACGCTGGCGCTCAAACGGGCTGGCTTTGTTTTGGTCAACTACTATGTGATTCACGCCGAAAACCCGTCCTCGGTGCATATTGTGAACCAAAAAGCTATGGTTCATGACGTTGTTTTGATTCTGGCTGCCTCTCAACCCGGCCGTGAGCGGGTGTGGGACCTGCCTGGGGGTGTCAGTTCATGGGATAGTTTGGCTTTCTGTCAACAGTGTGGGAGGATAGCAGGCTATGTGCTATCCGCGTCTCTGTCTGACCAGGAAATAAGACGGGTATGGTCTCGATTATTAGAGTTGTAGTACCCTATTTCTTCAATCAGAGCGTGTTGATGCCAGCAAAAGCGACCGGTGTGCTTCCAGAACGAGGACACACCGGCGTGCAGAGTGGCGGGAAATAATCGACCCGTTACATGCTGGGGATGCTGCGCTGCAAGATGGGGAGTTCAGACAGGGCTTTGCCGGCCCCCAAGACGGTGCAGGCAATGGGGTTGTCGGCCACGTAGGTGGGGACACTGGTCTCGCGTGTCAGGAGGATGTCAATCTCACGCAAGAGCGCAATACCGCCGGTGAGGGCAATGCCCCGGTCGATGATGTCAGATGAAAGCTCTGGAGGCGTTTTAGCCAGGACAGCCCGCACGACATTGACGATGGCAGCCAGCGGCTCAGCGATGGCTTCCACCATCTCGCTGGTGTTGACGCTGATGGTCTTGGGTAACCCGGCGATCTGATCGCGTCCCTGCACCTGCATGGTTAGAATCTCATCTGGCTCTATGGCCGCTCCGATTTTGATCTTGATCTCCTCGGCGGTTGGCTGACCAATGATGAGGTTGTATTTCTTGCGCACATAACTGATGATGGCGTCGTCGAGGTGCAGACCGCCAACGCGCACCGATTCGGCGCACACGATGCCGTTGACCGAGACAACGGCTGCTTCGGTGGAGCCACCCCCCAGGTCTACCACCATATTGCCCACCGGTGTCCCCACTGGCAAACCAGCCCCAATGGCAGCGGCCAGCGGTTCGGGGATGAGATGGACTTCACGCGCCCCGGCCGCCAGGCCTGCCTCACGAATGGCGCGCCGCTCCACACTTGTCACGCCATAGGGATGGGCGATCATGACCACCGGCCGGCGGCGCAAAGGAAAACGCCCGCCGGCTTTGTCAATAAAGTATTGCAACATGCGCTCGGTGACGAAGTAATCGGCAATCACGCCATCACGCAGGGGGCGCATGACTTCAATTTCTTCTGGCGTGCGGCCATACATCTCGCGCGCCGCCCGCCCCACTTCGACGATCTTGGCTCCGCCCTCGCCAATTGCCACCACCGATGGCTCCTGGAGCACGATGCCCCGGCCGGCAACATAGACCAGGATGTTGACGGTTCCCAGATCGATGGCAATTTGAGCTGTCAGAAGGGACACGTTACGATTCGTTCTCCTCGCTCCTCAACTGAGGGGCTGGACGCCGGCGCGGTGCATGGCGCAGGCCGACATCGATGCGAATCTTGGCGCGGCGCAGGGAAGCTTCAATCTGTTCATAGCGGGCCGGGTCTTCGCGGCTGATTTGCTCGCGAGCTTTTTCCGCCCGTTCCCGTGCGCTCTCCGCCCGTTCCAGGTCGATATCGTCGGCGCGCTCGGCTGAATCTGCCAGGACCACCACCTTATCGGGGCGTACCTCGGCAAACCCACCCCCCACGGCGAAGTACTCCTCCTGCCCGCGGGCGCGCACCATCACTTCGCCAAAATCTAACACTGTCAGCAAGGGGGAGTGGTTGGGCAGGATACCCATCCGTCCCTCCACTCCTGGCAGACTGACATAGTCTACCTGGCCGCTAAAGACGACCCGTTCTTGGGTGATAATATCGCAGTCGATTGGCATAGGCTTGGAATGATCAGGGGTCAGTCAGTCGGGATGTGAAAGGCGGCGGCCGGCGCAATTCGCCCCGGCCGCACCCGCAACCTGTCACCGTCTGCCTGACACACCTGTTACTTTTCGGCGCGCATCCGCTCGGCCTTCTCCACGGCCTGGTCGATGCCACCCACCATGTAGAAAGCGCCTTCTGGCAAATCGTCGTGCTTGCCGTCCAGAATTTCGCGGAAGCCGCGCACTGTCTCACTCACCGGCACATATTGGCCGTTCAAACCGTGGAACTTCTCCGCCACAAACATGGGCTGGCCCAGGAAGCGCTCGATTTTACGGGCCCGTGCCACCAACAGTTTATCATCCTCGCTCAACTCATCAATCCCCAGGATGGCGATGATGTCTTGCAGGTCTTTGTAGCGTTGCAACACCTGCTTGACCTCGCGTGCCGTGCGGTAATGTTCATCGCCCACAATGTCGGGCTGCAGGGCGCGGCTGGAAGAGGAAAGGGGATCGACAGCCGGGAAGATACCTTTGGCAAAGACGCTACGCTCCAATGTCAAGACCGCGTCCAGGTGGGCAAAGGTTGCCACCGGGGCCGGGTCGGAGTAGTCGTCGGCCGGCACATAAATGGCCTGCATCGAGGTGATGGAGCCGCGCTTGGTGGAGGTAATGCGCTCCTGCAGCGCGCCCATTTCGGCCGCCAGAGTGGGTTGATACCCCACTGCGCTGGGCATACGCCCCAGCAACGCGGACATTTCCGAACCGGCCAACACGTAACGGAAGATGTTGTCGATGAAGATCAGCACGTCACGCCCGTCATCGCGGAAATATTCCGCCATGGCCAGCGCTGTCAGGGCGACGCGCAGACGCACCCCCGGCGGTTCGTTCATTTGACCAAAGACCATGGCCACCGAATCAAGCACGCCGTAATCTTGCATTTCGTAGTAGAGGTCGGTTCCCTCACGTGTGCGTTCGCCCACGCCGGCAAATACGGAAACGCCGGAGTGTTCACGCGCCACCGAGCGGATGAGCTCGGCGATGGTGACGGTTTTGCCCACGCCGGCCCCGCCGTAGATGCCTGTTTTGCCGCCTTTGAGGAAGGGCGCAATCAGGTCGATGACCTTCATGCCCGTCTCAAAGGTTTCGCTGGTGGTGGATTGTTCATTCAGGGGAGGGGCCGGCCGGTGAATGGGATAGTACACCTCGGCTGAGGGCGTGGCTGCGCCGTCAATCGCCTCTCCAATTACGTTGAAGATGCGCCCCAACGTGGGGGGGCCAACAGGCACGCGAATAGGTGCGCCGGTGGTTTGGACATTCGTCCCGCGCCGCAAGCCATCGGTCGAGGACATCGCCACCGTCCGCACCATGCCACCACCCAGGTGCTGTTGCACTTCCAACACCAGCCGGCCGCCATCCGCCCCAGTCATCTCCAGGGCTTCGTAAATCGCCGGCAGATCCCCTTGCGGGAACTCCACATCCATTACCACACCGCGAATGGCCTTCACTACACCTGTCGCCATGTATTCCTCCAGATCAATCGTTGCGCATAGCGCCTGGGTCGGCGTTGCGGGTCTCAGCCCCAGACCGTTCCAGGCCGCCCTTCGTTGCTAAGCTTTGAGCGCTTCTGCCCCACCCACAATATCCAAAATTTCACTCGTGATGCTGGTCTGGCGCGCTTTGTTGCGCTCCAGTGTCAACGCTTCCACCAGCGCGGTGGCGTTATCGGTGGCATTTTGCATCGCCATAAACCGGGCGCTCTCCTCGCTGGCGACCGCTTCCAAGACCGATTGGTAGATTTGCAACTCGGTGAAGCGGGGAACAATAATTTTGAGCAGCTCCTCCGGGTCGGGTTCGTAGGAGTATTTGACGGCCGTGGCTGCCCCCACGTTGACGCCGCGCACATATTCCGCCACGGCCATGCCCTCAAAGTCGAGTGGTTTGAGGGGCAACAGCTGCTTCACCACCGGTTGTTGTTTCGCCAGGTTAATGTAATCGGTGTAAGCGATGAAAACCTGATCCACCTTGCCGGCGAGATAATCTTCCACCACCACGCGGGCGATGGGCAGAATATCCAGCACACTGGGGGGCGAAGGTAGCTGGGTGAAGGTGGCGGTCACGCGATAGCCGCGCCGGATCATCAAGTCGCGCCCTTTGCGTCCCACCGTCACCAGTTGGGCCGGCGTGGGCAGGGCGTGGATAAAGTGCTCGGTCAGGCGCACGATGTTGGTGTTGTAGGCCCCGGCCAGGCCGCGATCCCCCGTCACCAGCACAATGCCGGTGTTTTTAATCGGCGACCGCGTGGTCAGCAGCGGGTGATCGCTGTCGGTGGCCTGCGCCGCCAGATTGTTCAAAATCTCAAACGCTTTGCCGGCGTAGGCGCGCGTGGCGCGCACCTGCATCTCGGCCCGGCGCGCTTTGGAAGCTGAGACCGCGCTCAAGGCGTTGGTCACCTTGGCAATGTTGTGCACACTGCGAATGCGCTTGCGTAGTTCAAGTTCTGTAGCCATCCAGACTCCTGAGCAGCCTGTTCGTTAGCGGCGCAACCGGCCGGCCGTCGAACCGGGCGCGGGACGCTTAGCCGGCCCAACTGGCGTTGAAATCTTCCAACGCCTGCCCCAGGGCGTCGAAGTCGGGGGCGTCCCCTTTTTCCACCACCGGCCGGCCGATCCCCGGATGCGCCGTGTCCATGTAGCGCAAAAACTGAGCGCTCCAGGTTGCGATGCGGTTCACCGGCACTTTGTCCAGATAGCCACGGGTGGCGGCGAAGATCAGGTACACCTGATGATCCAGTGGATAGGGGGCGTACTGGGGCTGCTTGAGAACTTCCATCAGCCGCTCACCGCGCGCCAGCTGGCGTTGGGTGGCGGGGTCGAGATCGGAGCCAAACTGGGCAAAGGCGGCCAGCTCACGATACTGCGCCAGCTCCGCCTTGAGGCCGCCGGCGACACGCTTCATGGCCTTGCGCTGGGCCGAGCTGCCCACGCGCGAAACGGAGATGCCGGTGTTCATGGCCGGTCGTTGCCCGGCGTTGAAGAGGTCTGTTTCCAGAAAAATCTGACCGTCGGTGATGGAGATGACGTTGGTGGGAATGTAGGCGGAAACGTCACCCAGTAAGGTCTCAATGATGGGCAGGGCTGTCAGCGAGCCGCCGCTGCCAGGCACCTTTTTGGCCTCGTATCCCTCTCCCAACGCTTTCAAATCTTCGCTGATGTGATGGGCGGTCAGATTGCCGAAGTACAGCTTGCCGTTCACGCCTTGCGTCTCGCGTGTCACTTCTGTCCCTTTGGGGACAATCACATATTCGTCGCGCAGACGCACGGAGCGCTCCAGCAAACGGCTGTGCAGGGAGAAAATATCGCCGGGGTAGGCTTCACGCCCAGGCGGCCGACGCAACACCAGCGACATCTCGCGGTAGGCCCAGGCGTGTTTGGAGAGGTCATCGTAGACGACCAACACATCCCGCCCATTGTCCATGAACTCTTCACCCATGGTACACCCGGCGAAGGGGGCCAGATATTGCAGCGGGGCCGGGTCGGAGGCCGAGGCCACTACCACAATCGAGAAATCCATCGCCCCATATTTTTCCAGCGTGGCGATGACCTGGGCCACCTGGCCGGCGCGCTGGCCGATGGCGACGTAGATACAGATCATATCCTTACCTTTCTGGTTGATGATCGTATCCAGGCAGATAGCTGTCTTGCCCGTTTGGCGGTCGCCAATGATCAGCTCGCGCTGGCCGCGGCCAATGGGAGTCAGGGCGTCGATGGAGACGATGCCCGTTTGCACTGGGGTGTCCACTTCTTTGCGCGCAATCACGCCAGGAGCAATGCGCTCGACGGAGCGCGTTCCGGTGGTGGCGATGGGGCCTTTGCCGTCCAGCGGCACCCCCAGCGGGTTGACGACGCGGCCAATCAGCGCCTCGCCTACCGGCACGGAGGCTACCTGACCGGTGGTGCGCACCTGGTCGCCCACTTCGATGGTGGTGAAGTCGCCCATGACCACCACGCCGACGGTCTCGGACTCCAGGTTGAGGGCGATGCCCATGACGCCGCTATCGAACTCAACCAGCTCCGAGGCCTGGACATCGTTCAGACCGCCACAAATAGCAATACCGTCGCCCACCGCTACAACGTTGCCGACGCTGCGGGTCTCGACACGGTAATCAAATTCTTGAACTTGCTTTAAGAGTGTATCGGCAATTTTACTGAAATCAGGGGTGAGGGTTGCCATTCACCAAACTCCTTCGACTGTTGGATTCACATGCGCCTGATTGCCGGGTGTTCGCATGGCGGGGCAGCGCTGCGCCTGTCTGACAGCGGACAGGTTGCAATCTCTGCCAGCAGCATTGGCTGGATGTTACCCTAAACAGGGGGATTTGTCCACAATTTCACAAACGGCCGGCTGGAGGACACTCCCAGACACCCGATACAGAAACCCTCCATTGCAGGAACCGGCAGCTATCACGCCGTTCCCGGCCGGGGAGGTCAGACAGGTGGGGCCGACCTCCCCCGGCCACGGTATCTATTTATTGCGCCTCGTAGGCGCCAATGTCGCAGGCTGCTCCGGCCGGCCGGGGCAAGCCGCGCTGGTCGGTGGTCAGCAGGCCGCCATCGCCATCTTGACAGCCAGCCGGATTGGCCGCATCCAGGGCCGGGCTGCCGGGCAACAACGGATAGACCCAGGTTGACCCCACATCCAGCGTCAGGGGGCCAAGAACCAGGCTAAAGACGTCGGCCGGGTCAACGGGTTGGTCGCCAGCTCCATCGGTGGGACAACCTGTGCCCAGGCCTACCAGGTTGTAACCGGCGCTCTGAACCTCATCAGCGCAATCGGCTGTGGTGTTGTAGGGATCGAGGTTCACCTGGTTGCCGGCCACCAGGCTGTTGTGCAACACCGCTTCCCCCCAGACGCCGCCGCCGCCCCCGCCGCCGGCCGGGACATGGTTGCCCGCCACAGTCACATTGTACAGCTCGGCCGTTCCTAGCAGCGAGAACAGACCACCGCCGTTGTCGGCCAGGTTACTGCTCAGGGTGCTGTTCTCCACCGTCAACGTCCCGAAGAGATTGAGCGCCCCTCCGCCCTCACCGGCCGACGCATTGCCGGCGATGAAGGTGCGACGAATGGTCATGTTGCCCCCGTACATCCCCACACCGCCGCCGCCATAGTCGGCCGTGTTGCTGATGATCAGGCTATCTTCAATGGTGACATGGGTTTGCTCTGGGTAGATGTAGCCGTAGCTATCAATGCCACCGCCGGCCGAATCACCGCCATCGTTCTGCTGCACCAGGCTACCCGACACCAGCAACACCCCAAAAATGTTGCCAATGCCGCCGCCGCCTGAGACGCCGAGCCCGGCCGTTACCTGATTGTGCACCAGGGTGCTATCCACAACGGACATTTCCCCCCGGTTGAGCGCCCCGCCGCCGCCCGAGGCGGCGCTGTTGTGGCTGAGGGTGACATTCACCATCTCGAAAACCGCCCCGCTACTGTTGTAAAAGGCCCCGCCCTCGCTGGCAGTGTTATGGAAGGCACGGCTGGACAGAACAAAGGCATGGCTGCCAGGGTCGTTGTAGACCGCCCCACCATAAGTAGCGGTGTTATCTCGCAGGGTGACATGCACCATCCCCAGCCGGCCGGCGTTGCGAATCGCTCCGCCATAGCCACCGGCCCCATGGCTCAAAGTTAGCCAACGAATAGCCAGATCGGCGTGGGCTTCCACAACAAAAATACGGCCGGCGTCGCCGCCATCGACGGTAGCCCCGGGGGCCAGGGAACCATTCACCGTCAGCTTTTTGTCGATGGCGATCTCGCCTGAGGTGAGTCCAAGCGTGGCCCCACTCAGCTCAGCCTCCAGCCACACCAGCCCGCCGGGGCAAACCAGGCGCACAGCGCGGCGCAAACTACCCAGGCCATCATCGGCGCTGCTGGCGACCGACATGTGCGGCGCACACAGGACAATATCCCACTGGGCGCTGTTGTCCTCCGGCGCGCTGTCAGCCTGGTCGCCAGCGATGTCGGCCTGATTGGGCATGACAGAGGGCAGGTAGACGGCCGGAGCAATATCTCCAGTGATGGTGATCGTTCCCCCCTCACCGGGCGACAAATCCTCCACCTCCCAGGTGTACTGGGTCCCGGGCAGCAGGCTGATATCGGCCCCACTGAACGTGTAGGCCACGTTGGTCAGGGTGATGGGCACGACATCGGTGATCTGCACGCCGGTTGCCACACTGGGGCCGCTGTTGCTGTAAATCAGGGTGTAGACCACCTCATCCCCATCTTCAGCATACTTAATCTGGGCGAACTTGCTAATGATCAGGTTCGCCAGCTCGGAGCTGCCGCTGGACTCATACGCCCCTAGGTCGCAGGCCAGCCCCTGAGGACGCGCAAAACCACGTTGGTCGGTGGTCAGGGGGATGTTACTGCCATCCACACAGCCGGCCGGATTGCCAGCGTCAATGGCGATGCTGGTGCTGAGCAAGGCGTGGGTCACGGTTGGGCCGCCGTTGGCCTGCAATGGGCCGAGATCGGCCGGTTGGCCCACAATCACGCCGGTCAGATTGCCCACCAGGGTGCAGCTGGCGGCGTTTTCCACCAGGTTGTAACCAGCGGAAGTCAGCGTGCCCTCACAATCTGGGCCGCTATCGGTGGCGCTGTTGTCGGCGATGATGCTGTTGCGGATGGTGATGGGGCCAAAAG
>DAOTXO010000051.1:0-35691 GCA_034435495.1 Anaerolineae bacterium
CCCCAGACCCTCCGTCAAATCCTCCCAGGTAGCAACCGGGTGAAAGGGGGCCACCGGCAGGCCGGCCGCTGCCAGAGCGTGTTTCTCCCGCTGGCGATTTTGCGCCGTCGCCAGAACCGCCACCCCCGGACGCACCGGCTTTTCTTCGGCGCACACGGCCGCTGTCACCGCTGGCACATTTTCAAACTCGTAGGTGACGACATCCACCTGCCGGGCAAAGGCGCGCACCGCGTCCAGGTCTTCATAGGGGGCGCTGGTTTCCCAATCGGAAACCTGGCCGGCCGGCGTCTCCCGTTCCGGCGAATAGATATGCACGCGGTAGCCCAAGTCATGCGCCGCCTGGGCCAGCATTCGTCCCAGCTGCCCGCTGCCCAAAATGCCAATGGTTGTGCCCGGCAAGATGGGCGCGCCGGCCGCCATCACGCGATCCATTTCCAACCTGGGTCAAGGGCCGACAGGGCGCCGAGCATCAGGCTTCGTCCGACGGCAGCGGCGTTTGCAACACCTGCTCCGTTTGGGCGCGGCGAAAGGCGCGTAACTTCTCGCGATAAGCCGGGTACTGATTGGCCAAAATCGCCACCGCCAGCAGGGCCGCGTTGCGCGCCCCGGCCGTCCCAATGGCGAGCGTTCCCACCGGCACACCGGCCGGCATCTGCACCATCGAAAGGAGGGAGTCCAACCCATTGAGGGCGCGGCTGGGCATGGGCACACCCAGCACCGGCAACAAGGTATGGCCTGCCACCATGCCGGGCAGATGCGCCGCCCCACCGGCCCCGGCAATGATCACCTGCAAACCCCGCGCTTCGGCCGTTGCGGCGTAGGTTGCCATCCAGTCTGGCGTGCGGTGGGCCGAGACCACCCGGCATTCGTGTGGCACACCAAAATCTCCCAGCACCAGATGGGCATGGCGCATCGTCTCCCAATCGGAGACACTACCCATAATCACCCCTACCAGGGGATGAGCGTCATCAGACATAGGGCGTGGCTACTCCTCCGACAAGCTTTAACCTGACCCGGTACTAGGCGCAAAACGCCAGATTGTTGTGGATGCGCGTGGCGGCCGGCTGAGGGGCCGGGGTAAAGGGTGCGCCGGTCAAACGCTCAAAAACATCAATGTAACGCGCTGCTACCTGGGCGCGCAAGGTCGCCGGCAGCGGGGGAGGCACGCCCTCGCCCCGATACCCCTGGGCGACCAGCCACTCGCGCACCAACTCTTTGCTCATATTGACCGGAGCGCGACGGTCATCATAACTTTCCGCCAGCCAGAAACGGCTAGAGTCGGGGGTGTGCAGCTCGTCAATCAGGGTCAGTTGCCCTTCCACCCAGCCAAACTCATATTTGGTATCCACCAGGATCAGGCCAGCCCGCGCCGCGGCCGCCTGGCCGTGAGCAAAGAGAGCCAGAGCCATCTGAGTGATGGCCTCCCACACCTCGCCCGTCACCAACCCAGAGGCCACTATTTCGGCCGGCGTGATGCTGCGATCATGTCCCTGGGTTGCTTTGGTTGTGGGAGTAATCACCGGCTGCGGCAGGGGATCATTTTTGCGCAGACCGTCGGGCAGCTTCACGCCATAGGGGCAACGCTCGCCGCGAGCATACTGGAACCACAGCGAGGTCTCGGTGACGCCGGTGATGTAACCGCGCACCACCACTTCCAGTGGCAGCGGTTGCGCCTCGTGCGCCAATGTCACGTTGGGATCGGGCACAGCCAGAACGTGGTTGGGCGCCAGCGCCTCTGTCTCCCAAAACCACCAGGCGCTCAACTGGTTCAACACCTGCCCTTTGTAGGGAATGAGACCCAGGACACGGTCGAAGGCGGATAGGCGGTCGGTGGCAATCAGCACCCGCTGGCCGCCAGCCGTAAAACAATCACGCACCTTACCAACCTGTTTCCGCCCCCAGGCCATCGGCAAATCAACACCCGCCAGACATGTTTCCGTCGCCAGCAACAAATCTTGCTCTGTCAGCATACCTGCTTACCCCACCTGCTGCCCCTCGTTTTCACCATGCCCGTTCGTAGCCGCGGTTTCCCAACCGCGCCTTTCGCCGTCAAGCTACCTACCTGCTTACCCCACCTACTGCCCCTCGTTTTCACGCTTCCACGGCCGAGGGTTGGGGTTGATGCACCCTGCAATATATAGAGTCACGCATGGGACGGTTGCGGCAGGGTTGGCCAGTCTTGGTGAAAGCCTGGCAGACGGCTCCCTCCACCTCTACATCCTCTAAGCTAGTCGGCGCTTTCGTGGCCGGGGCGCTTTCCTGTGCCTGGGTCACCAGGCTCAACATCTCCTCAAACTCCTGGTGGAAATAATCGACGATGCGCTCCGGATCCGGCGTCAGCCCCACGTCAGAGGCCACCCCCAACATCACCTGCTGGTTATAGCTGAGGATGCTGACGCCTAAGCCCACCCGCCCCGATTGGGGAACCCAGAACATCAGTCCTTTGAGGGGCTGACCGGCCAGATAAATGGCTGAACGCGGGCCGGGTACATTGGTCACCACCGCTGTCGCCTTAGCGGCAAACATCTCCACCCCCATCTCCTGCACCTGTTTGGGGGAAACGCCCAGGGCGTTCAAAATGCCGTAGTTGACCACCGCTTCGGGCGACTGCTTGATACGATCCATCTCCGCCTTGATCGTCAGCAGACGATCCACCAGGTCTTCCTTGCCCACCGGCAGGCTGAGAAAGATGAGGCTAAACTTGTTGCCCATCTCAATCGGTTCATCGGGCGGGCGGATATTGACCGGCACAAAGGCGCGAATGGTCTCCACCATGCTGCCGCGCTCCAACAAGTAGCGGCGTAGCGCCCCGGTCATGGCAGCCATGAGAACATCGTTGACAGTGCCACCGGTGACACGCCCCACCGCCTTGACCTGATCCAGCGGCAGCGAGCGCGACCAGACCGCTTTCTTGGAGATGCCCAACGTCCCCCGGAAGACTGTCGGGTTGTCGGGCGGCAACAGCAGGGCTTTGCTAAGGGCCAGGGCGCTGCCCGCCCCTAGCTGCGCCAGGTCGGCCAGGGTTTCGCCCGGCCGCTGCCAGATATCCATCCACTCATGCCGCAAGCGCTCCGTCGCCTTTTGGGTGAAGCGCAGGGCTGAACGGGCGGTACGCGCCATGTTCTCCAGCGGGCTCCAACGCTCGCTGTCGCTCAGTTCTGGCTCAGCAAAGGCGATAGCGGGCGCTTCATCGGTCAGGGAGAGTAGCACCCGCACCAGGGCGATTCCATCCGCGATAGCGTGGTGCAAACGCGCCATGATAGCGCATCCCTGACCGTACCCATCCACCAGATGGAATTGCCACAGCGGTTTGCTGAAATCGAGCGGTGTACTCATGAAGTCGCTCACCAACTCTTGCAGGGCGGCGTCATCGCCGGGCGCCGGCAGGGCAATGTGGTGAATGTGCGCGTCCAGGTTGAAGTAGGGATCATCTTCCCAATAGGGAGTTTTGAGCAATAACCCCTCCTCCACTACCCGCTGCTTAAAGCGGGGAAAGTTCGCCAGCAGACGATCCTCAACCACCATCTTCAAAGCTTCCAGAGGCAACGGGGCATCAAAAAGCAAAACCCCGGTGATCATCATGAGATTGGTGGGGTCTTCCATGTGCAACCAGGCTGAATCAACACTGGTCATCTTTTCACGTTTGGCCATCGCTTATTCTCCTGTCACAACTCTGGGCCTCTACCTGCCATCATTCAGTCGCACGCCGCTGGCGCGGCCGGCCCACAACGGCATCTCACACCGGAATATACGCAGCCGCGGTTTCCCAACCGCGCTTCCGGCCTGGAGTATACCCTAAAGACAACCCTTTATGCCACAGCCGGTCAGATTCGCTCGCCAGATAGCCGGCCCCGATTGGTCAATCGGCCGCCGCAAGACCGGGGGGCTACGGCCGGCGTTGGCGCTCAGGGTGTCGGAGGATGGAGGAGGGAGAGGACGGCCGGCAACAGGGCCGGCGTAGTCGCCAGCGCTTCACCGGCGTAAATGGTCTCGCGCCCCTGCCAGTCGCCAAAGTAACCGCCAGCCTCGCGCAAAATGGCGGGAAACGGGCCGCAATCCCAAACCGCCATGATAGGATCAAGCGCCACCTCGACGCGGCCGGTGGCTACCAGGGCGTAGGCATAGGCGTCGCACCAACCGGCGTTGTAATACACCGCCTGCTGCAACCGTTCCCAGGCCGCTCCTCTGCCCAGGCGGGCAAAGCTGGCTGTGTTGATGTGGGCCACCACGGCGCGGCTCAACTCTTTTTCGGCCGAGACGCGGCAACGCCGGCCGTTCCACCAACACCCCAGCCCCGTCGCCGCAGCGACCACCTCATTCAACGCCGGAAAGCAGGCCACCCCCACCTCCACCCGCCCCGCCACTTCCAGACCCAGCAACACGGCGTAGAGAGGCACGCCGCGCACAAAGGATTTGGTGCCGTCGATGGGGTCGATGAACCAGCGATGGGAGGCCCAGTCTGCGCCTTCCAACCCAAATTCCTCGCCCACGATGGCGTGGCCGGGGTAGCGAGTGGCGATCAGGCGGCGAAGCAACTGCTCCGCCTCACGGTCGGCCACCGTGACCGGTGTGTCATCGCTTTTGAAGTCGGGGTGGATGCCCGTTTGAAAGTAACCCAATGTCAGCCGGCCGGCCTGCCAGGCGGCTTCAGTGGCAAATTCCAGATAAGCGGCCCAATCTCGTGCCATCGGCATTCCTCAAAACAAGACGATTCATCCAACATAAAGACGCTCGACAGCTCGGAAATGTTCGTCGCCTGCGCCGGCGGAAAAGAGACGTTTATCGTCTCCCCTACCACCCAAGCAAGCGCTCCAGGCGGGGCAAGTAGGGAGCAACTCGCTGGCCCAGGCGCGCACCGCGCAAGGCTTTGAACGGGTCCGTGATCATCGTCTTGGGCGGCTTGCGCCCCAAACGGGCCAGAACCGCCCCCACCGGCTGCGTCATCTGATCCTGGGCCAGAATAAAGTGGGCCAGGGTTTCCGCCCCGGCCGAAATCAGCGGCCCGGCTCCATAGCGGGGTTGCTGGCCGCCAAAGAGGTATAGGTGCTTGTAGTGGGGTGAGAATATCCCATCGATCAGCTGCGGCACATCATTCCGAATCTCGATCAGGCCGGGGGCCAGAAAAGGAACGCTCAAATGGTAGCCAGTGGCGGCGATGATGAGATCGAACGGCCGGCGCTCCCCATCCACAAATTCCACCATCTCCCCATCCAAACAACGAATATCAGGATGGGGCGTAATGCGGCCATGCTTGAGATAGTAGAGCAGCTCCGAGTTGACGGTGGGGTGATGCTCAAACAGCTTGTGATCCGGTTCCGGCAGGCCATAATCCTGGTAGCGCCCCACGATGATGCGCAACATGCCGCGTAAAAAGAGGCGCTGGGCCGCCACAGGTACCCAGGGAGTCATCAGCTCCACCGACGGCACGCCAAACATCGTCTTGGGCAAGAACCAATACCCCCGCCGCAACGAGATGTGAGATTCCGCCGCAAAGCGCGCCCCTTCCACCGCAATATCACAGGCCGAGTTGCCCCCACCGATCACCAACACCCGCTTGCCATCCAAAATGTGGTGGGTGCGGTACTGTTTGGAATGGATCAGCTGACCGCTGAACTGGCCGGGGTAGACAGGGTAGCGGCAATCCCAATGGTGGCCGATAGCGATGATGACCCCTTTGTGCAACTGGCGCTCGCCCCCCGCCAACGTCACCTCCCAACGCTCATGGGCCGCCGGGGCCACCTGTTCCACCCGCGTCTGGAAGCGAATGTGGGGGCGTAGCTGGTGATGCGCCGCATAGGTGTGCAGATAGTCGAGCATCTGCTTCGCGCTGGGAAAGTCAGGGTAGTCGGCCGGCATGGGCAAGTCGCTATACTCCGTCGTCTTGCGTGAGGAGATGATATGCACCGTCTCATACACCCCATGCCGCCAGTTGCCCCCCAGATCATCCTCCGCTTCGTAGATGACAAAGGGGATGGCATGACGCTGCAAAGCAGCCGCTATGCCCAGGCCGGAGAAGCCAGCTCCGATAATAGCCAGGGTATCTGGCCGGGTGTTACTGCTCATGTTCAACTCCTGTCTCGGCCGGCTGTTCAACTGAAACCGGCCGGGTGGGTAATGGGGTTGGTTGTGACCCCGGTGGGGCCAGAACATGCTCCAACAGGCTAAGCATCACCTGGCGCGCCCGCTGAAACGCCGACGTGTGCACCCCCACCTGGGGCAACACATAGATGGCGAGGCTCTCCATCGCCAGCGCCAACGATTGAAAAACCAGGGGGTCCAGCTGCCGACCCTGAAACTGGCGCACCCCCTCATCCAACAACTGCGCCAGACCATCCAATAACTGCTGCCGCCTGGGATACAGGGGGGAATCCGGCCGGGCTGCTTCCGGCTGCAAAACACGGATCAACGCCCCCCATTGGACATGAATTTCTAGGAAAACATCCACGCCGGCCCGCAACTTATCCTGCGGTGTGGTCGCCCTGTCTGCTGCCTCCCGAATGGTCGCCAGCAACATCTGCGCCGCCAGAGCATATAGCTCCGCCACCACCTCCTCTTTGTTGCGAAAATATTTGTAAAAGGTGCCGCGTGACACACCGGCGCGATCCAAAATGGCCTGGACAGTGGTCTCGTACACACCTTGGGTAGTGAAAACATGGGCGGCGGCCTCCAGAATAGGCAGCCGCGCCGCCCACTCTTGCAGCAGTTCCCAACTCAACTCAGTCCGCCCATACACCCAGGTCTCAGGCGCAAACGGCAATCCTGTCATCTTTCCATCTCCAGCCCGGTCAACTGTTCCAACCCTCTTGACCTGCTGTATACAATGTGTATAATGAACTATACACGATGTATACACCTCTTGTCAAGCGCGTCGCTCCATCTGATACGGCGCGCCAACGGAGATCGCATGACCACTTTACACAATCGCGTTGTTCTCATCACCGGGGCCAGCGGCGGTTTCGGCCAGGAAATGGTGCGCCAGTTTGGGCAGGCGGGCTGTCGGCTAATCGTCGCCGACCGGCCGGGGACAGAGGTTGCCGCCCAGGCAACACAACTTCTGGACACCATCGATGCACCGGCCGGCCCGGAGGTGTTGCTTGGCGGCATCGAAGCGGATCTCGCCACAGTTGAAGGAGCGCACAGCCTCTACACCGCAGCTATCGCGCTAACCTCAACGGTGGATATTCTGGTCAACAATGCCGGTCTGGCCCACTTTGGCCCTTTTCATGCCATCCCCCCGGCCAAATGGGAAGCGTTGATGCAGGTCAACTTGCTGGCCCCCATGCGCCTGACGGCTCTTTTCTTGCCCGACATGCTGGCGCGGCGCGCCGGCCATCTGGTTAACATCTCCTCTTCGGCCGGGCTCTCCCCCAGCCCCGGCCTGGCTGCCTACAGCGCCTCCAAGTTTGGTGTGCGCGCCTTTGGGGCCGCTCTGGCGGCCGAGTTGCGGCCCCTGGGCATCGCCGTCACCAACTGCTACCCCTTCTTCGCTCGCACTCCCATTCTCGACTCTGAGCAGTTCGGTGTGCGCCGCCCCCTAAAGCTGCCCGATAGCGCTGTGTACGATCCCGCCTTTGTCATTCGCTCCCTTCTGGAAGGCATTCGTCAAGATGCGGTGCATGTCTTGCCGGGGGCGATTCCCAAAGCGATTGATGTCGTTGAACGCCTGGCGCCATCCCTGACGCCGACTCTGACACGCTGGCTACTGTCATCCGGCCGGCGCAACCCTTTTCGATAGGAGTATCTTATGTTACCTTTCCCCTCCCCTGTCGCCCCAACCACGCCGCGCATTCCCCCTTCCCCGCCGGGCAACAACCCGCTGCGTGGTCTGTGGCGTGCGCTCTCCGGCCACCGTCTGCAACAGTTCACCGAGTTGCACCAGCTGTATGGGGACATTGTGCGCTTCAATGTTGGGCCAACCCTCGTCTACCTCATCAATGACCCGGAGATGATCAAGCATATTGTGCAGGATAACAACAAAAATTACGTCAAGGGCATGGGGCTGCGTCGGGCCAAAATTTTGCTGGGCGAAGGGCTGCTCACCAGCGAAGGCGAGTTCTGGCGGCGGCAACGACGGCTGATCCAGCCGGCCTTCCACCGGCAACAACTGCAAGTCTTCGCGGACACCATGGTGACCTGCACCCTGGAGCTGCTCCACAGCTGGGAGGGGCGGGCCGACACCGGCGTGACTTTCAATGTGGCCGACGACATGATGCGCCTGACGCTCGATATTGTGACCCGCACCCTGTTTGGCGCGCATTTACCCCCGCAAGAAGCGGAGCGCGTCGCTCAAGTCTTCCCCCCCTTGCTGCGCGTCTTTGAATACCGCGTCGTCATTCCCTTCGAGGGAGTGGAAAATCTGCCTCTGCCTATTGTCCGGCGCTACAAGGGGTACATCCGGCAGCTGGATGAGATCGTCTACGCCATCATCCAGCAGCGCCGCGCTGCCGGCGAGCAGCGGTCTGATCTGCTCGGCTGGCTGATGGCGGCCCAGGATGAGGAGACCGGGGACCAGATGAGCGACCAGCAGTTGCGCGATGAGGTGATGACGCTCTTCCTGGCCGGACACGAGACCACCGCCAACGCCCTGACCTGGACGTGGCATCTGCTGGGACTGCACCCGGCGGCGCGTGACCGCCTGCACACTGAGCTGGATCAGGTGCTGGCCGGCCGGCCCCCCTCAGCGGCTGATTTGCCCCATCTGGTGTATACTCGCTGGGTCATCGATGAAGCGCTGCGTCTCTACCCGCCCGCCTGGATCATCTCCCGTGAGCCGCTGGCGGACGATGTGGTCGGCGGCTACCATGTTCCCGCCGGGGCCACGGTCATTATGAGTCCTTATCTGGTGCATCGCCATCCTGCCTACTGGGAAGCGCCGGAGACATTCCGGCCGGAACGCTTCGCGCCCGAGGCCGGCCACAACCGCCCCCGCTTCGCCTACTTCCCCTTCGGCGGCGGCCCCCGTCTGTGCGTCGGCAACCATTTCGCTCTGACTGAGGCCACACTCATTCTGGCAACCATCGCCCAGCGTTACCACCTGGCAACAGACCCGACCCACCCGGTTACACCCCAACCGGCGCTGGTCTTAAAACCTAAGAACGGTGTTGCGGTCGCCTTGCACCGACGCGCCCCAACCCCATAACTGACTTTCAGGAATCGGTTATGTCCACTCTCCCTCATCCTGCTTCTGCAACCGAGACTGCAGCTTCCCAACGTCCACGCCTCGGCCGGCCGATCTGGCTGGTCAATCTTCTACTCCTCCTGGCGCTTCCTCTGGTCTGGCGCGGCTCGCAGGCGGCCGACTACCCCTCCCACGACCTCGCCTTCGACGCCTACGACGAAGCCTACACCATCCAGGTGCGCGAGAAAGTAGTCACCTACCAGGGGCAAACCTACACCGATCAGGTTTTTCAGGATGAGCTAGGGCGGGAAGCTTTCTTCCGTGGCTGGAACGTCTCCGGCTCCGTCAAACTGGTAGAGAGCGGCTTCAAACCCTTTCGCTCTGAGGAGGACGCCCAGGCGGCCTTCGACGATCTGCGCCAGCGCGTCGGTTCCAACGTCGTGCGCCTCACCATCAGTTGGGAAGGGGTGCATCCCGACGTGGATACGATCAACACCCTCTACCTCGATCAGGTCATCGCCCAGATGCGCCACGCCATCCGCAACCGGATGCACATCCTACTCGACTACCACACCGATCTCTTCTCGCGTCATCTCTTCGGCCCCGATTCCGTCCACACCGGCAACGGCGCGCCCGCTTGGGTCACCCCGCCCGGAACCTATCCACCAGAACAATGCCTGGTGAACGGCGTATTGTGCATCCACTGGAGCTTTAACAACCTCTTCAACGAAGCTATCCGTCTGGGGTATCGCAACTTCTTCAACAACGCCCCCTTCTCCACCCGTCTGGGCGTGCGCACCATGCAGGATGAGTTTTTGTGGCAATTAGAGGAAACGCTGATCTATCTGGAGCAAGAGTTAACGCCGGAGGAGTTTGTCTACATCCTGGGGGTGGAACCATACAACGAACCGGTCTATGGTGAGGGACACCACGATACAGCCGCTGAGTTCGACAACGAAAAGTTGTGGCCTTTCTACCAGCGCGTGCGGACAATTCTGGATGCCACCGGTTGGGAGACAAAGCTGGTCTTCGCCGAACCGCAAGTTTTCTGGAACCTCAATGTGCCGGGGCTGGCAACGGGCGGCGGTCATTTGGAAACACCCCCCGGCCCCGGCTTCGTCTTCACCGCCCACTTCTACGACGCCTTGCGCCAGGGGCTTCCCCTGGGCTTGCCCATCAACAATGGAGCTTACTTCGAGCCTTACGATGCCATCCGCGACGAGGCGCGCTTCTTGAACCTGCCTGTCTTTGTCAGCGAATTTGGCATGTTCCTGGATGGCGAAGGACACCAGGACACGGTGCGCGCCATCAAGGCCAGTTATGGGGCGCTGGAAAGCAGCGACCGCCTGCGTCCAGAGCGGGATCGCTTCCTCGATCTCTACGCCCCGCCCATCTCTGCCACCCAGTGGCATTGGGACATCTACCACGACCAGCACGCTGAATACGTCAACGGCAACCCGGATCGTCTGGTCACGGAGGGAGACGCCTGGAACGATGAGAACTTTTCGGCGGTGGATGAGCATGGCGTGTTCACCAGCGCCCCGGCCGTCCTACAGCGCATCTATCCCCAGCGCGTGCAGGGAGAAGTTTACTCTTTCTTCTACCATGATCTGGCGCAGGATAACAGCGGGGAGCTGCTAAGTTGGGCCGCCATCCGTCCCGACTACAACCAGGAGCTTTTCCGCGACCAGGCGTTTGCTCTGCTCGTCTGGCGGGGGCGCACCTCTGATTTTCCCAGCGAGCTTTTTGTGCCCGCCTCCCTCCCGGCCGAAGCGTTGGTCGTCATCACCGACGGGGCGATCTACAATCAAAACCTGGTACGTAACGCTCCATTGACCCAGGCGCTCAACGAAGTGGCCCTGACAAGTGACCCGGCCCAACCCGACAGCCCAGCCTCCCGTTTGCTCATCTGGGATGACCCCGAAGAGGACGAGCTGCCCGACAGCCTGCACTACGCCTTGATCCTGGCCGCGCCTGATCGTGTGTACACCGACGCCTTTCTAGCGCAGGCGCAAAGCATTCTCAACACAACTATTTTAGATCAACAGGTCAGCCCCATTTATCTACTGGGGCCGATGACCGGCCGCGGCTACCCGGCCGAGTTCCCCATTTTCCCAGAGCGCCTCTTTCTGCCTATCGGCCGGCGTTAAACCTCACGTTCTGTCATGGTGTTACAGGATTCATGGTTGTGCATTGCCATGTGCCATACAAGTTGGGAGGCACATCTATTGTAGGCTACAATGGAGATATGGCGCTCTCTTCGTCTCCCCCTGCCGCCCGCCGGCCGGTATGGTTACGTCTAGCCGACCGTTTGTGGCCCGATCTGTCTCACGGGGTGGATGCCGCCACAGCCACCGACCGGGCCGGTCTGGTTCTCTTAACCCTCCTGGTTGCTCCTCTGGCGGCCGGAGGGGTTATCTGGCTCGTCAGCGCCAGCTTCCCCCTGCCGCCGGTGCAGGTGGAATTATGGTTGCTGCTGTTGGCCCTCCATCAGGTACTGGCCCTCTTCGATTTCTCCGCCCTTCTACAAACCGAGGATGTCCACGTGCCCGGCGCGCTGGCGCGTCTCATCACCTGGTCGGGCGCGCTGCTTCTGGGGCCGGCCGCCTTGTGGCTCGATGGTATCGGCGTCGCCCTGGCCGTCGCCCGGCGTTGGCGGCGTAGCGCCGGCAACGCAGAACAACGCTGGCGACTGCGAGGCCGTCTGGCACTCAACCTGGCGCGAGACACCCTGCCGGGTCTGGCAGCGCTGGCAGCCTATCGCGCCTGGGGAGGCGCGATCCCTCTATCCGGTCTGACCTGGGTGGCGCTCCGGCCGGCTCTCTATGCCACCCTGCTCTACCTGGGCCTGACCTTGCTCATCCTGTTACCCCTCTTCCTCTTCCGCCTGGCCACCCGCGCCTACGGCGGCCGGTTCAGCTTGCTGGTGCAGGTGGGGCGGCTGGTGCGGGCCACAACCTTGCTCTACCTGTTGCCGCCCATCTGTGGGGCGCTCCTGGCTGGCCTCTACACCCAGCTTGGTCTGGGCATCTATCTGCCCCTGGTGGGCGGCATCTTCCTGGTCGCCCTCTTCGCCCACCAGTTGGGCATCTTGACTCTGCGCGCCCAGCAGCGCGCCCTGGAAAACCGGGGACTGGAAGCCTTGACGCGCGCCCTGCTGGCCGAACCGCCTCATGCTCCCGACCTGGAGGCGACTCTGGCGCGTCATGCGCCGGCCATCTTCCATCCCGCTCATGTCGAAGTGCGCCTCTTCCCCGACCACAACCTGCACACGCCGCCCATCGGCCCCCTGGTGGACGAAACGTGGTGGGGACAGGTACAACAGTTGACGACCGGCTCATTGGTGGCGCGCGATGTGCCCGCCAGCAACAACCGCGCCAACCTCGCTCTCGTTCCTATCCTGGCGGCCGAGGGAGGGCACATCCTGGGAGGCATCGCCCTGGCTGCACCATTGGGGGCTGGCTACATCACTGATTGGCTGCCTCCACTGCAAACCATGGCCGCCTCCATCGCCCTGGCGCTCCACCGCGCCGAGGCGCACCAGGTCTTGCTCGATTCGCTGACCAAAGCCTACCGGGAAGAGGTCTATGCGCAACTCTACCAGACAGAGATTGCCCTCACCTACCAACGTCTGGCGCAGGAATCGGCCCTGGCCGGCCGAATTCAAACCAGTTTTCTACCCCGTCATGTGCCCACGCTCCCCGGCTGGCAAATCTCCGTCACCCTGGAGCCAGCGCGTGAGACCTCCGGCGATTTCTACGACTTCATCCCTCTGCCCGACGGCCGGGTGGGGCTGCTGGTGGCCGATGTGGCCGACAAGGGCATGGGGGCGGCCCTCTTCATGGCCCTCAGTCGCACCTTGATCCGCACCTATGCTGCCGTTTATGACAACGACCCCGCCCAAACGCTGGCCGCAGCCAACGACCGCATCCTGGCAGATACCGATAGCGACTTGTTTGTGACCGTTTTCTACGCCATCCTCGACCCGGTTAGCGGCCGCCTGACCTATGCCAATGCCGGCCACAACCCACCTTTCTGCCTCGGCCCCCGGCGCAACCCTCATCCCTTGCGCCTGGCTGCCACTGGCTTCCCGCTTGGCATTTTGCCAAGAGCAACCTGGCAACAGGTCACCATCCAATTAGAGCCGGGGGATGTCCTGGCGCTCTACACCGATGGCGTCACGGAAGCGCAGGACGAACTGCACGAGCTCTTCGGCGAGGAACGGTTGGTGCATGTGTTGCAGAGCGTCAGCGCCAAATCGGCCGTCTTCATCGATGACAAAATCTTTGCGGCTGTCTACGACTTCGTGGGCCAGGCCCCCCAGGTAGATGATATTACGCTGATGATTGTGCTGCGCGAACGGGAACCCTTCCAGCCGCCGGCCACTGTGTTGGAAACATGATGCGTGATATAGACAGGCTAATCGCCCATTATTGGGAAAACCCCCAGGTCATTGCCCACTGGCAAACCGCTACCCAACACCTGGAGCTGCCGGAAAAGCTCGCCTGGCTGGATGTGTTGCGCCGCCACCTGCCCACAAGCGGCCGGCGCAGCACCCTGCACATCCTCGACATCGGCACTGCGACAGGCTGGCTGGCGCGCCTACTGGCGGAGTTGGGCCACCAGGTGACCGCCATCGACCAGTCGGCCGGCATGTTGGTCGCAGCCCGCTCCCACACTCTCAACACGCCCCACCCCATTGCCTATGCTCCAGGCGACGCCCGGGCCCTGATTTACCCCGACCAGACATTCGATGTTGTGGCCGCCCGTTACGTTCTCAGCGCTCTGGCGCGCCCCGATCAGGCGCTGCGGGAATGGGGGCGCGTTCTCAAACCGACCGGCCGGCTTCTCATTTTGGAAGATCACCTGGCTACGCCGGAAGATCAGGCCGCGGCGCAAGCGCTCCCCAGCCTCAATCAAGCCACCCTGACCCCTCTCAGCCGCCTACCGCTGGCCCTTGCCTCCCCTGAAGATGTGTCAGATTTCGTGCGCCTGACCGGCTTCACCCAGGTCACGCTACGTCGCCTGGCCGGCCAGTTGCTACGTCGTGGTCAGCGGCGCGGCCGGCGCTACACCCTGGCCTATACATTGGTTACGGCCGGCGCGCCGGCCGTCTGAAACATGCACTCTCTTCTGGTAGGTTGGCTGTGGCTGGTTGCCGCACTCATTTGGGGCACTGCCCGGCCGGCGCACGCCACCGATACCCCCACCCCCGCCCCACCCTCGTCTCTAGCTGCCCCTCTGCCGCGTGATTGGATTGTAGCCTTTCAGCTGGCCGGCTTTGAAGTTTCCACCACCCACGACATCACTCCCGATCTCATGTTTCGTGTCATCACCGTTGGCCCGGAGCTGTTTCATGCCCTGGACGCGCCCACCTGGCGCCGTCTGCCTCCTAACACCCTGGCCATCGCTCTGCCCGCCGCTGCCGACCAGCTGCCCGCCGCTCTGCGGGAGGAGCTGACGGTTATCTACCACACAGCGCGCGGCCGGCCGGCGGCCCCCGTCTCCTTGCCAGTCGCCTGGCGCAACCAGACCGCCGTGACCATTACCAACCTAAATACCACCGCCGATCTCACCCCGGCCGTCATGCAACGGCTGGTCGTCGCCGCCCCAGATCTCCTGCCTCTGCTGGAGCGTCCTCACCTGCTGGCGCTCGATCCCCTGGCGTTGGCAGTTTTGCCAATTGCTTTTACGGCTTCATTGGAAAAAGGTTTGCAGGATACTCTGTTAGTCATCACAACCCGCGCCACCCTGGCGCAACCTACCCCGCTCCCACCTTCCCCCACGCCTGTTCCCACCCCACCGCCGGCGGCAATGCCAGCAACCGGGACCCCAGCTCCCTTCCCCCTCTGGCTGGCCTTAGGCGGGCTGGGTGTCGCCCTCATCCTTCTGATCTGGCGTTGGCGCGCAACCTCAGCCTGACCTTACAGCGGGGTTTCGGGCGGCCATTCGGCCGGCGCTTCCGTAGCGCCTACCGTGGCAGCTTCGGTCACACCAGCCGCCTGCGGATGTCTCAGCCAATAGAGATGTCCCACCAGCCACACCCCACCCGTCACCACCGCTAGACCGGCCATCGCCAGCGCCACCTGGGTGGCGCTCCAACCTAACTGATCCTGCGCCAGACCCGCCCACAGCGTACTGGCCGATTGGGCCAGCGTCAAAGCTGCATACTCAAAGGCAAACACCCGCCCGCGAAAGGCATCGGGGGCGCTTAGTTGTAGCAAGGCCGAGGAGAAAACCCACAACGTGCCGCTGCCCAACGTGCGTACAAAACCTCCCAGCAAGAAGATTTCCAGGTTGGGCGCCGTTGCCAAAATCAAAACACCGCCACTCAGGCTGGCAAACCCCAGGGCAATTCCCCACCGCAACCGCGTCGCCTCGTCGCCCAACCAGGCGCGCGCCAGCACCGGCCCAACGCCCGTTCCGATGCCCGTCACGGTGTAAATCAAGCCCAACGTCATCGCTCCGCCCGCCCCCAGGGGAAAGGTCTGGCGCGCAAAGGTCACTTCTAACACATTGATGGCTGACCAGGCCAGCGCCCCGCCCGCCTTGGCCAGACTCACCGCCAGAATAAAAGGCGCACCCCATACGTAGCGCAACCCCTCCCAAAAGGCCAGCGCGCCGCGCGCCATCTGGCCAGCCATGGGGCGCGGCGGCCGCGCCCCGATGCGCGCAATGAGCAGCGCCGACACCAAAAAGGTTGTGGCATCCACAACAAAGGCTGTCTCGCGCCCAAACCGGCCGGCCACCACCCCACCCAACAACGCCCCCACCGTCAGCATCATGCTCCAGGTGAGGCTATCCACCGCATTCGCCGTCACCAATGAGCGCCGATCCACCACCATCGCCACCATGGCCGACCGCGCCGGAATGAAAATCGTGCTGCCAATAAATTGGAGGACCAGCAAAAGGTAAAACAGCCACAACTGGTCGGCGCGACGCACCAGCAAAAAACCCATCACCGTCACAGCACGAAAAATATCGGCCGCAATCAACAGCCGACGGCGATCCAGCCGATCCGCCAGCACCCCCGCCAATGGGCTGAAAACGAAGGAGGGTAAAAAACGAGCCAGGAAAAGATAGCTAATCGCCGCCCCTCGCTCCGAGAGCGAGGCCACCAGATCGGCCGAAGCGATGAGGTTAAACCAGTCCCCCCCATAACTAAAAACGGCTCCTAACCAGAGGAGCCGATAGTCGCGGTTGTCACGCACCAGACGGAGATAGGGGTTATTGCGGCCGGGTAGGGTCACACGTCACCACCTGGAGGAAGGTAAGAAAAAAGGCCCCTTGGCAATGACCTACTCTCCCAGGGAGTCGCCCCCCAAGTACCATCGGCGCTGGCGAGCTTAACTGCCGGGTTCGGGATGGATCCGGGTGTACCCTCGCCGCTCAAATCACCAAGAGACCTTTATCAACAAATTTATTTAATTGTCAAACTGCAACCGCTCGCACTTTGCGTCGTCTGTGCAACGCCGCATCCCAGGCGGCCACTTCGTTGCAACCGTACACGATGACATCCGTGTCAGAACACTAAGTTCTCCGTACCATATGCTTGTAAGCCCTCGACCATTAGTACAGCTTAGCTCAACACATTACTGTGCTTACACACGCTGCCTATCAAACTGGTAGTCTCCCAGCGGTCTTACTCCATAACGGATGAGGGATCTAATCTTGAGGCGAGTTTCCCACTTAGATGCTTTCAGCGGTTATCTCTGCCAGACGTGGCTACCCAGCGGTGCTCCTGGCGGAACAACTGGCACACCAGAGGTCTGTCCACCCCGGTCCTCTCGTACTAGGGGCAGCTCTTCTCAAGTCCCTTACGCCCACAGCGGGTAGCGACCGCCCTGTCTCACGACGGTCTGAACCCAGCTCACGTACCGCTTTAATGGGCGAACAGCCCAACCCTTGGGACCTTGTACAGCCCCAGGATGCGATGAGCCGACATCGAGGTGCCGAGCCAGGTCGTCGATGTGAACTCTTGGACCTGACTAGCCTGTTATCCCCGGGGTAGCTTTTATCCGGTAAGCCACGGCCCTTCCACTCGGAACCGTGGGATCACTAAGCCCGACTTTCGTCCCTGCTCGACTCGTATGTCTTGCAGTCAAGCTCCCTTATGCCTTTACACTCTACGGCTGGTTTCCATTCAGCCTGAGGGAACCTTTGGGCGCCTCTGTTACGCTTTCGGAGGCGACCGCCCCAGTCAAACTACCTACCAGGCACTGTTCCTGCGCCGGATAACGGACGCGGGTTAGAGTCAAGACTAAACCAGGGTGGTATTTCAACGTTGGCTCCACCGATACTGGCGTCCCAGTTTCACAGCCTCCCACCTATCCTACACAGGTTTAGCCTCAACCCAATGCCAAGCTGTAGTAAAGCTCCACGGGGTCTTTTTGTCCCGCTGCGGGTAACGCGCATCTTCACACGTAGTTCAATTTCGCCGGGTCCCTCGTTGAGACAGTGCCCCACTCATTACGCCATTCGTGCGGGTCGGAACTTACCCGACAAGGAATTTCGCTACCTTAGGACCGTTATAGTTACGGCCGCCGTTCACCGGGGCTTCGGTTCAAGGCTTCGCTTGCGCTAACCTCTCCCCTTAACCTTCCGGCACTGGGCAGGCGTCAGCCCCTATACATCGTCTTTCGACTTTGCAGAGACCTGTGTTTTTGTTAAACAGTTGGCAGGGCCATTTCTCTGCGGCCTCTAACAGCTTTGCAGAATTGCTCACCGTCAAAGGCCCCCCTTCTCCCGAAGTTACGGGGGATTTTTGCCTAGTTCCTTAACGAGGGTTCTCCCGATCCCCTTGGTATCCTCTACCCACCTACCAGAGTCGGTTTGCGGTACGGTCACCTGAATTTCAACACTTAGGGATTTTTCTTGGCAGCTTGGCTCAACCACTTCTGGCCTTACGGCTCCGCCATCACGCTTCAGGTTCAGGGAGCGGATTTACCTACTCCCGTCATAACCCTAGACGTTTAGCACCCCAATCCAATAAGGGGCTGGCCTACCAAACTGCGTCCTCCCATCGCTCCATCCCGGTGGTTCCGGAATATTAACCGGATGTCCATCACCTACGCCCATAGGCCTCGGCTAAGGACCGACTAACCCGACGCGGATTAACCTTGCGTCGGAAACCTTAGGTTTACGGGGAACATGTTTCTCACATGTTTTACGCTACTCATGCCAGCATTCTCGCTTCTATAGGCCGCAGATGTCCTTTCGGTCACCCTTGTATCTCCTATAGAACGCTCCCCTACCACTCTAGCTCTGCTAGAGTTCGTAGCTTCGGTGCTATGCTTAAGCCCCGTTACATTTTCCGCGCAAGAGCGTTCGACCAGTGAGCTATTACGCACTCTTTAAAGGGTGGCTGCTTCTAAGCCAACCTCCTGGCTGTCTGAACACCCTCACATCGTTTCCCACTTAGCATAGACTTGAGGACCTTAGCTGACGATCTGGGCTCTTTCCCTTTCGACTACGAAACTCATCTCACGTAGTCCGACTGCCGCGTTTTGGAGTACAGGTATTCGGAGTTTGGTTAGGTTCAGTAAGCGTGAGCCCCCTAGCCCATCCAGTGCTCTACCCCCTGTACTAAACACGCGACGCTAGCCCTAAAGCTATTTCGGGGAGAACAAGCTATCTCCAAGTTCGATTGGCATATCACCCCTACCCACATGTCATCTCCTAATTTTGCAACATTAGTAAGTTCGGCCCTCCACGAGGGATTAGCCTCGCTTCAGCCTGCACATGGGTAGCTCACCTGGTTTCGTGTCTAATCCCAGCGACTGCACGCCCTATTCAGACTCGCTTTCGCTGCGGCTACGTCTGTTGCTGACTTAACCTTGCCACTGAGATTAACTCGCTGGCTCATTCTCCAAAAGGCACGCCGTCACACCTTGCCCGTAGGCCATAGTGCTCCGACTGATTGTAAGCACACGGTTTCAGGTTCTATTTCACTCCCGTTGCCCGGGTTCTTTTCACCTTTCCTTCACAGTACTTGTGCGCTATCGGTCGCCAAACGTATTTAGCCTTGGGAGGTGGTCCTCCCAGATTCCGACAGGGTTTCTCGTGTCCCGCCGTACTCAGGAAATCCGCTGAAGTCTGATCGATTTCGTTTACAGGGCTGTCACCTTCTGTGGCCTACCTTTCCAGATAGTTCTACTATCCATCAGATTGGTAACTTCGTTCTTGCGGCTCCTACAACCCCGTCACCGAGGTGACGGTTTGGGCTTTTCCCCGTTCGCTCGCCACTACTAAGGGAATAATCTCTTTTCCTGGGGCTAATTAGATGTTTCAGTTCACCCCGTTCCCTCTGTTACCCTATGTGTTCAAGTAACAGTACCAGGGCATAACCCCTGGTGGGTTTCCCCATTCGGACATCCTCGGATATAGCATCTGTACACGATTCCCCGAGGCATATCGCAGTGTACCACGTCCTTCATCGGCGTTTGGCGCCAAGGCATCCACCGTGCGCTCTTAGTAGCTTACACACATGATACGGAGAACTTGATGTTCTCACAGTTTTCGTCTTGTGTAAAAACACACGTTGATGTCATCGTATGCGATTGTTAACGTGCCGACCTCTGTTTCAGGACGCAGCCCATGGAGACGAGGGGACTCGAACCCCTGACCTCCGCCGTGCAAAGGCGGCGCTCTCCCAACTGAGCTACATCCCCATCACTACGATGGGCCTGGCTGGACTCGAACCAGCGACCTTTCCCTTATCAGAGGAATGCTCTAACCTGCTGAGCTACAAGCCCGCCCTTAACAACTGAAGAGTAGCAGAAACACACTTTGTGGCCCTAAACACAACCTCGCGGTTATGTTGTTATCCTTGAAAGGAGGTGATCCAGCCGCACCTTCCGGTACAGCTACCTTGTTACGACTTCGTCCCAGTTACCGACCCTGCCCTAGGCAGCTGCCCCCCGTGAGGGTTAGCCCACCGACTTCAGGCATTGCCGACTTCCATGACGTGACGGGCGGTGTGTACAAGACCCGGGAACGTATTCACCGCACTATGGCTGACGCGCGGTTACTAGCAACTCCGACTTCATGCAGGCGGGTTGCAGCCTGCAATCCGAACTGAGACCGGCTTTAGGGGATTGGCTCCACCTCGCGGTTTGGCAACCCATTGTACCGGCCATTGTAGCGTGTGTGTAGCCCAAGGCATAAAGGCCATGCTGACTTGACGTCATCCCCACCTTCCTCCGGCATATCACCGGCAGTCTCGCTAGACACTTGTAACTAACGATGAGGGTTGCGCTCGTTACAGGACTTAACCTAACACCTCACGGCACGAGCTGACGACAGCCATGCAGCACCTGTACACGCTCTCTTGCGAGTCGGTCACCTTTCAGTTTCCTACCACGTGTATGTCAAGCCTTGGTAAGGTTCTTCGCGTAGCCTCGAATTAAACCACACGCTCCGCTGCTTGTGCGGGTCCCCGTCAATTCCTTTGAGTTTTAGCCTTGCGGCCGTAGTCCCCAGGCGGTCAACTTAATGCGTTAGCTGCAGCACGGAGGGATTGGTTACCCCCCACGCCTAGTTGACATCGTTTACGGCTAGGAATACCGGGGTTTCTAATCCCGTTCTCTCCCCTAGCTTTCGCACATGAGCGTCAGAAGTGACCCAGAGAGCCGCCTTCGCCACTGGTGTTCCTCCCGATATCTACGCATTTCACCACTACACCGGGAATTCCACTCTCCTCTGTCACTCTCAAGCCTCCCAGTTTTGAATGGCCTCTCCCAGTTGAGCCGGGAGCTTTCACATCCAACTTAAGAAGCCGCCTGCGTGCGCTTTACGCCCAGTAAATCCGGATAACGCTTGTCTCCTACGTTTTACCGCGGCTGCTGGCACGTAGTTAGCCGAGGCTTATTCCTGAGGTACCGTCCTTTCTCTTCCCTCAGAAAAGGGGTTTACAACCCGAAGGCCTTCATCCCCCACGCGGTGTTGCTGCGTCAGGCTTTCGCCCATTGCGCAATATTCCTCGCTGCTGCTACCCGTAGGTATCTGGTCCGTGTATCAGTACCAGTGTGGGGGGTCACGCTCTCACGCCCCCTACCCGTCTTTGCCTTGGTAGGCCATTACCCTACCAACAAGCTGATGGGACGCTGGCCCCTCCTGGAGCGCCGGAACTTCAGTCACTGCTTTCTAAAACCAGGGACATCTGGGGTATTAGCCACCGTTTCCAGTAGTTATCCCCCTCTCCAGGGCAGGTCACCAACGTGTTACTCACCCGTTCGCCACTATGGAAGGTAAACCAACCATCGTTCGACTTGCATGCGTTAAGCACACCGCTAGCGTTCATCCTGAGCCAGGATCAAACTCTCCGTAAAGGTTTGTTTGAATCTGCTTTTCGCAGAATTAAGCTCTAAACAAAAGGAATTTTTTGGGTAAACAAAGCACTGTTTGTTTCTGCTACTATTCAGCTGTTAAAGTGCGAGCGAATATCTATTCTAGCGCATCTGCCATTTCTTGTCAAATGACTAGAATTGTTTGCTGAGTCTGTTTTTGACAACTACTTGGGTTTTTAACAACCGCTCGCTGTACACCACACTCTTTCCTCAGCAGCGAATGGTGATTCTAGCATAGGGGCCAACCGTTGTCAATAGCAAATCGCAAATTCGTCCCATGTCGTTGACTTTCTTTGTCATTGAACCTTGAGCGTCTTGTGGGGGTGTTTCGTCTTCGCCGCCGGCCCAGAGATTTGTTGTGAGTCACTCACAAATAAACGCGGTTGAGGCGCGCCTCGAAACTCTCGAAGGTTGCGATGGGAGATGGGGTTTCCAGATGGCCCTGCTCCACAAATTGCACCAGGGTTGCCAGGGCCAACCCAAACACTTCGCTGCGGGTGGAACCGAATAAGGCTTTGAACATACCTTGCAGCCGGCCGAAATTGACAATTTGCACCGGCGAAAGGCGGATGGAGGTCCACTTGCCGACCGCCCCATCCGTCGGCGCAGGCAAGTCCCATAAATAGTAGAGCGCCTTAATATCGGTAATGCCCTCCGGCATCTGCTTGCTGCGGTCAGCCACAGCGCGGCGCAAAGCATCCAGCCGCGCCGTCAGCGCGCCAATGGCCAGGTCTGGCACATCTGCCCGCTCAAAAGCGGGCGGCAGGCGTTGCGCCAGGCGCGCCATAGCCTCTTTTTGCGCTTCAGACAGAGCCAGATAGACACTTTGCCGGCTGATAGCATGACGCGGCCGGCCGCGTCGCGGTTTTTCACGCAAGAGCGCCGCCAGCGTAGACTCATCATGCGGCGGTTTGGGAGTGCGCGCCATAGCTAGTTATCCCGCTCTTCAGATTGACGGTAGCCTTGATTTTTCTCCAGAAAAGCATCCACCAACGCCGCATCCACCGCCGCCGCTCCTGTATCCAACAGCTCTAGACACAGATGAAGGCACAAGAGGCAAATGCTACGTGGATAGCCACGGGTGTCTCGCCAGATGGGCAAAATGGCGCTATCAGCAAAAAGGGGCGGCTGCTTGGAATCGCGGCCGGCCGCCAGTAGGCGAAACTCAATCAACCCACGGGTGTCATCCGGTGTCAAGGGATCGAGCGATGAGCGCGTCGCGATGCGGTCGTTAAAATCCGGCACATCCCGCAGATGAATGTCGAGATCGGGTCGCCCCAGCAAAATCAACTGAAACGCCTTGCCCCCCTTCGGATCGCGAAAATTCAACAAGCGGCGCAACTCAAGAAATTGCTCTGTGCTCAGTTCGTGCGCCTCATCAATGATAATCAGGGGTAAGACAGCATGGGCCGTCTCTTTGATCAGAAAGGCGCGAAACTCATTCAGCTGATCCTCGGTGGCCCGCCGTGTCCGAATGGAAAACTCCGCCGCAATACGCCGCAACAGCAGCAGCCCACTACGTTTGGGCGGTTCGTCCACCCGCGCCACAATAAAATCTTTGCGGTTCTGATACCGGCTGTGAAACCAGGAGGCCAGCGTCGTCTTACCCGTGCCCACCTCCCCGCCCACTACCGAAGCCCCCTGACCAGCTTCCACCATAAAACTGACTTTGGACAGGGCCCGCCGCGTATCGGCCGACAAATACATAAAGCGGGGATCCGCCTCAATACTGAAGGGCGGCACCACCACGCCTAACCGCGCCCAATCAGGACGCGAAAACCGCTCCATGTCAATGGCAAGCTCTCTGGTGTTAAATAGCAATTCTCTCTCCTTGGGAATCATCCACCCAGGCAGCAATCGGAACCAGCTTAAATGAACAGCGCACACTCCATCGCGCGGTTGTGCCCACCGATTGCATCTCTCAGCATTCATCCGGCCGGCTTCCAGCCCAGGTCAATTGCCTGTTGGTTGCCTTGGGGCAGCGCATTCTTATACTATAGCAGGTGCAACGCCATGTCAATAGACTATTGGCCCCGGCAAGAAATTCCCTTTTATGCCTATATATCACTGCATTGTACAAACTATATGGTATAGATTTATTGACAAGAGCATCTAATTCTGTTAGACTGGCCCATAAGATGGTCTAGAGGATATTCCTGTGCTCGTTGTCACCGCCAAAGGCAATGGGTGCGCCTCGGATCATAGCAATCAACAGGAAACTGCTGCTTGCCAAAACACAAAAGGCCAAACGCAGTGCGTCTGGCCTCGGTGCAGGTGACATAGGTTCACTACCTTCTACAGCCTGTTATGCCGCCAACACAACAGGCTCCAGACCCCAGGGTGGGGAGGGGGGTGTTTGCCCCCGGTAGTCAGCCTACTTGTGTTAGAGCATAGCACAGCCACAAGGCGGTGTCAATCTACTCTCTTCCTGTTGATCGGCACGGAGTTTATCTGAGTGGAATGCACGCCTGCCTTGCTGGCAGCTCAGGCCCGGTTGGAAGCGTTGCGTCGCCAGCGCCCGGCCGGCCGCCCTGAAGCCGCCCGGCCCGAACCCAACGAGAGCGCGACGCCGATCCTTCCCCCCCATTTGGGTTGGAATAGCCCGGCGATCACGGCTCTCTGGCAGCGACGCCAACCACCACCCCCGGCCCCAACCCCGCCCACGCCACCCTCCCCCCCCCCACCTCTGGCCCGCCCCGAACCCCCACCTCCGCCGGCCGACAGCCTCACCCTGCACCCTGATCTGGCCCTGGCCTGGCTGCGCCAACACCAGACCGCCACCGGCCGTGTCTGGCTACTGTTACGGCACATGGATCAGCGCGGCTGCGGTTGGGTGACGGTGGAGGCAGCACGTCGTCAACTGGCGCACCCCCAGGCCCCGTGGCGCATCTGCGGCTGGCGTCAGTTGCGCAACCTGTTACGTCAAGGGGATGGTCTTTTCTGGAATCGAAGCCGGGATCGCATCTGGCTGCACAGCGCCGCCCGCGTGGCCTGCACTTTGGGTCTGACCCGTCTCTCCGGCCGGCCGGTGGCCCTGCCCTTAACCGTTTTGCTGGCGTCCATCGGGGCGGTGCGCGCCCATCTCTATGCCAGTTTCCACAGTGGGCGCGCCGCCTCCCAGGCCCCCATTTCGCGCCGAACCTTGACCAACCTGAGCGGCGTTGGCGGCTCCACCCAACGTCTCTACGAGCAGCGGTGTGGCCTGAGGCATCGTCCCACTATCGCCCTGGGGCCGCGCTGGGAAACAAGCGCCGCCCAACAGCTGGGCTGGGAACGCGGCCGTTCACTCTTCTCCTTTCATGATCGCGCTGGCCGGCACGGCCCGGCCAGCGTGCGCTACTTCGCCTGGCGGCTACCCAATCGTTACGCCGCCGTCCATCCTGGCTTGCCCATTGGCCGATGTAAACGCCTGAACCGCAAGCTGGCTGGCCTGTTGCCATCAGGGACAACGGGGAACGGCCGGCGCGAGTCACAGCGTTGCTTCTATCGCCACGGGGCAGCTGCCTTGAAGGGATTGACGAGACAGCTCAGCAGCCATGTTTACTGGCCGGCGCCTGATCAGCGCTTGTGGTATGTCCTGGAGCGACCCACATGAACCGCCACCCACCCCGGAAAAAAGTTGGAGGGATTATCCAGGGAATTCTGGGATCTGTGGTACTATTACGCCATGAACGTGCATGTCATCGACCACTATCATCAAGGGTTTCCCCATGTCATCGCCTCCTATGTGCTGGAAAGCTCGATAGGCCCGGTGTTAATCGAGACTGGCCCCCACCGCACCCTACCCCACCTGTTGGCCGGCCTGGCGGCGCTGGGATGGCAACCGGCCGACATCCGCCATGTTTTCGTCACCCACATCCACCTCGATCATGCCGGCGCGGCCGGTTGGTGGGCCCAGCAGGGGGCGCAAATTTATGTCCACCAGGTGGGCGCACCCCACCTGGTCAACCCCGCCAGGCTAATTCAAAGCGCCACTCGCATCTACGGCGACCAGATGGATACGCTATGGGGGGATATTCTGCCCTGCCCCAGTGAGCGCATTACGCCCTTGCGTGACAACGACGCCATCGTTGTGGGCGACCTGACCATCACCGCCTGGAACACCCCCGGCCATGCCTGGCATCACCACACCCTGGTCGTGGAAGATACCGCTTTCATTGGCGACCTGGGCGGCGTGCGTCTTCCCAACTCAGATTGGATTTCCGTCACCGCCCCCCCGCCCGAATTCCACCTGGAAAGCTGGCGCGCCTCGCTGGCCCGCGTCCAGGCTGCCAACCTGAACCTCATTTACCCCACCCACTTCGGTCCCTTCCACGACGTCGCTGAACACCTCAGCCGCATGGACAGCCTGCTGGAGGAAACAGCTCAATTTATTCACCATCAGCTGAGCGCCGGTGTGGCGCGAGACGACCTGGTAGCCCGCTACATCACCTGGAACCAGGCGCAGGCCGCGGCCAATGGCGTCCCTCCGGCGTTATTTGAGTGCTACCAGGCTGCCAACCCACTTTTCATGTCGGCCGATGGCATCATGCGCTACTGGCAAAAACAGGCTGCCCCAACCGCATCCTGACGCCTGCCAGATAGGAGAAACCTATGTCATTCTGGCGTCGCCTGTGGGGCCCCAAGATTGTCAAACTGACGCCCCAGGAACTCTACACTCGCTTGCACAGCGCCGGGGAGAACCCGCTCCTGGTGCTGGATGTACGTCAGAACTTCGAGACCCGCACCGGCATCATCCCCGGCGCACGCACTATTCCCCTGACTCAACTCCGTCACCGCCTGACTGAGCTGCCCCGCCAGCAAACCATTGTCTGCGTTTGTCGCTCCAACCACCGCAGCCCCATTGCCGCCCGGCTGTTGACACAGGCCGGTTTTTCAGTTTGGGACATGCGGGAAGGAATGCTGGGTTGGGAAAGGGCCGGCCTACCACTGGAAGTTCCTTCCTCCACCACCTCGCTCGAGACGTGAATCAAGAAATGATTCTATGTTCAATCGTTCATTCACCCCCACCCCACCCAACCAATGCCGGGCGAGCCTGGCATTGGTTGCGCCGGCCGAGACGCCAGACGGCCGCCCCTTTTCATGGCCGTAAACGGGTTTCAAGTCTCTTCATTTTCCTCTTTCGCACTACTATACGAAGTAACGAACTCGCGTTCAACCTTTGCTAAGGGGTAAAGACATCAGAATTAGTAGTGAGTAGCTCACTACTAATTCCCGCTTTTTACCGTCGATTCGTCTGTTATCCACACATCGGAGGCCTCGCTTGTTGGCCCGTTTTCTCCTTCAAATCTCCTTTTGGGCGGCGACCCAGCCCGGCCGGCTTCCATTTAGGCCAGGTTATCGGCGTCTTGGGGTGTGCGCCGTCTGTCTCATTTTGGGAGTGTGGCTGGGGCTTGTTCACCCCCCTACCCATCTTTGGGCTGACGCTCGCCAGCCGGACACCAGGCCACCGACCACCCGCACCAATTGGCAGGTGCAGGATTTGGCCGGGGCGCTGACGGCAACCGACCTGGCGCTGGCGTTGGTTGGCCCAGGGGTAACGGTGCAAAAGGCGACCTACCAGGGTGCGCCGATAGCGGCCGGCCTGTTTGATGGTGGTGGAGCAGCCCTGGGTTTTCCGGCCGGCGTGGTTTTGAGTACAGGCCTGGCGCAACATATCACCGGCCCCAATAGGTGGGATAGCGTCAGCTTCACCCACGCCCTGCCCGGCGATGTTGACCTCGCGCCTTGGACCGACTCCCCCCTCTACGACGCCGCTGCGCTCAGCGTGGAGTTCATCCCCGATGCGCCCCTCGTTTATCTGAGTTATGTCTGGAGTTCGGAGGAATACAACGAATTCGTCTTCACTGCTTTTGCCGACCTATTGGGCATCTTCGTCAATGGGGAAAATGTCGCCGTGGTGGATGGGCAACCTATCTCCGTTGATGTCATCAACGGGGGCAATCCTTACGCCACCCTACCCCACTCTCACCCGGAGCTGTATCGCAACAACGATCTGGATGATGGCGGCGGGAATCTGGATATCGAAGCGGATGGGTTGACGCTGCTCCTGCGCGTTGCCGCCGGGGTGACGCCCTATCAGGTTAACCACCTGAAAATTGTTCTGGCCGATGCCGGCGATACGTTGTTGGACTCGTTTGTGCTGTTGCCGACCGGAGGTCTGACCACAGCCCAGCCCACCTCCGTCGAGCAAGCTGGCTGGACGGGCCGGCCGGCGCACAATGTGGTGGCCTATGTCTGGCTGGGCGGGGCAGCGGCCGGCGGCTGCTGCTTGTGGCGCTGGCGGCGGCGTCAGCGTCGCCTATGACCTGGCCTCAAGCAAGATGGCCGACCATCTCGATACTATCTGCTGAGCGCCAACGCGCCGGCGCTCAACCCCGGCTTATTTCTTGCCCAACAGCGAACTGAGGCTTTGAGCTGCCTGCATGGGATCAATTTTGCCTGATAGCACCGCATCTACCTGGCTGGCGATGGGGGCCGGGAGCTTATCCTTCAGGAATTTGCTCACGGTCTCGACAACCTTACGCGCCTGCTCGGCGTTGATACCCGTTTGCTGCGTCAACTGCTTGATTAAGTCGTCCATGATTACCTCCGTGAACACTACCTTTGAGCTGCGCTATCATCTTCGCAGCTTTCTCTACATCAGACCCCGCTTGAGGCCTGGGGTCACCTTGCCCCCTACCCCTGCGAGGTGTGCCCTTGCAGCTCCTCCTCACTTTTCCCGTTGCAGTGCCTGGATGAGCGCTTGAACTGAAGCCGACAGCGTATGCAGTTGGGTCACTGTGGCCTGTCGCTCGCCGGGCGTCAACCCTGACACACGAATCTGGTCTAACTGACGTCGAATCTCATCCAGGGCGGCGCGGTTGACAGCCACATCGAGCTGGCCTTGTTGCCACGCGATAGCTTCTTCAATCGAAGCCGTCGGATTTTCTTGCAGGTAAGTCGCCAGCTGCCGCATGGCTTCACTGTTCAGATTATGCTGTTGGCGCGCCCGGTGCAAGGCTACCTGATGCCGCGGCGGCACACGGTGGTAAATGCGGGTCTCCCGCTCACTGAGGATGCCATCCCGCACCGCGTACTTGATCTCCTCCGGCAGCTCCAACAGCCGGGTTAACTGGTGAATGCGCTGGCGCGTGTTGCCAATGCGCTCCCCCACTTTGGCCCAGGTGGCTTTGGTCGACCAGGGCTTTCCTCCGGCCGCCTCCGCTTCCATGTTTAGCTCCTGTTGCAAAAGCAGCTGCAATCGTACCAATCCCTCGGCCCGATCCACGTCGTTGAGATCTTCGCGCTGAATGTTTTCTACCAGCTGACGAGTGTAGCGGGTAATTTCGTCGTACTCACGTCGTTGCACCACGGCCGGGATGGTTTGCAAGCCAGCCAGCTGCGCGGCGCGCCAGCGTCGTTCCCCGTGCACAATGCGGTAGCGGTGGCGCTCGATCTGCACCACCTCAATCGGTTGAATCACCCCATTTTGGGCGATGCTGGCTGCCAGCTCCGCCAGGCTGTTGGGCGGGAAGGTAGAGCGTGGCTGGGCCGGGTCGGGCTCGATGGCGTCCAATCGAATAGCTTTGAGCGCCACGCCGGCCGTCTGTTCTGCATCGTCCTCAGCGGCGAAGAGCTGTTCAAAGTCTCCGCTCCGCGCCGGCGCTGCCTGTCCCAAATTAATCTCAGGCCGCTTTCTTGCCATGATGCACGATCTCCCTTGCCAATAGACGATACGCTTCCGCGCCCGCCCCATGGGGCTCATAGGCCAGAATGCTCTGGCCCGCCACCGCGCTTTCGGCAAATCGCACCGAACGCTTAATCACCGGTTGCAAAATAGGATGTTGGCCGTCAAATTGCTGCTCAATCGCCCGCATTACATCCCGCGTCAGCAGGGTGCGTGTATCCGCCATGGTCAGAACGACCCCTTCTACCTGCAGATGGGGGTTCAACCGTTTACGGCGAATGGTTTCCACGGTTGATAGCACCATGTTCGCCCCTCGCGCCGCCAGAAACTCTGTTTGAATGGGAATCAGCACACTATCGGCCGCTGTCAGGGCGTTGATGACCAACAGCCCCAGCGAGGGATTGCAGTCGATCAGCACATAGTCGTAGCGCGGTGTGACCGATTGCAACACCGCGGACAACACTTGCTCCCGGCTCAACGCATTCATCAAGGCCAGCTCCACCAGACTGAGTTCGGGCTGGGAAGGCAACAAATCAAACCCTTCATGCGAGGCATGAATGGCCGTCTCGACCTGGCTGTGGCCGTGGTTAATCTCATCCATGAAGATGTTGTAAATGGTCGACGTCAGCTGCTCCGGGTTGAAGCCGGCGTGTTCGGTCAGGTTACATTGTGCGTCGAGATCGACCGCCAGAACGCGCAGACCCATCTCAGCCAGAGCGGCTGCCAGATTGATAGTGGTGGTGGTTTTGCCAACCCCTCCTTTTTGCATGGCAATGGCGATAACTCGGGTCAACGCATACCTCCTGGCGTCAAGCGATGTCCTGGGCCCTGAGCGTGTTTCGTCGTCAGAGCCGGCTCACGTGGTGAATATTGGAACGGTAACGCCTAAACAATAACACGAAGCGCCGCAATCGTCAAAAGTGTCAACCGCGGTTGACACTACTGATCCTGATCTTGGCCGAAGATTGGCGCAAACAGGCAAAGGGAGTTACAATGACGCAGTGTGTAAAAATTGTTAATTGACCGGGTGGGACACCATGAATCAGACCCAAGCGCCATCTGATCGACACAACATCTATGACTATGTCATTATTGGCTCCGGTTTTGGTGGCAGCGTTTCGGCTCTGCGCCTGTCGGAAAAAGGGTATCGCGTTCTGGTGCTGGAACGCGGCAAGCGCTACACAGCCAAAGATTTCCCTAAAACGAACTGGAACATATTCAAATTTCTCTGGATGCCGGCCCTGCGTTGTTTTGGCATTATGGGGATCAACTTTTTCAAAGACATCATGATCCTCAATGGCAGCGGCGTGGGTGGGGGCAGTCTGGTGTATGCCAGCACCCATATCAAGCCCCCCCAGACCTTTTTTGAAGCGCCTGAGTGGCGTCACCTGGCGGATTGGGAAGCAGAACTCACCCCTTTCTACGACCTGGCTAACCGCATGTTGGGTACAGCAGAGAACCCGCGTTTGTGGCCGGCCGACCACGTGTTGCATGAAATGGCGCAGGAGTGGGGCCGCGCCGATACCTTTTCACGCACGCCAGTGGGCATTTACTTTGGCCGTCCCGGCCAAACCGCGCCCGACCCCTACTTTGAAGGCCAAGGCCCGCCCCGCTCCGGTTGTGTGCATTGCGGCGGCTGCATGGTAGGGTGTCGCCACAACGCCAAAAATACCCTGGATAAAAACTACCTCTATCTGGCGGAGCGCAACGGCGTTGAGGTGCGTCCTGAAGCCAATGTACTCGACATTCGTCCTCTGAACCAACAGCCAGATGGCGCTCGTTACGAAATCAAGTACGAAAAAAGCACCGCCTGGCTGCGCAAGCCTCGTCAGCAGGTGCGGGCGCGCAATGTGGTGGTGGCGGCCGGTGTGCTAGGCACCTTGCGCCTCCTGTTACATTGCCGCGATGTCACCCGTTCCCTGCCCAAACTATCCGCCCGCCTGGGTCACAACGTGCGCAGCAACAGTGAAGCGCTGCTGGGCGTGACAGCGCGGCGCGGCACAGTTGACTATTCCCAGGGCGTAGCCATCACCTCCCACTTTTGGGTTGATGAGGTGACCAGCGCCGAGCCGGTGCGTTATCCACGCGGCTCTTCCCTCATGCGCAACCTCGGCGTCCCGCTCGTAGATGCTGACGGCAACAACTGGCAGCGCATTGGGCGCTATCTGGCCTTCGCTTTCCGCCACCCCTATGACTTCCTCAAGGCGCGTTTTCTGCCCGATTGGGCGCGCGATAGCACCGTCTTGTTGATCATGCAAACGGTGGACAATCGAATGCGCTTCCGATTGGGCCGCAGCCAGTGGACGCTCTGGCGTCGCGGCCTGATGACAGAAAAGGATGAAGCCAGCCCCATTGAAGCCCTGATGTCGGTGGCGCGGCGTGTGGCTGAACGCTTCGCCGAGAAAGTGGATGGCATTCCCCAATCCAGCATCAATGAAACCCTGCTGGCTGTCCCCTCCACCGCCCACATTCTGGGGGGGTGCGGTATTGGCGACTCGGTAGAAACCGGGGTCATCGACCCCTACCACCGCGTGTTCAACTATCCTGGCTTGTATGTGGCGGATGGCTCCGTCATTCCCGCCAATCTGGGTGTCAACCCCAGCCTGACCATCACCGCCATGACCGAGCGCGCCATGAGTTACATTCCACCAGCTGCGGCCGGCCCCCTGCAGGAGATTCCGATTGGGTACGAGGTTGTGTCAGGGCGTCCCGCCGGGGCGCATGTTAACGGCGCAACTCCCCATATCACACCGCGCACATTGGCCGATTAACCGGACAGGTGTCCACCTGCCGTCTTGAAGGACCACCCCATGTCTGACACACGTACTCTGCTGTGCAAGAACCCCGCCACCGGTGATGTGTTGTGTGAACTCACCATGACCACCCCGGCCGAAGTGGCCCAGATCCGCCGTGAAATGGGAGTAGCCGCCTCCATTTGGGGACGCAAGTCCGTGTCCGAGCGGGTGCGCATCTTGAGACAGCTGCAAAAGGTGCTGATCGACGCTGCCGACGAGATCACCGGCCGGCTCAACCTCGATTGCGGCAAAACCCGTCAGGATGCTTTGATCGAGCTCTTTATCACCGTCAACTTGTTGGACGACTATGGCAAGAAAGCGGCCCACTGGTTGCGCCGACGTAACATTCCCAGCGGCCTCTATTTCTTCAAGCGCTGCTACACCGAACAACGCCCCTATGGCACGGTGGCCGTCATTGGCCCCTGGAACTATCCCTTTGTTCTCACCGTCGCCCCGGTGGTCACGGCGCTGCTGGCCGGCAACGCCGTCATCCTCAAGCCTTCCGAAGAGACCGCCTACACTGGCCTGCTGGTGGAAGAGTTGTTCAGTCGCGTGCCAGAGTTAGCGCCCTTTGTGCGCGTGGTGCATGGGGATGGGCAGGTGGGTGCAGCTCTGGTCGAGGCCAAACCAGACCTCATCTTCCTGACCGGTTCGACCCAAACAGGACGCCTGGTGGCGCGTGCTGCTGCCGAACACCTGATTCCCGTTATTTCGGAGTTGGGCGGCAAAGACCCCATGCTTGTCCTGGAAGATGCCGATGTGGAAGCGGCCGCCCGTTGGGGCGTCTGGGGGGCCTGTTTCAATGCCGGCCAGACGTGCATGGCAGTCGAGCGCGTCTACGTCGTGGATAAAGTGTACGATGAATTTGTGCGCCACGCCGTCCACTACGCCCAGGAGTTTAAGCTAGGTTATAGCTCCGCCACCGATGCCCCTTATTCTATGGGGCCCGTCACCACGGAGCGCCAGCTGGCGATTGTGGATCGCCACCTTGAAGACGCGCTGGCAAAAGGGGCGCAAGTTTTGGTGGGGGGCAAACGCCGTGGGCATTTCGTCGAGCCAACGGTTTTGGTGAATGTCAACCACGATATGCTGATCATGCGCGAAGAGACCTTTGGCCCCTTTGTACCCATTATGCGCGTGCGCGATGAGGCGGAGGCCATTCACTGGGCCAACGATTCCGACTATGGCCTGGGCGTCTCTGTCTGGAGTCGCGATCTGGTGCGGGCGCAGGCGGTTAACGACCGCATTGCCTGCGGCACGTTGCAGGTCAATGATGCTCTCTCTCACTTTGCCGTGACCCATCTTCCCTTTGGCGGCCTGAAGAAGTCGGGGCAGGGTAGGGTGCATGGCGAACAAGAATTGCTCCAATTCACCCAAACGGTCAGCTATATGGTTGCGACACCTCCGCTGCCGTTTGATGTCTCCACCCTCCTGCGTCTACCCGGCCATTACAAGCTAGGTCTAGCCATTATGAAGCTTGTTTTTGGCGTCACACCGCGCCAGCGATTGGAGCCAGTTGTCGATTTGTTGCCATCAGGCCCCACCGCCCGGCGGGTGGGACGTCTGGCGGTGGCAACCGGCGCACTGGTCAGCGCAGTCGCCCTCGTGCTGCGCGTCTTCCGGCGGGCGTTCTAACACCATTCTGGTTTTCAATGAGGCGCGCCGGCTACTGTCTGGCGCGCCTTTTTTATTGGCCGGGCGCTATTTGGGGTACAATGGGAGGGCAGTCCGCCGGCCGGCTTCGCCAGCCACACCTTGACCTTCGGCCGGCCGCGTCTGACTTCGCGCAAAGGATAAGGTTATGCCAGACTCACACCCCACCACCGTCCTCTGCCTGGCCACAGATTGCAAAGGCCAGGACCTGGTACGCGAACTCAAGCGCCAGGGCTGCCAGGTGTTGTTGATCACCGAAGAGAAAAAGAAAGATGCAGATTGGGCCTACGACAGTTTGCACGAGCGTTTTCTCATGCCCTCCCTGGCCAACAAACAAGATGTCATCCACGCCGTCAGTTATCTGGCGCGCAGCTACAGGATTCGCGCCGTGACCCCTCTGGATGACTACGATGTTGAGATGGCCGCCGCTTTGCGCGAACATCTGCGCCTGCCCGGCATGGGTGATACCCAGGCGCGTTACTTCCGCGATAAGTTAGCCATGCGTGGTCAGGCCTACCGGCAGGGGGTGCGCGTCCCGGCCTTCACCGGCATCTTCCACTACGACGAGGTACGCGCCTTTATGCGGCAGACGCCCCCTCCCTGGGTTTTGAAACCGCGCTCCGAGGCGGGTTCCATCGGCATTCGCAAATGCCACAGCGAATCAGACGTCTGGAACGCCCTCAACGAGCTGGGGGATAAGCAATCCTTCTTTTTGTTAGAGCAGTTCATCCCCGGCGATATTTACCATGTGGATTCGGTGGTTGCCCATGGTCAGGTGCAGGCAGCCGTGGCCCACAAATACGCCCGTCCTCCCTTGAGCGTTTCCCACGAAGGCGGCGTTTTTTCCACGCGCACCCTGCCGCGCGCCGGTGAAGAAGCCCAGGCGCTGCACGCCATCAACCGTGATCTATTGGCTGCCCTGGGTTTGGAGCATGGCGTTTCCCACGCTGAATTTATTCGCGCCCAGGCGGACGGCCAGTTTTATTTTTTGGAGATTGGGGCCAGGGTAGGGGGAGCGCACATTGCCGAAGTGATCGAAGCGGCCACCGGTCTGAATTTGTGGCATGAGTGGGCGCGCCTGTTGGCTTCCTCCTTGCGCGGCGAGCTGTATACCTTGCCGCCCATGCGGGAAGAGTACGCCGGCAGTGTCATCTCGCTCGCCCGTCAGCAATGGCCCGATCTGGCCGCCTATGATGACCCAGAGGTGGTGTGGAAGTTGCACAAAGAGTACCACGCCGGCCTCATTGTGCGGTCACCCGACCCGGAGCGCGTCGCCTATCTGTTGCGCGCCTATCTGGAGCGATTCGCGGTCGACTTTTTGGCGGTGGGGGCGCTTAAAGAAGCGAAGCGGGTTTATTCCGGTTGAGGTAAGCCCCAGTCTTACCCGGCGCGATTGGCCTGAGTTTGCCACCACTGGGTGAGATCACGCACCCCGGCGGCGTTCAGTTTATGGCCGGTGTCGTAGGCGCGATAGTCCAGGTGCACCCCGGCGCGAACCAAGGCGCTGGCGCATGCCTCTGCCTTTTCGAGGGGGATGGTGGGGTCTTGTCGTCCCACTGCCATGAACACAGGCATGTCACGCAACCCGCTGCTTGTCACCGCGCCTTCCGCCATGAATCCTACCAGGCCGGCCACTCCCTGGATACGTCCGCCACTTCGCATAGTGGTGAGATAATTTAACGCGGCCCCCTGACTGAAACCCATCAGAAATAAACGGCCGGGGTCTGCCTGGTAAAGGTCTGGCAAGGCGGCCATGAACTGTTGGAGGGCGGCCACACCCGGCGCAAAATCCCCGGCCGTCGGCCACTCCTGATCCAGTGTCACCTCCCAGGAGTAGCCGCCGCGTGGGTCCGCGTAGGCAGCGCGGGGAGCCACCACCAGCCACTCCCTGGGCAGGGTGCGGGCGAAGATCCACATCACGTTTTCATCACCGCTGCGTCCATGCACCATCACAACGGTAGGGTGGGGGCCGGCCGCTGTCGGTTCCCAAACTCGATGCGCCAGGCCGCTGGTGGCAAAGGCCGGGCCCTGAGTTACCAATTGAGGTTCGCTGGTTTTCATCGTTCCTGTGTAAAAAGTGAGGTGACCCCGCAGCGGGCGCTGCAGGGT
>DAOTXO010000052.1:0-50723 GCA_034435495.1 Anaerolineae bacterium
GCCTTTACCTCAGTTATCATCCCGTGAGGCGGCTGAGTTGGTTGTCAAACATCTGGACAATCGTACCCGCTCACGCAAATCGCGGCTTAGAAAGGCTCGTAGCCCGTGAATCTAACATTGTCAAAATAGTTACCCATGATGTAAAAGTTTGTTACCACACAAAACTACACAAGGAGTACCTATACGCTTGCCAAGCATATGTCTGGATGACCAACTTGCCAAATATCCGGCGCAATTCCGCACTTGCTTCAGCCAACCATACTATAACTGTTTCGTAACCATACTGTTGGGATTGCTGTTGTGCCAAAGCGGATTCGCGCTCAGCGGCATCTTGCGGCAAATAAGGAGGATTTAGCCGCCAACGTCATTGCACCCGGCCTATTCATGCCATTTTCACGATTAGGATACCACCGGCCATTTAACGCCCCGTCAAGGACAAGTTAAAGTCAGACTAGCGACGTGTTAACGATTTGTTAACATTGGGGTACAATAGGTTCCTTTGGCCTAACGGACATCTGCCATGATTGCGCCTCACCGCTATGATGATTCACATCTGAGGCGACAAACCCCTCGGTCGGCAGCGGCGAAGCAGGCTACTTTATGGAAATAGAGTACATGATCTTTGGGCTGTTGCTCACCACAGCCCTGCTATTCGACTTTCTCAACGGGTTCCACGACGCGGCTAACGTGGTCGCCACAATGATCGCTTCGCGTGCGCTCGCGCCGCGCGCGGCGCTAGGGCTGGCAGCGGTGGCTAACCTGATAGGGCCACTCTTATTTGGGGTGGCGGTCGCGACGACAGTAGGCAAAGAAGTGGTGGAACCTGGCTCCACCACCGTGACAGTCGTCATGGCAGCGTTACTGGGAGCTTCGCTGTGGAACATCTTAACCTGGCGTTGGGGCATTCCCTCCAGCTCTTCTCACGGATTGGCCGGGGGGTTGGTGGGGGCTGCTTTGATCTACGGTGGAGTCGGCCAGATTAAAGTCGCCGGTCTCCTGAAAGTGGCTACCGCTCTATTCCTCTCCCCCCTGCTCGGTTTTCTCATCGGCTGGCTCATGCTCCAGGGGATTCAATTTTTGGCGCGTGGCGCAACGCCGCGCATCAATCACACCTTCAACCGGCTACAGCTGATCACAGCCACGGCTTTGGCACTCTCCCACGGGGCCAACGATGCTCAAAAGACGATGGGCATCATCACCCTGGGGTTGGTGACAACCGGCTTGCAAGCCTCGTTTCATGTGCCAATGTGGGTGGTGTTGGCCAGCGCCGGCGCGATTGGATTGGGAACCTGGCTGGGCGGGTGGCGCATTATTCACACCCTGGGGGGCAAATTCTACCGCATTCGTCCCATTCACAGCCTGACCTCTCAGGCGACCTCGGCCGCCATTATCCTGGCAGCTTCGCTGTGGGGCGGCCCGGTCAGCACCACCCACGTGGTCAGCTCCGCCATTGTGGGAGTGGGGGCGGCGGAGCGGTTGAATCAGGTGCGCTGGAGCAACCTGACCGATATTGGCGTGGCCTGGCTCGTCACCATTCCCATCACCATGACGATGGCGGCCGGTTTCTACCTTTTACTGCGCCCTTTGTTAGGGCCTTAAAACCCCTCCCAGGAGAATAGCATGAACTTTCTGCGCGATCCCCGTAAAAAGGAAAACATCTTCATGCGTCTGTTGCGTGAACAGGCTGTGCGCGTGCAGGCCGGCGCGACCGGCTTGCGCAATCTGGTCTTAAACGGAGATGAAACGGGGGCGCAAGTTGTCCGCGCTATGGAGAAGGAAGGGGATGAACTGCGACGCATTCTGGTGGATGAACTGCACAAAACGTTTGTCACACCCTTCGACCGTGAGGACATTTACAACCTCTCGCTCTATCTGGATGATGTGCTGGACTATGCCTACTCCACCGTGGAGGAGATCAAGCTGCTCAATATCATCCCAGACAAGTTTTTGCGTGAGATGGTTTCGCGTCTGGCGGAAGCAGCCGATGAGCTGCTGCTGGCGATGCAGCGCTTGCAGGATAATCCCAAGGTGGCGCTGGATCATGCGCAACGGGTTAAACATCGTGAAAACCAGGTTGAGCGGGAATATCGCCACGCCATCGCCAATCTCTTTTCCGGCCCTGAAGATGTACACCAGCTTTTTCAACTGTTGCGCATGAGGGAAGTGTACCGGCATGTCAGCAACGCCGCTGATCAGGCAGATCAGGCTGCCAATGTCATTGGTTCGGTCATCATGAAGATGACGTAGTCGCGGTATCCTTACCGCGGCTTTAGCCGTGCTTTCCGCCAATGTCATTGGCTCGGTCATCATGAAGATGACATAGTCAGGGCCTCGTCAGCCAAAGGCAGGGTGAACTGGAATTGACTGCCCTGCCCTTCCTTGCTGCGGGCCCAAATGTGTCCGCCATGGGCTTGCACCAGATGCTTGGCAATCGCCAACCCCAACCCGGTGCCCCCCTGGCTGCGCGCCCGATCCGTCTTGTAAAAGCGCTCGAAGATGCGCGGCAGATCGCGTGCCGGTATCCCAATGCCGGTATCCGCCACCTGCAGCAGCAGCATATCTGGGTATTCGCGACTGGTAGTAGCCGTGATGGTCACCTTGCCACCGGCCGGTGTGAACTTAATGGCATTGTGCAATAAATTGGATACCACCTGTTGCACCCGCGATTCATCCGCTAGAACCGGGGGGACAGATGGCGGAATGAACACCTCCATAACCACTCCGGCCCGCTGCGCCTGAGAGTGCAACCGCTCGACAACAGGCCAGATGATCTGACTCACCGGCGTTGTCGTCAAACGTAAGGGGACCTGACCCGATTCAATGCGCGAGAGTTCCAGCAACTCCTGTACCATTTGGGTCAGAGTGTCGATCTCCCCTTCAGCCTGGTTAAGGAAGCGTTGGGCGGCCGGCGGATCATCCAGCGCCCCATCCTGGAGCGTCTCAATGACGGCCCGCAGCGAAGCCAGCGGCGTGCGCAATTCGTGGGAGATGTTGCTGATGAAGTCCTGGCGAATCGTTTGCAAACGGCGGATTTGGGTTAAGTCTTGTAAAATGACCAGATAACCCCGTTGTCCTGTCTCTCGCAGGGGGGTGACAATCACCTGCAAAAAGAGCTTCTTGTACCCCAGCTCGACCACCGCCGTTTGCTCCATTTGCTGCGCCCGGCAACGCTGCCATAGATCGATCACTTCGTGGTGGCGCACCACCTCCGCCAGGGTGCGGCCACTTACCTCTTCATCCTGGGTCTTCAACAGGGTGCGCGCGGCCGGGTTGAGAGCCGTCACACGCCCAACCAGGTCGGTGATGATAACGCCATCAGCCATAGTGTTCACCACCTGTTGAGCGTGTTCCCACTCTGCTGTCAGGGTGGTCAGGCGCTGGTTGTGATGGTCGAGCAGCGCATTGAAAGCCAGGATAAGTTCCCCAACAGCATCGCGTCGGACAGGCAACAGGCGGGCGTGGGCATCGTCGTTCAATAGACGCCGCATCACCTGGGTCAGCTGTTGCACCGGCCGTTGCCAGTCGTGCACAAAAAGCCCGACCGAGACAACCCACCACGCCCAAAAGAGGCCGGTTACGACCACCAGCCAGGGGTTGCCCTCTTGCCAGCTCAGAGCGAGCAAAGCCAGGCCCAGCAGCAAGCCAGCGCCGAAGAAGCTGTTACGCCACATTAGCCCTCAAAACGATACCCGACGCCACGGACGGTTACAATTCGACGCACCTGCTCCGGGTCAGGTTCCAGCTTTTCCCGTAGCCAGCGCACATGCACATCCACGGTACGGCTGCTGGTGCCAATATTTTCCCAACCCCACACACGATCCAGGATCAGATCACGCGAAAGAGCAATGCCCCGGTTGCGCGCCAGAAAAACAAGCAGCTCATACTCTTTGGGCTTCAAATGCAACGGGTTGCCATCCAACAAAGCTTCGCGGCGGGATAGATCAATGGTCAAATTGCCAAAGCGTAAAACGTTGGGCGGCACGACTACGGCCGGAGTGGTGGTGTTCTCACCGGCTATCTCCTCTCGCAGCAACCGCACCCGGCGCAACTGCGCCTTGACACGCGCCAGCAACTCTCGCATACTGAAGGGTTTGACGATGTAATCATCGGCCCCCACCTCCAGCCCCACAATTTTATCGACTTCATCGGCGCGCGCTGTGAGCATCAAGATGGGAGCGTTCATTTCGCGTCGCAAGATGCGACAAATCTCAAATCCATCCAGACCTGGCAGCATGACATCCAAGACAATCAGGTCGGGCTTTTCGGCGCGCGCCATATCCAGCCCGACCCGGCCATCAGCGGCCGTCAGCACTGTGTATCCTTGACGCGTCAGGTTGTACGCCAACGTTTCCAATAAGGTGGCTTCGTCTTCCACTACCAGGACTTTATCACTCATGGTCACCATCCTTCCTAACCTTTTGATCAAGGCTGACAACTATCGCCGCTAACCAACGTGACCTCATCCACAGCCCAGCGGCTAATCCCGGTCAGGTCGGTGCGCAGCGAAAAGCCGAGCTCAACGCTCTGACCGGCCAGGCTGCTCACATCCACCGTCGCCAGTTGCCAGCCGTCGGTATTGTTGGCGGCGCATAGGGTATGTGCCTGCAAAACGAGGCGACTGTTGCCCAGGCGCACATACACCTGACCGACATCCCCGGCGCACACGCCATCCACCGATTGGATCTGATACCAATAGGAAAGCGTGGCCGGGGAGGCAGACGGCACAGTCACCGACTGCCAGAGCTGGGCGCGTTCCCGATTGACGCCGCCAAGATAAGCCAGGTAATCACCGCTGTAGGGAGGCGGCGCGCCATTGCAAGTACCTGCCTGGCAGATCACTGGCTGACCCCGGCGAGAGAAAACGCTCCAATCGCTGGGGCCGGCCTCGAAGTCGCCATTGGCAAGAAGATTCGAACAAAAGGGGGTGGTTTCAATCGCATACCAGACCGTCCCCCATACAGCCGTATCCACCACAAAGGTGATCGTGTTCGGGCCGGTCACCGTATGCGGCACAACCTCTTGCTGGGCCCCGGTCGCGTCCAGCGCCCACACGGTCACGGCGGCCGGGTCGGCCGTCTGGAGAGTGGCAGTGAAGCGCAGCGGCTCCACCAGCGTGGGGGCGTTACCCCACTGGTCATTGACCGAGGTGAAATCTTCGTTCCACACCATACCGCTGTTCTCAAAACGGGTCAGAGCGCCCAGCAGGCGTTGTTGGCTCGTCGCCAGGGGTTGACCGTCCAGGCTTTGCAGCAACAAAGCACCAAACACGGCGCTATCGGAAGCCACGCTGACAGACCAATCGGGCCAGGCCAGCGTTGTACCATCGATAAACCCCACCACCCCCTGCACCTGGGGGGCGTTCACTTCCTGCCGCCCCCGATCAGGCGTGCTGACATCCCAGGTTAACTGCCCACCATCGCTGATGTAGACGGGGCCGGCCGGGCTGGGGGGCGTGGTCGTCATGGGGTTCGAGGCAGCAAAATCTACCACCCGCAACCGGCTGCCAAAAGCTGCGGCCGGGGCCACCCCCTGGGCGCTCAACAAATCTTGCACCCCGCCGCGCCAACCCAGGGTGGTGCTCAGCTGCACCTCTTCCTGAGTGTAGGCCAGTCCAGTCTGGGTTGAGGCCGGGTCTGTCTGCTGGCCCAGGAAAATGCGCGCCGCAATTGGCATCAAGGCCAGATCAATCGGATTCCCCACCATATCGAAAAAGCCGGTAACCTGTTCGGTCAAATAGTAATCCTGACTGTGGGCGTAGGAGTAGAGAAAAACCCCATCCCAATCTTGCAAATTCGCCATGAGCGCCATCAACAAAGGCCCCTCCACCTCGTAGCGGTTGGGGGACACAGCGTTGAACTCTGTGACTGTAAACGGTCGCCCTTCCACCGCCCAGACAGCGAGATCGAAGAGGCCGCTAAAGGGAGCATTGACCCAGGGGGTGTTGTTGATCACCCAGCCGGTTGGCGCCCAATCGTTGCCGGCCGGCCACCAGGGATGATCCCAATATAGATGGTTGTCCACATAATCCAACCCTGCCATCACCTCCAGATGGGGCAGGTGTTGAAAATAGTTGGCTGTGCCCGTGTTCAAGTTCTGTCCCCCCAACGTCTCTTGCACATAGGCGCGCATTGTCTCGAAGTAGGTTCGTTCCGTATCGGCATAAAACTGCACCGTGTCACGCCAGCGCTGCGCCGTATAGCCCCCCAGCTCAGCCCGCCGCAGCCGCCCAATGGTGTTGGCCTCCAGGCTCTCCCCCGGCTCCAGTCCGGTTGGGTTGAAGGGGCGCAGGCTGACATTGTCCAGCCAGATGGTGCGCACGCTCTGGCCCAGATCGAAACTGACCCGGCCGTTGACATCCGATTCTGTCGCCGTAAATACACCTTCGAAGGTTTGCCAGGTGGTGTCCAATTCGGCCCAGCCCCACCAGCCCAGATTGGCCCACGGATCATGGTTTTGCATAACGCTGTAGGCCACCCCGCCGGGGACATCGGTACGGGCGTCGAAACGCACACGGTAAGCCTGACCCGCTTCAATCGGCCGGTCGCCCTGAATCAACTGCACATACCATTCTTCGCCGCCTGTCTGCGTCACCTGCACCCGCAGCGACTGCGTGCCTGAGGTAGCCTGGGTGGCGTCAAGGTCCCAATTAGCCTGCGCTCCCCCGAAAACGTTGGTAAACCAGTCGGTCAATCCAGTCTCGAAGCTACCATTGCTCACCAGTTCAGGTGTGGGCACGGGGTCAGTTGGGGCCCAGGCGGCCTGAATAGCGGCCGTGCTGCCATAGCGATCTTCTAACCAGCCCAACCAACCACGAAAAGGAGCCGCTTCGCGGAAGACAATATGGTCAAGCCAGATCGTCCCAGCCTCCGCCAGGCCCAGGTCAAAGGATATACGTCCCGAACCATAGACTGTATCTGTCGCGGTGAAGGTGACAGTATGCGTCACCCACTCCGTCGTCACCGGAATCGGCTCATACCAGCCCAAGTCATCCCAGGGCGACACATTGCGCATGGCGCCCCCATAGAGCGTGGTCGGCTGGCTGCCGCGCACGGCCAATTGCACGTGATACACCTCGCCGGCTTGCAATGCCAGCTGACCGTACCCCAGTTGGATGTGCCAGGCTTCGCTGCCCGGCTGGCTGATGTCTATGCGCAAAGCGCCGTCCTGCGCCGTGAAGAACGCCCCGGCCGGAGGCACAGCATAGGTGTACCAACCACTCAGGTCATGGCTAAATTCGCCATTGCGAATGCGGTTCAGGCGGGAGCCTCCACCGAGGTGGCTCCAACCATCCAGCTGTTCCTGATAGAAGAGAGGCCACGCCCCGGCCTCCCCATCCCCATGCAGCTGATCGAAGAGCATCCCTAAAAACAGCGAATCCTCGTTGGTGGTTTCTGTGGTGAAAACAACAGGATCGTCCCGATAGGCCAACCCGGTGTAGGGGTTGACATGGGTCAGGAGTTGCCGGGCATAATCTTGTTGCAGGCCGATCATCACGGGATCAAAGTGGGTGGCGTTTTTGTTGTAGCTAACGTCGGACTGCATAAACGCGGCCGCTTCCGTCACACCGTCGTCAGCCGTGAAGACACGGCTGACATGCAAGTTCAAATCGACGTAAATCGCATGTTGCTTGAGTTGATAGACAAAATAATCAAGCCGATCCAGTTGCCCGGCGTCCAGGGTTTGGGTGTTAGTGTAGGGATCATCCCAAATGCCGAACGGCGCTGGCTGGTTGTCCATGTGGTGCAAACGAACAGCATTAAATCCCAGCTTGGCCAGGCGCGCCGCCAGCAAATCCGCCTGAGCGTGATCGGGAAAATTGCCCCCAAAACTGAGATTAACCCCCCAGAAACGCACCCGCTCGCCTGTCTGACTGTAAACAAAGTGGCCGGCCGCATCCGCTGTCACAAAACCCCGCGCCTCAATCAATGTGGCCGGGTCGGCCGTGGGCGCATCGTGCTGCAACAAATCGCCGGCGTGTAGCAGCGTTTCCGCCGTGTCATCTCCGCGCAGGGTGAAGGTGAACCACGTGGCTGTGTCAGTGTGCGGCACAGCCATGCCGGCCGCGCCGGGCGACACGGCCAGGGTCGCCCAGGCCAATAGCCAGAGGGGAATGCCCACTATCCCAATGAGAAAAACTACCCGGCGCCATTTCATCTAGCTACCTTCCTTAATCACATCTAGTTACCAAATCCGTTAACTATATCGGGTGGCGTGATAGAGCCAACCGCATTGTAGCGCACCCACGTTCTATTGGCTTATCATTGGGGCTGGTTGGTGGGGCGGCGCGCCCGCGCCACCAACCACCCCAGCGCTCCAACCAACCCCAACCCGGCCAACAGCCAGGCCCACCCGGCCTGGTTGGATTGGTCGACTGACGCCGCGACGACAGGTGTGGCAACCGTGGCGCTGGGGGTTGGCGCAGGTGTAGCAGCATCAGCTGGGGGAAGAACCGCGACGGACGTGGGCAGAGGAGTGGGCACAGCCAGCGACTCCACCAGAAAAAGTGGAGGGCCGCCGATGAAACATTCAGGTGTACAGCGCGCCGGCCCCAATGTCAGGTGATAAACGCCATCCACCGGCCGCAGGGTTTGGGATAGACCCGAAACATCTACTACCTGGCCGGCGTTGGCCCGCGCCTCGAAGGCCAATGTCGTCGGTTGCGCCCCGCGCGCCCAGGCCAGCCGCACCCACGCGCCGGGGCGATAAAAGGTCACCACCTGCGCCGCCTCTGAGGTGGCAACTTCGACGGCGGTGAAACCCCGTAACCAGTAGATGGTGTTAGTCAGAGAGGCCAGCGCCGGCCGGGGGGTTAAATCGGCTCGCAGCAAACCAAATGGCTCCATCCCAGGCGTGACCAATACATCGGTAAACTTGTACACCCCCACACGCTCAGCGCCGCTGGCAAACGCCAGCGCAATGGCCTGGGGCACAAACCAGGCCTGCTGCTCCAGATCGACGGGAAAGGTGGGGCGTTCCACCGGCCACAGCGGGTCTTGATCGGGCGGGGCGTTGGTCTCGTTGAGCCAGATGGATTTGTCCAGGCCAAAGCGCGCCTGCAGCTCATCCACCTCCTGCAAGATAGAGGGAATCGTCTCCACCCGAAAGTAGATGTGCAGCGAAATCACATCAAAAAAGAAGCCATTGGCGGCCGCCTGGGGGTCGCGGGCTCCCTCTTCTAAAAAGCGTTGCAGATATTGGGGCCGGCCGGCCACCACATCATGCCAATAGGTCACACCCGCCAGATGGATCACCGCCAATGGGTCGACTGCTTTCATCACCTGATGCGCCACCTTGACCAACTGGTAATAATCGGCCACCGAGCCGGCAAACTCATAGCCGTAAACAGTCGGCTCAATGTCCGGCTCGTTCCAGATGATCCAATGATGCACGCCGCGAGGAGCGTAATAAGCAGCGACACGCCGCACATAGTTGGCCCACAGATTGTTGGGATCTTCCACCGGCAAATAGAGACCGCGTGGAACCCCCACCACCGGCCGCCCATCGGTAGCCCAGGCTGGCGTTTGCTTGAGCAAACCCACCACCTCGCGCCCATCTGCCTGCGCCCGCGCCAGCCAGCGGTCATCCACATGCAACGTATTCCAATCTTCTGGCCCGGTAGGCTGAATTTCACTCCAGTAGAAAAGAATCCGCTCCCACCCCAGACCGATCTGGGCTGCGGTCTCTGGAACCCAAAAAGCCTCCACCGCCCCGATGCGTGGCTCTGAGGGTGCAACTGTTTGGGCCGAGGCCGGCCGGGTCGGCTGCCCCAGCCCCACCATACCCATCCAAATCGCCAGCCACCAACCCACGCACCAACCACGATAACTCAAGCCGGGTTCTCCCAAACAACACAACATCTGGCATGATCCAAAGACATGCTATAATCATAACATTAGATTACGCCTGCGCCTATGGCAACGTCTGAGCCGGCCGGCTCAGGCGTCGCCTGGGATGCGTTCAACCAGGAAGAAACACCGCCCATGCCTACCGAGACTCGCTTACGTCCAGCTCAAGAGGAAGTTTTGCGTTACCGTGGCGGCAGAATGGCGGTCAGCGCCGTGCCCGGCAGCGGCAAAACCTTCACCCTCTCCTTCCTGACAGCTCAGCTCATTGCAGATGGTTTGATCGATGTGACCGGGGGGCAACAGGTTCTGATCGTCACCTACCTCAACTCCAGCGTGGACACCTTCAGGTCGCGCATTCGGGATCGGCTGCTAGGCATGGGGCTGTTGCCGGCCGGCTACGATGTGCGCACCCTCCACAGCCTGTCGCTCGAAATTGTTCGCCAGGGCAGCAGCGGTGACAGCCAGATGACGCCTAACACCGTGGATGAAACACAGAGCAACTACTTTTTGAGTGAGGCAATTAAGAAGTGGGCGCAAGAAAATCCTACCTTGTGGGAGGAGTTCGTCCCCGACAGCGCTCCCCAGGCTCGTGTGCGCCAGGAAAATATCATCGAAAGATCCGCCCGCGCCTTCATTCGCATGGCTAAAAACGAACGGTACCGGCCCGACGACATCTGGCAACAGCTGGCAACGCGCCATCAGGCGCAGGCGCAAGAACCCTATGAAAGTTGGTCTCTGAGCGTCATGCTGGCCGGCATCTATCGTCATTACCAGACACTGCTGGCGCAAAAAGGATTGATCGACTTCGATGACCAGGTGTGGAAGGCGGTCGAGCTATTGGAAAGACAGGCTGGTCTGGCGCAACAACTACGCGACCGCTGGCCCTATGTCCTGGAAGATGAAGCCCAAGACAGCGTGCCCCTGCAAGAAGACTTGCTTCAGCTGCTCAGCGGTGCGAGCGGCAATTTGGTGCGGGTGGGCGACCCCAACCAGGCGATCACCAGCACCTTCACCGCTGCCCACCCCAAATTCTTCAACCATTTCATCGACCGCGACGATGTCCTATCCCGCCCCTTGCCCAACTCCGGCCGCTGCGCACCACGCATCATCGGGGCCGCCAACGCGCTGGTGGATTGGGTTTGCACCCGCCACCCCGTTCCAGAGGTGCGCGAGCTGACCTTTCGCCAACAACATATCCAGCCCGCCCCGGCCGGCGACGCCCAACCCAACCCACCCGACGCTGAGAGCAATCTTCTCATCAAGCTCTATCGCCACCGCGAAGAGGAGGAGATTCCCGAAGTGGCCCGGCTGGCGCAACGCTATTTGCAAAAGTTCCCTCAACGCACCGCCGCCATTCTGGTGCCCACCAACGCTTTGGGGCACGAGGTGGCCGCTTATCTGGACGAGCAAGATATGGCCTATGACACCCTCCTGCGGGGCGGCGCAAACGAACGCCAGGTAGCCACCACCCTACGTGCTGTCTTAGCCCTATTAGCCAACCCCTTGCAATCCAGGGCGCTCAAAGACGCCTACGCAGCCTTACGCGAAGTCCAGCATCCGGCCGCCACCCTCCCCTTGCCCAATGAGAAACGCTTTGACATTCTGTTGCAGAGCGTCCACGCTCCCGAGCAACTCCTCTTCCCTAATGCCCCTCACGCCCTGGCCGCTTCTCTGCCTTCCGGCATCGCCGGTGAGCAGGATTTACGCCAGCTGGAGCTTTTAGCCCATTTCCTGCGCAGTGTGTTCGATTTGCGTCCTTTGCCCATTGATGACCTGACGGTGGCGTTGGCGGATGAGCTGTTCGCCCACACACCCGACCACATTCGGGAAGGAGATCTGTCCATTGCCCACCATCTGGCCTCCGTTTTGCGCGCCTGGCGCGACCAACGCCCGGAGTTGCGCCTGCCCGACCTGGTCTTGGAGCTGGCTGCTGTGGCAGAAGGTCAGCGCAGTCTGGGTAAATCGGGCGGCGGGGACAGCGGCTTTGAGCCGAAGAAAGGGCGCATCACGCTCGCCACCCAACACGCCGCCAAAGGTATGGAGTGGGACGCTGTTTTTTTGGTCAGCATCGATGGTTACTGGATACCGGGCGACCTGGACGCCTATTTCCAGGGTATGAGCGATGTGTGGGGGGGCGACCCGACTGCCGAAGCGGTGGCCCAGCTGCGCTATCTGATGCAGGGGGACGCCGGCGCTTACCCCGGACGCACCCCCACCGAGTCGGCGCACATCGACATCATCAGCGAGCGCTTGCGCCTGTTGTATGTGGGTATCACACGCGCCAAACGCTTCTTGCAAATCAGCCGCAGCCGCGCCACCCGCAGCTATGAACAACAGAATCGGGAGAATATTCCGGCTACAGCTATCGGCGCAATCTATCACTTCCTTCAGAATTATGAGCCATCACCCTCGTCGGCTGGCTGAAATGACGGCAAACCCTTACAATATTTCTATGAGTCTGGAAAATCCCTTTTACCATCGCGGCGCGATTCGCCGGGCGGCTGATTTCTACGGCCGCGAGGCTGTCATGGCTGAAATCCTGGGCCTGTTGCGCAACGGGCAAAGCGTCTCCCTGATCGGCCCGCGTCGGATCGGCAAAAGCTCCCTGCTCATCAACCTGGGGCGGGAGGAAGTGCGCCACGCCTTTCAAGTCGCCTCCCCCCAGGCGGTTTTTGTCCTCATCGATTGCCAGGAGTTGGGCGGTTCGCCGGCTGAAGAAGTTTACGACGCCCTGTACGCCGGTTTGCTGGAAGGGGCGCAAGCCGCCCACCTGTCTCTCGAAGGCCTGATCGAAGCCAGCGATTACCGCGCTTTGGATCGCGTCTTGCACCAGATCACCGCCGCCGGGGCGGCCGTGGTGGTTTTGCTCGATGAGTTTGAGCTTTTGGCCGCCAATAACCAGCTGACGCCCCATTTTTTCGCCCGGCTGCGAGGGCTGACCACCAAATATGGCCTGGCCTATCTGACTGCCAGCCAGCGCCCCCTATTCGCCATCACGGCCGATGAACAGGTGTTGAGCTCTCCTTTTTTCAACATCTTCGTCACCATTCCATTGGGGCTTTTCAGCCCGGAAGAAGCCGTCGGACTGTTGCACCAACGCCTCGCCTCCGGCGACCTGACCTTTTCGCCGCCGGTTCAAGAGTGGTTGCTCAAGCTGGTGGGCCGCCATCCTTTCTTCTTGCATCTGGCAGGCTACCACGCCTTTCAAGCGCTGTCCCAGGGACGGTCGCTGGACGACCCGGCAGAGCATCCGCTCATTGAACAAGCCCTGGAGATGGAAGCGGACTCTCACCTGAGCTACTTGTGGAACAACCTGACGCCGGAAGAGCAGTATAGCCTGGCAGTTACCGACGGCCCGATTGATGTCTTGCGTCAATTGGAGCAGCAATGTTTGCTGGAAGTTGTCAACGGCAGCTACGATTACACCAGCCAGATTTTAGAACGCTTTGTGCGCCGTCAAAATGTGGCCGGCCTCATCCAGGCAGACCCATTTGTGATCGACCTGGCGCGCCATCGGGTGCGCGCCGGCCGTGAAAACCTCGTCCTGACCACCTCTCAATTTGCTCTGCTCACCTGCCTGGTGCAGCGCGCCGGTCAGGTAGTGCATGGTGAAGACCTTGAACGCGCTGTCTGGGGTGAAGTTCTGGTCGATGACCCCGACCGACTTAAAACGTTGATCAAACGTTTACGACGGGCCATGGAGCCGTATGGTGAATGGATCGTCAGCGAACGCGGCGTTGGTTATGCTTTACGCCCACCTGATTCATGACCGGTTGAACATCGCCGGCCGCCGTCTACGACAGCTGAGCCTGGGTTTCATCGTGCTCGGGTTGGGTCTGCTTGTCCCGGCCGGCCCGGCGTCAGCTCAAACCCTATCTCCAGTCTACTGGCAATACGAGGCCCTGGGAGAGATCGAGAATGTGCTGGCGGTCGACCTGGATCAGGATGGCTTCGACGAACTGATCATTCTGGCCTCTAAAAACAGCCCCGGCGATTCAGGCCAGACCGGCGACCCAGGTCTGGCCCCTGGTCAAGACGCCATCGATGTCGTCGCCGCTGATGGCGAGCGTCTGTGGCGGCATGAGTTACCCCCCGACGAATCTGTTATCCAGCTGGTGGCCATCTCTCAAACGCCAGGCGCTGGTCAGGTAGCCATCGCCACCACCCATTATTTACGCCTCCTCGACCGCCAGGGTGCGGAAATGTGGCGCGCCCCCCTGCCTGACGGTCAGATTCCCCGCCAGCTTGTCGGTTTGCGCCTCACGCCTCAGGCAGAAGATATATTGCTCTTGCTAGAGTCAGGGCTGGTGCAACGCTACGACCAACACGGTCGCCTGATCTGGGAATACCCGGCGGCAACGCCGGAGGCCCCCGACAGCGCCGGCCAGCTGATCGCCGATGACCTGGATCGCGACGGCCGGCCGGAAATAGTCTGGAGCTACACCACTTCTGACAAAGTGAGCCAGATCGAAATCCTTGGCCCGGATGGCAACCGTCAACGGAATATCTCTCTGCCGGCGCGGGCTGGCGCGGTGGTCGCCATCACGCCGCTGCTCTTCTTCAGCGAAGCAGCCTACGACCTGGCTCTGGGCACAGATGTTGGTTATGTCTACATCTTCGCTCTGGATGGCGCTATGCGCTGGCATCGCACCCTGAACGTGCCTATCACCGTTCTGGTTCCCGTCCATGTCCCCGATCAAGCTCCATTGTTGGGGGTTGGCACAGCGGCCGGCCACATTGTCCTTTACGATGCCAGCGGTCAACGCTGGCAAAGTTGGGTTATTTGTGGCTCCACAGCGCCGCTGTTGGCTGAGACCTGTTCCAACCTGCCGACCAGCTCCATTCTGGCCCTGGCGTCCCAGCCGGCCGACGTCGACCGCAACCAGCCGGTACTTTTGGTAGCTACCTACACCACCCCTACAGACGCTTCCCAGGCCTCGGCTGCCTCCATCCTCATCACGGCCGATGGTCAGGTTCTCTCCTCCTACCCTGCCAGTGTTCACCCGGGCCTGACCCAACTGCTCGACAGCAACCGCGATGGCGTCAGCGAACTTCTGCAGGTCGGTTTTGGAACGGTGCAGCTGCTCGACCCTGGGACGGTGGTCAAGGGAATTCAGATAGCCTGGGAGTATGCCCTCAACGCCAGCCCCCAGGCTATGCTCACCTACGACATCGACCAGGATGGTCAGGATGATCTCATCATCAGCAGCTCAGACGGCCGGCTGACACGCCTGCAGGCCAACGCCACACCTGATTGGATTCAGCCGGTGGGCGACCAAATTGTGGGGCTGGGCTACGTGGAGCCAGCCGACGAGCGCCCACCGCTACTGGTCATCGCTTACAACAATTTCCCCCCCCCCCAGGCCGGTTTCACCTCGCCTGACAAAAGCTGGGGCCATCTGATGCTCCTGCAGGCGGATAGCAGTCCTGTTTGGGACAGCCCAATTGTGCTGGCCCAGGACGCCATTACCAGTTTGGTTGTTGACCAGACCGATCCTGATATCCCGTTGTTCATTGTGGGAACCCAAAGCGGTCATATTCTGGCCTATGACATCAACCAGACCATCATCTGGGATAACTGGGCTGTGGGGACGATCACCCATCTCACCTTGCTGCCCCGTCCTATCCTCCCCATTCCGGCCGGGCTTGACGAGGAAGGGGACCAGGCATCCCGCGCCGCTTACCGTTTGATAGCCAGCGCTGTCGCCACCGTCTTGACCCTCAATCATCGGGGAGAGATCGAACAGAGCTACACCGCGCTCGGGTCCCAATTGGATGGCGAGAACAGCGCCAGCTGTGTGGAAACAGCTCACCTGCTCCAACTCTTGGAGGCCGGAGCCAGCAGCGAGTTGCTCTGCTTTCAGCGCCCACTCGACCAGTGGCGTCGCCTGTTGGGAGGATCGGTCAACCGCGTCTTCACACGCGACGCCCTGTTCCGACAAGTGGGGATTGAACATTGGCAACGCCAATCGCTCTTTGCCCCCGGCGGCCAAGAGCCAGATACCAGCTCCGAGCTGGAGGAGTTCACCAGCATCACCAACACTTTCATTGGGGATGTTACCGGTGATGGGCGCCACGATCTGGTCATGGGTAACGCCGCTTCTACAGCCAATATCTACCAGAGCGAGGGGGGCGTCACACCCTTGAACTTCAACAGCCGCATTTTTGAGTTGGGCGCGCTGCGCACCGTGGAAGACAACACCCTCAATCTGGTAGTCGTCACCGAAAATGGTCTGGTACGCCTCTTCCGCCTGTCTCCCAATGTGCCTCCTTATGTGGCGCAACCCATCTTTGACGTGGCCTCCAATCAATACACCCTGGGCCTGACCATCTTCAACCCAGAGCAAAGCAGTTCGGAACAAAGCAACTACACGGTGCAGCTGGAAGTGCGCCCCCCCGGCCAGGAACAGTGGCAGCCCCAGGAAAGTGCGCCGCGAACGCCTGATGGCACCCGGGCGCGCCTGGATTGGGTGTTGGGCCCGCAACTTTCCGCCCAAGGTTTGAACTACCGCCTGATCGTTGAAGATGGGCCCCATCGTTTGGTCCTCACGCCTCCACCGGGGCCGCCGGCGCTACCCAACGATTCCCGCAGCGGCCCTATTGTGGCCGGGGCGATGCTGGGTCTTTTTCTGCTCAGCGCTCTGGCGCTGGCTACCCGCTACCATCAATCGGTGGCCGGTCAATCCCGCTATTTTTACCAGCAGTTGCAGGCTGCTCCGCCGCGCACGCTCTCGTTGCTGGAAGCAAAGTACCATGAAGTAGCCGGCTCGGCCGACTTTTTACTCAACCTCGCCAGCCACGCCCGGGCTGATTTCAACCGCCCCATCGCTTCTCTGGCGCAAGGGCTTTTTCTGTTGGCCGACCAGCCCGACGCGGGCGTCCCCATTATCAACGAGGCGCTACGCAACGATGTTGTCAACCTGCCTCCTACCTGGGAATCGTTGGCTCGCTGGAAAGCGCTCTTTGGAACCACCCAGGTGTTGCTGCAATCCCCCTCGATCACCAGCCTTTGCCTGCTCCAACCCCAGCTGATGGGTCTGATTCACGATTTCCAGGAACGGGAAGAAGAAACACCCTTCGCCACTCTCGGCCCCGTCATGACATATCTCGACAGCAGCGAACGGGTGGAGTCTGTGGAAGACCGCATCTTTTATCTCAATCAAGCGTTGGCTCTGTTGCGACGCTCTCATGAGGAGATGAAAAGCCACCCAGTCGATCTGCCCCACATGCTGGCGCGAGCCCTGGGACAACGCTGGATTGGGCGCATCAGCGCCGAAGTGGAGTCGCTGCGAGGGCGTGCCAACCCACGCGTCACCTTGAAAACGCGGCGCATTGTCCCGGCGGCAGAGTCAATCTTGGCGCTAGAACTGCGCAATGAGGGGCGCGCCCCGGCCGAAGATGTCATCATCCGGCTAGAAAACACAACCATCCACCCCCTCAACGGCGCTTCGCACACCATTCCTTTTTTGCCGCCGGGGCGGGTGCAGCAGGTCCTCTTCAACGTAGAACAACCCCGTCAGGAACGTTTTCGCGTTAGCTTCACCATCACCTACAATGACCGGCAACAAAAGGGACAGGCTTTTCAATTTGCTGATATGGTGCATATCCTGGCCCCACCTCAGGATTTTCACCCTATTCCCAACCCGTATGCCCCCGGTACGCCTTTGCGCAAAACGAGCGGCCTTTTTTATGGTCGGGAAGGATTGTTCAACTTCATCGCCGAAGAAGCCGGCCGGCTGGCGCAACAACGCGTTTTGATTCTCGTCGGCCAGCGGCGCACCGGCAAAACCTCCGCCTTGCTACGGCTGGATCAACATCTGCCCCCCCATCTCCTGCCGGTGTACATCGACTGTCAATCTCTGGGCATCGTGCCCGGCATTGAGGCCTTCTTCAAAGACCTGGCCTGGCTCATTGCCGAAGAATTGGAAGCGCGCGGGTTGCAAGTGGAAGCGCCCACCACCGAGCGTATCGTCGGCAACCCGGCTCACTGGTTCCAAACCACTTTCATCCCCTATGTGCGCCAACAGCTGCCGCCGGAAACCACCTTGTTGCTGGTATTCGATGAGTTCGAGGCCCTGGAAAGTTTGGTCACCGATCATCTGTTGCCGCCGAACCTCTTCCCTTATCTGCGCCATTTGATGCAACATAGCGAGGGGCTGGGGTTTATCTTCGTCGGGACGCGCCGGCTGGAGGAGATGACCTCCAACTACTGGCATATTTTATTTAACATCGCCCTGTACAAGGAAATCGGCTTTCTCGATGAGGCCGCCGCCACCCGCCTCATCACCGAGCCGGTCGCGCCGCACATTGTCTACGACGATCTGGCGGTGGATAAAATTTTGCGCATGACGGCCGGCCACCCTTATTTCTTACAGCTGGTGTGTTACGCTCTGGTCAAACGCGCCAACATCCAATGCACCGGCTATATCACCACTACCGATGTGAACGCCGCTCTGGATGAAATGTTGCGCCTGGGCGCAAGCCATTTCGGCTTTCTGTGGGAACGCTCCACCCACGCTGAACGCCTGCTGCTGATGGCGCTGGCTCACCTGATGCCCAAAGACATTCCCTCCCGGCCGCTGGAGCTGGTGCATTCCCTGGCCCCTTACAATGTGCACCTGGCCCCGGGAGAGGTGGCAACCGCCTTAAATCAGTTGGTGGAACGTGAGATTTTGCAAGAGGTCAGCGAAGGCCCTACCTCGCTTTATAGCCTACGCATTGGTCTGGTGGGTTTGTGGGTCGAGCAAAACAAGAGCCTGAGCAAATTGCACAGCCAGTGAGAACTGACCGGCCATCAGAGCCAGGTATCGGGTAATGCTTTAGGACGCCAGACCGCCGCCAATTGCCCCACGCTTTCCGCCTCCCACTCGTGCCACTGTACCACCGGCAGGGTCAGGTAAACGATAGACGCGGTGGGCAGGGCCTCTTCCCGACCACACAGTTGGGCGACCAACATCTCCAGGCCGGGGTTGTGGCCCACCAGCATCAGACAGTCGGCTTCACCTCCCAGGGCCTGGGCCACAGCCCGATAAGCGGCCGGAGAAGCGTGGTAAAGATCGTGGGTGTAGAGAATCTCACCAGTGTAAGCGCAAGCCAGCGCCGCCCGTTCGGCTGTCTGGCGCGCGCGCGTGGCAGTGGAGCTGATGATCTTGTCCGGCCGGCATGTTTGCGCCGCCAGCCAGCGTCCCATGCGGGGCGCATCCCGTTCACCCCGCTTCGCCAGAGGGCGGTCGTGATCGGCCAGACGGGCGTTGTCCCAACTGGATTTCGCATGACGCATCAACAACAAACGTTTCATCTGCAACCTCTTTTAATTGGGGCGCGTATAGGGTAAAAATGGAGTCGGGCATAGTTTGAGGAGCCCGACGTACTATCCAATACCCACTGTTCCCCCTTAGGAGTAGGGGGTAAGTTTGGCAGCAGGGGGATCAATCTGTTTAGGTCGCCCCGATACACCTCACAGTGTATCAAGTTTATATCACAAGGAGCAATCGTATGGGTGACTCTCTGTTTCTCTTGTTATTTGTTGGCTTCGGCCTGCTCGTTATTCTCTCGTCAGCTTTCCGAATCGTCAAGGAGTATGAGCGGGCGGTCATTTTCCGATTGGGCAAGGTGCTGGCCGGGGCCAAAGGGCCGGGGTTGTTCATCCTCATCCCCCTGCTTGACCGCATGGTCAAAGTGGATCTGCGCACCGTGACTCTGGACGTGCCGGCCCAGGAAGCGATCACCAGTGACAATGTGACGGTTAAAGTCAACGCCGTGGTCTATTTCCGCGTCATCAACGCCGTCGATGCGGTCATTCAGATAGAAGATTACCGCCGGGCGACATGGCAGATTGCCCAAACCAGTTTGCGCAATGTGATCGGCCAATCCACCCTCGATCAGCTGTTGCAGGATCGGGAGCAGATCAACCACCGCCTGCAACAAATCATTGACGAAGCCACCGAGCCGTGGGGCGTCAAGGTCAGCATCGTTGAAATCAAAGATGTGGAGCTCAATTCACAAATGGTGCGCGCTATGGCGCGACAGGCGGAAGCGGAGCGGGAACGACGCGCCAAGATCATTCATGCGGAAGGGGAACTGCAAGCCTCGGAGCAGTTGGCTCAGGCGGCGCAGCGCATTGGCCAGGAACCCGGCGCGATGACTCTGCGCTACTTGCAAACCCTGGTGGAGATCGGTGTGGAGAACAACACCACCACCATCTTCCCCATTCCGGTGGAATTGCTGGCTAACTTTTTGCAATTACCCCCCTCAAAGAGCGATGGGTAGGCAGCCGGCGCAGAGGGGTCAGACATAGGTGAGAAGGTTCTAAGGCGCTGGAAGATGTCAGCTATCTTCCAGCGCCGGTTCGTTATACTACGCGCCTGAAGAAGCTTGTGACATGGGAGTGATCACACCTTGAAGCGGCTCTATTGTTGGCATACTTTCATCTGGCTGGCGCTGGTTTTCACCACCGGCTGCTCCCTATTGGTTGCGCCGGTGCGCCCGACGGTTCCTCCCCCGCCGCCGACCGCCGCCCCCGTTAACTTCAGCGCCGGCCAACCCCAGGTCAATCCCAGCAGCAGCGTGCGGATAGCGTTGGATCCCGACATTGTCGCTTTGATGAACGCCATCTCGGAACAACAGCTCCAGGCCTATGTGCAGGCGTTGCAAGATTTTCATACGCGCAACAGCTTTAGCGAAACCGAGCGCGAAGATCAGGGCATTGGCGCAGCGAGGCGCTGGATCTACAACGAATTCAACCGCGTGGGACAGGGGCGGCTGATTGTAGAATTTGAGGATTTTCCTCTGATTTATGAAGGGCTGTCCACCACCCAACGCAACGTGGTTGCCACGTTGCCCGGCGTCGGCTCCTATCCGGGCGTGGTTGTGATCGGCGCTCACTATGATTCACGCGTCGAATCGGAGACGGATGGCGTCAGCTTTGCACCCTCGGCCAACGACAACGGCAGCGGTGTAGCCACTTTGCTGGAGCTGGCCCGCCTGCTCAGCGCCCGCCAATGGAACCAGACGATCATTTTTGTCGCCTTTGCCGCCGAGGAACAAGGCACTGTTGGCAGCCGCTACTTCGTCACCAACTCGCTTCTGGCCGGCCGGCAAATCGACCTGGCCATCAGCATAGACGGGGTGGGCGGCCGGGTTGGCATTCCCCAGACAGTGCGCTTGTTCGCGCCCGATATGCAATACTCCAACGCCGGGCAGGCCGCACGCTATGTTCATCTGACAGGCGGCCTGTATCTGCCCACTTTTCCCGTTGAGCTTCAAAATGCACTGGATCGAGAGGGGCGGTATGGGGATCATCGGGAGTTCTTGAATGCCGGTCTGGCCGCGGTACGCCTGATTGAGTCGCAGGAAGACCCCAGCCTGCTCAACAGCCCACGAGACACCTGGGAAAAAAATGATTATCGCTATGTCGCCCAGGTGGTGCGCATCGTACTGGCAACGGTGGGGAACTGGGCCGGAGGGCCCCCACCACCACCAACCCCCAGTGTGTCGAAAACAGCTGAGCCAGGAGCGTTCATCGTCACCTGGCAAACGGATCCGCTGGCAGCCGGCTACGCCATCTCTTTCCGGCCGGTGGCATCGTTGACTTTTTCCGAATTTCGTTATGTCAACGCCAGTGAAGCGGGCAACGTCGTCTTAACCGGCTACGATCCCACCACACCCTACGCCGTTAGCGTAGCCCCGATTGGGCCTTCCGGCCGGCTGGGCGGCTTCTCGCCCGAAGTCAATGTCGTACCCTGACAAACACCCGGCGGTCAGGGGGGCGTCACAACCGATTAGTCAGCCACAACGTTTAGGGCGTGTCCTCCGTCAACAAAACGGTTGTTTTGCCCGTTGTGGCGTCACTCGACAGGTTGACTGTCAGGCGCACATCCTCCCGTTCAAACACCAGCGTGGTGAAAGTGGGTTGATTCAGGGAATCCTCCTCTACATACTCCCACCCCTCAGCCAGCAGCGTTTCCTGATAGAAAGCGACTACCTCTTCTAAAGAGAGCGCCGACATGTAGGTTGTCAGGCCGGCGAAGGAAGCAACCTCGCTGGCATCTTCCACCATAGGGAAGGCGGCGCCTGTATCACACCCTTCAGGGAGAATGATGGTGATGGGTTGGTTCACATCCAGCAGATTGAACTCCATCTGAATTTCACGTGGGCCATCGTCGCCTCCCAGGCCAGCGCTACTCGTACCAAACAGGGTGTACCGGACGGCATACCCCCCTTCTTCAGCCAGGTAGATATGACCCTCAACCTGGTCGAAGCTCATATCGCTGGGGGCAAATGTCTGTTCATCGAAGACATAATGGCGTGTCTCAATACCATTGATGGTTTCATTGGGGCGAACGCGCCGTGCGCCCTCCAGATCGGACAAAATATCTTCAGGGCGCATGATATCCGCCATGAAGTCATCGTCCATCACATCTCCCTCACCGGCCGGAGTGGAAATACACCCGATCTCCCCCATGAACATGTAGCTGGTATCCCCCACCTGCGTCATGGTCATGGCAATCGGTCCAGTTTCCAGACCCGCCTGTTCCGGCAGATTGACGCGCACTTCACGCGCCGGTGGGTCTGTCGTCACCGTAATCGTCACGATGGAAGTGAGCGCTTCACCCGTCTCGGAGATGATGTGCGTGACCATCGACCAGCGGTAACTGGAGAGAGTCGCCAGGGTGGTATCCAGGTTGGGCAGGGTCGTTAGAATTTCTTCCGTTGCCTCAGCCTCGGGGGCCGCAGTGGGCGCGGCCGCTTCAGATGTTGCCGCCGGTTCAGTCGTGGCGGCCGGCTCAGCCTCGTCACTTTCAGCGACGGTGGGGGCGGCCGGCGCTTCAGTGGGCGTTGCCTCGCTGGCCCCACCGCAAGCTATCAGCGCCAGTCCCAGCAAGAGGCAGACCCAACACAACAACCAAAACTTTCTTGATGTCAACATAATCAATACTCCAATCCTATCAGGCAGAAATGAACCGCCTCAAAATTCATAGCTATCTTCAACGCCCAACACCACCGGCCGGCACGCACTCTCAGCGGCGACGCGCTCAGCCCAGGCCGCCACATCCACTGCAATGACGGGCCAGGTGTTGTAATGGCAAGGGATGACTACTTGAGGGCGCAAATAACGCAGCGCCAGAAGGGCATCATCAGGTCCCATGGTGTAATTATCCCCCACCGGCACAATCGCCACATCCAGACCACCAGCTGCATAGAGCGCCATATCGGAAAAGAGCGCAGTGTCGCCAGCGATGTAAATGCGCCTGGCCCCGGCCGTCAACAAAAAACCGCCTGGATTCCCACCATAACTGCCATCGGGCAACCCAGAGCCATGAATGGCATGGGTCATTTTGACATGGGCGAAGGGGTGCTGATAGCCACCCCCAATGTGTTGGGCGTGAACATTGGACACCCCATGTCGGTTCAACCAGTTGGCAATCTCAAAATTGGCGATCACCTGTGCGCCGGTGCGCTTGGCCAGCGGAATAGTATGGCTGATGTGATCGCCGTGTCCATGTGTCTGCAAAATGTAGTCGGCTGCGACTTGATCGACCTTCACTTGCGCCGTGGGATTATCTGGCGCAAAGAAAGGATCAACCACGACTTTGACGCCGGCTATAGCCAGAGTAAAAGTAGCATGTCCGTGCCAGGTTATCCTGATTGTGCTCATTGCTATCTCCTGCTCCATATTATCTGGGGTCAGCGTGGGTGTGTTAGACAGCCCAGCGCTGGCAGAGGGCGCAAACCACTCCCCGGCGCATCCGGCCGCCTCAACCCAGTATATGCTACCCCCTTCCTAGCGTCAAACAACCTCAAATCGAACGGGCCGCCGCCCTGACAAACAAAAGCCCTGCTTGCGGCAGGGCCTTAGAAGAGTTACATGAGAAGGACGCAGTTCGTCAATTGCTAACGGCCGGCGTTAATCCCAGTCGTTGCGCGGCCTGACGACATAGACTGGCGCCGCCGGCCGCCATCCACTCTTGTAATGTCGGGCTTTCGCTCAAGCCCTCACGGGCATCTTGGTAAATACCTGTGCTCCAAACGTAGTAGCGCTGGGTTTCGTGCGCCCAATTATCCCAAGAGGTGGCGGCTGCGCCATGTCCCCCGTTGTAACCGGCAAAGGCGCGCCCCACATCCCCATTGGTCTGCACCAAACGCTCCGCCAGATAAGCCATGCCACGTCGGGCGTTGGTGTCCGGGTCTTGCATATTCTCATGGGCTCCAAAGTGAAACGGCATCACCTGAAACAACCCCTGAGCGCCGGCAATGGAGACTGCATTGGGGTCGCCGCACGACTCGATCTGCATCACCGTCGCCACCATATTGGGGTCCAGATTGTACGCCTGCGCCCAGGCGACAATTTGCGGGGCCCAATGTTGAACTTCGGGAGAGAAAATAGGGGAAATAAGGCTGGGCAGGGTGGCGGCGATGCTGGCATTAATCGCTTCGGGGTCGGCCGGCTCATTGACTTGAGAAATAGTCGCCGGGGTTTCAGTCGAGCCTGATGGAGTCACACTCCCCCGCCATATCCAGAAAGCAAACACCAGGGCTGTCACCAGGCTCAAGATCAAAGCCATGGACTGAGGGCGTGGGGCTGTGTCTCGCTTCGATTGCGGGTCCAAAGGGGATTCGCCGGTTATAGGTAGCCATCCTCGAAAAGGTGTGTCAATCGGATAAACGGAGTACTGTCCCTCATCAGGATAAAAAGAAGCTGTCATCACGCACCTGCCCTGTGAAAAAAGGGAGGCTGATGGTTGACAAGACACTCACCAACAGCCTCCAATTGTATGTCATTTCAAGCGTGTGGTCGAGGAGTTCAGTCGGGGTAAAGCCAGTCTGGTGGACTGGTCTACATGGCAGCCCCGTTGGTCACGCCGGCCGGAAACTCCGTCTCAAAGGTTGGAAAAATGAATCAAGCCTGCTGGCGCGGCCCCTGACCAAGCATGGTAGGGCGGGCGGGGCCATTGGCACGCGGCGGGCGCTGGCGCACACGGGGATGCTCCCGCTTGGGCAAATCATCCAGATCAAGCTGCGGAGCCACCATAGTAGGTTCAGCTTCAATCCGTCGTGTCGCGGTTGGCCCGGCGTTAGAGGGCGGCGGCGCTGAAGCGTGCAGTGGTTCTCTTTCCCGAATACGGGCCGATTGACGGGCAGGCGCGGCCGTCTCAGCGCGCGCCGGCCCGGAGGCGGCCGGCCGCGTCAGCGCCCTGGCGGGTTGGGCAAACGGCGTTTCGGCCAACTCATGGCGCCGGCTATTGCGGTGGGCATCCAACAACTGTTCGCCGGCTACGCCCAAAGCGCCAATGAACAAAATGCGGGTCAGCCACACCAAAAGGGCCACAAAAACAGGTACGATCTTCAACAGCTGCTCACGCCCCAAGACTTCATTGCCAAACTCGTGGTTCAACAGGGTCAAGGAGACGGCCCACCAGGTCATGACCGCATTCATGGTAGCGCCCAAAAACCAGGCACCCATCAGATACCAGGTCTCCTTGGGTTCATCTGCGCCACGCTGCGGGGTGAAAATGCGCACTAATCCAGCAAAGTCGATGGCACAAAAAGCTACAGCCAGTATAGCAGCCCAGGTGATGCCCACGAAAGTGACCTCACCTAAAAAGCTTTTGAGCGCATAGCGTGTTGTATCAAAGTTAAAAATCTCAAAGGCCAGCAGCGACACAAGCATAATGGCCCCGATCAGCACTTTGCGCGAGCCGGTCATCCGAGCGGGGTCCCACATATTGAGCCAGGCGCTCAAACGTCGGCCCAAAGGCGGGGGATCGTTGTAGAAGTCACGGCTGGGCTGTAAGGTTTCACTACTCATCATCTCCTCCACGTAAGACACCACTCAGATTAAGCAGTCATTGTTGAAAAGGGATTCAAGCCTGTATCAGGCTAACAGGTGAGATGGGCAAATCTTCACCTCAATAGAACGCGTGTTCTTGTCATCATAGCGTAGCACACCCGTTCTATTGAGTCAATCCCTTTTAGGCCAACGTGCGATAAGTGGGGGAAATGAGGGAAAATCAAAGTGCGAAAGGTCAGGTCAACTTCAAGATAAACTCTGCCACTTCCTGTTGGCGGGCGTTGGCGAAGCCATGGCTCTCTCCAATCACTGTAAAGCCGCATTTCTGCAACACCCGCAAGGAGGCGATGTTATCCTGGGCCACACGGGCATGGAGAGGGCGTATTGGCATGAACACCAGAAATTGACGCAAGGCCTGGGTGGCGACGCCTTGTCCCCAATAGGGTCGCCCCAGCCAGTAGCTGACTTCCAGCTCTCCAAACCAGTTATGGCTGACAACATAGCCAGCCACCTGCCCCCGAAACACAATCGTCTGGAGCGTGATGGCGTCATCATTTATAATCCTGGCCCAATGGGCTGTAAACGCACCCCAATTCTCCGGATCAGGTGCGGTGAAGGCGGCCATATAGTTGGCCTGCAGGTCGCGTTGTTGCTCAAAGAAAATGGGGAGGTCAGTCTGAACAATATCGCGCAGCTGAACATCATCGGTCGTCTGGCCGGGTGTGGAGTGTGTCATACATTTCACCAGAGGAGTTAACCCAATAGAAAAAGCAGCAAAGCAACGATAGCCAACACCTGCCCGGTCAAGAGCAAAACGCCGGCCAGACGCCAGGCGCGCCGGGAAGCGGCCAACGCCCCCGTGAGACAACCACCGGCCGCACCCATCAGACGCAACGCCAACCATGGCCCGCCCAGGACGCCAACCAACCAGACCAAACCTGACCCAACGAACAGGGCAATAAGCAACGGCCCCAACCACGGATAGCGGGACGCAGGGTGGGTGGTCTGGGTATGGGTAGTCAACATGCAACGCACTCCGGCATAAATGAACTTGATCGTACTTAATATGACGGTGATCAGACCTGTTTTGTCACAGGCCATTTTTATTTGGCTTGCTGTTCCAGACAGGCCGGCCGGGGACAAGGAACTTTCTCCGGTGTAGTGGCGTTCTGTCCTATAGATATTACGCAGGTCGCGCCCAAAGGTATTGAAAACGCGCAACCTTTAGGAGGAAAACCTATGCCCCGTCGTTCGCTTTTACACATAGGCCTGATCCTGTTAGGGTTAACCCTGTTTCTGTGGTTAGGGGTTGCCTGCGCCACCCAACAACCGCAAATCGCAGAGGAAGCCGGGCGAGAAGGGATGGAGGAGTCGGCCGACAGTATGGCCGGGGAAGCGGCGCCAGTCGTCGAGGCTCCCGCCGCCGATCTGGATAGCGATTTGGCCGCTGCTGAGCGCAGCCTTCAGCTCAATGTGGCAACCCGCCTGATTATCAAAGCGGGTCAGATGGCGTTGGAAGTAGCCAATACAGATGCAGCCGTGCAGAGCGCCACGGACATCGCGGTCGCCGCCGGTGGTTATATTATCAGCCAGCAGCTGTATGTTGAGAACGAGAATCGTTTTGCCACGATGCAGCTGGCTGTGCCGGTGGAGCAGTTCGAGACAACGCTGCGTGCCTTACGTGGCCTGGGGCGGGTGTTGAGTGAATCGGCCAGCGGTGAGGATGTCACCGAGGAGTATGTTGATCTAAATGCGCGCCTGGAGAATCTGCAGGCCACCCAAACTCGACTACGGGAGTTCCTGAACCAGGCCACCAATGTGGAGGAAGCGCTGGAGGTCAACAGCGAGCTATCGCGCATCGAAGAGGAGATCAACATCACCCTGGGGCGTATTAACTATCTGTCGGATCGCGCCGCTTTCTCCACCATTAGCTTGCAGCTCACCCCGGTGTTGCCGACGCCAACGCCCACCCCGTTGCCCACGCCGCAAAGCTGGCGGCCGGCCGATACTGCGCAAACCGCTCTGGTTACCCTGCAAGACACCGCTCAAACCGTGGGGGATGGAGCCATTTACTTCGGGATCGTTTGTTTACCCTGGTTGCTGCCCCTGTTGGTGGTGGGAGGAATCGGGTTGCGCCTGATGCGTCGGCGGCGCAGGTCAACCCCGGCCCCGCCGGCCGCTCCACCTTCTGACAACTGAGAAAGGTGCGCGGGACGGTCGGTTGCTGGGGGAACCCTCACCAACCGACTGCGCCGCGCATCAAAGGCCACTCGTTGAAGCGCATATTTTCCAACAAAGCCTTGACCTGCGCTTTAACGGCCGGCAACACCTCTTCCGCCCCCTCGCGCGCTGCCATGACCGTCTGCCCAAACTGGATCCGGGTTCGCACCGGCCACCACTCCGGGCGCAGAAACTTGACAATATTTTGCAACACGATGGCGGCGCGCTGGCGGTCTTTGTGGGTGCGGTAGAAACGCAAAAGAGGATGGCGCAACGCCTGAGCTGAAAAAGCCCCTCCCACCACGGCCGGAACAATCTGCGTATCGGGAACTTCCTGGGCAAAAACCCGCAGGCTGCTAGACCAGTTGTTGATCGAGTCATCGCTGCCCTCCAGCCAGGCGGGGTCCGGTTCCAGATTGCCACGCGGGAAGATTAAGACACAGCGCCCCAGACGCAGCTGCTCCACAATGGCGCGTGTCACCTCGCCATGTTGGCACCTGGGTTTGGGTGGAACAAAGATGACATGGCGCATAGCGTAGCGCAACGCCTTGACGGCGGGCAACCCCACCACTAACATGAAATCAGGCCGGGGCACACTGGCCATCAACGCCAGCGCGTCGGCCGCGCCGGGGTGGTTGGCCGCCACCACCAGAGGGCCTTCGGCCGGAATTTGCGGCTGCCCCACGATCTCCAGCTCGTTGACAAAACGCGGCAACAACCATTGAGCCGCGGCCATGATCCCTTCCTGGGCCACCAGAAGATCGAACTGGGCCATGGTCAGGCTAAAGCGGTGCAGGGCCGGCCGGGTAGCTTTGAGAAATAGCCGCCCCAAAAGTGGGTGGTCGGCCAGCTTCAAAACACGCAACCCCTCGGCCGCTGTCACGTCAGCTAATTCCTGGGCATATAGGGTCAGGTCGTCCATAGACCTCTGCTCTCCAAGACAACACCTATCTCCTCGATTGTTTCCATAATATATACAACCCCGGTCTGGCGAAAAGATGTCAGTCTGACCTCCCTTTTGCCATCTCCTCATCTGGTTGACACATAGGCATGAAAAAGCGTCGCATCCCGGGGCAGGATGCGACGCTGGCTCACGCGCAAGATTTACGACGAGCAACAATTAAGGCGAACATTGACCCAAACGAATGGCCGCAATTTGCGTCGCCCAGTTACATGAAGGCTGAGAAGAGCTGAATTGCCCCACGTACCAGAAGGTGCGCCCATCTATCGGGTCGACCGTCATATCGAGGTAATCACCCCAGCGGTAAGGGGAGCCATCATAACACACATGGGGCGCGGTGGCCGTATGCACGGCCACCTCACCAATAAGCTGGTCGGGCGGGGTGGCGGCGTTGCGACCGGCCACATACACACTGGGATAAAGTGTGCTGCTGCTTTTGGTGTAGCCCACCAGCATTTGACCACAGCCATTGACCGCCAGGTCGGGGAAGTAGCGGTATTGGCTGCTGCTGCCATAGGTTCCTTCCTGCAGCACCACCGGTGACACACCCGTCATATCCACTTCATACCAGCGGATGCAGTTGACTGTACCCCCGCCAGGGTTGCAACCCACATGTTGGGTAGCCCAAATGCGACCGCCCCAATATTTGGCATCCAACAGACGCCCATCGTTGCTGGTGATGGAGGAACCGCCCTGCTGCACCGAGCTGACCGGGAAGGAGAAGGAAGAAGCGGGCAACGTGGTTACTAACGACAGTGAGGGGGAACCCCAGGGATCGCTGAAACCAAAGATGCTGATGGAGCCGCCCAGCGTGGGGGTGGTCACAATGTAATGGGGTTCATCGGGATCGGCCGGCCAACCGCCAAAATTATAGCCCAAAAGCTTGGTGGGGTTGAGGGTGAAGTAGTTGCTGCCAACATCGAACTTGACAAAGGCAGCCGACGCGCCGGCATACATGGCGTCTTTCTCAAAGGCAAAGACATGGTTGCGCACGAAACCAAAGCTGAACATGTTGGCGGTAACGTACAGAGCATCCTGGCCGGCCGCAATCCGATGGTAGTCGCAGAAGTAGTTGGTGCCTGGGCCGGGGTTACAATCAAAGTTGTAGACATACCAGCCCTTGGTTGGGTCGTCGCTCTGCGAAGCAGCCACACAGAAGTGATTGGAACTCCCCTCATCCACAATGATAGACACAACATAGCGGTTGTTTTCGTCGTCGTAAACCGCCACCGGGTCAAAGTAAAAACCACCCGCGCCGCAGGCATCGACAAAGAGAACATCCATATCGACACGGGACAACTCGACGCCGGTACGCTTTTCGTAGATCGCCAGGGTGGAGTTGACCACTTCGACAATGTGGTCTTGCCCCACGGCAATCTCAGCATCGGGCGGCGTTAAGCCAGAGGTGTTGGAATAGCGTAAAGCGTTGAAGCTGAGAGGAATGGCGTGCAATCCTATCCCCTCCCGCGCGGTTTGCACGTTCCGGCTCACACCCTGGGCCAATGAGGCGTCGATCAAGGCAGCAATTTCAGCTTCGGACAACGGGGATTCCGGCCGGGTTTCCAGCGTCAGGTCGCCAGCATAAAACATGGCCGCCTGTTTGCCGGGCACAGCCTGGGGTGCATCCGCCAGGGACACAAGCGCCGGCGCGCCGGAACGCCCCTGCACCAGGCCGGCCCCGTCATCCACGCCAGCTTCAACAATAGCACGAGCGGGACCACCGGCCGGCCCCAACGCTCGCACCGCCGCCTGACGTTGCGCCGACTCCACTTGCAGCCGGGTTGGGGCCGCCAACAACCACACGCCGGCGATCAACACCGCCAGCAACACAACAACACGCATCCATTTCGACCAAGACATAGACTCGACTCCTTAAAAATACCCTTTGATGACTGCCTTATGGCAGATCACACACCTGTCATTAGCTCACCGCTCCAACTCCCAGTCTACCGGGGTGAACCGGCCTTGTCCACCCGGCCATGGCCCGCTACGCTGGCCGGCATCTGAACGGTGCCGGGCGGACGCCAAAAGTCCAGCAAATACTCGAAGGTTGTGCCCATGGTGATGTAATTGGACGGCCAGCCAAAAATGCCGATTCGGTTAACAATGTTGGTGCGATCCCAAATGATCACATTGCGCAGCTCATAGCCGCGCCGGCGCAGTTCTTCGATCAAGGCGACATGAATCGTGATCCGCTCATTCTCCCACCACATATCTGGCACATTGATAACACAGTGGGCCCGGGGGCGCAGCAGGGGTAACAGACGCGCATAAATATCCCCTAGCGCCTGGGTGTAAACGTCCAGCGGCATCGTCCCCAGATCGCGAGGGTCTTGCGAATATTGCTCTACTTTGCCCAATTGTCCATTTTGACGCTCGTTGGTGCGCCGCGATTTATTGCGCCGTTGGCGATTTAACAGATTGGCATAGGGGGGGGATGTCCAGATCAAACCCACCATCTCAGGGGCGAGATAGTGGTCAATGTATAAAGCATCATCCTGAACAGCCACCTGCTGCGCCGCATGGAAAAGCTTGTTGTTCGCTGCCAGGCGCTGCTGACAGAGTTGGATATAGGCCGGTTGCAGGTCAAACCCAATGGCGTTGCGCTGTAAATCCTGGGCTGCTACCAGGGTTGTGCCGCTTCCCACAAAGGGGTCGAGCACCAACTCGCCCTGGTGGGTGAAAAGCTCAATCACCTTTTTCGCCAGAGAGAGGGGAAACGTCGCCGGGTGCAGGCTTTTATCCCGAATATCCCGCCCCTCATAACTGAACTGCCAGACGCCCAGCTGACTCTTGAGCCACTCTTTAGCCGTCAGGCAATTCAGGTGGTTGGGCTTGCAGGCGCAACTCCTCCCATGCTCAATGGGGATAGCGGAGCGATAAAGCACACTTGATTCGTCAATCACGCGGGGTAAACCAACCCCGTCGGCTGTAACAAGATGATCCCTCATAGTTGCCCCGCAGCCCACCGATTGGGGAAAGGAAGATTGGGAATGGGTTTCTGGTGCGCGGCCGGCCGCTCACAAAAATGAACATCAGCGACGCTGCACGACCGCCGGCAAGCCACCACGTGGGCGCGTCAAGACATAGTAGTTCGGTTGGACACAGCTACCCTCCGGTAGACGAAACCCCATCTGTGCCAACACTGTCGCTACCACCAACTCTCCTTCCAGCCACGCCAGTGGCTCACCAATGCACTTGCGCGGGCCGGCCCCAAAGGGAATGTATACATAGGGGTTGGGAGGCGGGTAGCGTGTCTCATCAAAACGATCTAGTATGAAGGCGTCCGGCTCCTCCCAATAGTCGGGGTGATGGTGCATCACCAGGGGGAGGATCAACAAGGTTGAGCCGGCCGGAATATAGTAACCGCCAATTTCATCTTCTTCAAGGGCAATCCGGGCATGATTATGCCACACCGGGGGCATGATGCGCATCGTCTCCGCCAGCACCCGTCGCACCTGGGGCAGATTGGGACGGTCAGCGACGGTGGGTGGTCGGCCCGCTGTCACGGCCCTGGCCTCGGCCGCCACCTGCGCTTCCAGGGCCGGGTATTGCATCAAGTGGTAGAAAGTCCAGACAATCGCCAGGGCAATTGTCTCGTGGCCGGCAATGTAGATGTTGATCAACTCATCGCGAATCTGTCGGTCACTCATACCGGTCCCATCTTCGTAACGCGCCTGCACCAAAAGGGACAGCATATCCTCACCCGCCCCAGGGTTCTGACGGCACGCTCGAATCGCCGCGTACATGGCTGCGTCCAAAATAGCCAGATTCGCCCGGTTACGCCGATGGCGCGCATTGGGCAGTTTGTGGATCCACTGACCGATGGGGGTCAAGTCACTGGGGAGCAAATCTTCAATCAATCCCTTAAAGGCTTTGACCATGTCATCTTGCCCTTTTTGGACCGTCATGCCCAAGAGGATTTTGATCATGATAGCCGAGGTGAGTTCCAAGATTTCCTGCAACAGATCCACCTGCTGACCATCACGCCATTGGGCGATATGTTGCTGCGTCAGGTCAGTCACAATATCGCCATAACCTTCCACCTGCCGCCGGTGAAAATGAGGTTGGAGCAAGCGGCGCTGACCCAAATGGTACTCTCCTTCGGCGACGGCCAGGCTGTTGCCATACCACAGCTTTTGAGGCGAAAGCCCTTTGCGATAGTTGCGCTGTCGGGTCACCAGGACATGCTTAATGTAATCGGGGTGACTGACCAGAAAAACATAGCGCCGCAACGGCACGCGCACGCGGGCGATGCCACCATATTCATAGGCCAGTTGGCGCATAAAGTGCGGCCGGCGATCATAGGCCAGGTCGCCCGTCACGCCTAAAAAGCGTCTACCCAACGGGCCTGGCGGATAAAGCTGAGTCTGATTTGGCATATATGATTTAATCCAGGTGAGATTTGATGGTTACAGCTACTTCGTTAGGAATACCCGGCGTGGCGGCGATCTCTTCCAGGGTGGCCTCGCGCAAACCATCCAGGGAACCGAAACGCTCCAGCAACACGCGCCGACGTTTAGGGCCAATTCCAGGAATGCTGTCCAGGATGGAAGCCAGCCCAACTTTAGCGCGGCGCTGGCGGTGGCTTTCGTTGGCAAAGCGATGTGCTTCGTCGCGCACGCGCTGCACCAAATAGAGCGCCTGAGAGTGACGGTCGAGCAGGATGGAAGTCGGCCGGCCGGGCAAAAACAGCTCTTCCTCCCGCTTAGCCAGAGCAACCAGGGGAACCTCTTGCTCCAGGCCATGCGTCCGCAAAACCTCCAGGGCACTGGTCAACTGCCCCTTGCCTCCGTCCACAATCAACAGATCGGGCAGGATGGCCCAGGCCGTCTCCTTCTTGAGGCGACTTAGCTGATTCATATCCGTCAGCTCCCCGGCCGCAGCATCCCGGTAGCGTTGAAAGCGGCGCGTCAGAGCTTCGTGCATGGCGCCATAATCATCGTTGGCCACGCTTTGGATATTAAAGCGGCGATAGTCGCTTTTGCGCGGCGCGCCCTGCACAAACACCACCATCGAGGCTACCGTCTGCGCTCCCTGGGTGTGGCTAATGTCGTAACACTCAATGCGCGCCGGCTGATGGGGCAGATCGAGCGCTTCCTTGAGTTCGTTCATGGCGGTCACATGGCGCGAACGATCCGAGGCCCATTGTTGGCGCAACATTCCCAGGGTGTCGGCAGCGTTGACCGTAGCCATCTCCACCAGCTCTCTTTTCTTGCCGGCGCGGGGAATCTGGATCGTTACCTTTGTGCCCCGTTTCTGGCGTAGCCACTGTTCAATGACCTGGGCCTCGGCGACTTCGGCCGGCAACAACACCTCCTTGGGGATATGGGCGGCGCTGTCATAGAACTGGGTCACAAACTCCTGCAACAGTTCGGCATCTTGCGCCTCTTCGGTGTTCTCCAGCAAGAAATATTCCCGGCCGATCAGCTTGCCATGACGGATAAAGAAAATCTGCACACAGGCATCCCCCTCAGTACGGGCAAAAGCGATCACATCCTGGTCGGTGTGGGAAGAGCTGACCACTTTTTGTTTGGCGACGATTTGCTCCACGGCTTTGAGCTGATCCCGATAGCGGGCCGCATTTTCAAAGTCCAACGCCTCGGCCGCAGCCGTCATTTTCGTCTGGAGATCATGTTGCACCCGTTCAGATTTACCGTTGAGAAAATCCATCAACTGCTGGATCATAGCGCGGTATTGGGCCTGATCCACCGCCCCAATACATGGCCCCTGGCACAACTTGATGTCGTAATACAGACAGGCGCGTTCGTCGCGGCCGGTGATGACCCGGTCACAAGTCAGGTAAGGAAAGATGCGCCGCAACATATCCAGCGTTTGATAGACGGCCCAGGCCGACATATAAGGGCCAAAGTAGCGCGCCCCGTCTTCCTCCATGCGGCGGGTGACGGTGACTTTGGGAAAGGGATCGCGCCAGTGGACTTTAATATAAGGGTAGCGCTTGTCATCCTTGAGCAAGATGTTGTAGCGCGGCTTGTGCTTTTTGATGAGGGTGTTTTCCAGCAACAGCGCTTCCAATTCGCTGGTGGTGGTGATGATCTCCACATCGGCAATATGTTCGCGCAGCCGCTCCGTCTTGTAGGAGTCCACTTTGGAGCGGAAATAGCTGCGCACCCGCGCCCGCAAATTGATGGCCTTGCCCACGTAGATCACTTTGCCCTCGCGGTCGCGGTGCAGATAGACACCCGGCGTGGTGGGCAAATGCTCTAAAATGGATTGGATACGTTCAGGGGGCTGGTAACTCATAGGCCCTGGGAGTCCAACGGTTCGGCCGGTGTTGGGGGAGAGGCGTTTTCCGGGGGTGCGCCGGCCGCCGGGGTCTCTGTTCCCCCGGCCGGGGTCACGGCCGTTGGTTTCTCCACCGCCAACCCGGCCACATCCCCCCCAATTACAACAGAGCCTTGATCCTCCACTCGAATATCCACCCCGCCCACCCGTGTGGTGACGTAGTGGTTGATGGTGATCAAACTGCCTGCCTGACGCTCGACCTCGGCCGCGCTGTAGCCCAACTTTTCCAACAGTTGGGTCAAGGCGGCCGGGTCCAATTCCCCCTGCATCAAGCCGGCCAGGCTGAATGACGCTTGCGGAAAGTGGGCAAATTGGGGTTTGGTTTCGTCAAAATCGGTCAGAATGGCCCCCTTGTAAAGATCAACAGCGTAATTTTCCAGCCACTCTACAGCACGCCCCAAACCGGTGCGCTCGGCCGGGTCGAAAGAGGCAAAGGCGAGATAGGTGCCCGGCCGGCCCTGGAAGCGCCCCTGAAAAGAAACCGCCACTGTGATCAGATAGCGAGTGACATCAGGGCGGGGTTGGGGTAGCAAGGTTAAGTCGTCCACCACCAGATAGAGGCGGGGAATTTCCCGCGACGTCCGAAAAAGGGTTACTACGTCATCGGGGATATAGCGCATCTCTCCGTGTACAACGGCCGGCGCGGCCCCTTCCACCAACAGCCGCGCCTTGATGGCCCCGTAGAAGCGCCGGGGCACCAGCACCGGAAAGCCCTCGTGGCAGACACCATTGGAAGAGGCAGTCATGAAGTAATAGGTCTCCGCGCCGCCGCTGAGGTCGGGCAAAAGACGGGGACGCAGGCGCACTGCCCCCACGCCGCCATCCGTCACCATCAGGGCTTTGCCCAGGGGAGTGAAATAAGTGCGGCCATCGGCCGTTTGTTCGCGAAACTGGTACGCTTCGTAGCGCCGGCCGGCCGCCTGTGGCGTGTGAAATTTACCGGGGACGCGGGGGAACCACTCAAAAAGATGAAAATGTTCCAATGTCACACGTCGCGTATCGTAGAGCTCTTCCGCCTGGAACTGCCGCCACAACTCGGCGTTGTCCAGGCCCGCCAGCCGGCGGTCTCCCTGGGCCGGTATATGATCAGTTGGACAGGGGTAAGCAGCCAGGGCGACCTGATCATCCACGATGTCAAGAATGGCGTTGCCTGTTTCCTCCAACTGACGTTCAGCCAGCAGCTCGGCGGGGGTCGGTCTGGGCGCGGAGCCACCGCCCGACATACCTGGGGCCAGGCGTTGTTCCCAGGGCTTGAAATCGACGCCGGCCGGGTCGACCGGCTCGAATGGAAACGAGTCAGGCAACGCCGCCGGATCATTCTCAGCTGGCGTGGGCCATTCGCTGTCGGGCAGATCGGGCATTTTTCACCTCCTGTCGCCGCAACGGCGCGCCATCACTTAGCCTGGCGTTGCGCGTTCCCGCTCCGCCCCAAGCGCCGCTGACGAATAAGGGGGATCAAGACCAAAACAGTCAGCAGAACGGCAAAGCCGATGTAACCGCCGGCGGTCGGCCAGACGATAAAGGCAGCCGTGGTCACCAGCAGGGTTACAATGGGGCCATAATGAAACGCCCAACGTCGGTTTTGCAGTGAATAGACAACATCCTCGCTGAAAAGCCAGGCTGCTCCTAAAATCACAATTGGAAACAAGATTTGATTTAACATGGTCACGGTCACCCACACCGGGATGCGCTGCAATTCTGGGCAACAGTGAGCGTCAGGCCGCATCGGATGGCCTGGCAGCCCGACTTAAGCTTATCAAACAAACCAAGACAAGGCTACCCAGAAGCACCAACACCACCAGTTTGCTCAATCCGGTGGGGGCAAAGATCGCTACGAGGCCAAAAACCAGCGCCACCAGATAGTAAACAAGCACAATACGCTGCACCGCCCAGCCTCGATCCAGCAACAGGTAGTGGAGATGGCGGCGGTCGCCATGAAAGGGACTCCGGCCGCGCAACACCCGGTCGACAATGCGCCAGACGCCATCCAGCAAGGGCAGCGCCAGCACCAACAAGGTGGTGGCAATTTTGGCCGGGGCCAGAATGGAGAGAGTCGCCAGATTATAACCCAAGACATACGCCCCGGCCGAACCGAGAAAGAGCCGCGCCGGGGCAAAGTTGGCAGGCAAAAAACCAAGCAACGCGCCGGCCAGCGCCAGCGGAACAGCAGCCACCGTCGTTTGCCCCAGGCGGTAACTGTGCCAGGCAAACATCAGCATGGCAATCGTCCCCACGCCGGCCGCCAACCCATCCAGGCCATCCAGCCAGTTAACCGCATTCATAATCCCCAACATCCATATCAGGGTGATGGCATACGCCAGCAGGGGCCAGGTGGCTTCAAAAGGCACCTGCTGCCCCTGGAAAGGCTCTGTAAACACACCAATAAACACCAGATGTAACATGGCGACGCCGGCCGCCAGGCCCTGGATGAGAATTTGGGCCCGGGGCGAAAGGTCAAAGCGATCATCCAGCGCTCCGCCAACAAAAATGATCACCGTGCCCAGCAAAACCCCTCGCAGCCGAATGGCATCGTCGCCGCTGGGGGGCAACCACAGCCAGATGAGACCGACCGCCGCCAGATACGCCCCCGTCAGCGCCAGGCCGCCAAAGCGCGGAATGACGCCGGCATGTTGGCGGCGTCCTCCCGGTGCGGCCGTCATTCCCCAGCGCAATGCCAGCCGATGCGCCAGGGGCGTCAGCGCCAGGGCCAGGAGGCCGGCCACAACAAAGGGGGCCCAATAGCTCAGCATCAGGAGCGCAACTTTAGTGGTAGGTTCCAAACTGGCGGTCGCCAGCGTCGCCCAGGCCAGGCACAATGTAACCAATAGCGTTCAGATGGGAATCCACCTCGGCCGTGTAAACCGGAATATCAGGATGTGCCTCATGAAAAGCCGTAATCCCCTCAGGGGCGGCTATCAGGCTGATAAAGCGCAGACGCGGCACGCCCCACTGCCGGACACGGTCGGCGCAGGCAATGGCGGAGCCGCCCGTTGCCAACATAGGGTCGAGCAAAAAAGCGATTTGGGCGCGAGGCTGGGCGGAAAATTTTTCATAGTAAAAAACGGGCTGCAAGGTGGCTTCATCCCGATACATGCCCATGTGCCACACTTCCGCCGTGGGAATCATATCCCAGATGGGATCCATCATCCCCAGGCCGGCGCGCAAAATGGGCACCAGGGCCACTTTGATATCCAATAGTTGCTGGTGCGCCTCTCCCATGGGTGTCTGAATGGTGACCGGGCGCGTGGGTAAATCAGCCGAGGCTTCATAAAATAGAATTTGGGCCACCTCACCCAAAAGCTCGCGAAAGAGCTTCGGTTCAGTGCGGCTATCGCGCAAATGCGCCAGTTTATGCTTGACCAAAGGGTGTTTGGATTCAAAGACCATACCACAACTCCTGGGTGTATTGCGGGATCGGGCCGACGCCGGCCATCAACCAGCGGCTGGCTTGATTGTACCCAATGGCCGTCAGATCGTGTAATCGTCTGCCTGTTTCCCCGCCGCCCCACATGGCGTATAATCCCGCCTGATGGCTGAGAAAAATCTTCCGCAACGCCCCCTATCCGCCCAAAAACGGAGCGAAGATGCCACCCTGGACGGGTTGCTGCGGCCCCAACGTCTGGCTCAGTTCACCGGTCAGGATCGGCTGAAAGCCAACCTAGGGATTTTGATCGAAGCGGCGCGCCAGCGCAAGGAACCGCTCGATCATGTCCTTTTCCACGGCCCTCCCGGCCTGGGCAAAACCACACTGGCCCACATTGTTGCCAACGAAATGCAGGTCAACATTCGGATCACCTCCGGGCCGGCCATTGAGCGAGCCGGCGACCTGGCGGCGATTTTGACCAATCTGCGGGCCGGTGACATTCTGTTCATTGACGAGGTCCATCGACTGGCCCGGGCCGTAGAGGAGATTCTCTACCCGGCCATGGAAGATTTTGTGTTGGATATTGTGGTGGGCAAAGGGCCGGGGGCGAAAAATGTGCGCCTCAAGCTGCCACGCTTCACCGTCATTGGGGCCACCACCCGCCTGGCGCTGATCACCGCGCCGCTGCGCGCCCGCTTTGGCGCTCATTATCGCATGGATTTCTACGCCCTGCCGGCTATGATCGACATTGTGCGACGGGGGGCGCGCATCCTGGCAGTGCCCATTGATGATGAGGGGGCGGTGGAGATTGCGCGTCGGGCGCGCGGCACACCCCGCGTCGCCCTGCGCCTGTTGCGCCGCGTGCGCGACTACGCCCAGGTGCGGGCAGAAGGGGCCATCACCCCGCCCATCGCGGCTGAAGCACTGAGCCTGTTGGAGATAGATCAGCTGGGTCTGGATGATCTGGATCGGCGCGTGCTGCACGCCATCATCCACAAATTCAGTGGCGGGCCGGTGGGGTTGGAGACGATTGCCGCTTCCATCAGCGAGGAGTCGGACACCGTGATGGATGTGGTGGAGCCCTATCTGTTGCAATTAGGCTTTCTGGAGCGCACCCCGCGCGGGCGGGTGGCGACGCCTCACGCCTATCGTCATTTGAACATTCCTGTGACCAACGCGCCGGCCGGGGACGAGAACCCTCAACCCTCTCTGTTCTAAAGTCCGGCAAGATTGCGAGTAAACATGATGGCAGATTTCGGCCGCATTTTGATCATCATCGGTCTGACACTGGCGTTTGCCGGCGGGGTCATTCTCATTGCCGTGCGTTACTTTCCCTGGCTGGGGAACCTGCCCGGCGACATTGTAATCGAGCGCGAAAACTTCAACTTCTACTTCCCTTTCGCCACGCTGCTCCTGCTGAGTCTGGTGGGAACGTTGCTGCTCAACATTGTCATCCGCATTTTTCGGCCCTGATTCCATCTATCCATGCGCACGGCTGACTTCGACTACACCCTGCCGCCAGAGCGCATCGCCCAACAGCCGGTGGAACCCCGCGACGCCAGCCGGTTGCTGGTGTTGGAGCGCCAAAGCAGCCGGCTGCAACATAGCCTGTTTCGGGAAATAGGGGCCTATCTGCGGCCGGGTGACCTATTGGTAGCCAACGATAGCCGGGTGTTGCCGGCCCGGCTCTTCGGACGCAAGAGCACCGGTGGTCAGGTGGAGGTACTGTTGCTGCGGCAACACGACCCATCCACCTGGACGGCCCTGATTGGCGGCCGACGCTTGCGGGCCGGGACAACGGTTCACCTGCTGGATCACGCTGGCCAGATCACAGAACTGGTGGGGCGCATAGAAGCCGGGGGCAACCACACCCAACGTACCATCGTTTTTAACAGCGATATTCTGCCCCACCTCGACCAGGTGGGGCATACGCCGCTGCCCCCCTATATTCACACCCACCTGCCCGACCCGGAACGATATCAGACGGTTTATGCACGGCGCGTCGGCTCAGCGGCCGCTCCCACGGCCGGCCTGCACTTCACGCCCGACCTCCTGTTGCAACTGCGCGATCAGGGTGTGCTGTTCGAGACGGTGACGCTGCACGTCGGGCTGGACACTTTCCAACCGGTGCAAACGGAGCAGCTGGAAGATCATCCGCTGCACCAGGAATGGGTCAGCCTCAGCCCAGAGGCGGCCGAACGCATCAACCGCGCCCGGCTGGCCGGCGGCCGTATCATCGCCGTGGGGACCACCTCTGTGCGGGTCCTGGAAACCGCTGCCTGGCGGTCGGCCGGGGTGTCAGGAGCGTTGCGCGGCGTGTCCCAACAACCACCACCGGCCGCCTGCCCCTGGCGACCGGTGGCGGCTTACACCGGCCTGACCGACCTGTACATTTACCCCGGTTATACCTTTCGGGCAGTGGAGGGCTTGATCACCAATTTTCATTTGCCGCAATCCACTTTGTTGATGTTGGTATCAGCCCTGGCCGGGCGGGAAAGGGTCTTGCACGCCTACCAGACAGCTATTGAAGAAAAGTATCGTTTTTACTCGCTGGGGGATGCCATGTTGATCCTTTAGCGTAGCGCCGGCCGTGAAAGCCCGGCGTAATCGACCAATAGGGTAAATGACCATGGTTTTCCTCTCCATTCTGGCCTCTATCATCCCCACGGCGCTCTACGTCGCTTTCATTTACTGGGTGGATCGCTATGAAAAAGAGCCGGGCTGGCTGCTAACAGCCTGCTTTATCTGGGGAGCCGTTCCCAGCATCATCCTGGCGGTTGTGTTCAACGAAGTTTTCAGCCTGCCCTTCTACGCTGTGGGAGGCAACAGCCTGGGCGATTTTGCCAGCGCCGCGGTTGTGGCCCCGCTGGTGGAGGAGTCGCTCAAGGGCGGGGCGTTGCTGGGCATCTTTTTCTTTCGCCGGCGCGACCTGGACAGCCTGTTGGACGGCGTCATTTACGGGGCCATGGTGGGGTTGGGCTTCGCCATGGTGGAGAACTTTTTCTACTTCATGGGGGAGTATGAAAGCGGCGGCGTGAGCGCCTGGGGGGTGAATGTCTTTCTACGGGCCGGGGTCTTTGGGCTCAACCATGCCCTGTTCAGCAGCATGACCGGTCTGGGTCTGGCTGTGGCCCATCTCTCGCAGCGCCAGGAGGTACGCTTCCTAGCGCCTGTGGTCGGCTGGACAGCAGCTGTTGGCCTCCACCTGATCCACAACACCACCGCCGCCTTCATGAGCGGGGCTTTATGGATTGTCACCCTGGCCAATGCCTGGGGCGGCGTGGCAATCACTGCTTTGATTGTGGTCTGGGCTTTGCGACAGGAAAAGGCGTGGATTCAACATTATCTGAAAGAAGAGGTGGCGGCTGGGGCCCTTACATTGCAGCAATATGAGTTGGCCGGTTCACTCAACCGGCGTTTCGCCTTTTTGTGGAGCATCCTGGTTCAGGATGGTTTTCTACCCTATCGACGAGCGGTTAGCTTTTTTCACCTGACCAGCCGCCTGGCCTATCGCAAACATCACGCCTCACGTCAGCCGGAGGGAAGCAGCGAGGCGCAAATTGCGGTCCTGCGCCAAGAAGTCGGTCGGCTCAGCCAGGTGCTATACAGCTCGTATCCTTCACCAACGTAGATGAAGCCCCCCACAAAGCGAAAGGCGACTCTGCCCGCATGAGAGTCGCCTTCCTCGAAACATCCCACTATTTCCCTTGAGCCGCACACTTAAGCACAAGCTTGGTAGAGAGTATAGATGATGCGGCCGGGGCGATCTACGTTCAAAGTGCCAAAAGTTTTAAGGCCAGCTATTAGATAATTTCCACAAACCCGCCCCCGGCTATCAGGTATCGGGGCGTAACTGCCACAATTTCAGCGCCAGATGGAGCGCCAGACGCATGTTGGCCTGAGCCAGCAGATGGCCGGTTAGCTCCTGAATTCGCTCCAGACGGTACAGCAGGGTATTGCGATGGATGAACAACGCTTCGGCCGTCTGGCTCACATTGCCGTGGTGTTCAAAGTAGGCATCCAACGTTTGCACCAGAGTGCTGTTGTGTTCTCGATCATACACCACCAGGGGGCCGATCACCTGGCTACAGTAGTTATGCACCAATGGGATGTGGTCGAGCTGGCTCAACAAACGATAAACCCCCAGGCTATTATAATCCACCACCTCATCCAGATGCAGTCGTTGCCCCACCTCCAGGGCTTGCAACGCCTGGCGGTGAGCCTGAGGCCACTCGGTCAGGTTTTGCGCCGGCCCGCTGACGCCCACCACCAATGTCTTATCGGGAAACTCGGCCCGCAACTGTTCGCGCAGACGCCGCCCCATATCGCGCACCACCTCCATCTCGGAAGCGTCTCGCACCGTTTGCAACACACACACATGGTCGCCAGCGTAGATATGCACCAGCGCCGGCCGGTTGTTGGTGGAGAGGAGCCAATTCAAAGTGGTCTCAATCCGGCGTAGAGATGGCGTTTCACGGCCCACCCACCGTACCACCAACACCCCATGAGGGCGGGTGGTATCATGGTCGAGATGGGCCGTCAGCCGCTCAACCTCATTTGGCGGAATCTTGCCGGCCAACACCCCTTCCAGAAAATCGCCGCGTAGCGCCTTTTTGGCTTCACTAACCGCTTTAGCTTTCGCCATTTCCAGGGCGCAGGCGGCTGCGCTCTGCTCCACGGCGACTGTATCAAGACTGTCAAGCGCATCGGCGGCGCCAATAATGGAAAGATAGCCACGCGCACGATCACCCGAAATGATGGGGCTGACCAGGCGAGCCAGGTTGTGGCTGGGCAAAAGCAGCTGTTGCCAGTGGCTGCGGTTGCTCCTGGCGGCTGCCTTACGGTTGCGCAGCACGGCCGGCAAGTTTTCCGGGTCTTGCACCGCTTGCAGTACCAGCGCTTCATCCACGCTCACACTGTCGGGTGGGATAGACAGAGCGGCTACCTCTAGCCGTTTATCCTGCACCACCACAATCTTGCCTGTCAGGCGCGCCACCAGATCCGCCATCTTCTGCAAACCGTGTCCTTCGCGCGACATTTCCGACAGCTGGCGATAAAGTTGCATCCCTCGTGCGCTCATCTGGCGCTGGCGGTCAGTCAGCAAGGTGGCAATCTGACGGTGTGCTTCGCGCAAATTGGTCTCCGGGGCCGCCTGAACCAATGGCAGAGCATAGCCTTCCAGAGCCTGGATGACATCGGAGGGGATGGGTTGAAATAAAATGGCGGCCGCTGCCATCAGCGAAGCCATCTGTTGCAACAGCGCAATCAGTTCCGCCTGGGTGGTTTCCTCTTGTAAAGCCGGCGGGAGCAACACCAGGTCGCCGGGCTCGATCTGGTTCGCCAATTGGTCGCGGCGGGTTAAAATGACCACCCAGTTGAGCGGCTGACGTGAACTGGCCTGCCCCACGTGCACCGCGCTCCCCAGCGGCAACGCCATGCGCAACACATCTCCCAGCACCACTTCATATTCTGCTGTCATGCTAACCTATTCCCTAGGGGGCTCATTCTCAAATGCGCTCTCCTCAATGACGACGAGCGGTAAGCGCGGTTAGGAAACCGCGGCTACGGGAGATGAGGGTGTTAACCGCCCACAGCATCCCCCAGGCCAGCTTCGAGCGGCATTTCCGCTGTTGCCTGAGGGTTGGCCGCCGACGTAGTTGTCTCCTCCTGACGCAGGGCGCTCTTTTCGCCCACCGGCAAGCGTACGACAAAAACCGTGCCCTCTCCTTTCAAACTGGTGACATTGATCTCCCCACCATGTTGTTCGATGATGCGGTGGGAAGTCGCCAACCCCAAACCTGTCCCTTTGCCTGGCTCTTTGGTGGTGAAGAACGGTTCAAAGATACGCGCCATCTGTTCCTCACCGATCCCGCAGCCGTTGTCGCGCACCACCACCTGAATATGATCTTGCGCGGGGGCCAGGCGGGTGACAATTTCCAATTCGCGGTTCTGAGGCTGTTCCACCAGCGCGTCGCGAGCATTGAGCAAAAGATTGAGCCACACCGTCTTCAAATGTTCCCGACTCCCGATTACCTGGGGCAGATCGGGCGTCATGCTCTCCACTACCTGAATCTCAGCCTTGTGCAAGGGGTAACGCACCAGAGCCAGGGCCTCCTCCAGTGAAGCGTTGAGATCAACGGCCTGAAACTGCAAGCGACTGGGACGGGCAAAATCGAGCAGTCCGCGCACGACCCGCAGGGCCCGGTCGCTGGCACGTATGATCCAATCCACCAGATCGGCCGCTTCATCCTCTGGGGCGATGGCGTCTCGCAACATCTCGGCGCTGGTGCTGATGACGGTCAGAGGGTTGTTGATCTCGTGGGCCACGCCGGCCGCCAGTTGCCCTAAAGCGGAGAGTTTCGATGCCTGGAAGAGTGTGTTTTCCAGACGCCGTTCTTCGGTGCGATCTTGCCAGACAATGGCCACATTGGCCCCCGGCGGTTGAGAAGCCGGGATGGGATAGGCTGTCACATCCCACTCCTGGGGCAGATAATCCGCTTCCAGCCAGCGCACCAACCAGCGCTGGGGTTGTCCGGTTTGGAAGGCCGCCTGTGCCAGGCAATGTTCGCAGGGAGCATCGCGTTGAAAAAAGACGGCGTAACACACCCGGCCCAGCGCCTGTTCCGCCTCCACAGGCAGCGGCTGCATTCGGGTGTGGTTGGCAGAAATGATCTGCCAGTTGGAGTTAATGGTGTAGATGGGATGCAGGATACCGTCGATCACAGCCTGCAAGATGTTGCGGCTTTCAAGGAGCTCCTGCTGACGCTGCTTGACATTGTTAAAAAGCCAGGCGTTTTCAATCGCCCGGCTGAGCATACCGATGAAGGAGAGAAAAAGGTCTTGATCGGTGGCGTCGAAAAGGTCGCCCGCCTGTTTGCCGAAAACGGCGGCCACACCTACTGGCCGGCCACGAATAAACAGAGGCGCGGCCAACCCGGCCTGGGTGGGGAAGCCGGCCGGCCCCTCCCCCCCTGAGTGCGTCCGCGCCTCCCAGCTTTCAGCTTCCAGCTGCACCAGGCGGCGGCTGTTGAAGGCGCTACCCAACACCCCATCCTCCAACGCGGTGAGAGCCGGCAATGGCACAGGCCAGGCGCCTGATTGACTCCAGGCCTGCTGGTAACGCAACACATTGCGGCTACGGTCGTGCATGTAGATGACGGCGTAATGGGCTTCCAGAAGTTCGCCCACACCTTCCACCGCGCCTTCCAATAAATCTCGCAGTTCCAGGGTGGTCAGCAGGCGCGCCGCCACGCGGTTGAGCATGGAGAGTTGGTTACGTTGCCGCTGGACATATCGCTCCAACACGGCCGGCCGCAACCAGTTTTGCGCCCGTGCCAACAACTCCTGAGGGTAGACTGGTTTGAGCAAATAGTCATTGGCCCCGGCCGCCAGGGCCTCCACCACCTCCCGTCGGTCTAGCTCACTCGTCAACATGATGGTGGGGAGGGTCTGGAAATCAGTCAGCTGGCGCAGCCACCGCACCACATCCAGACCCGACATATCGGGCAACTTCATCGCCAACAGAACAAGATCGAGTCGGTGCGCGCCCGCCTGACGCGCCTCCTCCAGACAGGTCAACGCCTCACGCCCGCTGGTCACAACGGTCACCTGCCAGGCACCCATCAAAGCCAGCTGGTCGTGGATGGAACGCGCCACCCGGCCATCCCCCTCAGCGAGCAAAATATGCGCCGGGAGTGGGGAGATGGTCATGGAGTGGGTCAAGGGCATAGCCGGCCGGGTCAGGCGTGGGCGTCAGCCAACGTCTGCGCTAAAGGTGTAACCATGCCCTTGAACGGTGCGTACATAGTGGGGCTGGCTGGGAACGGGTTCGATTTTTTCGCGCAAGTTGCGCACATGGGCGCGCACCAGTTCCGGGCTGCCGGTGTGGGGGGGATAGTTCCACACATCCTGGAGCAACTGCTGGGTGCTGAAGATATGACCGGCATTGATCATCAGGTGATAGAGCAGATCGAACTGCACATTCGTCAGCAGGCTTGTGCCATTGGCAGTGGTGATCTCAAAGCTGCGGCAGTTGAGCACAGCATCCCCCACTCGCACCAGACCATCTTCCGGCGTGGCGGCGCGCTGAGAGACACGCCGCAAAATAGCCTGCACCCGCAGCTTCAACTCCTCCATATTGAAAGGCTTGGTCAGGTAATCATCCCCACCAGCCATCAGGCCTTGAATGCGGTCGTCATCTTCGCCGCGGGCGCTTAGGAACAACACCGGCACGTGATGCAACATAGGGTCGGCGCGCAATTCGCGGCAAACTTGATAGCCATTCAGGCCTGGCATGACTACGTCGAGGATGATCAATCTGGGGTTGACGCGGCGCGCCAGCTGGATGCCATCCCGCCCGTTGTTGGCTACCAGCACCTGATAGCCAAATTTCTTCAGGGCGCGTTGCACGGCCAGGGCCACCAGATCATCATCATCAATGACGACTATTAAATTTTGCATGTTCTACTCCCACGCAAACCCGTGATCCCCGATGGCGGCCAAAGCTGTCAGGCCGGGCCGGCCTGGAACCGTAAGACCCGGCATTGGCAGGCCAGGGGCGCAACCCGCCTGAGAGCTTATAGCAACAGCCGCAGAGGCATCTCCAAAACCGCCTTGAAAGCTTGCAGAAAACGCGCCGCCTCCGCCCCATCGGTGACGCGGTGGTCGGCAGATACGGTAACTTTCATGCGTTGGCCCACGCTGAGCTGACCGTTGACCACGACTGGCATTTCGCGGACGGAGCCAACCGCCAGAATAGCCGCTTCTGGGGGATTGATGATGGCAATAAAGTGGTCAACATCGAAGGCCCCAAGGTTGCTCACCGAAAAGGTGCTGCCTGTGATGTCGTCGGGCTGCACCTTGCCCGACCGGGCCCGGGCGATCATGGCGCGATTGTCACGCGCCACCTGCCGTAAGGGGGAGACATCGGTGTTTCTCTGTACCACAGTCAGCAAGCCCCCCTCGACCGCTACAGCCGTGCCGATGTTGATCTGCGTGTAGCGCACCACCTGATCGCCGCCAAAACTGGCGTTCAAATTGGGGAATTCGCGCAACGCCAGCGCCGCCGCTTTGACGATCATATCGTTGACGGAAACTTTTTCATCGTCAGGTAAGGCGGCGTTGATCTGCTGGCGCAGGGTCATGGCCGGCCCCATATCCATCTCGGTGGTGACATAGAAGTGGGGCGTTGTGGTTTTACTCCCGGTCATACGGCGCGCAATGGCCTGCCGCAGGCGCGTGGTGGGCATGACTGTGGTCGGCACATCACTCACCGGAGGTACCACAGTCACGGGCCGGGCCGGGGCGGCGACTTCCTTCACGGGTGGCGCGGCCAGATACGCTTCCACATCCGCCTTGCGCACTCGCCCGCCGGGGCCGCTGCCGGCAACTTGCTTCAAGTTGAGCTGGTGGTCGCGTGCCAGGCGACGGGCCACCGGGGTGGCTTTGACGCCGCCGGGGAATTCAGCCAGATCAGCAGCGGGTGATGGGGCGGCCGGGGTAGAAGCGGCCGGGGTGGAAACAACCGGAGATGGCGCAGAGGTAGCTGCATCCGTCTCAGCTTGCGAGGGAGTCGTGGTTGGGGCGCTATCGCCAAGCAGCGCGCTGATGTCTTCGTCCGCGTTCCCAACCACCGCCAGATTCGCCCCCACCGGCACGACGTCCCCTTCCTGGGCCAGCCAGTGGCGCAAAACGCCGCTCGCCTGCGCTTCCAGTTCCAGCGTGGCTTTATCGGACTCTATCTCGGCAACCACATCCCCTTGGGCCACCGGGTCACCGACAGCTTTGAGCAGCCGCACCAAAACCCCTTCGCGCATATCGAAACCCAGTTTAGGCATCACCACATACTCAGCCATGCTGCACGCTCCTCATCCACGGGTTGCGCCTACCGGCCGCCGGCCGGCGCATCACACAATCTCCTTAACAGCTGCGACGACGCGGCCGGCATTGATCAAGGCTGCCTGTTCCAGGGCGCGCGAATAGGGGGCTGGTGTCTCATATTGGGCCACCCGCTTAATCGGCGCATCCATGTAGTCGAAAGCCTCTTCCTGCAGGCGGGCAGCAATCTCCGCCCCCACGCCGTAGGTACGATACCCCTCTTCAACGATCACGGCGCGGAAGGTTTTCTTAAATGAGGTTACGGCCGGCCCCGTATCCAGTGGGCGCAGGCTGCGCAAATCCACCACCTCAGCCGCGATCCCTGCCTGGGCCAGCTGCTCGGCCGCCTCCAGCGCCACCTGCAACCCCTGCGAATAAGCGATCAGGGTGACATCCTGCCCCTCACGCTTGATGTCCGCCTGCCCGATGGGAACGAGATACTCCTCATCAGGAACCTCGCCGCGTATCTGGTACAGGGTGTGATGTTCAATAAACAGGACGGGATCATCACTGCGAATGGCCGCCTTCAACAACCCTTTGGCGTCGTAGGGGGTGGCCGGGGCGACCACTTTCAGGCCGGGAAAGTGGGCGAAGATGACATCGGGGGTGTGGCTGTGGGTGGCGCCCAACTGCCGACCGCCGCCACCCGGCGCGCGAAAAACCACCGGAACCTTCATCTGCCCACCAAACATATAATGAATCTTGGCGGCATGGTTAACAATGGCGTCGAAAGCCACAAAAGCAAAGTTAATGGTCATGAACTCAGCCACAGGGCGCAACCCGTTCATAGCCGCCCCCACCGCCACCGCGCCAATAGCCATCTCAGAGATGGGAGTATCCTTGATGCGTCGTGGGCCAAACTCATCGTAAAAGCCTCGCGTCACAGCGTAGGTCCCCCCCCACACCCCCACTTCTTCACCCATGATGAACACCCGGTCATCCCGCTGCAACTCTTCCCGCAAAGCCTGACTGATTGCTTCCCGCATGGTTATACGCGCCATACTATTCTCCTACTACTGGGGAGTGATAACCTGTCGTCCCTATCCTTCCACATAAATGTTGTCGAAGAGTGTGTCCAACTCTGGGAAAGGGGATTCCTCGGCAAACTTGACGGCCTTATCCAACACCTCATCCACATCAGCGTCGATGGCATCCAGGGTATCCTTCTTCACTTCACGTTCATCCGTCAGATGTTTTTCCAAAACGCCGATGGGATCGTTGTCGCGCCATTTGTGCACTTCTTCTTTGGTACGATAACGCAGGGGGTCGCCCATGCTATGCCCCTCAAAGCGGTAGGTGATCACTTCCAGGAAATGAGGGCCTTCGCCAGCCCGAATGCCATCCAGATGGGCCCGGGTGCGCGCATACACTTCCAGGATATTCATGCCATTCACCTGTTCGGTAGGCATGCCGTAGGCGGTCGCTTTTTGGGTCATTTGGGGCACGGCCGAGGCGCGCTCAATGGATGTGCCCATGCCGTAGAGGTTGTTCTCGCATATAAACAGGCAGGGCAACTTCCACACCGCCGCCATATTCAACGCTTCGTGAAAGTAGCCGATGTTGGTTGCGCCATCGCCAAAGAAAATCAGAGCCACGTGATCGCTGCCGCGATACTGCTCCGCCAGCGCCAACCCAACACCCAACGGTATTTGCCCGCCAACTATGCCATACCCTCCCCAATAGTGACGCTCCACATCTGCCAGGTGCATAGAGCCGCCCCGTCCCCGGCTGACGCCGGTCGCTTTGCCCAATAGTTCCGCCATGACCTTGCTCACATCGGAGCCAACAGACAGGGCATGGCCATGGTCACGGTAAGCCGTGATGACATGGTCGCCGGCCTGACGTGCAGCCACACTACCCACTACCACAGCTTCCTGGCCGATGTAAAGATGGAGGAAGCCGCCAATGTGACCCAGCTGGTACAGCTGAGCGCAACGCTGTTCAAAGCGCCGAATAAGCACCATCTGACGATACCAGTCAAGCAAGGTAGCGGTTTCGAGCATACATCTCTCTCCTCACCAGAAATCTCAGCTGCGCTGTTGAGGCCGGCCGGTGGTCTGGCAAAACAACACCAAACCACCTTGAGCAAAGGTAGAGTGTAGCAAATTGTCACCCAGATGGCGACCTCTTTGCAGTTGGAACCCATCACACCATACCAACCGCCATATCCAAAGCCCTTGACTAAACCCTCCTGCCTGGCGTAGAATGTTGTTAACTTTTCTCAAATGGCCTGTTGCTCCGTCAGGAGGGTGTGATGGTCTCTGGCAAGTTGGGGCGCTGGCTGGCAGCGGCCGGCGCGGTCTTTGTGATCGGTAGCTTCGTGTAGTTTAGTTAACGATGCCTGTTGCCTCTTCCCAGGCT
>DAOTXO010000053.1:0-5383 GCA_034435495.1 Anaerolineae bacterium
CCTTTGCGCCTTGGCGGTGAGGATGAAAGGATGGAACGCTGATGACGCTGATGGAACGCTGATTTTGTTGCACGGTTGTGTCTTGCTCCCGTTTTCACGAGAGGTGAGGATGAAAGGATGAAACCGCGAAGGCGCTAAGAACGCAAAGGAAAGAAAAGAGTGAACACACAGTTACCCAACACAACAACCCCTTGTCCAGGGGACAAGGGGTTGTAAGTTGGGGTGCGCCGGGTGGGGAGGCCGTGGCTATTTGGCAGTGCGTTGCAGAGCGATTTGTTCCGCCAGGGCGGCGGTGGTGAAGCCGGCCGGCGTGTCCGGCAGATAGTAGAGGCCGTCGTTGGCCTGCACCAGGTAGGATTCGGCCGGGTATCCCAAGGGATACCAAACGGTGCGGTTGCCGTCGCGCCAGGCCAGTTGTGTCTGGCTGGCCATCAAGACAACCTCATCTCCAATGGCGGGGGCATGGTCATCATGGCCGGCCGACCGCGGACTGACACCCAAAATCGTCACTGTCAAAAAGGAGTCAGACAGTGTACCAGCCAGCGTCTCCCGTACCGCGATGGTGACCGTGTAGAGGGGCAACGCCTGGCGCACCTGCTCCCCCTCCTCGTCCACCTCTTGCCAATAGGCGCCGCTATCCTGGTTCCAACGGGTGTCAGAAATTTCCACAATCTTGCCGGCGACAATCACATCCGCCTGGGCCAACCGCTCATCCAAACTCATAGCGGCGTAGGTGGCGTGGAATCCAATCTGGCGTGTGCGAGCAGCCAGGGTGATGATCAAACTCAAGCCTATAAGGGCCAGAAGAATACGTTGGCGGTTCATGTCAAACTCCTTGGATAGGTATCAGGTTTAGATAAGGTAAAGGATGCGTTGTAAGTGGCGTAGGCCGGCGCTTAGGGATACATATCATTCAGGCCGGCTTTATCGTCGGAGTGCAGGGTGCGCATAAAGGTCTCCGTCGCTGCCACACTGGGGCACATCGTCGGCTTGCTGCTGGGGACGCCGCTGCAGCTGAGATTGGTGTGGTCTAACCCCAGAGCGTGGCCAAACTCATGGGCCGCCACTGAGAAGGCGTCAAATTGGCCCGCCCCCGGCGTGCCTGTGCCTTTGTACCAGGATTCAGCGTTGTCGAACTCGATATCGGCTTCCAGCATCACGCCCAGGAAACAGGAGGTGGTGGTGACGGCCAATGTGCCGCCGGCGCCATCCACGCTGCCTAAGGTGATGTCGTTGCCGCCGCTATCTTTGGCGGTCCACTTAAAGTCGGAGGGCGTGACCTGGTTCCACTGCTTAGCGCCGTTCCAGACGGCATCTTCCCAGGCGTTGCCCAGGGTATCTTTGTCGTAATTGTGTTTGGGGTCCGGCCAGCTGCAGCCCATTTTGACATAGGCGTCGGCCAGGCCGGCGTTGAGGGCGATCAGAGCTGCCAGACCAAGAAAAGCCAGAACAAGGTGAAAGCGTGACATCGTTCGTCTCCTTACAGGTGATAGGTTTTAGCCTTGTTACTCATAAGGATACTGTCTGGCCGGGGAAAAAAGTCTCACAGCGGGGCCTGTTTGTCTCAAGATGGGCGAACACGCGGTAGAAACGAGGGCTATGTGTTTGCCTGTTCTCACCGCCAAGGCGCAAAGGGCGCGAAGGTTCTTTCTTGGCGTTCTTCGCGCCTTGGCGGTTCGTCACTCCCGTGAAAACGGGCGCGGTTCCGTCATTTTGTTCTCACCGCAAAGGCGCAAAGGGCGCGAAGGTTTTTCTCTATTCTTCGCGCCTTGGCGGTTCCATCATTTTGTTCTCACTGCGAAGGCGCGCAAAGGGCGCGAAGAAAGGGAGGAAGGCACAGAAAGGATAGGGAGGGGGCAGGCTGCTGTCGCCTCTGACGGCCGGGGAAGCTCTGGGTATTCGACTGGCGCTAGCGCCAGTTATGATGATTTTGCAACCAACCCCACCTTTACCATTCGTGCATGGTGGGTAGGGTGAGAAGGTGGAAGGCCAGGGTTGCTTTTTCTCGTCCCTGGTGCACAGGACGCTTGTTCTCAGCCCAGTGCTGCGCGCGCAGGAAGCGGTTGAGCACCCTCTTGTTTTGAAAATGTTGGCGCGGATCCACCTGCCCCGACAAGATATCTTTCAGTCCAATGATGTCATAGACCTCAGAGACAAGCCGGTTCACCTGGCCGGGGGTGATGCCCAACTCATCGGCGATATCACCGTGGCGCAGGTTGAAGATGACAGCGAGGCGGGCTACATCACGATGACGCCCTCTGAGCTGGGCGAGGATTTCGCGGCCGTCCAGCAACAGTCTGGGGCCAGGGGGGACAACTCGGGAATTCTCGGCGTGGGCGCGAACTGTGCGGGTGCATACCCAGCGACCGGCCGCGGCTGCGGCGACGGCCCACCCCAGGCCATAGCCTATTTGTGATTTCAGCAGGTAGCCCTGACAGTTGTGGCTTATGGCCAGATGACATATCGTTGGCTGCCAGTGAGCGCTGACGAGAACTATCTTGGCCTTTTTATCAGCGGTGCGGGAACGCGTGATAACATCTTCCAACCAGTCAGCCTGGAGGGGATGCTCAGCGTCAATGATCACCATCGTGGCGTGCAAGTTGGGGTCGGTGTGACCGAGGTGACGTGAGATGACATCCGCATCCCCTTCCCCCACCACTTGAATCCGCCAATCACGAATGAGCAACAGGGTTATAATGTCTCGGGCGTAGGGGTCATCTTCTACAATGACTACACGAATATGTTTATCAAGTGGAAAAGGCATTGCATCATCTCCAACTTATCCAGGGCGCCATAGCCTCATCGCTCTCTACCTTTACCTATACCCCTTCCTTTTTCCCATTGGGCGCAGTCGCGCCAAAGGTAAGCAAACTGTCGACCCGGTTCAAAAAAAGGGAATAATAGAGTCAACGACCCTTAACTCGTCGGGTCTCGTCTATGGGAAAATTGATTGTTCTCTTAACCCCGACGCCTCTGCAGCTGGCACAATCGATAGACGGCCGGTTGGGGCATGATGCAACCTGGGCATTGCCCAGTGCTTTGTGGTTCCCCGATTTATCTATGGCCACACATTGGCGTTTGTATCAGTGCCTGCATGGGAGGTGTGACCGGGGGCCAGAGGCTGACCACCTGCAAGCAACCGAACTTGTCCCCTATGTCAATAGGTCAGTTAAAGTACTTGCTCCCTCACAACGCTGCCTTCTAGCCTATGGATTAGCCCTGGCGGCCGGCCGCGGCGTGATCATAGCGGTAGCAGTTGGCGAAGAACTCACCTTAGCTGCCCAGGCATCCCTGGCGCGTTTCCTCAAAACCCAAATGCGCGAAAATCCACAGAGCCTGCTCTATTTGACCTCAGTCGTTACACCGCTGGCAGCGATGGCTCACGAGGTGTGGCAAGTACACGGCGAACAAGTGACTATCTGGATGCCAGACACCCTTCCACCAGTCGTGCTAGAAACCCGGCACATACAGTTGGAATTGAAGAGCCCTCAGGCGGCCGATGACCTCATCCAAACAATGGGAGCAAGCTGGGGTGCAGCGGTCACCCGCCCTACCCCGCAAAAGGTGGTTGGTCTTGTGAGAGGGGAACAACAGCTTTTCGACATTGTACAGGCGGCCGGCGCTCAACTGCAGCATCTAACTGTTTTGCCAACGCCTGTGACCGGGTTGTCCCTTGATTTATCCCCCTCAGCTCCGCCGCGATCCCTGACCCACTTGCTCACCCATCTCCCCCAAACACCTGTGGCACACACCCCATCTTGTTTGTCTATTCTTCCACCTGTGTTACTATACGAAATAAAGCGTTTTCTCAAACATGGACAAAACGGGGAGATAGATTATTTTCTCGTTCCCATTGTCCTGCAATTAGTCGCCTACACCGCTATTCTTAACCGGCTCGAAAGCGCCTCTCTGCCGATTGCTCTATCCACTCTGGGATTTATCTCTGGCGCGCTACCGTTGCTTCTTTCGGCCGATGCTTTTCATCGTTGGCACTGGCCCACCGACCATTCTCTGCGCACCCATCTCAACCGCACTCCCGTGGGCCGCCAGGAACCGTTTGCCATCTGCTTCACGCTTATCCTGGCGCACAGCCTGATAACGCTCATCTATAGCTGGCCGCTCATTCTCATCTGGCTCCTCGATCCTGAAGGCTCAGCGCCAGGGCCAGCTCTTCTTAGCTGGTTTTCCACTACCATACTCACATTAGGGATCGTTGCCCTTTTAGGCCGCTGGCAAAGCCGGTTGGGAATCATTCGGCTGATAACTTATCTGCTCTGGTCAGGCTTGTGGATTGCTATTGTCGTCGCTCCCACGCTTTTCGTTCTGGACAACCCAATCACACTTATCATCACACTTAGCCTGAGTGTTCCAGGTTTGGCTCTGGCGCTTTGGGCCTGGGCCTGACACCAGGCCAGACGAGAGACAATCGATATGGAAACAGGTACGTTTCAAGTCAATTTGCACTTCCGTCAACAACAAGCTGACGGAAACGATGGGGACACCTACTTTGTCACTGTCAGTGGCGAGGGTGGGCCGGGCTGGGGGGGTACCATGGCCCCCTATGGACTATCTACTGCGGAGTTGAACACTATCTACAGTCAATACCGCCATTACCTGGCGCGAATCCAGACGGCCAATAGACAGGCAAACAGTGAAGATATGGAAGCTTTGCGCCATCTGGGGGCGCACCTTTTCCAGGGGCTTCCGGTCAATATCCAGACCTATCTGGAGCGGGCCTACAGCCAGGCTCAGGCGCAGCGCCTTGGCTGGCAGCTCAATTTGCTCTTTGACCCCAGCGCCACTGCCTTGGAAACAGCGCCGTGGGAACTGCTCCACCATCCTTCACGGCGCTTTTTCTTTGCCCTGTCTGGCCATGGTCTGACACGACAGCGCTTGCAGCCGGTGCACACGCAGGTTGGTTTTGAGTGGCAGCCAGCTTACTGGTTAGGAGTATGGAGTGAACCGACGGCGGCCTTCTCGTTGGACGAGCGGCGGCGTTACACACCCCATCCTGAAGATGGGCAGCGGTGGATCAGGGGTGGTGATCTCCGCTCCAGGCTATTGGAGGCGTTGGGGACAGGGCATGTGCAAACGATTCACATCGTGGCGCACGGTAACCCAAGCCACGAGCAGTTCCAACTGGGGCTGACAACACCTGACGGGCAGGGCGTCGATTGGATGAGCGGGGATGATTTACAGCCCCTGTTGGCGCAAGGGGATGCCATCGGATTGCTGTATCTTGACGTTTGTCGGGCATCAAAACAGCCGGCCCCGGCCGGTGCTTTGGCGGACAGTGGTTTATGCGCTGTGGTAGCGATGCAAGCGGAAATGGCGCAGGCAGCTTCAGGTTGTCTGGCGCACCATTTTTACCAGGAGTTGGGGG
>DAOTXO010000054.1:0-6296 GCA_034435495.1 Anaerolineae bacterium
CCACGGCTACACCAACCACCAACATCACAACACCGGCGACGGCGACATCGGCCTCATCGACATGAACGCTCGTTACTACCTCCCCGGCCTGGCCCGCTTCGCCTCCCCCGACACCCTCATCCCCGACCCCACCAACCCCCAGGCCCTCAACCGCTACACCTACACCCTCAACAACCCCCTCGTCTTCACCGACCCCACCGGCCATTATGTGTGCCATACCAATAACATCTGCGCCGATGCCATCACAGCATCCGGGGTTTCCGCCTATCCTGCCTCACTCACCCCACCTTTGATCCTCTTCACCAGCGACAACAACACCCTGACCTGGTCGGACACAGCCAGGGCAACGATTCGTCAAGCTGCTGTGGCCTTTGGACGAGCCGTAGCCAATGCCTACAACACCCTAGGGAGCCTTTTAGAAACCAACTTCGTTCCCCTAACATTGGCTCAGGCTTTCCACGCCACGATGGGCGGCGCTGTGACGTTTAACCGCAGTAACAACGCTTGTACAACGGGCTGTTGGGGTTCGGCTGCTGGGAGAACTATTACAGTCTATACGGATGCTTTTAATGGTGACAGCAAGGCGTTGTTTGCTGGAATGTTCAACGGTGTCCAGTGGGCCATTCATGAGATGGGCCACCTCTTTGAAAGCCGCGTCAACCATATTCTTGGAACCAGCCATATCCGTAATACTTTGAGCCATCACCCCGATTACACGACCTTACTCTCACGGGGTGTGGATAATGATACCCATGCCTATGGTTTTGCCGGAGTGCGTTTTGGTTGGCAACAAAGCCCCCAAAACACACCCGGCGAGATCTTTGCCGATATGGTTATTGGCTGGACTTATGGGCAATGGGCCAATGACGATCTCGGAGTGGCCCGCGACCAGTTCATGAACAGCAACATGCCGAGCTGGATTATTTTGGTTGTTAATAACCAATAGGCGGGAGCAAATGAAACGTAAATTTCTCTATCCTTCTACTCAGCTCATCATAACACCTGTCTGTTTATGGTTCTGCCTGCTGGTAACAGCTTGCCAGGTCGCCCCGGCCGCCGTAGCTACACCTATACCGTCAGCTATAGGGGTAGTAGCCCAGGCCCTCTCATCAACTCCTACGCCAACACATCTAAAAGCCGCCACTTCAATCACCACTGTTATCAATACCGCCACGCCTACAGCTACACCCACAACCACGCCAACGCCCATAGCAACCAACACCCCAACAGGGACCCCTACGTCAATCAGCACCTTACCTCCAGTAGCCGCTTTGACGATCATGGAGGGTTTGCTGACCTACAACACTTATTGCGAATTGCCTTGCTGGTGGGGCGCTACGCCAGGACAGACAATCTGGCAAGAGATCGAAGGGTTGTTAATTAGCTTAAGTGCCCGAATAGTTGATTGGGATGATGGTGTACAGGTTGTCTACATGCCTCATGTACCTGAGGGTTTGACAGGTAGCCCCTTGGGAATGCAGATCTTCTACAAACTTGAACAGTCAATTATCCAGCATATTACGATTACCGGCGGGAACATGCCGACCTATTATTTCCACCGTATCCTGGCTAACTATGGCCCACCAGATGAGGTGTGGCTTCAGGCGATGCCCTACACACCCACTGGCGAGGTGATGTTCCGAATAGCCCTGCTTTATCTAGAGCGTGGGTTTTCAGCCCACATCATCACCCGTGACACATCTTTAGAGGATGAAAGGGTTAAGGGGTGTTTCTCCCCTGGCTCGGAGCAGGCCACCTCCCTTTTTCTCTGGATACCTGGAGCCTACACCACTTTTCCCACCATTGTCCAGGCAGGGCGCTTTGGACAAGAGGCGGCATCCTATTTGCCTTTAGCAGAAGCAACCGGAATGGATGTGCTCACCTTCTACAGCCTCTATAAGGAGGAGGCATCAGATGGCTGCTTGACAACGCCAGAACACCTTTGGAGGTAGAGGGCAGTTATGGGGAGAGACCCACAAGTCTGTCTCTTCACCCCGACCACCCCGGCCGCTTCACCCTCATAACCCTCCCCAGCGGCGCGCTCCACAACGACGGCACAGCCCGCTACCAACCCTTCGGGGCCTTCCAGCAAGCCCCCCGCCAACCCCGGCCTCACCCGCCACGGCTACACCAACCACCAGCATCACAACACCGGCGACGGTGACATCGGCCTCATCTACATGCAGGCCCGCACCTACCTTCCCGGCCTGGCCCGCTTCGCCTCCCCTGACACCCTCATCCCCAACCCCACCAACCCCCAGGCCCTCAACCGCTACACCTACACCCTCAACAACCCCCTCGTTTTCACCGATCCCACCGGCCACTGGTTAGAGTCAGCCTGGGACGCCCTCAACATTGGGTTAGGCATTAACTCGTTGGTTGACAATCTGTTAGACGGGAATTATGGTTCGGCAGCCATAGATGCGATAGGATTGGTGGTAGATGCGGCTGCCTTGATTGTTCCAATTGTGCCCGGCGGCGTGGGTACGGTAATTAAAGCAGCTCATGGGGTTGACACGGCTGTAGATGCTGCGCAAACCGTTAATCAGATAGGCCATGCGGCACAGACAGCCAACCAGGCGGCTAATCTGGCCCAAGAGCTGCAAACGCTGAGCCGCTTTGCCCGTTATGGGGATGAAATTGGCAGCAGCCACCAGCTCATTCAGGCGACAAACTGGCGGCAGGCAGAACAGCAGTTGCAGAGCATCCTTGATGCCACCAGCCAGACCTTTCGCGCCAGCGACATTCCCGGCATGAGCATCACCACCTACCGCCGGCCGGATTTAGTGGGCCTATCTTTTATTGGCGACTCCAAGTTTTACACGTCGTCTACGTTGAGTGGATCTGGGGTTGAAAGACAGCTCTCAGATTACATGACGATTGCTAACCAAGAGGGCAAAGGATTCCATTTATTTGTTCACGTGGATCCAGTCATTTCCGATAGGATTATCGAAATGGTTGGAACAGATAACATTTACAGGGTTTTCACAGGGCCTTAGGCTATGAGGGAATCAAAATTTTTCCATCTGAGTTTTTATTCCAATGCTTCCTGGAAAGGACGGATGCAAGCTTTGCTTGAACTGTTGATGGCGCAAAGATTGTTGCAACCAGATATGATTGGTGACTTGCTTGATAGGGAGGGTCTTTTCTTGAGTCTTGAGCAATCATTGCATTTGGAAAGATTGTGGCAAGATGCTCGCCCCATTCCCTTTAGCAAGTATGATCCTGAGTGCTGGCTAAGTCTATATCGTCATCTTATGATGCCCCAAAATGCTGAACCAGATAGGCTCAACATGGGTGTGGAATTTACATTCTTTGCTACAGACGAACATGTGCAAAATTTTCTTCAGTTTACCAAAGATCTCTATCTGTGGGGTGATATGGTTTATGGTTTTGCTGCGCATCCCAAAGATTACAAAGCTCAAACCTGGTTACCTCAGCAGGTAATCATCGGCAATAAGCTTGTAGGGGCTGTTGGGCAGAAAGTGATGGAAGCCTTGCCAGGCATCTTCTGGGCCAATTTCTTTGGTCCCGACTACGTGGATTGGTTTGGGCGGGAGCAGTTTGACCGGCTGCCCTGCTACCGCCTGGAAGAGTTACCTGACGGGGGACGACTAATCCTGACCTCGCCTTCGCCCCTGGAGTATGACATAAGCGGCGAAACCCAGGAAGCGATTAAACACTACCTGGGACGGCCGGCCTTTGGCGACGTGCAGCATCCGGCACGGCCGACGATTTCCCCCTTCAAGGATGGCGTGATTCAGCTGCCGGATGAATCGGCCGATTGGCCGCAGCGGCTGAAAGATTTGCATAAGCAGGTCTTCGGTGATGGATAGGGCATCTGAGCTTACCCTCATTTTTAGATTGCCATCCGCCAGACCTACTTCGTCGGCACGCAGCCGGTGGCCCTGCGCGTGATTAGCAGCCCCCCGGCCGGCAGCGACGGCCTCTACTATCTGCACACCGACCACCTGGGCAGCCTGACCCTCATGACCCTCCCCGGCGGCGCCCTCCACAGCGCCGGCACGGCCCGCTACCAACCCTTCGGGGACTTCCAGCAAGCCCCCCCCACCAACCCCGGCCTCACCCGCCACGGCTACACCAACCACCAGCATCACAACACCGGCGACGGCGACATCGGCCTCATCTACATGAACGCTCGTTACTACCTCCCCGGCCTGGCCCGCTTCGCCTCCCCCGACACCCTCATCCCCGACCCCGCCAACCCCCAGGCCTTCAACCGCTACACCTACACCTTCAATAACCCGTTAATCTATGCCGATCCGTCTGGAGCTACGCCTTATATCATACATGCCCGCTCGTTCGCTCCGTGGGATGAATTTGGTTGCTTGGTAGCTGCTGGTAGATGCTACAGCGGCGATAATCGCAACTACTCTACAAGTTTAGCGGTAACTTCCCGAATTAACTCATGGGTTTCCATTGATAGCGATCACTTATCCCAACCACCAGTATTTGGAAGTTGGTCTGACCCGAGTCATAGACTTAACAGACAAGGAGTGGTTACGGCCACGGCTACCAGTTTACCTGTGATGAACTTCTATGGCTCTTCTCTGGCGTTTGCATTTCACTATCCAGGCGCTAATCCGCTTGAACCTTTAGCTCCAAATATTGATGTCTGGGTACAGATGGCCCTTCAGTTTCACGCTGACCAACTCAATGTTAGCTTTAGTGTGGCCGGTGATAACTATCCCGCATTCGAGATGTTCATTAGTGATCCCTTCGGGAGCTCTATTTTCTTAGGTGTGGCACCGGCGGATATGGGTCAACAGGGAGCGCTAACCTCCCTTTGGGGAAGTGGCAAGAGCCATTACATGCATTGGTGGGCAACGATGACTATTCATCTCCAGGGGAATGGAGCATTTGTAGGCATTACATACGACGACACCTACTACACAATTGATGAATGGAATGCCCTGTTTTTGGTACAGCCGACGCAAGGCCTTCATAATTCAAGGTACCCGTTGCCGGAATGGTACGAGGATCCAGGTTTTAACCAGTGGGTAGGATTTAGGATCTACTGACCATTCAGGCTCAGAGCTTATAGCGGAACGGTATGATGTAATGGAGCAGTGAGTAATGAAGATATACTGGTTGTTTATGGTTACAGGCACTCTCAATTTGTGGTGCCACTTACTCCTTGCATTCAGTGGGCCTACAACTGACCATTATGTAGATTGGGCGAGTAATGCAATAACGACACTCCTGCTCATACCAATCTATAAAAGCTTCTTTATCGGCCATCTGGCGTATCTGTTTATTGTCGCGCCGGTCAGCCTGCGATGGCCAGGTCTTGGTTGTTTGTTCGGGAGTTTCTTGGGGTTGTTGACTCTGCCGTGGAATGTTGTATCTGCTATTGCCTCGCTAGATTTCCTCATACGACGCCCAGAGTGGGGTTATAGCCTGGCAAGCCTACTGTTTGTGTGGCTTGCTCTTCTTACTTGGGTGAGTCTGATTGTGGCTGTGCGACGGCTTCGCACGCTCAGTTGGCGGACAGACACGAAATCCGATGTCTCGCTGCCATTAGCTGGATTGTTAACCGTTCTGACGTTTGCTATTGGCGGTGCCTATATTGCCATTGTTGTCCATTTGCTGTGCTGATCTTGTAGTGCAGGCGCTTTTCTAGACACCTGGAAACGGTGACATGAAGCCTACTTCGTCGGGACACAGGCCCGGCCTCACCCGCCACGGCTACACCAACCACCAACATCACAACACCGGTGACGGCGACATCGGACTCATCTACATGAACGCTCGTTACTACCTCCCCGGCCTGGCCCGCTTCGCCTCCCCCGACACCCTCATCCCCGCCCCCACCAACCCCCAGGCCCTCAATCGCTACACCTACACCCTCAACAACCCCGTCAAATACCATGACCCATCAGGGCACTGTCCCTGGTGTATCATGATTGGCGGTGCCATTATTATTGTCAAAATGGTAGACTATGGTTTGACGGCCTATGATACCTGGCAGGCCAGTCGTACCTTAGCAGACCCATACGCATCGGATGAGGCCAAACTGCTTGCCGGCCTGAATGTTGCTCTAGCCATCACCTTCGAAGTGATCGAGCCCGATGATCTTCTGCCCATTGGCTTACCAGCCGATGACATAGCCCGACGCCGGCTTATGGCGGGTTTTCGTGAAGCACTTGACCAGGGTGGATTAAAAGCGGGTGCGGAAACTATCAAAGATGCTTTGGGCAGCCACGCCCCCCAGGCCATTCGCCATATGTATGACCAGGGCTTGTTCCGAGGCATCAAGAGCTTTGGCGAGTGGG
>DAOTXO010000055.1:0-61433 GCA_034435495.1 Anaerolineae bacterium
GGCCCCCCGTTGCTGCCCAACCCAAACTGCCCAACCCGATCCCTTGCAAAAACGCCCGCCGACTCACCCGTCCGCTCATAACGCCTCTCCTCACGTTGCATGGATTCCTTGACTCCAGGCGCAAGGTCTGGAGCGACAGCCTGGAACCATTCTACTCCTCGTCGATCCAGCCGGCAAAGTCGCAGAAAAAGTCTTGGGGTGGAAGGGCATAGCTATACCCAAAATCGGGGGCGACCAGGCTGATAAACTCCGAGCTGACCAGCGCCAGCCAACGTCGGTCGGGCGACCAACTCAGCTGGTAATACTCATACCCCAGGTCGACCGTTGAGATTTTCCCGCTTTCCAGCTGGTAGATAACCAGCTCATAGGCCGAAGCGCGACTCCTGCCATCTTCCCGCAGGCGCGCCACCATCACCAGCGACGCCTGTCCAGACCCAAAAGCGCTATCGTTGAACCAGGGAATGTACAGGTCCCCCTCGACCGAGTAAATTTCATCAATGCGACCAGTTCTGAAGTCATAGGCCAACAGGTAGTCGCGGCGCGGCGAATAAAAGAAGTTGGTATCAATCAACAATTGCTCAGGTTCACGCGGATTGACCGCGGCCCAGACAGACAGATCTTTGGCGTTGAGGGTGTTGTCTCCGATAGCCTCTGCCAGGTCAGCGCTGGTGAGCAGGCGCGTGACAACGTTGTCTGTTGTGCGTCCCTGCAGGATTTCAAAACCGATGTTGTTCTCCTCAGAGGGGCGCACCCAGCCGAAACGCTCGTTGTCCAACCAGAAGACAAAGGCTGTACCATAGTCATCTAAGTGTCGGATGCTTTGCCCCTGGCTATCGCCCAAATAGAGCGCCTCATCCAACCCATTCAAAAGGGTGTAACGCCCATCGGGCGACCATAAAGGCAGACCATCCATCCCTTGCAAATCACACTCCCCGGCCTGGCAGGCATTCAGGTCCAGCAATCCCACCTCAAACTGGGCTGAAGGGCCGAAGGTGCCTGGCGTCGCTACCACCAGCCTTTGGGCGTCGGGTGTGGCATTCCCAAACCAGCCATAACCGGAGGATTGCAACCCGCTGTTAACAACCGGGTAGAAAGCGCCATGGCGGTAGAGAGTGACTTGTTGCCGGCCGTTTTGCTCAGTTGCCAGCCATAAGCCGCTGTAATCGGGCAGCGCCATGATATGCGAGAAGTTGCCCGATGGCTGGTCGGTCAGAGGCGACCAGGTTGCTGTTGTGAGATCGTAGCGCCACAGTTGGTTGCCGGCGAAATCCTGACAATTGAGGACCAGGGTCTCTGTGGGAAAGGGAATGGGGGGTGGGGACTGGTTTTGCTGCAATTCAGCTTGCTGAAACAGAAAGCTACGCAGCCAGCGGTTGGCAGAGCCTAATAGCCAGGTCTCATCGATGGCAACATAGTCAGCCAGCAGACGTTGGAACCAGCCATTAAAATTCCCGGTGGTAGACCCCATGGGGTCTTGGAGGGTGGAGGGAGTAAGCGCCGGAGCGACATGGTGTAACATCTCGACTGTGGCATAGGCCTGATCCGTCTCAGGCAGTTCCAGATACCAGGTAGAGTCGAACCACAGGCGAGCTCCTTCCAGCAGTTGCCAGTTGGATTGGAAAAGCCTCGTGTAATCGGCCGGCCCCATCGGTTGCGGCCACAGACCCAGCTGTACCAGGCGCCAATCGTTGACGCTTATGAAGAAGTTGATCTGGCGGCAGCAGGTGTAACCCAATTGATGCGCCGTCAGACTGGCCGTCATCAGCCGGCCGTAACCACGCGCCAGAGCCTCGAAAGCGGCTTCATTGGCCGGATAGCCAACCAGAGAGGGAGCCGGCAAGCGCAGGCTCAGCTCACCGTTGAACAGATTTGTCGGGGAGCGCAGTTGGGTCAAACTTTCCGGATTGTTGTCCATGATGATGGTCAGCTGCATCGCTGGCTGGCAGCCCAGGGCCGGGTCATTGTTGCACACACGCGCCAGGCTGTTTTCCAGGCTTTGCAGCAGACGTAGCAGAAGCGTCTCATCCCGCACCGAGCCTTTGATCTGAATATTTGGCCCATTGAGCGTCAAAGGCGCGCCCCAAAATTCAGCTTCTGGCGGCGCAAACAACCAGCGGGTGGCTCCGCGCCGATAAACTTCGGTCAGGTCCAGCGCCACTGTGTCCGTCAGGCCGTGGCCGATCTCGATGGTGTAGGTAAAACGCCCCGTCACTTCCGCTTCTGCCAGATCGGGTGACAGCTCAATGTTTTGGATAGCGGGTTGATGGTTCGAGGGCCAGAGACCCAAAGGCGCGAGGTCACGCCAATCTCCCTCCGTCACCAATCCCTGTTGAGCGTCTGTCCAGGCCTCATCTCGCCCCGAAAGAAGCGTCCTGAAGACTTCTGTGTCCCCTCGCAAACCTGTCTCCTGAACCAGAAGATAGCTGGCGCGTAAATCCGCTTCCACCCCGGCCGTGGTGGCCTGGATGCGTTGGTTAAATTGGCGCCAGCCCAACCAGCCAGCCCCCAAGACAACCAGAGCCATGACGCTGACGGTTAACCAGCGCCGGCCCGACGATTCAACCGGCGGTGGGTTTTCTGGCTCACTGTCCCAACCAGCGCCATCATCGGTCTGCCAATCAAAATTAGAAGCCATAAGCCGTTCCTTTCCACCCTCTGCAAGCCCACAACCCCAGACATGGGACGTTCGTTAGCTTTCTCCGTACAGGTAGCGATAAATGGTGTGGCCGATGTAGATGCGTTCAACATACAGGCGCGTCTCGCTGAAGTCAATGACGTCGATAAAAACGTCCAGGTCGCGCCCACCGGCGGTCTGCCAGCGCAGGGCATTGCCTGGCCCGCCATTATAAGCTGCCAGAGCGGCCGGGATGAACCCCTCAAATGTTTGTAGTTGCTCGGCCAGATAATAGGCCCCGAAACGCAGGCCTACATACGGCCGGTACAATGCTTCATTGCGGTAGTCCGGCCAGCCCAGGCGCGCCGCAATGTACTCTCCGGTGGCGGGGATGACCTGGGCCAACCCCTGCGCCACGGCGCTGGAGGTAGCAAAACTTTCAAACAAACTTTCCTGACGCACCAGGGCGAATTGCAGCAAGGGATCGAACCCATATTCCACTGCCAGAGGTACAATCAGGTCGGCATAATAGACGGGATAAGCCAGCCCCCCGATAAAGGGGGGGGCGCTGAAGACATTGCTTTGGGTGGCCGTAAAAACGGCGCTGGCAGCCATAATGGAGGAGCGATATACCCCTAGATCGCGAAAATAGAGCGCCAGCTGATAGCTGGCTAAGGCGTCCTGGGCGTAATGTTGACGCACCGCCTCAAATTCCTGGCGGGCTGCTTCCAGCTGACCCAGACGCCACAGCTTCTCCCCCCGGATCAGGGCCGGGTCGGCCGCCAGGCTGGGCGACAGAGTGGCTATCTCGGCCTCTGGCGCTAACTGCAGCTGTTGGCGCAGCCATGTTTCCGCTTCTGCCTGATCGCGCACCCGGCTGTTGTCCAGGTTGATGGCGCTGGGGGAGGTAAATGGGGTCTGGTTATTCACCCAGTGGTGCAGACGCAAATGGAAATAGGTGGGCTGCAAAGGGGGCAAGCTTTGCGCCAGGGGGTCATCGGGAACAGCCTGCACCAGGCGCAAGCGGGCCGCCAGACCGGCGGCGCTGTCGGGATAGCGCGTTGCAGCCTCGCGCCACAAGGCTAAGGCCTGGTCAGATATTCCTTGCTCTTGGGCCAGCGTTGCGGCGCTGACCAACGCTTCGGGAGCGTCGTCGGTTGTCGGAAACTGTTCCGCCAGGCTAACATACTTTTCAATGGCAGTGGGAAGGTCGCCCAAAGCGGCCGTCAGCCGGGCCTGTTGCCAGGCAGCGTGGAGCGCCTGCTCGTGATCTGGATAGGCGGTCAGAAGTTGGGCATAGACCGCTATCGCCTCCGTTAGTTGCCCTTCTTGAGCCAGCAGGTCGGCTTCGGCTGCCAGGCCAGCGCCCGGGTCGGGCGGATTGGCGGCCTGATACTGCTCCAGCGCCAGATAAGCCTGGGGGGTCTGGCCGAGGGCGGCGTATGACCACGCTAGATAGAGGTAAGCATCCAGACGGTAGTCGGGAGAGGGGTCTGCCAGATAGCGTTCAAAGGCTTCGACGGCCGGCTGGTAAGCCCCAGCGTAATAATCCACCAGGCCCCGCTGGAACTCATCCACCGGTTGTTGGGCGTTGATCAGGGCAATCAGGGCCTGATAGCTGGTGTATAGGTCGGGAAAGGCGTCGATAGCTTGTTGGTAAGCGCTGTAGCTGCCGGCGGTATCGCCCGCCAGTCCCTTCGCATAGCCAGCGTAGTAAGTCATTTCCCCCTGTGTCACGTAGGTGCGGGCTGCGTTGCGAATCGTCTCGTAGACTTCGGCCGCTGCCAGGTAATCTTGCTCCGCCATATAATGCTCTGCCAGCGTCAAGCGGTTGAAGTAGGTGACCAAAAAGTGAGCATCGGCCGTCTGGGCGGCCAGGTAGGCAGCCCGGCCGGCCTCCTGTTGCCCCAGCAGCAGATGGCAATCGCCGATGCGTGGCTGGACATAAGCGGCCAGGGAGGCGTCCTGTTCCAGATAGGTGGTGTAGGCAGCAATGGCCTCCGGGCACGCTCCCTGCGCTGCATACAACTCACCCAGAAAAAAGTGGGCCTCGATCTGATCGGGATGACGTTCCAGCAGCTGTTGCCAGCCTTGCTGCGCCGCTGCTGTGTCGCCTGTCAGCATGTAAGCCCGGTTGAGCAACCAACGGGCTGCCACAGGCTCAGCGTCGCTTCTTGGGGCCAGGTAGCTTTCCAGGTGGTGGATGACGGTCAGATAGTCGCCATTGTGGAACGCTTGCTGGGCCAGTTCCCAGCGTCGCGCTGGCAAAGGGGTGGGCGTAGGCGTAGGCGGGATGGGAGAGGGGGTGGCTGAGACGGTTGGCGAACCATCGGGCCGGCCGCCCACCCCCACGCTGGCCGAGCCGATACTGTCCGCCAGCGTGGGGGTGGGGGCCGGCGTTAGCGTCGGCGGCCACAGCGTGGCTTGATTGGGCGCTTCACTCTGGCAGCCCAGACTGAAGAGGCTGACCAGAAACACCAACGCCAGCCCTAGCCGCCGGCCGCGCCGCCAGACGCTGCCTGTGTAAGGATTGGGTTGATCGGGCAGCTGCCTGGATTCGCCTGTCTGATGGCCGGCCGAAACCGCCCTGGTCTTGTTAGCTCTCGTGCTCTTGCTCCTCATCCTCAAAGGCAGATTTGCCTTGCAGCAAGCCCCAACCGACATACAGCGGGGCCAGTTGCGTGATGGCAAACCAGGCCCCAGCCACAATCAGGGCGATTTTGACGTATTGAAATTGAGCCAGGATGTTGCTTTGGCCCACCTGGAGACTGCTCTTGATGTCTCCGATCAGCAGGATGTATTGATCCAACAGGCCCGGAACCTGCGCCAGTTGCCCTTCCAGGTCCTCCAGGTCTTGCGAGATCAGGGATATGTCCTGCCCCACCCGTTCCAGATTTTGATTGGCGACATCGATCTCATCTGCTACAGCTCGCATCCGTTCGGGTAGACCTGTCAGACTATCCCCAATTGCCAGAATGGTCTGGTCAAATGCTTCTGGTGGGCTGTAGTCGATGCCCAGGTCAAAGCTCAGCGGTGCGCCAAAGGGAATGGGAATCTCGAAGTTAAAGGCGCTGAGGGTGGTCAGGGTGGAGTCGATGGCCGCCCCAACTTCTGCAATGGTGGGAATAGCCACCTGGATCGCTTCTATGCTGGTGGGAACATCGACGCGGGTTACAGTCGCCACCTCGTCCAACAGGGGGCGGGTGGTAGTCAGAACGTTGGCCAGCGTCACCGTGCTCTGCCCCACGCTTTGCATTCCTTCGTTGACATCCCCCAGACTATCTTTCACCAGCACCAACGCATCCTCTACCGGCGTCAGGCTTTCGCTGACCAGGGTTAGGGTGTCCTCGACGGTGACAGCTACCTGGTCGACGACGCGCGGCCCCACCACAGCGCACCCGACGCCGATGCCAATGCCAATTAAAGCAGCCAGGATCATCAGAATTCCAAACAGCCGACGAAACATGTTTTTCTCTCCTCAATATGAGATACCTATGGGAAACCCGGTTGCCATGGTTGTTGCCGCCATCAAGGTATGACGGCCGGCCAGACCAGTTGATCCCCTGTTATGCCTTCAATTTGCGCTTTGTGCAAGGCGGCGGCCAGCCGGGAGCGGGTGACCGTTGAGTCGGTTTGTCGCGTTTGGTGCATAGCGCTCAGAATCAGCCGGCAGGCGTCGTAAGCTGCGCCAGCGTAAAGGCCTGCCTCCTCGTCAAAAGGGGTCAGGGTGGCGTAGGCGGTACGAAAATCGGCCGGCAAGGCAGCCGGGTCGATGACGCCAAAAGGCGCTTCTCCCATCGGCAAGAAGGGCAAGTCGGCAGCGGCGTAGATGGGCGCAGCGACGGCCGTCGTGGTCGGTTGCCAATGGCCGACGACAACCGTCACAGCCGGATCGAGCGCCAACGCCTGAGCGATCTCAGCTGCCAGAGCGGGGTCGCCCCGGTCGTCGTAGGCCACCAGGGCCACCGGTTGACCATCCAGCCCTCCTTGCAAATTGATCTCTTGCACCGCCAGCCGGGCGCTGTAGATCACATCATATCCGATGGCGCGATGCCGCCCCTCGAATGGGGCCACCAGGCCGATCTTGACCACCGGTGGAGCAGCCCGGCAGGCAGTCAGAAGGCCGACCGCCAGCAGGCCGAGCGCCACTTTCCAACCCCACCCCGGCTTAACGACACTCGGCCACATGGGCAAGATGCTCCTCATAGGTGAGACTAAAATGGTGGGAGCCAGGGGCCTGCCCGCTGCAATCCGCCACGAAAAAGAGATACGCGGTTTGGGCCGGATAAGCCACGGCTTCCAGCGCTTTTAGGCCAGGATTGGCAATCGGGCCGGGGGGTAGACCCGGCCGGAGATAGGTGTTGTAGGGGGAGTTGATCTGCAAATCCTCCAGCGTGAGAGGCGTCTTCCACCATACGCCATGTTGCGGATCAAACCCGACGGCATATTGCACGGTGGGATCCGCATCCAGTTTCATCCCTTGTTGCCAGCGGTTGAGGTAGACGCTGGCGATGGTTCCCATTTCGGCCTCCAGCACTGCTTCTCGCTCGACAATGGAGGCTATCGTCACTGCCTGGCGCAGTGTTAACCCTTGAGCGCCATAGGCCTGGCGCATCGTCGGTGTCACACGTGTCTCAAAGGTGCGCAACAGGAGGTCTAACAGATAAGCAGCGTCTGCTTCAGTCGGCACGCGGTAAGTGTCGGGGAAGAGAAAGCCTTCCAGGGAGGTTAGGTCGGGATCGTTGGCGACGGATGCCAGAAAGGTGTAGGGGGTGAGATCAAAATCTGCCTGTCGTTGTGTCAGGGCTTGAAAGGCGAGGGGGTCGATGTTGGCCGGGCGGGTTTCACTGAGATAGGCGACAAACTCTTCCAGCCGCCACCCTTCTAAAAAGGTCAGGGTGATGTCGCGGTTGCCGGCCTGGGTGAGCGCAGTGGCTAATTGAGGAATGGTCAGGTCACGACTTAGCTCGAAGCGCCCGGCCTCCAGTTGCAGGTCAAGACCGTAGAAGCGTAAATAGTTGAGGAACAAAGCCGCATTCGTTGGCAGCAGAAAGCCTTGTGCAGTCAGATTGGCGACAATTTGTGACGCTGTCTGGCCGGGGGAAATTTCAAAAGGGAGAGGGTTTGCGCCGCCATCCCCCGCCGCTTGACGCAGGCTGTCGGCGTGGGTTGCCAGATAGAGTTGTAGATAAAGCCGTTCTGGCATGGTGAGATGGGGGTTGTTGGTCGTGGCTTCAGGCGGTGCGGCAATCACCCCGGCCCCAACCCAATAGAACAGAGCCAGCCCCCCCACGCCGAGTCCCGTCAGGGCTGCCAGAGTGATCAGCAGCCGCAGGCTGCGCGACCGCCGGCCGTCATGCTCCTGCTGCGGCTCACGTCTCGGAAGGCGTAGGGTGCGTTTCGTCAAAAGGCGTCCTCAGATGGTCGCGCCGCTTTTTGTCGGCGCGTACTGTGTAGACTTGAGTTGGTCAAAAAGTAGCCTCAATCCCTGGCTTATGCTCATCCCCATGAGCGTCCAGGTAAGCTTGTAAGATGTGAGCGGCCGCGACCGCGTCCACTCGTTGGGTACGCTGCCGACGCCGGCCGCCTTGTTGGTGCAAGGTCGCCTGTGCCTGGCGGGTGGTCAGGCTTTCATCCCACAATGTGACCGGTGTTGATAGTGCCGCCGCGCATTCAGCCGCGTAATCCCGCACCCAACGGGTGGTGGGGCTGTCGCTGCCATCCAGTCGCACGGGCAGCCCGATGACCACCAGCGTCACATCTTGCTCCGCCACAATTTGACGATAACGCTCGAAATCGTCTCGCCGCGCCCCGCGCTGGATAACAGTGTATCCACGCGCCAGCTGACGGCCGGGATCGCTGAGGGCGATACCGATTCGCCGTTCACCCAGGTCAAGCGCCATGACGCGCCCAGGCGTGGCCGGGGAAAGTGGGGAAGCCAGTGTTGTCATGAATCAACCCAGGCTGTAGCGTCCGTTTCTTGCCGGCCGCCGGCCGACGCTACTATCCATGCCTAACTATATCAAATTTTGGCTTCAAAACCTGTCGCTAAGAAAACGATTTCTCTACGCTGTGGCTCAAGGCCGGCCGGAAGCCAAAACACGGCTACAGGCGCGGTTGGGAAACCGGGGGCGAACACACAGGCTCGCTCTCGTGAAAACGGGAGTTCGCCCCTACAACGACGACGAGTGGGCGGCTGTCAGGCTAAACTCTTGGTAGCGGGCTATGCGCCGGAACCCCAGCCGGGTGTAAACAGCTTGAGCCGCCACATTATCCGCTTTGACGTTCAACCCGATATGGGGTGTGGTGGGGTGCAAGGCCTGACACAGGCGCGCTGTCACGGCGCGGGCATGTCCCCGGCCGCGATAATCAGGATGAACGGTGATATTGCCCAAAGCGGCCACCCCGTAGCGCCGCGAATAGACGTGGACGCCGGCCGCCGCCCGCAACTGACCATCCAGGAAGCGCCCATAGTAATGACCTGTTGCCAACATCCAGGCATCGAAGGCGTTGTCGGGATAACTGAGGGCGTACAAGGCTTGCAACATCGACTCATCGGCCGGCGTCAGGCGGCGGGTATGGGCGACATCCACCTCTTGGAAGGCGGCCGGCGTTTCCAGCATCATCTTGTCATGCACTCCGTGAGAAACCAGCTGATAGGCCGGTTCCAACGCTGTCTCTACGCCGGGGGATAGATGCGCGTAGCAGCGTAGCGGTAGCAAGCCGATCAACCCTTGCAAGAGAGTGCGTAATGGCTCCGGCCTATCCCCCAGGGCCAGCAAAACGGGCAGCGCCGGCCGGGTGTAGAGCAGACACACAGCCTCCAGCCGGCCGGCGCTTTCCAAACCGTACCAGACAGTGTAAGGCCAGAAGAACGGGTCGAGATCGCCCAGACTGTAGAGGTGCAGGGGTATGTCGCGGCGCAACCAGGCGGCCAGCCGCCGTCGGTCATGCAGGGTGATCACTCGTTGGGTTTGCATAGACAAATCGGCCGCGCAACCGACGTCGCGGGACGACAGACGTCAGGGCAAAGAAAGAACGGCGCCCTACAAATGTTCCTGCCCCCACAGCTGCACCAGATGGGCGCACACCTCGACAGCGTGGGCCATATCCTGCAGGCTGATCCATTCCAACGGGCCATGAATCTGTTGCATTCCGGTGAACAGGTTGGGCGTGGGCAACCCCCGCTCTGTCAGATGCGAGCCATCTGTGCCGCCGCGAATGGGCTGGGTGTTCGGTTCCAGACCGGCGCGCCGCACCGCCTCCAATGCCAGATCGACCGGCCGGGTATCTTGCTCCAGCCAGTAGCGCATGTTGCGGTACTGGGGCGTGATGGTGCAGTCAATCGCGGCCCGGGGTTCCGCCGCCGCCAGGTAGCGGCACGCCGCTTGCAGTAACGCGCCGTGTTCTGCCAGCCCTTCCCGCTCAAAGTCACGCAGGATGAAATGAAGTTCCGCCTGAGCGGCCGTTCCCCGCATTTCGTAAAGATGAAGGAAGCCTTCACGGTCGCTGGTTGTTTCCGGGGTGCGGGTGGTCTGGGGCAACATGGCGATGAGCTGCCCGGCCAACGTTAGAGCGTTGACCATCTTGCCTTTGGCCTTGCCAGGATGAATGGCGACGCCGGTGATGGTGACCACCGCTTTGTCGGCCGAAAAGGATTCATACTCCACGCGACCCAAATTGTCTCCGTCCAGGGTGTAGCCCACCTGCGCCCCCAGATCATCCAGCTGTAAGTGGCGCACGCCGCCGATGCCAATCTCCTCATCGGGTGTGAAGCACAGGCGCACATCGCCATGGGGAACGTCAGGATGTTGCAAGAGCCATTCCGCCAGCGTCATGAGAATGGCTACGCCCGCCTTGTCGTCCGCACCTAACAATGTCAGGCCGCTGGCGGTCACGATGTCGTCCCCGATCTTCTCTGCCAGATAGGGGCTGTTGTCGGAGCTCAAAACCTGGTCGGGAGCGTCGGGCAAGACGATAGGTTGGCCGGCGTAGGCGCGATGTACCAGCGGCTTGACGTCGGCCCCAGGGAAAGCTGGGGCGGTGTCCACATGCGCCAAAAAAGCGACGGTTGGGGATGGCCCGGCCCCGGCCGGCAACGTAGACGGAATGGAAGCCAGCAGGCAGGCATACTCTGTCAACTGCACGGCGCTGGCTCCCAGGGTGGTTAACTCATCAGCCAGCAGCTGCAAGAGTTCCAGCTGTCCAGGGGTGGAGGGTGTTGTCCCCGTCTGGTCATCACTGGTGGTGTCGATGGTTACATATCGCAGCAGGCGCGCTTCAAGCGCTGGAAGCAAGTCACGCCACATCACGTTACTCCTCAGAGGTTACGGCAGGCGTTTCGATTTCCTCGAAACGGCGCAAAGCGGGATTCTTGCGCGTAGTGCCGGCCGGGAAGACCCGGCCGTTCATGGCAATGTAAACGCCGGGTGTCAACAGCTGAACGGCTGTCAGAGCGCAGGCAATGTTGAAAACAGCATCCGTCAGACGGAAGCGCAGAGGTTGCATCGCCCCCGTCATGACAATCACTTTGTCAGGGATGGTGCTCAATTTGGCGGCCGTGACCGTCATGGTGTCTGTGCCGTGGGTAATGACCACCTGCCGGCCGGGGACGGCCGCGACTCGGTCGTAGATGAGTTGTCGATCCTCATCCGTTAAGTCAAGGCTATCTTTGCGCAGCAAGGGAATGATTTCGTAGTCAAAGGTAGCATTCGCCTCTAGCAATACTTCTTTGATTTGCGGCTCGCCAATTTGGAACTGACTGTTTTGATCGAAGTAAATTTTGTCGATGGTCCCACCGGTGGTGATGATGGTGATTGTCATGCCTTCTCCAGGGCGCATGGAAAATCACATACAGGTAGTGCGCCGCGCTCTATTATCTCTGGCGTCGCCGGCCTGTCCAAACTTCCGCTCATCGTAGCCGCGGTTTCCCAACCGCGAACCGCGCCTACTCGGGGCGTTCACAGGATGGGCCAGATCAAGCGCCCCGACTGCGCGTCAGAATAAACCCGGCCAGACCAGTGACAATCAACGCCCCGCCGGCAATTAACAGCCAGTTGGTGCTACTTGCCTCGGGCGTCACAATCGGCGCGGTTGGTGTGGGCACAGGCAAAGCAGTCGCGGCGTCGGCTGGCGTGGTGGCCGTGGCTGGCGGCTCTGTGGCTGTAGTCGTTGTTGGCGCAGCGGTTTGGGTGACAGGCGGGGATGTTTCGGCCGGTGTGGGCGTCGTAGTAGGAGTGGGCGATGTTGTCTGGCCGGCGGCGATAGTTGTCGCGCTGGGGGTGACGATGCAGCCGGGGATGGGCGTGGGGTTCCAGGCTGGCCCAGGTGTGAGGGTCACACCGTTCAACAAAGGCGGCTCAACAGTGGGAACCAACCCCGTGTAGCCATTAATCTGCACAGCAGAGTTGACCATCCACCCCGGCCGGCCGTCCCCCAGATCGACTTGCCACCATTCACCAAACGCATACCGGCCTGTGATCAGATAAATGTCCTGGCGTGTGGCGATAGCGATCACAATATAATCGCTGCTGGGGCCGCTACGCACATTGGTTGGCTCAAACAACGGTTGCAGACTGGGGGGCGTGAAGCAGGCGCAGGCTGGCGATGGGGTGGGGTTCCAGATCGGCCCCGGTGTGGGCGTCACCCCATTCAGCGGCGGCGCGGCCACGCCAGGCGTCAAGGCGGTGTAGCCGATCACCTGCACAAACTCATCTGCCACCCATCCCTGCAACGTTTCATCTAACTGCACCAGCCACCATTGGCCAAAGGCATAACGCCCAACGATCGGCCGGCTTTCCTGCGCCGCCAACGAGCCTACCAGATCATAGTCCACCCCCGGCCCGGAGCGAATGTTGAGTGGGGCCAGCGCCAACGCCACGGGCGGAACAGCGCAACTGTCGCCCGGCAAGGCCCCACCTGGGACCGGGGTAGCCGCTGGCGGCAAGGTTGCCGTGGGTTGCCCACTGCCCCCCGACGAGGGAGTGGCGGTGGGGTTCGGTGCGGCCGGGCTGGTGGCGGTGGGCTGGGGTGGTTCGGTGACCGGGGGGGGCGGCGGCTCTGTTGCCGGCGGCGGCGGGGGCTGGGTAGCTGGCGGCGGCGGTGGTTGGGTGGCCGGGGGGGGCGGTGGTTGGGTCGCGGCTCCAGGTGTGGGCGTGCGGGTGGGAATGGTTTGGGCCCATGTGGCCGGCGCACCCAGCGCCAGGCCTAACACCAACAGGCAGACAAGCATGAAAGCAATACGGCCAATCATAGGGAAATCCTTTGCTCCGGCTTTGGCTTCCGTTCGTCGTCGCCGCGGTTTCCCAACCGCGTAGCGGCGGTTTCCCAACCGCGTCTACCGGTAACGAATGGATAGATAGATGTCGCGGTCCAGTGTCCAATCAAAAAAGAGCGTTAACCCATCCACCCGCGCCGGCGTTGGAGTGCTGGCGATGAGTTGGGCGCCTGACGGCAGGATCACACTGACTTGTGCTGTTTGCGCGGCCGCGCCAGCTTGTTTGACCAGCCGTAGTTCATAGAGCCACTCACCCTCAACGGTGGGTTGCGCCACCCCGGCCGGCAGGCGATAGGTGTAAACGCTGGTGACACTTTGTTGCCGGGGCACAATCAAAAAGTTATCGAACACGGTCAGGCCGCTGGGGTCATCCACCACTCCGGCCGCCCCATCCCACGCCTGACCGGTCACAAACAGTTCGGCCGGGGCCGGGTGGGAGGAGGCGCTCAGGAGCTCGCTACCGGTGGGGGTGTAGAGGCGCAAGTAGTTCCAATAGCAGTTATCGATCAAATCCTGATATTGCAAATTGCCGGTGTAGGCCACTTCATGGATGCACGGCTGGCCGTTATCCGCCCCCGTGTGGGTGTAGACCAGCTGCAGCTGCGCCTCACCGCCCCCCTCAGCGTCCAGTTGCACCTGATAGTTCAGACTACGTTGCATCACCGCGTTGGCTTTGTTGTAGCCCATGTTGGTGTCCAACGCCAACACAACGTCGCCGCTCTGGTGCGTCAGAGCGCCGTCCCACCCCAGCTGGCTGATCACGCCCTGGGCAGCGGGATCAATCAGGTAGAAAAGAAAGTCTCGTTGTTGGCCGGCTTCCAAAATGGCGCGCAGCAGATTGAGAAAGTTGATTTGCTCCGGCTGCTGCACAATTTTGGCTTGCATGGCGCGCGCCAGCTCACCCATAAAGGCTTTGCGTTCCAACAACCAGGCTCGTGTCACCCGTTCCCCCTCTTCCGTTCCCCACGAGGCGCGCATAAAGCGCACCACATTATGTTGATTGATGGATTGCTCAATCCCGGTCAGATTGATCGGTCCCACCACCCCCAGGAGTTGGGCCACAAAGCGTTGGTCAATCGCTATGACGCCATCGATGGGGGGCGTGTTGTCGAGGGTGTATTCATAAAGCTCGATGGCTTTGGCGGCTGAGGTGGGAAAGTCAGGCCAATAGTTGGCGTCGCGGAAGAGAAAGAGTTCCAGCCCCATGAAGCGATAGAGCGGATCCGGCGGAAAATCATAACTTTTATTGCGCCAGTCAGCGATGAAGCTGGCGTCTTCAAAAGTCAGGGATTGGATTTGACCATTTTCGATTTGCAACAACCCTGCGCCGCTAATGAAGCCGCCGGTGGCGCGCAGTTCATCCTCGTTTTGTGCCAGGATGAGATAGGTTTTCGCGTTTCCCATCCCCATCAACTCTGGCAGAAGGGGGGCCAGAGCCAGGGCACTGTCGATCAGGTCGGCGTTGTCGTCCAGGAGTTGCAACCCATTTTGCACCTGGGTGGGGTAAGTTGCCACATGCTCTAGGGCGGCGCGGGCTGTTTGGATGCGTTCCCATTCCACTTTGGTCTGGGCCAGCTGGGTTTGGGCGTTAAGCAACGCCTGACCAAGCTGGGGCAGGGGAGATTGCTCGCCATCGCGTGGTTGTTGCAGCATGATCAGGGTGGGTTTCAGGCCGGTCATGGCGTAAACGGCCCCGGCGGTGGCCGCGTCGGCCATCTCCAACAAATGAGGCGCATCCAGCGCCAGCGGGCCGATTCCAGGTGCCCAGCCTAGATAGGGGGTCAAAAAGATTAGAGGCTGAAGTTCACTCTGTAACGTGACCACATCCTGGCGCACTCCCAGAACCAGCGTTTCCATAGCGTCTGGGTCGACCGTCATGAAACCGCCGGCCATCAGATTGGTCGCTTCCGTCTGGCGCATTTGCAAGCGTGTCGCCACGCTATAAATGCGGCCGACCTTGAGCGCCAACCAGGCCAGGGTTAGAAAAACGCCCGCCAGCGCAAGGAGCAGGAGTAGACGAGAGGATGTGGAGGTAGAGGGTCGGTTCAAGGAAGCCTCCCAATGCAGCGCCAGCTAACGGTTGCCAGAGTCACCTCACACACTGGGCGGTGAGGCAAGTTCGCCTGACGGAAGGCGTCGAGGTCGTCTTTATCCAGGGCTTGAAGGTCGGGATAGAAGCGGCTCAACCGCTGGCGATACCAGTTAAAGGCGAAAAGGTTGCGGTCGACCAGGACAATATCGTGCCGTTGCCCTTCGACATGTTGCAAGTACCACAAGGTAAACACACTCTGGTCGCCGGGCGTCAAGGCCAGCGCCTGCGGCGGTAATTGGGCCATTAGAGGCCGACTCAAATCGCGGACAACAGCCGTCTGGCGCTGATTTTGCGAGGCTAAGTTTAACGCAAGGGCTGTCACAGGCAAGAGGAGGATCAGCGTGTTTAACCGCCATGTAGGTGGGGTTAATCCAATGCTAAGCAGTAGCAGACCAGGGAGCCAGGCTACAAAGGCGTCGGGTGCGTCGTAGCTCAGGCTGTACCCCAGGTAAAGGGTGACGCACGCGGCCAGCGGCCGGCCGGGGTAGTTGCGTCGACCGGCCCCAACCAGACACACACCGACCCAAACCACAACCGGCCAGCTGTGCTGCGCCAGATAGACCAGGCGGGAAGGCCAGGCGCCGGCCGGCGCCCCCCCGATGTTGGTGTGGTAGAGGCGCGCCGTGACCAATTCCCACCAGCCCGCCAGGGTGGTGGGATCACCCCAAACCACCGGGCTATCGCCCCCGGCCAACAGGGGCAACACAGCGTAAGGCGTGAGGCCGATCAGGCAACCCAAAGCCAGCTGCCCCCAACGACGCCAGGGCGTTTGGGCCAGCAACAGCGGGGCCATCAGGCACGAGGTGAGATGAGTGGTGAGGCTGAGGCCCCACACCAGGCCCAGCGCGCTGCTGCGCCATCCGCGCTGCACGCCCCACAGAAGGAGCGCCAACAGCGCCAGATTTAAGCCATACACTTCGGCCACAACAGCCTGGCCCCAAATCAACGGCGTCCAGGCCAGGGTCAACGCGCCGGCGATGGCCCCTGTCGCGCCGGCCGACTGCGCCCGATGGACAGCCGCGACCAATCCCACAGCCAAAGCAGTCGCCATCGCCGAGAACAGGTTGAAGCGCAGAGCGACGTTGCCCAGAGGAAGCCAATGCCACACATGGCCCAGCAGGACATAGGTGGGGTAACCGGGAGGGTGGGGGACGCCTAGCGTGACGGCGGCGGTGATCAGTTCCCCCCCATCCTCGCTGGCATTGACCCAGGTCAGGTCAGTCGCCAGGGTAAGGAGATAGACCCCCAATGCCAGGCACAGGGCCACCCCAAACACATGCCGGCTACCGGCCGGCCGGGAATGGGAACCACGGAAAATATGGAATACACGGAAAAACGGCCTTGCCGCCCAGACGATAAACGTCTCCCCCATCCAGTCCATCCATGTTCGCTAACGGAGCGAGGCTACCGGCCGGCATAAAATGGCTCGCCGACTCACCCCAGTTCTAACGCGCCCCATCCCCGGTAATGACGGCCGGCAAAGTGCGCCACAAAATTACCAGGTCGCGCCACAGGCTGTAATGTTCAATGTAGGCGATTTCCAATCGCACTCGTTCATCCAGCGATAGGTCGCCGCGCCCCTGGATTTGCATCGGCCCACTCAACCCCGGCTTGACAGCCAGTCGCCGACGTTGCCAGTCGTTGTAGCGCGCCACAAGCCGCGTTTCCTCCGGCCGCGGCCCGACTAGACTCATATCCCCTTTCAGCACATTCCAGAACTGGGGTAGCTCGTCCAGACTGGTGCGGCGCAACAGGCGTCCCACCCGGGTGATGCGAGGATCGTGGCGCAACTTAAAAGCGGGTTGCTCCAGCTGGTCGATGTCCACCAGGTGCGCCAGACGCGCTTCGGCGTCTTCGGTCATAGAGCGAAATTTGTAGATGATGAACGGCCGGCCGCGTTGCCCAATCCGCTCCTGTTTGAAGAAAATGGGGCCGTGGGATTCCAGCTTAATCGCCAGACCGATCATCGGCGTCAGCAAGAGCAAGATCGCCACCCCCAGCGCGCCGCCCACGATGTCCATACCCCGTTTGATGACATAATTCCACCCTCCAATTGTCGTCTGGGCATTGGTGATGCCGGGTTGAGGGCGCGCCAGGCCCCAGGTATAGCCGGCCAGTAACATGATGGCCCGCAGACTCAACAACCCTGGCGCGGCCAGGGCGACGGAGCGCTCCCGCCCCCAGGCGCGCAACATAAAGGGCAGAATGGAGACCACATAAAGCGCGGCCACCATGATCCACAGCCAATCCCCCCAGGGTGTGAGCCAGCGCGCTGCCACTGCCGGAAGCAGCAAACCCATCAGGAGCATCTGCACCTTGAGTCGTTGCGGGGTGTGGGCGTCGTTGACAACCTGGCCGGGGAAGCGCCGAGACACCTGGGCGTTCCAATAACCGGTGTGGAATTTACTGACAGCGTAGGCGCGCAGGTTGGCGGCATGGGGATGATACACCACCGCCGGCCGCACAAAGCGCAACGTATAGCCCCGCGCCGCCAGACGGAAGGCCAGTTCGCGATCTTCTAGAAAAGGGAAGCGTTCGTCAAAGCCATAGTTGGCCTGCAGCACATCGCGGCGGTAGACGGCGGCATAAAGGTCGATGAAATCGATCCACCTTCGACTCTCCAACCGATCATATTTCTCTTCATATTCGAGCTGCACATAGCGAGCGATAAGATGGGTTTGCCGGGTGGCGTAAGCTCCTTTCACGCCGGCGACGGCCGGCTCGGCTTGCAAGGGAGCCATCAGCTGCGCCAGCCAATCGGGGGCCGGTGTGCAGTCAGCATCCGTGAAGGCGATCAGGTCGCCCTGGGCGCGGGCTAAGGCCTGGTTGCGTGCTGCTGCCGTATTGTCATGTGGGAGGATGTGGAGGGGGGGCGCAGCCTCCAGCTGCGCGGCGGCCGGCCGTGGAGGATCAAGCGGAACATGGCCGACCAAAAACACCTCGCACACTATGGCCGGGCCGGTCTGAGCGTAGATGGCGGGCAGGCAGCTGGCAGCCAGATGAACGCCGCGCCGGGCGGTGACAATGACGGATACGCTAACGGGTTGATTCACAAACTCCCATCCGGAGCGCCGGCTTCATTCGTCGTCGTAGCCGCGGTTTCCCAACCGCACCTCCGGTCGTTACGACGAATAGTCATCAGTAGGGGCGAACCTACGTGTTCGCCCCCACCGCGCCTACGAACTGGGGGCAGTCGTTGTCCGCCAGGCGCGTCTGGCCCGCGCAGCCGCAATACCCCCAAAGATGATTTGAGGCAGAATAATCACCAGATGAAAAACCAGGGCGTAGCTCAGGCGTAACGTCTCATCTTGCATCCCAAATGTACCCAGGATGGTGTAGACAATGCCCTCAAAAACCCCCACCTTGCCCGGCGTGGAGGGTACAGCCAGCCCCAACCCTAACCCTAACTGAATCACAGCCGCTTGGGCTAGAGAAAATTGGAGGCGGAAGGCTGGAAACATGACAAAAGGGGTCAGAACGGAGAGAAAGGCAATGCCAGCTGAAAGGAGCACCAGCACCAGTGTGGTACGTTGGTCACGCAAGGCCGCCAGCCCACGCAAGCCGGAGACAGCTGAATGCAAGATGCGTTTCTCCAGCGCCTGAGGTAAATAGTCCACCGATTTTTCAATGAGGCGGATCACCCACTCGGTGCGATAAGCCAGAAAGTAAAGCGCTGCGGCCAGTCCCAGGCCAATGGCGCTCAACATATACGGGTTGCTCAGGGTTTGCGGCAACACCACCCAGGGAATGACCACCACAATGGTCAGAAGAATCATGATGGTATCGAGGCTCTTTTCCACCAAAATCGTTCCCAACGCCTGGGCTTTGCTGGCCCCGGTTTTCTCGTAGAGGTCGTAGACGCGCGCCAGTTCGCCAATGCGCACCGGGCTGAGAACATTGTTGAAGAACTGACCCAACATGAGCGCCCAGAAGGAAGCGCCAAAGGGGGGAATGTGTTCACGGGGGAAGAAGAGGAGTTGCCAGCGCCATGTTTTAACCACCAGAGTCAAAATCATCACTCCCAGCGCCAGCAGAACAAAGGAAAAACGGGCTGATTGAAGCGCCGGCCACAGCGCGGCGCTATCTGCCTCGCGCGTGACGAGCCAGATGCCTAAAACGCCCAAACCCAGCCCCAGTAACAGACGTAGCCAGGGGGTGTGTGTTTGGAAGTGTGGCCTTTCATGGATGGTGCTTTCCGATTCCTGAAGCATAACAGCGGCTCTCCCGGCCGACTACAATGACAGGTGTAGCACAAGTTTCTCACTTGCGCCTTGGGACAGGAAAGAAGCTTGTCCGACAAAGGTAGCTGTCACACAAGTTGCAGATTTGCCCCGGCGCGTCAATGCTCACTCACCATTGTACCCACTTTCCGCCGGCCGAACGATATGCGCACTTGGGTCGCCTAACAACCCAAAGGTATCACTTATCTCTTGCAAACCTGGCAGGCGCGTGTCCAGATCCTCTTTGGCTTGTTGCAGGGCATCCCCGATGCGTTGGATAGCTGGGTCTTGCAGCCCGCGCACCAACCCGGCCGCGAACGGGGCCTGGTGGTTGGAAAGCGTCAGACTGGTAGCCGAAACAACCAGCACCGGGCCATACCGATGACGCAGCAGCGTTTCCGACAGGGATTCGACGTAGGGATCGGCAAACTGGCCGCTGAGGCAGGTGAATTGGGTCACAATCGGGGGCGCTGCCAGGGGTTCGAGCTGACTGACTCGCTCGTTGGAGAAGATTTCATCTTTGCCCCACAACGCCTGACTGCCATGCCCAACATAGCTGATCAGCCACGCCCCGGCGTTCCAGGCAGCGGCCACCTCGTCGCCGGCCGGCCCGGCCAGCAACGTGGCTTGTTCGGTCGGAAAATGCGTCTCCGTCAGCAATTGCTCGGTGAACAGGGCAAACTCCTGACTGCTTCCATCGAAAGTGAAGATGGCCTGCGTGGCCGGCGCGCCCTGTTCATACGCCAGGGTACGCTCGACCAGAGTTCGCACCGCTTCCGGCGTATCCATCGGCCAGCGCCCAACGGCCAGATTCGGGCGCAGGTCGCCATCACTGTCGGCCAGCCGCGCATCACTAACGGTCTCCCCTCCAAAGGCTGCCAGGACAAAGGGGGAAGGAACATGGTTGCGGGGCAACAGAGCCGCATCCTCCGTGCGCTGCGCCAGATAGCCGCGCGGGTCGGTTGTCGCTTCCCCCACCAGGAAGAGGTAGCGCGGCTTCGGCCCGGCCCAAGTCGTCACCGCCTGTTGCACAAAAGCCTGGATCGCGTCGGGCGAGACCTCTCCATGGGTGTAGACATCGTACAGGTCGGCCACATCTACCACCACACTCCGCAGGCCTTCCGCTGCCCGCGCCGCTACCAGGGGCGCTAGCGCCGGCGCTAACTGCGCGGTGGTTACCACCAACATATCCGCCTGGCTGGCAGAGGAAAAAGATGTTTCTGATTCGAACCATGAAGCCACCTGGGTGCGCAACGGTGTCAAGGCAACAGGTTCGCGCCAGGCGCGGGGGCCGGCCGCTGCCAACTGGAGGTTGTCCGTCAGGTTGAGGATAGCTGTTCCATCGGCAAACCCCCAACCGCTTAGGTGACGCGGTTGCTCTGGGTGGGTTATATCGAGGATCACAGGCTGACGGCTAAACCCGCTCAACGCCAGCCGGCCGGCCGCGGCTGGAGTCTGCACCGCGTCCGTCGCCGCCTGAGGGTAGGACGGATAGGTCAGCGCCACCCAGTTGAGTTGCATCTGGTCGACGAAGGCCGCTCCCGGTTGACTGTTGTCGATCAGCAGGGTGTTGTCCCCCGGTTGTAAAACCCCATCCGGTATCGGCAAGGTCAGGGTGTGGTGCACCTGGCCATCCCAGACCACATCCGCCACCAGCTGATCATTGATCAGCAAGCTGAAATCATGATCCCCCACCAGTTTAGGATCGTGGGTCAGGCCGTAGAGTTGCAGCTGCAAGCGGGCCGCCCCTGGAGCCAGAGTTGGCAGCGCCAGCGCCATGCTGAAGCGGCTTTCCTGCCCGGCCGAGGTGATCCTGCGCCAGAACCAGACATCGTTCGTGGGCGTACAGGCCGGGGCTGGCGTTGCCTGGCAGGCCGGGCCTGAACCTCCAGCGGCGCGCTGCTCGTAGAAGAGATTCTCCTCCAGATGAAGGGTGGGACTAATAAGTTGGCGTGGCGCAGCGGTGGGGTCAGGTTGCCCATTTGCCTCCCCGGCCGGCAACTGCGCCATGACGTGGCCGGCCGCGCCGGTTTGCAAGATATACACCCGCTCCGCGCTGTACCGGTTATCCGAGGCCTGCCCATAGAAAAAGAGCGCCTCATCTTGCAGCAGGTATGGGATTGGTTGTCCACCGGTTGAAAGATGCACCGTCTCGACTGCCAGTGAATCGAAGGCCAGGCCGGCGTTGCGCAATGCCTCAGCGCTCAGGCGGTAAATGCCATCGGTAACGACGGCGATTTTAAGGCCTGTCGTCAGCGACGGTCGGGGGCGGCTTGTGTATTTGAGCAGCGCCACCCCTCCCACAGCCAACAACAACACCGCTGCTCCGAGCCCCAAGAGGCGTGATCGAGAAGTAAGCCTGCGCATGGTGGGGCAGACCTGAACAGCGCCACCGGTTAGGGTTGGCGGCGGTTGAACATGAACACCGACCCGACCACGCCGGCGATAAAAATAACCAGCGCGGCCAGAAAGCCGCCCCACAAAATCAACCGACTGCCGTCAGCGCTGGCGGCCGTTGCGGCGTCGCGGGGCGGAGGCAGGGTGGCGACAACGTTCTCACTGCCAATAGGGGTCGGCTCAGCGGCGCTACTGTCCAGCGGCGCGGCGTCGGTCGGCGTCGGCGCAGCGCCTTCATAAGCCGCGTCGGTCGTCGGGGTGCCGGCCGGATACGCCTGTTCGGCCGGGGCCGCTTCCACGCCTCCCGCGCCTAATGCCTGGACGACGACGGTGGCCGGCGGGTTTTCAGTCACGCTGGTCGGCGCGGCCGGCAAGGGAGTTAGGGTCGCAGCCGTTGCTGGTTGAGACGTTGCGGTAGCGAGGGTTGTGGGAGGAATAGACGGCGCTGTCCCTGGCGTAGCGGTAGGGTTGGGTTGCGTTGCGCGCGCGGTGGCGGTTGGGTTGCTGGTGGGAGTGGGTGGGGGGGTGTTGGTGGGCGATGTTGCGCTGGTGCTCGGCGTGGGCGTCGCCGTCGGCGGTAGAGAAAAACCCGGCCCAGTGGGCGTGGCCGTGGGCAACACCCCGGCCGTGACCGATTCTGTTTCCAACTCAATGCGATTTTGGTTGATTTCGATTTCGATCAAGCGATACCAGTACACCACTCCGATCTCCACCGCGTCGTCCGTTGCGGCGTAGGTAGCCCCCGTACCTGAATTGCCGGCCGCTGGAATGAAGCTCGTTCTCTCCCCCTCATAGGCCACGGCAATGACATCTGCGTCATTGTAAAGCGGTAGGAAGGCGTTGGGATCGACGGCGCGCTTCAAGATGAAGCCGGCCGATTCAAACTCCGTACCGGTACTCCACGCTAGATCGACGCCGCTGGCTGAAGCCGAAGCCGTAAAATCGATCAGGGTCACATTGGCCTGCGCCGGCCGGGGCGTTGTCAACACACCAACCAGGATGGTCGCCAGCGCCAGCAGCCCTAAAAACCATGTCCGCTTTTCCATGCACAACCTCAAAACGGTGTTGGGGCATCTTGCCGTCACCCCCATGCTCCACGCCCCGTAGCCGCGGTTTCCCAACCGCGCCTTTGATAGTATGGGGGCGTGCGCCGTCGCATCTTCGGATGCGAACTCCTCTCTACTATACCACAGCGCATCCCGTAGGTGCTAAACGTCTCCCAAACGCCAGCACCAGCGCGGTTGGGAAACCGGGGGCGAACACACAGCTCCCGTGAAAACGGGAGTTCGCCCCTACCCCGGCTCCGGTGCATTGACAAATCTTCGCCAGGGCTGAACCTGGTAGTCCGGCCGGGTCCTTTAAGGCCTCAGCAGCGTGGGTAGGAAAATGGACACCTCATCAGCCGGGGTCAGGCGCATGGCCGGGTCTCCCTGCAAAGTGAAGCTATACCCCTCCGAGTGGTGTTCGCCGGCGCTGAAGTAGACCAGTTTGGCATAAACGGCCGCGTCGCCGGCCGTCCCCAACTCCGCCTGAAACATACCATCGTAGAAGGCGCGATGCAGAATCGAATGCTCCGTTGTATAACCCAGCCCACTAGAAGACCAGTGGCCGGCCGAACCCGCCCCACCCAGCTGGAAATACGTCTCGCTCAGGGCCGGGTAATCAGGCCAGGCAAAGTGACCATCCAGACAGTCGGCGCTGAGAATAAAAGTGGGTCGGCCGTCGTTGAACCAGGCCCCTACATCGCCAACATTCATAATATTGGCCCACACCTGGATGCTGCCGTGACCTCGATAGTTCAAAACGGCCACCCCATTATTAACGTGATTGAACAGACTGGCGCGCAAGGCGCTCAAGTTGCTTTGATCGGCTGCCAGACATTCATGCCTGATGGTGTAGGCGTCTGGGATATGCTCGTCGGCCGTGATAAGGTTATCGGCGCAGAAGTTGCCGCCGCCATCCTCGTTGTCGGCAACGAAGAGGACATCTTGCATCCAATCCACCTGATCATTCAGGGCCGCCTCATATTGCTCAATCTTGGTCAGCATGTGGCTCAGCTGCTCCGGGGTTTGGGCCGGCAGTCGTCCCACCGCCACATCGGGCAGCTCATCATCCCCCACCAGCATGGCATACACATGATCGGTGGGAATCTGCCCCTGCACCCGGTCGATGAATTCCAGCGCGGTGGGCACAAATTGCTCATCAACCCCCCACGGCTCATTGTCGCCAGGCAACTGCCGCGGATTGATGGTCGAATCACCGATCAAGGTGACATAGCTGGGAGGGCGATCCCAATCTGCCATGGCGTGCAGCAGATAAGTTTGAATGGCCGAGGGTAGCCAGAAACCATACCCATATTGGTTGACAATGTCAGCCACGTTCACCACATGCGTCACCAGATCACTTTGCGCCTGGCGGTAGGCGGCCAATTCCTGTGCTCCCTCCAGGAAATCGGCGTGGGCAATGGCTACCCAATCGGCGCCAGCGCCGGCCGGCTCTAGCGAGGGGGCGATGTACTCTGTGATTGCCGCCGGCGTGAGGATGTTGCCGGAGGTGGTGGCGATAAACGCAGCCTCGCCATTGATCGTCGTCCCGATGCGATATTGATACGGCCCTGTTCCGGTCACATCCCCGGCCGTCAGCGGAACACGAGTCGGCAGGTAGGGATTGGTGATGTTCCACACCAGAGCAGCGTTGGGATCAGACTGGCTGAAGTCGCTGACCAGCAGATTACGGCTGCCGCTGCCCTGGTTGTTGAAGATCAGCTGATCTCCGTCGGCGATAAGGTGGCGGGTGTATTCCACCGAGATGCGGTTCAAGTAAATGTAATCGGCGTCATCCGATTGCAGCACCACATCGAAGGCATTGGCCCCTTCGAGCAGATGCGTCTGGGTGATAACCCCTTCGACGTTGGCGTTGGCCTGACCGGTGAACTGCAACGCTGCTACGCCAACCACCCCATTCATATCCACCCGAATATCATGTTCCACCGCGCCCCGGCCTAAAACTTCCACCGTCAGGTTGGCATAATCGCTATTGCTGACCGGGTGAGGCAGATTCACCTCCACACTTTCAATCAGCGGCGGATCGCCGCTGTTGAGCTTCTCCATGCGGGCCCAATACCAGGCGTCTGGCTCGTTGGGGGCGTCCGCCCAATTGTCGGTGAAGGTGGCAAAATAAAGCACATCCGGGTCTTCCGTCACGGTTGAACGGAAAGTAGTGATGTTGCTCAGGCCGTTGGGGTTGGAGCCCAACGCCACGCTGCGCGCCCCGGCCGCATCCACCCACAGCCAGTAGATATTATGGGTGATGTATTGCGCTTCCAGGCGCGAACCCTCAAACGTCCAGGCGTAGAAGCGCAACGCCTCACCCGCCTCGAAAAGATTGTTGCCATTGCCTATGATCTGATAGGCTATCGGCTGGCCGCGATAAGAAAGGGCGAAATGATTGGGGTTGACGCCGCTGGGGTTGAGACCGGCAGCTACCAGATCGGCGTAACTGATCTCGTGGATGCCGGTTTGATCAATGTCGATCTTAAAAGTTTCCACGCCTAAAGGGAAGGTGGTCGCCGTGGCCTGGAGGTCGGTCGGCCGGCTGCGCCATGTAGCCGCTTGCCCGGCGTTTAACACCAGGCGCGAGCTGCTGGCCTCGAAGGTGGCGCTGACCCCCGGCAAGGGGGGCAATCCGGCTGTAGCTCCGCTGAACTGGAGCGCGATGTGCATCGTCTGGCTGTGTTGCAACACATTCTGGGCCGGGTTGTAGCGCAGCGGGTACAACGTCAGCCGCGCCACCCGCAGGTCGCGCAGATACATTGGCTCCGACAGCTGGTAATCGACGGCCGGGTAGAGTTCGTTCATCCCGTATACAGCCGCATCCGGCCGGTGGGTCAAACCATACGTTTCCAGTTGGCTGACAGACAACGTCTCCAGCGCAGCTTGCAGACCGGCTACATCGGCGACTTCGGCCGGCGGCAGGATCGTCGTCGTCAATTGATGCTGGCTCACTCCGGCCAACGCCACCTCCACCGTCGCTACGCCGCCGGGGGGTAGCGCGATCAGCGTGGTGTAAATGGGCAGGGCCGGCGCGCCCGGTTGGCCCAACGTCGTTTCCAGCCCGGCCGCTGTCAACTGGCCAGACCCATCCACGTCAAAGTGGGGCGTGGTGAGAGTGAACTGCAAACCCTCCTCCCTGATGACCAGATCGCTTATGGCGGCTGTCTGGTCAGGGGTGGGGTTAGTCCGGGGAGCGCGCGCTGCACTCGCGCTGAAATAGGCGGGAATGAGGATCAGACCTAAAAGAATGATGTTCAACCAGCTGCGAAAGGGATTTTGGTCGGGCACAGGTGAGTCCTCCAGGGTGTGAAGTGAGAAGCTATGATGCAGGTGCAGGCAGCCAGCAACAACCGGTTGAGACTACCGGGTATCCTATCCATTCTTCCTTTTGAGATAAGCTTGGGATGAGAACAAAGTTATAAAACGGTTATTATCCGGTCGTGAGTGGGAACCACGGAAAACATGGAAGGCAATGAATTGGAACGAATAAACGAATAAGGGACGGAGAGTTGGCTACGGGCCGGGAATAGGAACCATGCAATACACAGAAAAGCAGCCTGGCCGTCCAGCCGCTAAACGCCCCCCGATCCTGTCCATCCATGTCCCTAACGGCGCGCCTGCACCCCCGGCTGTCATGGCCGGGGCTGCAAAATACAGTAGACAAAGCCGTTCATTTCCACCAGATGGGTGGTGGTGTAACGTTGACCGATGGCATCCAACACCGGCGGCGGGTAGAACTGGGCCCGAAAGACCACCGCGTCAAAGGCTTGCTCCTCCAGCATCTGCAGCATGGCGCTTAAATCCACCTGGTCGTTGTGGTAAAGGTTCAATAGCTGGGTGGGGTTGGTGACGACGGTGCGTCCCAGATAGAGGTTAAAGCCCGCCTCTTCGCTGAAAGCCGGCGTTTCCCCCTGAGCCAGCAGGCTGACAATTTCTAACCCGGCGGCGCGATCTTGGGGGGCGGGCGGCCGGCCCAACAACGTCGGCCCAATGGCATCTACGTAGGCAACGGCTTGCGGCGGACGTGGGGCGGAACATGAGGTTTGCGGAGCTATCCAGGTCTCGGTTGGTTTCCCCAACGCCATGGCCAGGGCGCGCAGCCAGGGAGTGTGGGTGGGTAGATGGTAGACTTGATTGGCCTGCACCAGGAACAGGATGGGAATGACGCTCAGGACTAACCAATGGGTTACTTGACGCATACCCGGCCGCTTCCAGGGCTGATTTTCCACCCGCTGCAACACTCTTCCCAAAGCCAGGCCGGTCAGAATGCAGCTGGCGGCAATGGCGGTGGTGAAGTAGGATTCCCCGGCCCCCCATTTGCCGGCCGTAACGCTATTGATGGCCGCCACAACAAACCAGACGCTGTAAGCCGAGAGCCGTTCGGCGTACAGCTGATACAAGGCATAGACCAGAGCAACACTGGTGAGAACGATGTGGAGGCGGAACCATTGCTGGTAAAGACCCCACGCCTGCCCCGGCACAAATTCGTTGACATTGGCCGTGATGGTGGCGATGAACCATTGCCCGTCTGTGGCCCAGTTGAGACCCACAAAGATGAGCGCCGTCGTCAGGCCAAAGGGAATGGCCCATTTCACAGCGCGCGCCGGCCGGCGCAAAAAGAGAAAGCCAAACACGGCGATGACGGTGGCGTAGGCGAGTTGTTTGGTGTAGCCGGCCAGCAGCAGCACAAACATCACCCCGGCCAGCGCCTTGGGGTAGGATCGCCCATCTCGTTCTTCCCGCGCCACGATCTGGCTGAGCCACACCACCGCCAGCATCTCCAACATGACCATGAACATGTGTTGGCGGAACAGCGGCCCCACATGGTAAACGTAATTGGAAGCCAGAAAGGCCAGCCCACTCAGGCCGGCCAGCCACCAGCGCCGACTCTCCCGTTGCACCGCATAGCCAATGGCGGCGGCCGTGATCAACGTTCCCAGATAGCTGACCAGTCGCCCCGTCCAATACTGCGGCCCAAACAGCCACACCAGCGGCACAACGACCAGATGGAACACAGGTGGGTAGTTGGAGGAGTAAAAGGGGTAAACATCGTTGCTGCGATAAGGCCACTCCCCCCGGCTGAAAAGCAGCGTGTCCACCAGCTCAAAGCCTTCCCCCTGGTCATAGTCAAAGGGAAATTGGAACAAAGCCCCGGCGTACAGCGTGTAGATAACGAAGTACCCCACATAGGCCAGCAACGCCAGCCCAATCAGGCCGGCCGGAACGAGATAAAGCAGGCGTCGTAAGGACATAACCCAGCCTGTAGCGCAACGTTTTTACTTGCAGGCAGGGAGGATATTACGCCGACCGGTCGCCCAGCGGTAACAAACTCAGCCCCACCGCCATCAGCAGAGTGGCGATGATCAACCCCCGGCGCTGCGCCGGCCCAATCCCCTGAAAAGCGCCGGCCGCCAGCCAATCCACCGCCAGCAAAGCCGCCATGCCCAGCGCGCCCAGCGCTAGAAAGCCAATACCTAGTTGACGTTTGGTCATAGTCTCACTCACCTGCTGTTTTCCATACCGGGTGATACGGAGCGCCGCCACCCTGGCGGCATTCATGCCAACGCCTCCAGGGCCGCCGGGCCCCCATTGTACAGAGTCACAGCGCACTTTACAATAAACCTCTTTCTGGTATAATTCCTACGCCAAATGTATACTTTCCTTTGGCGCCGCTGAGATCAGCGGTTTTTTACGTTATTGAGGTTTTCGATGAGTATCAACAAGCCGTATTTACTTACGGGTGATGGGCTAAAACGGTTGACAGAAGAGCTAGAACATCTGCGCACCACCAGGCGCGAAGATGTAGCCGAACGGCTGCATCGAGCGTTGGAAGATGGTCAGGATGACGATTTTGTGGATAACGCCGAACTGGAAGCGGCGCGTAACGAGCTTTCATTTCTGGAAGGGCGCATTCTGGAGCTGGAAAACATTCTGCGTCATTACCAGCTGATCAGCGAGGATCAGGGGCCGTCTGATCGCGTGCGCGTTGGCTCATACATCACCATTGTCGAAGAGGGAACCGAGGAAGAAGAACGCTACCACCTGGTGGGGCCGGCCGAAGCTGACCCCACAATGGGGCGCATTTCTAACGAAAGCCCGCTGGGCAAAGCGCTGTTGGGGGCGCGTGTCGGGGATACAGTACGCGCCCATGCCCCTGGGGGCATCATTTTGTTCCGTGTTAAGAAGATCGAATAGCTCTCCCCCCACGATGGGCGCTATTTTCGACTGATCCACTTGAACTGGCCCGTCATCTGACGGGCTTTTCTTTTTCAACCCCAGGTTCCAGGCGGAGCCGCAAGGGAGGTTTACGATGAGTTGGGAACCAAGCCACTTAGAGGAACAACGTCTGGCCAAGCTGGCGCGCTGGCAAGAAGCGGGCCTCGACCCCTATCCCCCCCGCGTGGAACGCAGCCACACCCTGGCCGACGCCTTGGCCGCTTTTACAGCCGCTGAGGCAGCCGGGGAGCAGGCCGCGCCGCTTCAGGTCACAGTGTGCGGCCGGCTCATCAGCCTGCGCGACATGGGCAAGACCCTCTTTGCCGATCTGGAGGATGGTTCCGGCCGCCTTCAGCTTTTTGTGCGGCGCGACGCTGTGGGGGAAGCGTCCCATGCCCGCCTGCGCAAATGGAGCGATCTGGGCGATTTTATCCAGGCCAGCGGCCATCTTTTTCGCACCCGCGCCGGTGAGGTCAGCATCCACGTCACCGCCTGGAAAATGCTCAGCAAATCGCTCAGCCCCTTGCCCCTGGCCAAAGAGCAGGAAGTGGATGGTCAGGCCGTGCGCTACAGCGCCTTTGCCGATGTGGAAGAGCGCTACCGGCAACGCTACGCCGATCTGGCAGTCAATCCCGAAGTGCGCGCCTTGTTTGTCACTCGCGCCCGGATCATCGCTGCCTTGCGCCGTTTTTTAGATGCCCATGGCTTTCTGGAAGTGGAAACGCCCATTTTGCAACCTATCTATGGCGGGGCCGCAGCGCGTCCTTTCACCACCTACCACAACCAGTTGAAACAAGACCTCTACCTGCGCATCTCGTTTGAGCTGTATCTTAAACGTCTGTTGGTGGGTGGCCTGGAACGGGTGTATGAGATTGGGCGAGATTTTCGCAACGAAGGAGTGAGCTTCAAACACAACCCGGAGTTCACCCAGCTAGAATTTTACGCCGCCTACTGGGATTATCACATGGTGATGGATTTCGTCGAGGCGCTGGTGCGCACGGCGGCGGTGGAGGTCACCGGCTCGTCGCAGATTGTCTACGGCGACCACGCCATTGACTTGGGGCAACCCTGGCAACGTATCACCCTGCGGGAGGCGATTCGTCGACACGCCGAGATCGATTACATGGATCACCCCACGGCTGAAAGTTTGCGTGCTGCGATGCGCGCCGGGGGCATGGAGGCCCCGGCCGACGCCGCCTGGGGTCAGCTGGTGGATGCCCTCTTCAGCGCCTATGTTGAACCCCGCCTCATTCAACCCACCTTTGTAATCGATTATCCCCGTGACATCTCTCCCCTGGCCAAGCGCAAAGCCGGTGATGACTTTCACGTCGAGCGGTTTGAGTATTTCATTGGTGGGCTAGAACTGGGCAACGCCTTCACCGAGCTCAACGATCCCCTCGATCAGGCGGAGCGTTTTGAAGCCATGCAGAGGTTATATCGGGCCGGGGATGAGGAAGCCCACCCCATCGACGAGGATTATCTGCGCGCCATGCGCTATGGAATGCCCCCTAACGGCGGCTTCGGCACCGGCGTCGACCGCCTGGCCATGTTGCTGACCAATCGCAACAGCATTCGCGAAGTGATGCTCTTCCCTCATCTGCGTGAGCGCGAGTGAGGCCGGGAAGTGTTCACATCCTCAACTGCGCCGACGCACGCCCCAACCCCATGACCAAGCGCCGCCATCCTGCCGGCCGGCGATGAATAGGTATAAGCGCAGTAGGTTCGTAGTAGGTTCGTAGTAACGGCTTTAGCCGTTGGCCAACTGCCAGGGGTGAACACACCGCGGCTACGATGTGCTGTGGTATAGCCGAGAGGAATTCACATCCGAAGCTGCGATGAAGCTGTGCTACCCCTCCCAGGCCTGCAAGGTGTGGTGCACCACCTGCGCGGCAGGCCAATGGGCCAACAGCCACTCGGCCAGACCTCGCACCGCCAGGTGCGCCCCGGCCGTCGGGCGGGGAAACCCGATGGGATGCAGCCCGATGATCCAATCACCATCGTCACGCCGATAGAGTGATAGCCCCACCCGTTGTGGTAGGGGCGCTTCTTGAATGAACGTCTCCACCAGCCAGCCAGATTCACCCGTTGCCTGATATAGCGCCACATAACGCACATGCACCGCAGCCTCGGATGCCTGGTAAGTGAAGGGTTCGAAAATCCGGCTCAGAGGGGGATGTTCCAGGGGCAAGCGTACCACGACATGCGGCATGGGCAACTCCGGCGCTAAAGGGAAACTGTTAGGGGCTGGCGTGGCGTTGCGCCGCCAGCGGTAATAGTGGCAGATGCGCCCTTCGGCCAGGGCTTTGCGTTCATACTTGGTTAGAAACCGGCCGGGGTCGGCCAGGAGGAAGGGGGCAGCGACGGCGCTGTCGAAATAAGGGGTGCGACCCAGATGTAGGGCGATATGGGCCTGATAAACCGGGTGGTCGGTGGCAATATTGAGCTCGCCGCCAGGAACCAACCGCGTTGCCGCCAGATGCAGGAACGCATCGCTGATGAGCCGCCGCTCCTGGTGCGCCTCTTTAGGCCAGGGATCAGGAAAATTGATGTGCAATTGGTGCACGCTTTGTGGCGCGCACGCCAGCCACAGGAAGGGTTGGGCAGCGCTGTAAACAATGCGCACCTGCCTCAGCTCCCCATGCTGGACTTTGCCGGCCGCTTTCCGCAGCGATGGTTGGGAAATCTCCAGCCCGATCAGGTTATGGTCGGGTTGGCGCTGCGCCAGGTGGATGAGATGATCTCCGTTGCCAAAACCAACTTCCAGCGCCAGAGGGGCTGGCCGGCCGAAAACCATTTCCCAGGCCGTTGGTTGGGGCAGGTGACGAATATCAAGAATGGCCCAGGGGGGAATGGACTTCCAGTCGTATGACAACATGCCAACAAGGGGCGGATCATCCGATCCGCCCTCGGGCTTATATCGGCGCCCGGCTTAACGCCGCCGTCCGAAAATGCTCAACAGACGCAGGAAGAGATTGATGAAGTCCAGATAAAGTGAAAGCGCCCCGGACACCGCCAGGCGGTTGAGCATCACCCCACCCTGTCCCTGGAGCAACAGGTGGATCGTATGTTGTTTGATACGCTGCGTGTCATAGGCTGTCAGACCCAAAAACAGGGCAATGCCTACGTAGGTCAAAATCCAGTCAAAGGTGTCGCTTTGCAGCCACCAGTTCGCCAGCGAAGCCAGAATCAACCCAATCAAGCCCATGAAGAACAGGCTGCGATAGCGACTGAGGTCCGTGCGCGTGGTGTATCCCACCAGGCACATGGCCCCAAACATACCCGCGGTGACGCCAAAGGTCAGCGCCATGCTGGCCTCGGTGTAGATCTGGAAAAGAAAGGCAAAAGTCAGACCGGTGACGGCGGCATAGAGCAGAAACATGGCCAGCCCCACGCCGGGTGAGACGCGCCACACGCTGGCTGAAAACAGCAGCACCAGGGCAATCGGGGCGAAGATAACGCCATAAAAGGCTAACTGGCTGGAGGTGATCCAGCTTATCACCGTCTCGGAGCCGGAGACATACCAACCGACCCCGGCCGTCACCAACAGACCCAACATCATCAAGCCATACACGCGGCGCAAAACGTCTGATACGGTTTGATCGAGTTGAGCGCTATCGATGGGCAAAGGCTTGCTAAACTGTGCGTCTGGTCCCATGCTACAACCTCCCTGGATAAGAACTTTGATGGCCGGGCATCCCCGGCGCTTCCTTTGGGTTAACCTACCCTGGAGCATACCCGACCCCCAGGCCTCTTGTCAAGATCGGGTTGGCCTGTCATAAGGAACCGGCCGGCTGGCAGCCGGCGCTCCATTTGTAGCCTGACCCGCGCCGCCCAACCATTCGCGTTTTTGGCTGTTCCTCTATAAACTACACAGTTGAGAAGCGGACTGTGTTAGGCGTAACCGGCCGGCTTTCTCAATTCATTCCTTAGAGGCAGCATCATGCAGCGGGTGCAAATGATCGGAGTGCCCATGGATCTGGGCCAGAGTCGGCGCGGTGTAGATATGGGGCCTAGCGCAGTGCGCTACGCCGGTTTGAAAGGGCGGCTGGAACGGCTGGGCTATCAAGTGATCGATCAAGGCAACCTCCACGTCCCCGACCCGGAAGAAGCGGTGGTGGAGGGCAAAACGCGCCGCCTCAAAGCCGTTGAAGTCGTGTGCCAGGCGGTGTACGATTTCGGCCGGCAATGCGCCGCTGAGCAAGATTACGCTCTTTTCCTCGGCGGCGACCACAGCATCAGCATCGCCACGGTGGCGGCCGCGGCTCAGGATGAGCCAATGGGGCTGATCTGGATCGATGCGCATGGCGATTTCAACACGCCTGAATCGTCCCCCTCCGGCAACATTCATGGAATGCCCGTGGCCGTCCTGGTGGGGGAAGGGCCGGAAACGTTGGTCAATCTGGGGTATAATGGGCCCAAGTTGTCGCCGGCGCAGATTGTTCAAATCGGTATTCGCGATCTGGACCCGGAAGAGCGCCGGCGATTGGCGCGCAGCGGCATCGATGTTTTCACCATGCGCCATGTAGACGAGATCGGCATGGCCACGGTGGCCCGCCAGGCGCTCGACCGCCTGCGCCATTTCAACCGCCTGCACATCAGCCTGGATATGGACAGCCTTGACCCTGACGAAGCGCCGGGGGTGGGGACGCCCGTGCCCGGCGGCCTTAGCTATCGTGAGGCCCATTTGCTGATGGAAATTTTGCACGACAGCCGACGGGTGCGTTCGATGGATGTGGTGGAGATCAACCCCATCCTCGACCAACACAACCGCACGGCCGAATTGGCCGTGGAACTTGTTGCCTCCTTATTTGGGCAGCGTATCTTGTAGGGGCCGACTGAGGAAGGGGCCCCATCTACCGGATAACAATATGGCAGCCATCATGCGCGGTCTCGAAGGCGAGGCCTACGACCGACAATACAGCGACCGCGAGCTGGTGCGACGCATCATCCGCTACTTCAGCGCCCAACGCCGCAAAGTGGTGATCGTGAGCGTGGCCCTGGTCATATTGGCGCTTGTGGGGGCTGCTCCGCCGCTGATTGTGGCGCGGGGGGTAGATGTTGTCGCCCAAGATTATCAGCCCCGGCTGGTCATTGTCCTGATCATTCTGATCACCCTGATTGGCGTGCTGACCTGGGCCGGCAACTGGTTGCGCCGCCGCCTGACCACCCAGGTGATTCAAGATGTCGTCCTGGCGCTGCGCCGCGACGCCTTCGCCGCCGCCGCCCGGCAGGATATGGCGTTCTATGATGAGTTTAGCACCGGCCGGATCGTCAGCCGCATTACCAACGATACCGATGAGTTTGGGCGGGTGGTGGAGCTATCGCTCGATCTCATCATGCAGTTAGCAACCGCTCTGCTGCTGATTATCCTGCTTTTCACCATCGAGCTGCGCCTGACGCTGGCCGTTCTGGCCATGGCCCCTCTTGTCGTTTTGGCCTCCACTGCCTTCCGCAACGCCGCCCGCCGCGTCACGCGCCACTCCTCGCGCGCCCTGGGGGAAGTCAACGCCGCCATTCAGGAAGCCGTCACCGGCATCGGGGTGGCGAAAAACTTTCGCCAGGAGCAGGCCATCTACACCGGCTTTCAACACATCAACCAGCAATCCTACACCATCAATGTGCGCCGGGGGTTTGTGCTGGCCAACATCTTTCCCACCCTGAACGTCCTGGCCGGCCTGGGAACCGCTTTGCTGGTCTACTTTGGTGGCCAGGCGGCCATTCAAGGCGTCATCTCCATTGCCTCCTGGTATATCTTCATCGCCACGGTAGATCGTTTCTGGTTTCCGGTGATGAACTTATCCGCCTTTTGGAGCCAGTTTCAACAGGGGTTATCCGCCATCGAGCGCATTTTCGCCCTGGTGGACGTGGAACAGCGGGTGCAGCAGGTGGATGATCAGCCTGTGTCGTCCTTGAAAGGGGAAATCACCTTTGAGCATCTGCGCTTCAGCTATACCTCCAACGAGCTGGTTTTGCCAGATTTTTCGCTCACCATTCACCCCGGCGAAAGCGTAGCCTTTGTTGGCCACACCGGCGCGGGCAAATCCAGCCTCATCAAACTGGCGGCTCGCTTCTACGAGTTTCAAGAGGGACGCCTGCTCATCGATGGGCGTGATATTCGCACCTTTAACCTGCCAGCCTATCGGCGGCAATTGGGCATTGTCTCCCAGACGCCGTTTCTCTTCGATGGCAGTGTGGCGGATAACATTCGCTACGGCCGGCTGGAAGCCACCGACGAGGAGATTCTAAGCATGGCTCGTCGCATCGGCCGGGGGGAATGGATGGAAACCCTGCCCGATGGCCTGGCCAGCCAGGTAGGCGAGCGCGGTAGTCGTCTCTCGATGGGCCAACGCCAGCTCGTGGCCCTGGTGCGCGTGTTGGTTGCCAATCCCTCCATCTTTATTTTGGACGAAGCCACCGCCAACATCGACCCCTTCACCGAGTCGCAGATTCAGGAGGCGTTGCGTCTGGTCATGCGGGGCCGCACCTCCATCATCATTGCCCACCGCCTGTCGACCGTGCGCTCGGCCGACCGCATCATTGTTCTGCGTCAGGGGCGCATCATTGAAGAGGGCAGCCACGACCACTTGTTGCGTCAGGGAGGGCATTACGCCGAGTTATACGACACCTACTTCCGCCACCAATCGTTGGAGTTCATCCACGCCCCAGCCTGGCGCACCGCCGGCCGCCCCACCCCGGCCGACTAATAGCCGACGTTCCATCTCGATGCGTTGCCTTCCGTAGTTCCTATTCCGCCGGTAGCTGACGCTTCGATTCTGGGCTAATCTCCCATCTTTTCCAAAGTGATATGGAGCTGGCCTCGTTCCCCCCATATCTTATGCGCCTCCAGACTCACCACATGATCATCCCCCTCTGGAAAGAGGGCATCCATCACGGCCCCAATGATGTTATCGAGGTCAGGCGCAGGTTTAGCCGGTTCACCCCGCATCAGCCGCCGTTTCTCCTCGCCCCAACTGATTGGCATCGGCCGCACCGCCACCAGGGTTAACTTCAGGTAGCCCGTCACCTGCACCGGCCCAAAACGTCGGCGCAACACCTCTCGTTTACGCCGGTAGCCGGCCTCCATGTAGACCCCATTTTGCGTCACCCGTGGGCGTTCTTTGGCAAAGGGCGCCAGGTTAATAACAGCGTGCTGCCGCACCACCACCCCCTGATAACTTTCCAACACACAGCCCGGCCGGCCGCCCGCCCCATCAGGCCTGGATTCAAGAGAAGAAGCGCGCTCGTCTGCGGTCATGGTGTCTCTGCCCCGGCCGGCCTCAGCGCCGGCCGCTCCCCTTATTATAACGCCCGATCTGGACTCAGAAAATATGTTCTAGAGACTGCTTACCTCTATACAGACTGCTACTACCTATGTTGACCCCCAAAAACTGGACTACAGGTTCTTCTCTTCGCGAGTTTTCATTTGATCAATGCGAGAATTTCCTTGCAGTACCCCGCTGTTTTTTGCACATCAGCCTCGTATAGTACATGGTCACGGTTGTGAGCCAATGGGTTTCTGATTTTTGCTAATAGATTGGCGCATTGTTGCCAATAATTCTTATCATACCCCAAAATTGGTTGAAACGTATCTTTCCAGTCGGAAAAAATGATTGTGAACAGGTCTTGAGGGTAAGTAAAATCAATAAGATCCCGTGATGCCCGGGTTCCAAATGACTTCTCCTCAAGTTGTTGAGCCTTACGAGCTTTGTCAAAAATATCTTTCAAGTTTGGCCGGGCTTTTTCTAGCTTCCCTATCCAATCATCTCCCAATTTATCTGCCATCTTCGTAGCTATCATTTGGCGTAAGACCTTTTCTGTTTTGCTCCAAAGAGGCCATAAATCCACCTCTCGTTCAATCAATCGCAAATATGACTGAAAGTGTTCCGAAAACGCAACGTATACTTGTTGGTTGGTTAATTTAATGAACCCATACCGGACAAGTTCGTCCACCTCCGTTTGTTTAACATCTATGACTGGGCCAAACAAAGTTTGCAACAATTTCGTCAAAGTGCCATCCTCCTTCAACAGATCAATCATCCGGTCATATTGATCGATGAAGGAAGCCTCAATACGTTTCGAGGTAAAATCCACATCAACTTGTTGTTTCTCTCGAAATACCTCAACTAACTCATAGCCAAGCATTTCTAACAGGTAAGGATGCCCCCCACAATAGAAATCGATCCGACTTCTCGTTAAAGGCGTAACCGGCAAATTTGTTGCAACCAGGCGAGTGAAATAATCTTCTAAGTCAGCCTCCTCAAACATTGACAGGTAGTGTTTGTGAAAAATTCCGTCAAAGGTTGAAATAGCTCGAGTTTGAATTTCTATATCACGTATGCTACGACGAGAGGTGGTAATAAAAGTGACCCGCCATTCAGGGCGATAAGATAATTCGCGAAGTCCTTGAAAGCCAGACGTGTCATCTTTGAACAAAAACCGGGCGTGGTCGAATTCATCAAGGATAAACAAAACTCGAATGCCCTCTTGCCGGACTCGTTGGAAAAAGCGCTGTATCCGGCCATATCCCTCACTCCAGGAAAGTTTGTCTTGAAGTACCCGCTTAAAGGCGCGGCTAATTTTATCTGTGACCCAATCCAAATCCTCCAACTCATCATAACAGGTTGTGACCAATGAACGTAGAAAAATGGCTGCCCGGTCATAAGTACCCAGGTTAATCCAAATCGGCAGCAACTTGCGGGCCACTAATTCTTCCTTGCGTTCAATAATAGCTTTATAAACCAGGCTACTTTTACCGATGCGCGGCTCACCGATGATAGCCAGATTGCCCGGTTCTGAAGGACGCACCACTCTATTTTCCAAAACCTTCAGGCTTTCTTTGCGACCAATAAACCGTTCGCCGCCGACTATATTGCCATAATCTGCAAAAGGATTTTCAAATTCGAATGTCATCATCTCACCGGATGCGCCATAAGCCATTCCTTAAAAAGTTCAACTCGAATCCGGTAGTTTTGGTCACGCTGCTCAATTACCTCACGATTGACCAGATCGCGTAGAATTTCATCTACTGGTGTTTGGGTTTCACAAGCAATATTACTACGATTACAAAGTCCGGTGCGACTATTCAAAGCAATCGCTGTTAACACCTTGAGCGCATCATCATCACTGATTGCATCTGATGAGGTGTCGCCAGAATTGATTAAGTTGTCAAATTTGCCGACATCCAGGGCATTGACGCCAGTGATGAGGTCATTTCTGACCTGTTTCACATCCGCCTCGGTGACAAATTTGGCGCGTTTACGATTCATATATTCAACCAGACGATTACAGATGATCTGGATATAAAAAGGGCTACCAGCCGTTAGGGTAAAAATGGTTTCTATCGCCTGTTCACGATACCGACTCTCGCCTTGCCTGCCACCAATCCGAAGGGGTTCATCAATTAGACGAATGGCATCTTCTCTTCTCAAATAGGTAACACGCTCATCCTGAGTAGTTCCAAATTCATTTGGAAAACGCAGCTTAAATTTGGGCATATAATCTTGCCCAACTAAAACTGCGCTGAAATAATTCTCTTGAAGCAAAGCTTTCCAATTCTTCATGAAAGAATCGGAAATTTCACCCTTCAAAATCCAGTCGAATATGTAGGTGAACTCATCAATCAATAACACAATTCGAACGTTTTCCCAGCCAGCCAGCTTGGATGTTTTGCGTTTATAACGTCCAAATATTTCATTAAAGAACGTAAGTGGGTCAGGATGGCTATAAAATTGCAGGGATGAGAATGGTAACGGCAATTCAAGAGATGTAAATCCTTCTTCCACTTTGTCTTCAAGGGCGAATTGTAATTGTTCTAAGATACCCCAAAGAATCTGGTATAAGAGAGGGGTTTGAGAGTACTTATCCCGAATTGACCCGATATTGCCCCAATCCAAGACTAGCAGGCTCTTATCTGTCTGGAGTTTTTTCTTAAGATGAAACAAAATGGAGGATTTCCCCGCCCGTTTCTGCCCATAGACAACCACACTTTTTGTTTTGGCATTCTGGATAGCCCAGGCCATGTTCTGAATCAACTCTTCACGCCCGTAAAACATCTGCGGGTCCTCGACGATGCCGCTTTCAGCGTAAGGCGCATAAGGGTTATGGATTTCTTCAAAATCGTCCTCGGACGATAGACGAATAGAAAAATTGTATTCCGGGGTTTCAACGATGTCACCGGAGCGGGTTCGGTAACGGGCATGAAGCGGCAACGAGAATGCTTGGGAGGCAAGTGCATGTTCGGTAACGCGCAAAGGGATTTGGATGATGTCACTATCACCGCCCTCCAATGAACTGTGTAATTTCACACCCGTTTTTGTAACCGAGAATAGCGTTTCATCTTGGTGAACAATCAGTTCTAAAGACTCTGCCGGGCTACATCCAACCCGATTTCCAACGGCAACTTGTACGTCAAGTTGATTTCTGTAGGGAATATATGCTTCAATTGGTAAATGCAGGGATAATTCAGGAATAGAGCGTTCGTATAATTCTTCTTTCCATCTCCGGATTTCCTTTTGGATGGTTTCAACGACACGGTACATCTCCTCAATAGATATTTTTGTGGGATTACTTTCTATATCAGTCAGTAATTCCTGACAGTTTCGTTCAATCTGTTCGGCTAATCTTTCCTGGTCGCTGAATTTTTCTTGCCGGCATAAGTCAGCAGCGATTTCTAAGATGGTCTGAATTTGCCTGAGCCGCCTTTGGTCTAATTCAAAGAAGGGCTTGAGAATTAATTTTTTTATAACTTCAATACGCGGTTCTACCCCAGCGGTGGTTAATTTAATCCCTCTTATAAATTGTAGATGATGAGCTATTTCCTGAATTTCTTTAAGATGTTTGCGCCCCAGTTCGTTCCATAACTTAACGAAATCTGCGAGGTTACTGGTTTTTTCGTTTTCATATACCCCCTTACCCCTTAAGTATTCCAGGGCCATTGGACGCCAAGAGTATTGCTTATCTCTAGAATAAAGCTGATTTAAAGTGTTATTTGCTCCATAGCGGCTGTAATTAACAAGGTAGGCAATTGTATCAAATACTCTATTGGGTTCAGGGTGCAAAGAAATTATATCTTCGAGAGTATTGCGGATTGTTGGCGTCTTAGGAGTCAGTGGAATTTGAGTTGTACCTAGAGTTGCATAAAGATATCGAACCAAGGCGATTTCAGCTTCTCGCTCCAATCCTTTACCTCGACTATAATCATAAATCGACAACGCTTCACAATATAGTTCTCGGACCGTGTCAATGTGCTTTTTATTATCAACCGCTGCATCTGCCATTGATACAAAACTTCGGCACAAGTATTCGTGAAATCGGCCGAATTCATCAGTTTCATCTAATTCAGTTACAATTTTTGCCGCTGATAAAAAATAGGCAGCTCTCTGACTGGGGCGTTTCGGTCCCAACTTCGCAGCAAGATTTTCTAATTGCTTTACGTCTATTTCTGAAAACTCTCCTACTGCGACCCGCTCAGGTCTAACACCCTCAAAGTGACAACGATCAAGAAAAAACTGAGCAAAACGGCTTACTTCTCCAGAGAAATAAAGCTCTGAGAGCGTTAACTCAACAATGATATCTCCAAAATAACCTGTTTGCTTTGCCTGCTTGATTGCGTCTAACAACTCAGCGGCTCTGGTGTCGGGTGAGGTGTTTAGAACGCGATTTAAGATTTTTTCTGCCTCATCAAGACGCTCCTGTTTGAACAAGCAAATAGCCAGGTTGCGTTCTGCAGCTTGATTATCTTGTTGTATGCGCAAGATTTGTCTAAAGTGCTCTTCAGCCTGAGCGTATTTTTCCTGCCGCAAATAGGCACTACCAATTTGCCAGAGCAAGGATATTTTCCTGGCTGAAGTTTTGGCTCCCTGCAGTTTTTCATTTAATAAGGTAATAGCTTGGTCATAAGAGCCTGCTTTACTGTACAGCCCGGTCAACAAGTTATCTACAGATTGCTTATCACTAATAGCGCTGCGATACATCTTTAATAATTCGATTGCTTCCTCGGTACGACCCAATTGGTCCAATAACTGAGCCAAATCTTTAACAGCGCTTTCCTTATTGTCATTCTTCTTTATGGCTAGACGGAATAGCTCTTCTGCGTGTTGAGGGTCTTTCTCGATCAGTTGAAGTTGTTTAGCACGGGCGTAGGGGTTTTTACCTTTTGGTACGCCTGCTACACGAGCATATTCACGCCACTTTTCATGTAGTGCCTGGGCTTTTGGGTTCTCCGGTTCTGCCGCCAAGACTTTCTTTATCTGTCTAATGGCGTTATGGTACTCGCCTTCATTAGCGTATCTCAACGCTAATTTGAATGTTTCATCAACAGTTCGGAAAGCCGAAATGCTAACTGCAATGGTATCCCCTTTAGGGCCTTGTGCTAATTCAAACGTGACAGGTATTTCCTGCTCGAAAAACAGATTTTTTAACTTTGGCAATAAGTCTGCATCAATAACGGCACTACTATGGAAAAAGTATTCCTGGCCATCCTGATCGCGCAAGAAACCATATGTGCTTTTATACATATGAACATAGCCTTTGTGCTGATTTGGCTTTTCTATTAGGGCGGGTGGCGGGTGAACTTGATTAATAAAACCCAGTTCCGATAAAAATTTTTGGTAGGCTTCAGTTGGTTGTTTTTCGAAATTTTCAAGGGCAGTAAAAACTATCATTTCATATGAATGATTTTCTTCTAATTGCCCTTGAATAATTTCTTGTGCCAAACCCTCTTTACCTGTAACTTTTAAAAGGAAAACCAACGTATCGATGAAAATCCCAAATTCCTGTTCAAATCTTTTTCGTGCTAAGATTATTTCCCAAAGCGATTTTAAGGCGCAATAGTTCGAGAATTTCATTAAAAGCCTGACAAAAAGATACCAGGGTTCTGTTATGGGCGATTGCCGGAAAAATTGCTCTAAGCTGTAGCAAGCAAGTTCTTCCTGGCTACATTCCAATGCTATTGCGGCTAAGTTACCCCAACCCAATTCTGTTTTAGAATTAAAGGCTGCTTTCTTATAAGTCTCAAGGGCCTTTTGTTTTTGACCGGCAAGATAGTAAAAATAGGCCAGATGATCACTTACGCTCGGAGAATGTGGACACCAACGGCTCAATTCTTCCAAGTCGCTGATGATATTGGGGAGTCGGCCATGCGTTGTACTTAATTCATTCACTTTGACAGCGTACTTGTATTTATTGATGAATCTGTCCCATAAATTCCTGACATCTTTCTGGGAAGCAGCGGGTTGATGAAGTTCATCAGTGGGAAAAACAAAACTCGGTTGGACAATTTCAATTCTTGCAACTTCTAAGCGAGCTTGTAAGTTGGCATTTATTTCGATTAGCTTGGTATAAACTTCAAGACCCAAACCATCATCAGGTAAAACCGATCTGTTTTTTGTTGTAGCAAGAAGGGATGTCTCCAGAGTATCCTGCCCAGTATCAGCATTTTCTACCAGGTCTTGGGTTATAGTTGATTCAACCTGACCTTCTTGCAAGGATAAACCATATGTTTGATGTAAGACCTCTTCGACAACTTCCCAACCGCCGATCATATTCAGCAGAATAGTTAATGGCTTTCCGTTATTCCGAAGAGTAACATGTCCCCGGCTTATTTCATCAAGAGTTCCAATGACTTCTTTACCATTCGTCAAGAAAATTTTGACCTTGCTATCCAGTGGCACTTGTTGTTGAAATAAACGAGCAATGTCACTCATAATATTTGCCCATCAAAGTTGTCGATCCGATTAAGTTATAATAGCAGAGGATGCTCGCGCAGCTTTGGGTCTATCTACAAGATAGAACGCCCGAATGATTACATACCTGACACAGTCGTATAACCCGGATCATACCTGTAGAAAATGGGTCGTGTTTGGTTGAAATGTAGATTATAGAATCTTGTCAGGGTCTGTCAAGATGCATGGCTCTCGCCACGTTCAGGCACACAGCATCCATTTGGAATTGGCCAGCTCGTGTTCTTGCCTAATAATTGAAAACGCTATACAGTGCGGCTCATGGTTCGCTGTTGGTGGAGGCTGCTATGACATCATCCCGTGTGACGACGCATAGGGAACTGTTGGCTCACATTGAACATAGCTGGGAGGCCTTGCAACGGCTGTTGGAACGCCTGACCCCGGCCCAGCAGACCATTTTGCAAGATGCGCAGGGGTGGACGGTGCGGGATCACATCCTGCATCTGCTGGCCTGGGAGCGCTCGGCTGTCTTTGCCTTGCAGGGCCGGCCGCGCTACGTCGGCCTGGCTGTGCCGGCCGAGCTTTACCGCGCCGGCGACGACGACGCCATCAACGCCGCTATCTACCAGCAGACGCGCCACCTGGCCTATGCCGAGGCTCTGGCCCAAAGTCATGCCGTCCACCACCAACTGCTCGATCAGGTCAAGGCCCTGACGGATGTAGACCTGCAACGCCTGTACCAGGAGGAAGGGGCGGACGATCAGGACGAAGACGCCGGCCGGCCCCTCCTCGATTTGATTGTGGGCAACACCAGCCACCACTTTGCCGAACATCAGGCCTGGATCGAGGCCCTGATACGTCCCCAGGTGCAGGCTATGCCCCGGCCGCTCTGGACGCCGTTGCCCTACGCTGGCTGTCACGGCGTGGAGGCGAAGGCCCTCCTGCGGTTGGAGCGGCTGAGTCTGGCGTTGTTGCGCTTTCAGCCGGGAGGGACGATCCACGAACACGCCGCCCCCATGGTTATTGATGTCATTTGCCTGGAGGGACAGGGCATGACCAGCCTGGAGGGGGAAGCGGCGCCTCTGCAGGCCGGGGAGTGGGTGCGCTGGCCGGCCGGCGTGCGCCATCGCCTGTGGAGCGAAGGGGCGCTAATGGTGACGCTGATGGTGGAACACACCGCCGGCGCGTCCTCCGCATGACCGGGCAGCTGCACCCCGACGCGCCGGAAATGGCTGCCTCCGACCTGCTGGCGTTGCTGGCGCGCCTGGCGCACGCCGGGGTGACGGTGTGGCTGGATGGCGGGTGGGGCGTCGATGCCTTGTTGGGCCGACAAACCCGCCGTCACAAAGATGTGGACCTTATCCTGGCGCTGACGGATGTCCCCCGGCTTCAAGCCTGCCTGGAGCCATTCGGGTTCACGCTCCAGCAGGGGCAACCGCCCCACTCTTTTGTCCTGGCCAACGGGGCCGGCCTGGAAGTGGACATCCACGCTGTCCGCTGGGACGCCCAGGGCAACGGTGTGTACCGGATGGAAAATGGCGAGGATTGGGTCTATCCGGCGGAAGGTTTTCAGGGGCAGGGGCACATCGCCGGCCGGGGGGTGCGCTGCCTGTCGCCGGCCGCTCAGGTGTTGTGCCATGCCCACGGTTACGAACCAACGGATAAAGACCGTCGCGACATGGCGCTGCTGGCAGAGCGCTTCGGTGTTGCGATCCCGCCCCATTTGCAGCTATCGCTCTGGCGATAGCTGCAAATGCTCAGGGCACGGCCGGCGTAGGCGTCAGGTTCTCTTCCGGCCGGCCGTCCACACGGACATACCAGGGCGGCCCCACCGCTGCCAGCAGGGCATGTTCCAACACCTCTTCCACATGGCGGACGGGAATCAAGATTAAATCCGCCCGCACCCGCTCTGGCAGGTCGGGCACATCCCGCAGGTTATCGTGGGGAAAGAGCACCGTTTTCACGCCCGCCCGATGGGCAGCAATGGCTTTCGATTTCAGCCCTCCAATGGCCAACGCTTTGCCGCGCAGGGTCACTTCTCCCGTCATGGCAACATCTTTGCGCACCGGCCGTTGCGTCAGGGCCGAGATAATGGCGGTGGTCAGGGCCAACCCGGCGCTAGGGCCATCTTTAGGCTGCGCCCCGGCCGGCACATGGATATGGATGTTGGTGTGATCAAAAACCAACGGCTCCAACCCCAACCGACGCGCATTCACCCGCGCATAGGTCAGGGCCGCCTGGGCTGACTCCTGCATCACCGACCCTAAGGAGCCGGTCAGGCGCAGCTGGCCGTTGCCCTCGCTCAGGCGCACCTCAATCGAAAGGGTGTCTCCGCTATCTCCCACCACAGCCAGACCGGTGACCACCCCCACTTCATCCTGTTCCTCCGCTTTGCCATAGGAGACCTTCTCTGGCCCCAGATGGGTTGCAATCATTTCCGGCGTGATGGTGAAGGGGCCGGGCTCGTCCCGCGCCACCTGCACCGCCACCTTGCGCACCAGCGACCCCACCAGGCGTTCCAGTTGACGCACCCCGGCCTCATAGGTGTAGTAGCGAATGAGGCGGCGCAGGGTCTCCTCCTCGAAGTTGACCCCAACCTCAGCCAGGCCGTGCGCCGTCAGTTGCTTCTTGATCAGATAGGCGCGGGCAATTTCCACCTTCTCATCTTCAACATACCCCTCCATATCTAAAATCTCCATGCGGTCGCGCAGGGCGGGGGGGATGGTGCGCACTGTGTTCGAGGTGGTGATGAAGATGACCTGACTCAGGTCGAAGGGGAGTTCCAGGTAATGATCGGTGAAGCTGTGGTTTTGCTCCGGGTCCAGCACCTCCAGCAGGGCGGAACTGGGATCGCCGCGCCAATCGCTGCCGATTTTGTCGATCTCATCCAGCACAATGACCGGGTTGCGCGTCTGGACATCACGCAAGGCGCGAACGAGCCGGCCGGGTAGCGCGCCAATGTAGGTGCGCCGATGCCCTCGAATTTCCGCTTCGTCGTGTACGCCCCCCAGACTGATGCGCACCATCTTGCGCCCCATGGCGCGGGCGACAGAGGTGGCGATGGAGGTTTTGCCCACACCGGGCGGCCCGTTCAAATTGATGATCGGCCCTTTCATCTGGCGGCCGGCCAGTTTGCGCACGGCCACATATTCGACAAAGCGTTGCTTGACATCCTCCAACCCGTAGTGATCCTCATCCAGCACCATCCGCACATGATCCACGTCCAGGTTGTCCTCGCTCAGTTTGTTCCAGGGCAGCTCGCTCAACCATTCCAGATAGGTGCGAATGACAGCCGCTTCTGGGGATTGTTCCCCCTGGCGTTCCAGCCGTTTTAGCTCCTTGATGGCCCGCTCATACGCCAGGGCTGGCATCTCGGCCGCCGCCAGCCGGTCGCGCAACTCGGTCAGAATATTGTCCGACTCTTCCCCCAACTCGCGGCGAATGGCTTTCATCTGCTCACGCAAGAGAAATTCGCGCTGCGCCCGGTCGGCTCCTTCGCGGGCATCTTGTTGAATTTTGGCTCGAATCTCCGCCACCTGAACTTCGCGCTTCAGATGCACCAACACCTGTTCCAGCCGCTCGACGCCATCCAGGGTGGTCAGCAGGGTGAGCTCTGCCTCGAAGGGCAGGGTGAGCAGGCCGGCCAGATAGTCGGCCAGCTGACCGGCAGTGATGTGGGTGCGCAAATCGGCTGCCAGATGGCGGTTGACCTCCCCCACCAGTCGGGCGTATTCATCGACGTAGGCCAGCGCTTGCGCCATCAGAGTGGCCGGCGCGCCGTCAGTCGTTTCGGCCGGGGCACAGCGCCCGCTCAGATAGGGTTCGCGGCCGGCCAGCCCCAGGAAGCTCACCCGTTCGCGCAGCTCGATCACCATCTGCACCCCATCCTGTGGCCCGCGCACCAGATCGCGCACCATGGCCAGGACGCCGATGGGAACCAGGCTATCATCGCTGGGGTTCTCTTCGTCAGCGTCGTATTGGATCAAAATCAGCAGAGGGGTATTGTTTTCCAGCGCCGCCTGGGCCGCCCTTAAAGAACGGTTGCGCCCGATGGCAACGGTTGTCACCGAGCTGGGGAAGACAACCCCACCCCGCAGAGGCACAACCGGAAATGTCATGTCGTTGGGCATGTCCATCGGATTAACGCCGGCCGGCTCGTCGCGCCCGCAGCAGACTGGTGGCAACGCCCAAAACCGCCGCCACAAAGGCCAGGCCTAACTTGGTGGCATCCACGATAGGTTCAACGCGCACGCCCCTGGGCGTGATGATAATGGCGGCCACCGGCCGGGCTGCCATATAGCCGCCGCCGCCGCCCCCCCCGCCTTGCGACGCGCCTTCTTTCTCTTTGGCGGGTTCAAGACCAAAGCCAAAGCCGACACCCAGCCCACCCATAGCTTCGCTGGCGGGTATGACAAGGCTATCGCCCTGGGTGACGGCCGACCCAAAAACAGTTTGTAAACTCAACAGACGCTCGAAAATGGCATTGATATTGGGCAAGTTCGAGGTGGGAGAAGGATTGGTAGTAGCCTGTTCCTGACTCATCGTTTTTCTCCTGGGCTCAGGCGTTGCGCTCGCGGCGCTGGCGAACACCGGCGCTGAGCAACAAGCCGAGCAAAATAAGGGTGATCTGGCCCCAGCGGGTGACATCCACAATGGGATAGACCTGTGTCACATCCTGGCGCGAGACATACACCCGTCGCGGTCGTTTCCACACCCAGGCCCCGCCAGGCCAACGCAGCCCCACCAGCTCCGCTTCCAGGGTGATGGTGTAACCGGCCGCGCTGTATGGTTCAGTTGTCTCACGTTGCCACACCCAGTTCATCAGGTCGTCTCCTTGGCGGCGCGCCGACGCCAGGCGTAAAGACCCACCCCGGCCGCGGCCGCTGCGCCAACTCCCACGACGGCCAGATAATTGCCCCCGCCTGTTGTGGGCGTGGGGGCCGGTTCCTCCCCGACCGTTTCCACTACGTTGACCGTCTCGGCCGGGGCATCCGTCAGGTCGAAGATGGCATAGGGAATGTCGTGATCGGTGGCTTTGTAGGGGCTGTTCAAATCATCCCCCAGAACATCGGGGTAGTCAGCATTGGTGTGGACAATCATCACGCTGGCTAACCCCGCCTGGAGGGCGGGCGTCACCAGCAACGCATCGATCAGCTGCGACGCCCCACTGAAAACGTAGCTGTACCGCTCAGCCTCTGGCACCAGGCTCAAGATATTGCTCAAAATCCCGCTCTGGGTCAAGATGCGCAGCGGAGGGGAATCCTCGTAATCATTCATATCCCCCATGACGATGATCCAGGCATCGGGATCCGTCGCCAACTGCTCCGCTACCAGCGCCTCGACATGCTGCGCCTGCTCCAGCCGTTCGCCCAGCGTACCCAGGGCGTCGCCGCGCTTGGATTTGAAATGGTTGATGTAGATCGTCATGGGTTGACTATCCAGGGTCAGGTTGACGCGCAGCGGAGGCCGGGAGAAGAGAGGGCTCTTGGCCAGGCCACAGTCGGCGGTGTTGTCTTCAATGCCGGTGTCTTGCAGGGTACAGGTTTGCTCCAGCGTGGCGCTCTGCACGCTGACGCGGCGCGGGTCACTCAACAACGCCAGGTCGATCCCCCGACTGTCGGCGCTTTCCAGGTGGGTCACTGTGTAGGTAAAGCCACAGGGATCGGTCATGATGGCGGCCAGATCGAGCAACAGCGACTCCTTTTCCACTTCCTGGATGCCCACCAGGGTGGGACAGTGGAGCAGGTTGGCGATGGCGGCGCTGATCTTGCCCTGCTTCAAGGCCAGCTCTTCCGGCGTCAACTTGGGTTCGGCGTCCAGGCCGGTGTCGTTGATGCCGTCGAACAGGTTCTCGACATTGAAGGAGATGATGCTGAATTGGTGGGCGGCCGGGATGGGCACTGTGGGCAGCGGCGGATAAGGCGCAGCGTTAACCACCAGGTCAGCGGGGTTTTGTTCAACAATCTTGAACTGATCGAAGTTGTAGGTCAACGGCCCGTCCAGCCCCAACACATCGTCGCCGGTTTTCACGTGGGGAAAGGTCTCACAGTTGACATCGGAGTTGTTCAAGATGGGAATAATCTGACCGATGGGATCTTCTTCACGCTGACGCACAACGCGTTGCAGGCCGGTATCTGCTCGCACCACCGCAAAGCCGCAGCCGCTAAAGGTTGGCCCCACCACCCGGGCCGGTTGATCGCCCAGCGTCACGCGCATACTTTCCAACGATTCGTAATAGGCCAGCAGCCCGGCTTCGTCGGTGGCGGGCGGGTCGATGACCACCGGCTCAGGCAACGGGTTGCCGCTGCTGACCACGCGCACTGTGATGTTCTCATCGCTGATCTCCGTCAGATCGAAGAACTCAATCACCTGTCCGCTGACCACCACATAATCCCCGATTTGCGCCTGGGGTTTGTCGCGAGCCACAAAGGCTGCTATGGCGTCGGAGGTGGCCGGGTCGCCATCTTCCCGGCCGGGAATATCCTGCACAAATAGCGTGTAAAAGGTTACGCCGGCCGTGTTGCGATCTTCGTGCCGGCCGGTGACCACGCCGGTGAAGGTGACCACTTCATTGACAAAGTTGGAGACATTGCCATCCCCCTGAATGTGCCCAATGGGGGGGAAATCGCCGGCCGTGATGGGGTCTAGCGCCTCACGGCACTCTCCTTCCAGGCTGATGACGCCCGGCGTAGGCGTGCGTTGGGGTTGCCAATCTCCGGCGCTATCGGTGTCGCAGTTGGCGGGCACACGCTCCACACTTTCCCCGTCCCCCACGCCTGCCACGGCTGGAATGAAAAAGGCGTTGCTCTCGCCATAATTCATGGCGTCAATGATCACCCCGTCCGGGTTCATGACGAGCACCTCGTCTCCGCTGTTGGAGAGGGCGGTTTCACCGCTTGCCCAGAGGGAGAAGGGGCGCATATCGGGCACGGCCGGGTCGCTGTCGATCATTTCATAAGCGGGCGCAAAACCCCAGCGCGCCTGAAAACCGGCCGCTGTGCGCGCCACAATGATCACCTGCCCTGGTTCAAGCCAGGCTCCCTCGGCCGGAAAGCGTTGCATTCCTTCCCGACCGCCGACGCTTTCTTCGTCGCCAACTTTGTAGCCGGCCAGATCGATCACCTCCTGGCCCACGTTCGCCAGCTCAACCCACTCTTCCGCCTCATCTGGGCCGGTAGTGGTGTACATAACCTCGGTGATCAACAGGGCCCCTTTGCCCTGTTGCGCCAACGCCACGCCTTCACGCCCCAGGGCGATCCAGGCCAGCGCCATCAACCATATCACAAGCCGCTTACCTCGTTGTGCCTTCACCTTTTCTCTCTCCTCGTGGTTATTCATGCTGCCTGGGGGGGCGACGCAACCAGGCGCGGGCGCGCCGCCACGCGCTTTGAACTATCCCCACCTTTTCCGCCACAATGGGGTGGGCAGTATAGCGGGCCTCGATAAAGGCCTGGGTTAGAGTTTCGATCTCCCCCTCGGCTTCCGGCCAGTTGCCATCCAACGTGGCGGCGTACTCCAGCGGCGTTTGGGCCGGGATGCGCGCCACGCCCTGTTCACCGGCGCGTTGCGCCAGCGCCAGATAAAACAGCCGGATTTGTTCTTGGGGCGTCAGGCGTCCCAGACGCTCCCACCACCGGCGACGCACGCCGGCCGGCGCAGCCGCCGCCGTTTCAACGGCCGGCCGGCGACGCAACTGAATCAGGCCCGCCGCTTTCTGTCCCCAGCTGTGTACCCAGGCCAGCAGCGCCAGCCACAGGTGTTGCCAGAGCGTGCCGTCCCAGGGACGCACCCGATGGTACACGAAGAAAGCCACCACCAACCCCATCAGCACCAAGAACATGCCCCAGATCAAGCTGCCGACCGGCAAGGGAAGTTGGGGTATGGAAGGGGTCAACGAGGGGGGGGCCGGGGGTGGGGTCAGGGCAGGCCAGTCCAGGGTGGGGGCATCTCCTTCGCGCCAGAAGAGGCGGAAGATCAAAGCCGCCAACCCGGCCACAACCGTCAAGAACAGGTTGACCACAGCCAGAAGGGCGAAGATCGCCAGCTCCAACAGCCGGGCGATGCCCAGGGTGGAGCCAATCGGCAACAGCGCTGCCAGCAACCCCACCACGCCCAAAGCGACCAAGCCGAGGCGCTGCCAGCGTTGCCCCAGGGGTTGGCTCACCGTTAAGCCGGCCGCCAGCCAACGCCCTTGCAACATCTGATAGCGCGCCTGACTGGTGAGCCACAGCGCGCCCAGAAAATAGAGCAACAATCCCCACAACAGATGCGGCGGCAGCGCCAGCCGCCCTACAGTACGCAAAGGAGCGCCAAAGTCGAAGCGCGGCACATCGAAAGTGGTCAGGGCGGTGGTGAGTAACAGAAAAATGCCGCCCACCGCCCAGCTTTGGACAAAGCGGCGCAACAGATCGGCGCGGTCGATGTCTGATGGAAGATCCAGGTACTCGTACCCCCAACGCAGGCGGCGCCGGCCGTAGGCCGCCGCTGCCGCCATGCCACCGCTGATCTGGCTGAAGAGCTTACCCCACAGGGCCGCCTGCGCCCAGGCCAGGATGAGGACAAAGGCGCTGAATAGGAACATGCCATCCAGCGCCGACCAGGGATCCGCCAGGTAAGCGCGCCACGTTTCCCCGGCCGGCCAGCTGTCCTGAATTTGCCAGGTGATGAGGCGCAGGCTGACCAGCCAGAGCGCTAGTTCACCCACCCGCAAGAGGGATTTGTTCGCCAGTCGTCGCGCCGGCGCAGCCAGCCACAGGGTGGTATAGACCGATTCCAGAGCCACGAGCCACACCAGGTAGGGGAGCCACGCGACCAGCGGGGCAAACCATTGCCCAACGGAGATGGGGCCCATCAACAGCCCGGTGACCGTCAGCGCCAGGACGGCCGGCGCGCCTGGGGGCAGCCCGGCGTTGGGCTGGCTTTCCAGCCCGCCCGGCCCTTCGCCCTGGCCCGTAGCCGCGTCGACCGTTGTGGAGGTCATGGTATTCTTTACAACAGGCTTAACTGTCGGCCCACCGCGGCGCCTTCCAGCGCCAGCAACCATGCTTTCGTCGCCAGGCCGTAGCCATAGCCATGCAACTGGTTATCCTTGCCCAATACGCGATGGCAGGGAATGACCAGGGCCATGGGGTTGGTGGCGTTGGCCCGCCCTACGGCGCGGGCGGCCCCGGGTTGGCCGAGTTGCTGGGCGATGTCACCATAGGTGCGCGTCTCGCCATAAGGAATTTGCGCCACCAGTTGGAGCGCCTGGCGCTGGAACTCTGGCAGAATGCTCCAGTCAATCGGCAGATCGAAGGCCTGCCGTTCGCCCGCCAGATAAGCATGAACGGCTTCAGCGTAAGGGGTGATTTGAGCCGGGGCCAACATCACCGGCCGCCGGCCGATCCAGGTGGCGATATAGGCGCGAAAGCCCGCCTCGGCCAGGTTCCAGGCGACGGCGATCAACCCCTGGGGGCCGGCCGCCAGCCACACATCCCCCAGAGGCGTGTTGGAGAGCGCCCCGATCCACACCGGATCGGACGCAGTTACCGGTTGGGACGACAGGTCAGGCATGGGTTTCTTTCTCCGGGGACGGCGCGCCAATAGCGCGGCCGGCCAGCTTTTCCAACGCTTTGACCAGGGCATGGTTGCCCTCTGCCCCCAGGCCTTGCGCCTGCAACGCCCGGTAAGCCTGGAAAATTTGCCCGGTGTGCGGCAGCGGAACCCCCAATTGGTCGGCCGCCTCCAGCGCCAGGCGCAAATCTTTGGTTTGCAAATCCACCATGAACCCCGGCCGCCAGTCGCGACGCATCACCTGGGGGGCGCGGTTGGTCAACATCCAGCTGCCGGCCGCTCCGCCAGACACTGCTTCCAGGGTCTTTTCCAGGGACAGCTCGCCTGCCTGCGCCAGCAACAACGCTTCAGCAATGCCCTGCATGGTGTTGACGATTAAAATCTGGTTGACCAGTTTGGCCATCTGGCCCGCTCCCAGAGGCCCGACATGGGTGATGGTCTGGCCCATCACCTGCAAGTAGGGGCGCACCTGGGCCACAGCGGCCGCTTCGCCTCCCAGCATGATGCTGAGTGTACCTCGCGCCGCCCCTTCACTGCCGCCGCTGATGGGCGCGTCCAGCCAGGTTGCCCCCAGAGCAGCTACGCGCTGCCCCAACTCCTGCGTCGTTTGGGGGCTGATGGTGCTGTGGTCGACGATCACCGTCCCAGGCTGTAAGCTGTGAATCAACCCGTCATCCCCCAACGTCACGGCCACCACATCCGGCGTGTCGCTGACGCAGATGAAGATGACGTCGCACTGGGCGGCGATGTCGGCCGGGTTCCGGCCGGCGCTGGCCCCCGCTTCCAGCAAAGGAGCCATGCGCTCAGGAGTACGGTTCCAGACGCGCAAGGGGTGGCCGGCCCGCAGCAAGTTGTGGGCCATACTCCGCCCCATGATACCCAGCCCGATAAAACCTGGCATCGTCATGGGATCACCTCGAACTGCCTTCGGCCGGCGCAAAAAAGACCAACGTGCACAAGGTTTCCGTGATACTATGGAAGTGATGGGGCGCACGCGCCGGCACATAAACCATGGCCCCGGCCTGCACCGAAATTGCTTCCTCGCCCACCTGGAGCATCCCCCGACCGCTGACGATGTAGTAAACTTCATCCTCAGCATGGGGTGTTTGTTGGTCAGGCATCCCTGGCTCCAAAACATACACACCCAGGCTGAGGTCAGGAACGCGCAGAAACTCCAGGTAGGGCGCGTTGCCGTCGGCCTGTTGGGCGATGACATGGGTCAGCTGGAAAGCGGCTACGTTTGGCATGGAGTTATTATACGATCAGCCGGCCCATGCCTGCCATGAAGCGACAGCGATAACTCGCCTGCATGACGAATTCTGGCCAAAGGCGTGACTAATCGGCCGACGTGGGGTTTAACACTCCGAATCGATTGCCAGCCTGTCATTGGGTGGCTGGCCGGGGAGTTCAGACTGTGATGAAGAACGAGGTAGCAACGCTGGTATCTATTCCGCCCATTGGCGCGGCGGTGCCGCGCCGGGGCAATCGGCTCACTCGTTGGTTGGGGCGAATGCTCTTATTGGTCATCGGCTGGCGCGTTGTGGGCCAGATTCCCGACCGCGACCGCTTTGTTGCCATCGGCGCGCCGCACACCTCCAATTGGGATGGGTTGTTGATGGCGGCCATCTGGCTGGCGACGGGGATTGATTTCCAATGGATGGGCAAACACACCCTGTTTCGCTGGCCGGTGCGGGGGCTTTTGCGCTGGCTGGGGGGAATTCCCATCAATCGCACCGCCAGCCACGGTGTGGTGGAGGCCATGGTGGCGGAGTTTAAGCGCCGCCAGCAATTGGTACTGGTTATTGCGCCAGAGGGAACACGCAGTCAGGTCAATCGCTGGAAAAGCGGCTTCTATCACATTGCGGTGGGGGCTGGCGTGCCTATTTTGCCGGTGGTCATCCACAATGACCAGCGGGTGATCGACATCCGGCCCCTTTTTTGGCCGGGTGGAGATGTGGCCACGGATATACCCCGCTTACAACAGCTATATCCGTTGGCCTTGCCAGCCCCGGCTGACTCAGCCTCAGAATAACGCTTCTATTCGGCCACTTCTAACAAGGGGCGCAGCCGTTTTTGTTGCCGTTCCCGCTCCTCTTTGTCTAGAATGCGCTTGCGGATGCGCAGGTTGTGGGGAGTCACTTCCAGCAACTCATCTTCCGCCAGATACTCGATGCACTCGTCCAGGCTCATCACACGCGGCGGCGTCAGGCGCACGTCAATGGTGCGGGTGGCGCTGCGCATGTTGTCCAGATGTTTACGTTTGCACACATTGACCGGCAAATCCCCCGGCCGCTGATGCTCTCCCACCACCATGCCGGCGTACACGTCTACCCCCGGCTCCAGGAACAAAACGCCGCGCATTTCAGCGTTGCGCAGCCCATAGGTGGTGGTCAAACCCGCCTCCCAGGCGATCAACGAACCGGTGGTGCGGGCGGTGATGTCGCCCGCCAGCGGCCCGTAGCCATAAAAGTTGCTGTGCAACACCCCCAGGCCGCGCGTGGCGGTCAAGAACTGATAGCGAAAACCCAGTAACCCCCGCGTGGGGGCAATGTAGATCAAATGGATGGAGCCGTTGGAGGCGTCGCTCATGCTTTGCATCTGGCCGCGTCGCCGGCCGAGCATCTCCACCACCGTCCCCACCGCTTCCGGGGCTGTTTCGATGTGCACTTCCTCGTATGGCTCCTGGTGTTCTCCATCAGCGCCGAGACGGAAGATGACTTCCGGCCGGGAAACCTGGAACTCATACCCCTCGCGCCGCATTGTCTCAATCAAAATCGCCAGATGCAGCTCGCCCCGGCCGCTGACGGTGAAGGTGTCGGCCGTCTCTGTTTCCTCCACCCGCAGGGCGACATTGTGGCGCAGCTCATTGAACAGCCGCTCGCGCAATTTGCGCGACGTGACCCAGCGCCCATCCCGGCCGGCAAAGGGTGAGGTGTTGACGCCAAAGGTCATCCGCACCGTTGGCTCTTCCACCGTAATGGCCGGCAGAGCGCTAGGCTGTTGGGGATCCGACAACGTTTCCCCAATGGCGACTTCTTGCAAGCCGTCCAGAGCCACAATTTCACCCGCCTCGGCGGCCTCCACCTCGACGCGCTTCAATCCCTGATGCACATACAGATAGCGCGTCTCCTCGCGTTGGATGCGCCCATCGGCCGTGATACGGGCAACACTCTGGCCGGTCATCAGGCGGCCGGCAAAAATCCGTCCAATGGCGGTCAGACCGCGATAGGTGTCGTAATCTAACGTGGTCACCAACAGTTGCAGCGGCGCGTCCGGGTCAGCTTCAGGGCAGGGAATGGCGTCCAGGATCACCTGAAACAGCGGCCCCAGGTCGGGGCTAACTGTCGGCGTCAAACCGGCCTGGCCAGACGTGGCAATGGCGTACACCACCGGAAAATCCGCCTGGGTGTCCGAAGCCCCCAGCTCGATGAAGAGATCAAACGTCTGATTGAGCACCCGCTCCGGGTCAGCATCTTTGCGGTCGATCTTGTTGATGACCACAATGGCGCGATGGCCCAACGCCAACGCCTTGCGCAAGACAAAGCGCGTTTGGGGCATGGGGCCTTCGGCTGCGTCCACCAGCAACAACACCCCATCCACCATGTTCAACACCCGCTCCACCTCACCGCCAAAGTCGGCGTGGCCGGGGGTATCCACAATGTTGATCTTGACTGGTTGTTGGGTGGCCGGGTCAACAATCGAAATGGCGGTGTTCTTCGCCAGAATGGTGATACCGCGTTCTCGTTCCAGGTCGTTGGAGTCGAGAACGCGCTCCACAACCTGCTGGTTGCTGCGAAAAACATGCGCCTGTTTCAACATGGCGTCCACCAGGGTGGTTTTGCCGTGGTCGACATGGGCGATGATGGCGATGTTGCGTAAATCCCGCCGTTGGGTCAACATAAAACGATCCTTAACACTCCCGCTGCGTCAAACACACAAAAACCTCGACCGCAGCCTGGTCGAGGTTTTGATAGCATTATCATTATACCAAATTGTGAAGATTGGAACAAAGCTACGGCCGGCTGCTGATAGCTTCTGAGACTGTTTTCATGAATTACCTCCAGAGCCATCCCCATCCGCCCCCTTTTCTGTTATGATTAGCCTACATTCCAGACGACTGATACTTCATTCCTGCAAGCGAGTTGTGTGGAGCAAGCGACTATGTCTTTGGGGCGCAATGTATGGCATTGGTTGACCGAGCCGGCCGCCACCCTGAGCGAGACGGAACGTCAGGCGGCGCGTTTGTTCACGAACTTCATCTTGCTCTACATATTGAGCGGGGTGTTGGTGCAGCTGTTGATCATCACTGTGCGCCAACCGTCCGATGCCGCCGGGCGCTGGGTCGCCCTGCTTTTTTCACAAGGGCTGAATCTGATCAGCTATCTATTAGCCCGCACGCCGCTCTATCGCTGGGGTATAGGCAGTTTGGTGGTCACCTTTTTGCTCTTCATCTATGCCACAGCCTGGATGGGGCTGACCCCTGACCTGGTGCATCTGTTAATTTACACCTTTATCCCTCTCCTTTTATCCGCCACCTTTTTCTCCCTGTCCACCACACTTGTGTTGGCGCTGGTCAATCTGACATTTATCGCCGTCATTCCTTTGCTCAATAACCAGGTTGTATGGAGGGATATTGTGCCCCAGGCCTTTACCCCCCTGGCCTTTGGCTCTCTTGTTCTGGTGTTGGCCAACTACCAGCGTATCCGTCTGGAGCAGATGAACAACCAGCTATTGCAAACCGAAGCGCGGCACGCCCATGGGCAGCGTGAAGCCGCGGCGCGCCAGGTTGAGCAGCGCACCCGCCAATTGCAGGAGTTGAACCAACAGCTATTACAGGTTATCGCTGAGCACAGCGCCAGCGAAGCGCGTTTACAAACCCTGGTCAACGCCATCCCTGACCAGGTAGCCACTATCAGCCGGGAGGGGATGTTGCTGGAGCTTCACGCACCGCCTAATTACAACCTGTTCATGCCCCGGGAACAGCAACTCGGCCGGCCGCTCACCCAGATTTTGCCTCCCGCCGCTGCCGCCCAGGCGCAGCAAGCAGTGCAGCGTGCCCTGGCGACGCGGAAAGTCCAGACCGAAGATTTTACCTTTGAGATCAATGGTCAGCTCTACTATCGGGAGGCGCGCTTCAATGCCCTCAACGACCACGAAGTGGTGGCCACGGTGCGTGATGTACAGCAACGTCGCCTGATGGAAGCGCAGCTGCGCGAGAGCGCCCAACGCTTCCGCGCCATCTTTAACTCCACCTTTCAGTTCATGGCCTTGCTCGACCCGGCCGGTCGTCTGCTGGAGATCAACCAGACCGCTCTCGACTTCGTTGGCGTGACACGTGAGGCAGTGCTATCCCGCTTCTATTGGGAAACGCCCTGGTGGCATCTATCTCCCACCGCGCCGGCCCAATTGCAAGCCTCCATTGTCCGGGTGGCTCAGGGAGAGTCGGAACAATATCAGACCGAAATGACCGGCCGCGACCGCACCATCACCATTGACTTCTCCCTGCGTCCCATTATGGACGAACAAGGGGTGGTCACCGGCCTGGTCGCTGAAGGGCACGACATCACCGCCACCCTCCAGGCGCAGACGGAACTCCGCGCCGCCTATGAACGATTGGAGCATCTCTCCCGTAGCCTGGTTTGGGCTCAAGAGGAAGAACGGCGCCAGGTGGCGCGCGAGTTGCACGACCAAATTGGGCAATCGTTGACTGCTTTGACCCTCCATTGCCGCACCGCTCTCAAGAAAGCGGAAGCAGACCCACTATTTCTTCACCGGGCCATGCGACGCGGTTTGGAAATCACCGGTCTTATCTCAGAAGAAGTGCGCGAACTGTCACGCGGTTTGCGCCCTCCTATGCTGGATGACCTGGGTCTGTTTCAAACGGTGCGCTGGTACCTCGACCAACAGGCGCAGCACGCCGGGTTCACGGCCTATGTTGAAAATCAGTTAACCGGACGCTTGCCCTCAGAATGGGAGGTCACCTGTTTCCGGCTGATGCAAGAAGCGCTCACCAACATCGTGCGCCATGCCCAGGCCCAGACTGTGACGGTCCGGCTGCTGAAACAAGATCATACCTTTGTGTTTGAGATCCACGACGATGGCGTTGGCTTTGATGTACCCCAGGCCCTGGCGCGGGTTCAGGATGGTCAAAGCGTCGGTTTGCTCAATATGCAAGAACGGGCGCGTCTGTTAGGCGGCCGGTTGGACATTCTTTCCGCACCCAGCGAGGGCGCTACGCTGCGCGCTACCTTTCCCATTGTCCGCTAACAGCCCGGGGGTGCTGTTAGTCGTTTTATTCAGCCGTGGTGCAAGCCCCAAACTTGCACTCGGAACAGACTGTTTACTTATAAGGAGGATACGATGCAAACACGAATTATTTTGGCGGATGATCACGTTCTGGTGCGGGCCGGCATTCGAGAGTTGTTGGAAAGTGACCCTCAATTAGAGATTGTGGGCGAGGCCGCGACCGCTGACGAAGCTTACACCCTGGTGCAAAGCCTGCGCCCCGACTTACTCTTAACTGACATCGCTATGCCGGGCAATGGTCTCTCCTTGACTGCTAAAATAAAAAGAGATTTTCCCACTGTGCGGGTGATTGTCCTCTCCATGTATGCCAACGAGGAGTATATCCTGATGGCCCTGGGACAGGGCGGGGTGGGGGCGGATGGTTATGTCCTAAAAGAAGATACCTCCAACGAATTGGAGAACGCCATTAGCGCTGTCATGGCCAACGATACCTATCTCAGCCCTGCTCTCTCCAACCACATGCTCAAATACATGCAGCGCAATCAATCACCCCCCCTGACCGATGAACTGACAGAACGTCAGCTGCAAGTCCTCAAATTGCTGGCTGAAGGCAAAGGGACGGGGGAGATTGCGCTCCTTTTGCACATTGAAGAATCGACGGTCAAAGTCCACCGTGCGGCCATCAAGCAACGGCTCAACTTGAAAACCACCCGCGAACTACTCTTCTATGCCCTGCGCATCGGCCTGGTCACGTCTGACTGAAACACCCTATGGGGTAATCACCTCATAGAGACGTGGGGAAAAGGTTTAGACTGTCTTTGATCTAACACCCGATTGAATCTGGCCCCCCTATCTTTTAAAATGTAAGGTATCAATTCGGTGATTTCTGTCGCAGAAAGATGCGGGCACTTATGGGGAGTGCCCGCGTTTGCTTTTGGGGGAGTTCATATCTGCTTTCTGGCAGCGTGACCATCTTTACACGCTTTTTAGCAGAGTTCGCATTCTCCGATGCGACGAAAGGAAGAGAAGCCCACATGGGGTGGGCTTGTTTTCCAACGATGACCCCGGCAGGACTCGAACCTGCAACCAGACGATTAAGAGTCGCCTGCTCTGCCAGTTGAGCTACGAGGCCAATGCAGGCTATAATTATAGCCCAGGTGAGGCGAAATTCAAATCGAGGGTGAGACATGGCGCGACAACGGGCGTGGTGGCTTGGACTGGTGATGGTGGGCCTTCTATTGGGTATCAGGCCGGGCCGGCCGGCGGCCGCCACCCTATCCCCCGATGCTGAGCTGGCGGCGCGCTTTGCGCCCCTCCTCTATGGGCATTATGGAGAGGTGTATTGGCCGATGGCGATTGAGCCGGCCGTTGCTCTGGCCCATCTTTACTACGGCCCGGCTCTTCCCTTAACCAACCCCACGCCTGAAGACCTGGCGGAACCTCCCTATAACACTCCCGACAGTTATCTCGACTTTCCCTGTCGGGCGCGTCCCTTTTTCGATCATATCCTGTGTACCCGGCGCATGATGGCCGACTTTTACCAGACCCTCAGCCAGTCACCGGAGTGGGCCCCGCTGGTTTACACCCGTGTTTACCGTGACGATCCTGACCATATTGTGCTGCAATATTGGTTCTTCTACTATTTCAACCCCGGCCACGACATTGACATTATTGCCGTCAATCAACACCAGGGGGATTGGGAAAATATGCAGGTGGTGCTGGATGCCAACGAGCAACCGCTGTATGTGGTTATGGCGCAACATGGCGAAGGGACGCGTCGTTTGTGGGAGTATGTGGACAAGGAGGGGGAGCGCCCCAAAGTGTATGTAGCAAAAGGTACACACGCCAGCTATTTCACTCCCTATCCTTACCGCTTGTTTGGCAATGAGCAAATTGGCATCAACGATAAACCGGGGCGCACAGGGCTGTATGATCCCACAACCCACCCTCTGGCAGAGCTGAGCGGAGCGGAACCGTGGCTGGCGTTCACCGGCCGTTGGGGCAAAGTCCACATCGAATGGATTCCCTGGAATGATGGCCCAAGTGGGCCGGCGCAAAAGGACAAATGGCAAGACCCCTTGGCCTGGGGCTTGATCTGGGATGAACTGGCGGAGCACAACATCAACAAGTACCGTTGCTCCACCACCTATCCAGGAGATGTGGATGTTTACCACACCCTCACCGGCCGGCACACCGGGCGGCTACCTGATGGCACGGTGGAAGAGCAGCTGGTGACCTCTGAGTATATCGATAACTCGCTGGCAGCCCAACGGACGATCTTACTGCACTGGCCTGAAGCTCCGGCCTGGGACAACTACACCTGCGAGATCAGCGCGGCAGCGGCCGGCCCGCTGACCATCACCCTCAACCTGCCCGACGCTGCCAGCCACACCGTCACCCAGGCCACCTTTACCTACATTGCCTGGACGCCCGCCATGCGGGGCTGGATCACCCACACGCCGCAGCTGGCGCTGGATGTCAACGGGGATGGTCAGGTAGACGAGTTCCTGTCGCCCGCCCACGTGACAACCCGCTCCCTCGACCTGACGCCCCCGGCCGCTGTCGTGGACCTGACGGCCGGCATGGACGCACGCGGTCGGGTGGTATTGACCTGGACGGCCGTTGGGGATGATGCTCACAGTGGGATGGCCCTGGCTTACGATATCCGCTATGCCGCTGAACCCCTGACAGAAGCCAATTGGGGGCGGGCGACGTTGGCGGCCGGCCCATCGACGCCGCAGCCGGCCGGCAGCCCAGAAAGCTGGCTCTTGCGCCTGCCGCCCGGCCACCACTGTCTGGCATTGCAGGTGATGGATGAAGCGTTGCAAGAATCCCCTCTCTCCAACCCGGTCTGCCTCATCGTCCCATAAAGCCAGGGGCTCCCTACCAGGTCAGGTGGTTAAGGGTTGGCGCGTAGAAATTGCGCCAGAACCCAACCCGTCTGACCGGCCGTCGCCACCTCTTGCCATCGTTGCCCCTCTCCATCGGTCGCCTGCCCATTCAGGAGAACCACCAGCGTGCCTGGCGGCAGAAAGGCGATGACGGGAGCGGTTACGCCCGGCTGCTGACGCAGATTCAGACCATAGAGA